>DASXDJ010000001.1:0-2078 GCA_036490755.1 Streptosporangiaceae bacterium
CGGGCGACAAGATCTACGTCGGACGGGCCGACGGGACGATGGCCGTGTTCCGGGTGACCCGCGTCCACATGTACGCCAAGGACAAGTTCCCCACCGACGCGGTGTACGGCGCCGTCCCGGACCGCGAGCTGCGCCTGATCACCTGCGGCGGGATCTTCGACCGGTCGATCGGCAGTTACCTCAGCAACATCGTGGTCTTCGCCCGGCTCGCCTGACGATACCGCTGCGTACCGTAGCGTAAGGAATGCAATAAGACATTCCGGTAGATAACCGTCCTGGTGTGTGTTCTGCTATCTCTGATAACTGGGCGTACGGGACGGGGCGCGATTGCCTATGCAGGTGGCCGGTTCGAGCCGGACGAGGGTGGCGGTAAGGTCCGCTACCCCGGCGACGCCGTCTGCGGCGGCGCCGTCGCGGGCTCCCTCGTGGGGCCGGGTGCTGGCCACCACCATCCACCTGTGGACGACCCGGCAGGTGCCCCGGATGCGCCACCCGCGGCTGGCGCTGCTAGCCGGCCTCGCCGTGGTGCTCGCGGCCGCGGCCGTGGTCAGCGCCATCCAGCTCACCACTACCTCAGCCCGGACGGCTTCGCCGGGCAGCCCGCCGCGCGACCCGGCGCGGCCCGGCACCCCGGCCCGAGCTGCCCCGACCGCCAGCGGCCTGGCCGCGGCGTGGGTCGCCGGGCAGCTCGGCAGCAGCCAGAGCATCGCGTGCGATACGCGGATGTGCGCCGCGCTGGCCGCGGACGGCGTCGCCTCGGGCCGCCTGGTCCCGCTGGCTTCGGCCGCGGCCGCACCGGGAGCCAGCGTGGTGGTGACCTCTGCGGCCGGTACCGCCCAGGTCAGCCAGGACGCACCGGTACTGCTCGCCCGCTTCGGGACCGGTGCCAGCCAGGTCGAGGTGCGCGCGGCCGCCCCGGGCGGGGCCGCCGCCTACGCCAAGGCGCTCCAGTCCGACCTCGCCGCCCGCCGCAACGGCGGCGCACAGCTCCTGCACAGCCAGACCATCCAGGCCAGCTCCCAGGCCGCCGGGCAGCTCCAGGCGGGCGAGGTCGACTCCCGGCTGCTGATCATGCTCGCCATGCTGGCCTCGCAGCATTCTTGGCAGGTGGTCGCGTTCGGCGGCGCCTCCCCCGGGGTGCCGCTGACGGACGCCCCGCTCCGGCAGGTGACCATCACCGGCCCGGACGCCCAGGCGATGGCCGCGGCGCTGGCCATGGTCCGCGCGCAGATCGCGCCCTACGCTCCGGCCCAGTCCGCCACCGTCCGGCTGGCCAGCGGCCAGACCGGGCTGCGCATCGATTTCGCCGCGCCCGGCCCGCTCGGTTTGCTGACCGGCGCGATTTCTTAGTAACAGCACTGCTTCTTCGTCACCAGGTTCCCGGTAATAGCCCCGCTTTTCTGGTTAAATCGGTCCCTGGGCGACGGAAGGGGAGCAGCGATGAGGCTCGGCAGGCGGCTCATCCGGCTCGCGATGCTCGCCGCCTTGCTCGGCGGGACCACCGCTGCCCTGGCGCCGGCCGCGTCCGCCGCTGGCCGGCCGGCTGCCGCCGCGGATCAGGGCTTGGTTCGCTGCGCCAACCTCTCGCCCGGTACGCCGGAGGACATCTACCTGTACCCGTTCGGCAATCCAATGCATCCGACCGTGCTGATGCACGACGGCTACGGCAGCGTGTCCGAGTACATGCCGGTCAAGGCCGGCCAGTACACGGTGGCGATGCGCCCGGTGGGCGCGGCGGCCTCCAGTCCCCCGTCGGTCTCGACCAGCTTCATGGTGAGCGCCGGGGCAAACTACACGGTAGCTAGCATCGGCCCCGCCTCGGCCCGCAAGCTGCAGGTCCTGACGGACCAGATGACCGCGCAGGCCGGCTCGCAGGTGCTGGTCCGGGTCATCCAGGCATCGGTGAAGCAGTCCCAGGTCACGGTCAGCGTGGGACACGACACCCTGGCCCGGGAGCTGACCTTCGGCTCGGCCACGTCGTACCAGGCGATCAAGCCGGGCACGACGATGGTCAGGTTCACCGCGGCGGGCGGCCGGGCCGCCAAGGCGGTGCGGCTGGCGGCGGGTTCGGTGCACAC
>DASXDJ010000002.1:0-2558 GCA_036490755.1 Streptosporangiaceae bacterium
CAGAGCGCCGTCCTGGCCCGGCGCAACCTGCTGCACGTGCTGACCGACCCGCAGCAGCTGGTCGGGCTGACGGTCCAGCCGCTCATGTTCCTGCTGCTGTTCGTCTACGTGTTCGGCGGCGCGATCGCCGGCTCGGCGCCGCGCTACCTGCAGTTCGTGCTGCCCGGGCTGCTCGTGCAGGGGGTCGCCTTCGGCACGTCGCAGACCGCGGTCGGGCTGAACGCCGACTTCCGGACGGGCCTCATCGACCGGTTCCGGTCACTGCCGATCGCCCGGTCCGCCGTCGTGACGGGCCGGGTCACCGCCGACCTGGCCCGGACCGGCTGGGCCGTGGTCATCAACGTCGGGGCGGGACTGGCGCTGGGCTTCCGGTTCCACGGCGGGCCGCTCGGCGCCGCCGCCGCGGTCGGCGCGGTGCTGGCCTTCGGGTTCGCGCTGGGCTGGGTCATGGCCTGCCTGGGGGTCTGGCTGCGCAGTCCCGAGGCCGTCCAGACGGCCGGCTTCCTGGTCGTGCTGCCGCTCACCTTCGCCAGCTCGGTGCTGGTGCCCGCGGCGAGCATGCCCGGCTGGCTGCAGGCGTTCGTGGCGGTCAACCCGATCACGCCGGTCACCGACACGGTGCGCGGCCTGATGCTGAGCGGCCCGGTCGGCCGCCCGGCGCTGCAGGCGGCGGCCTGGCTGACCGGGCTCACGCTGGTGTTCGGCGCGGCCACGGTGCGCGGCTACAGCCGCCGCGGCCGGCGATGAGGCCGGCAATGCGGTCAGGCGCGGCGGATCAGGCCAGCGCGGCCAGGCGCTTGGCGGCGGCCTCGATGCGCTCGTCGGTCGCGGTCAGCGCCACCCGGATGTGGCCGGTGCCGGACGGGCCGTAGAAGTCGCCCGGCGCGACCAGGATGCCGATGCCGGACAGGACCTCGACGCTGCCCCAGCCGTCGTAGCCCGGATGCTGCGCCCACAGGTACAGCCCGGCCTGCGAGTGGCTGACCTGCCAGCCCGCCGCCTCCAGCGCGGGCCGCAGCCGGGCGCGCCGCGCGGCGTACCGCTCGCGCTGCAGCCGGGCGTGACCGTCGTCATTGAGGGCCACCGTCATGGCCGCCTGAACGGGGCCGGGAACGATCATGCCCGCGTGCTTGCGGGTCTCCAGCAGGGCGGCGACCAGCGCCGGGTCGCCGGTGACGAAGCCCGCGCGATAGCCGGCCAGGTTCGACCGCTTGGACAGCGAGTGCACGGCCAGCAGCCCGTCGTGCGATGCGCCGCTGACGCTCGGGTGCAGCACCGACAGCGGCTGCGCGTCCCAGCCCAGCCCGATGTAGCACTCGTCGCTGGCCAGCACGGCGCCCCGCTCGCGCGCCGCCGCGACGGCGTCGCGCAGGGTGCCGGCCGGAAGCACCTCGCCGGTCGGGTTGGCCGGGGAGTTCAGCCACACCAGCCGGACATGCTCGTCTTCCCCGCCGGCCGGCTCCCCGGCGCGCACCGGGCGGGCGCCGGCCAGCCGCGCGCCGACATCGTAGGTCGGGTAGGCCAGCTCCGGGTGGATCACCGCGTCGCCCGGCCCGCAGCCGAGCAGCGTCGGCAGCCAGGCGACCAGTTCCTTGGTGCCGATCACCGGCAGCACGGCGTCCGGGCTGACGGTGACCCCGTGGTCGCGGGCCAGCCAGCCCGCCGCGGCCTCGCGCAGCGCCGCCGTGCCGTAGGTGGCCGGGTAACCCGGCGAGTCGGCCCCGGCCGCCAGCGCATCCTGGATGAGCCGGGGGACCGAGTCGACGGGCGTGCCCACCGACAGGTCGACGATGCCGCCGGGGTAGGCCGCCGCGCGCTGCGTCGCCCCGGACAGGGCGTCCCAGGGAAACGGCGGCAGCCCGTGCCCGGGAAGCCGCGGGCTCAGTGCTCCGCCTGCTCCTGCGGCGGGAGCGCCGCCACGAGCGGGTGGTCGGCGTGGATCTTGCCGGTCTTGGACGCGCCGCCCGGCGAGCCGAGCTCACTGAAGAACTCGACGTTCGCCTTGTAGTAGTCCTTCCACTGGTCGGGCACGTCGTCTTCGTAGAAGATCGCCTCGACCGGGCAGACCGGCTCGCAGGCCCCGCAGTCCACGCACTCATCGGGGTGGATATACAGCATCCGTTCGCCCTCGTAGATGCAGTCCACGGGGCATTCCTCGATGCACGCCTTGTCGAGCAAGTCGACGCAAGGCAGCGCGATGATGTACGTCACGTCCGAGCTCCTCTTTCATCTGCACGGGCGGGCCCGACCCCAGGAACCGCAGATTATCAGCCGAACACCACGGCGGAGGCCGGGGCCGGGTTCGCGCCGCCCGGGGCGACCTTGGTCCAGCCGCTCGTGGCGTGACTGGCGGCCCACTGGTACCCGCCGTAACTGATGTCACGGATGCCGTACGCGCCGGCGTGCGAGACCAGCCACGCCGCCACGGCCCAGCCGGGGGCGCCCGGCGCGACCGTGACCCTGACGCCCGGGTCAGATGCGGTGTGCATCGGCAACGGTCCGAAGGCGTGGTCGAGGGCCTGGCGCGCGGCCGCCAGCTGGGGCCGGGCGGCCGGCCC
>DASXDJ010000003.1:0-75327 GCA_036490755.1 Streptosporangiaceae bacterium
AGCTTGGTCATCCGGTCGACGTACTCCTGCGGGGTGCCCAGGCCGTAGATGCACGACACCGAGGCCACCACGATCGTGTCCCGCCGGGTCAGCAGCGAGTTGGTCGCCGAGTGCCGGAGCCGGTCCACCTCGTCGTTGATCGAGGAGTCCTTCTCGATGTAGGTGTCGGTCTGCGGGACGTATGCCTCAGGCTGGTAGTAGTCGTAGTAAGAGACGAAGTACTCGACAGCGTTGTGGGGCAGCATCTCGCGCAGCTCGTTGGCGAACTGGGCGGCCAGCGTCTTGTTGGGCAGCATGACCAGCGCCGGGCGCTGCAGCTTCTCGGTCAGCCAGGCCACCGTCGCGGTCTTGCCGGTACCGGTCGCGCCGAGCAGGACGGTGTCCCGGGCGCCGGAGCGGAGCCGCGCCTCCATCTCCGCGATAGCCGCGGGCTGGTCCCCGGCCGGCACCATGTCGGTGATGACCTCGAAGGGCGCGACCCGCCGCTGGAGGTCCGTTACTGGTCTCATGATGCCTCCCGCCCGGGCCGCGCGAGCGCGCCGGCCGCGGGCCGCGCAATGGCAGGCGGCCGGAGCGTATCAGGACTGAGCATGGGAGTTCTAACGAGCGGGACGGGCGGAAACTTCCTCACGTGCCCACTGTAGGCGGAGCCTCCGACAGCCGGGCCGCGCGACGGCGCAGCTCGGTCCACAGCTCGCCGGCCAGCCGGTCCAGCTCGGCCAGGGACCCGGAGTTGTCGATCACGATGCTGGCGATGGCCAGCCGGTCGGCGCGGCTGGCCTGGGCAGCCAGCCGGGCCCTGGCCTGGTCCCGGTTCAGCCCGCGGTGCCGCACCAGCCGGTCCAGCTGGACGCGGGGCGGCACGTCCACCACGACGACCAGGTCATAGCTGGCCGCCAGCTGGTTCTCGGTGATCAGCGGCACGTCATGGACCACGATCGCGGCCGGGCCGGCGGCCGCTTCCAGCGCCTGCATCCGGGCCCCCACCCGCGGGTGGATGATGCCGTTCAGCCGGGCCCGCTGCTGCTCGTCGCTGAAGACGGTCTCGCCTAGCTTCGGCCGGTCCAGGCTGCCGTCCGGCGCCAGGATCCCGGGGCCGAAGGCGGCCACCACCTCGGCCAGGCCTGGCGTGCCCGGCGCGACGACCTCCCGGGCGATCAGGTCCGCGTCGATCACGACGGCGCCGTGCGCGGCGAGCCGCCGGGAGACCTCGCTCTTGCCGGCGCCGATTCCGCCGGTCAGCCCGACCCGCAGCATGTCACCCCGCCTGGTAGTCGGCGGCCGGGACGGGCAGGCGAGCGCGGCGGCCCATACAGTCGCGGCGGGACACCCCCGCAGGGGTTCCCGCCGCGACCAGGAAAGGATCTGTCCCGGTGGTCAGCTCTGCCCGCCGGACAGCTTGTCGCGCAGCGCGGCCAGTGCCTCGTCCGAGGCCAGCGTGCCCTGCGCCGGAGCGTCGCTGCGCCGGTCCTCGCGCTCGACCGACGCCGTGCTCGCCCGGTGCTGCGCCTCGGCCACCTGGGCCTGGTGCGCCTCGTAGCGGGTCCGGGCCTCGGTGTACTGCCGCTCCCACTCCTCGCGCTGGGCGTCGAAGCCCTCCAGCCACTCCCCCGACTCGGGGTCGAAGCCATCGGGGTAGACGTAGTTGCCCTGCTCGTCGTAGGTCGCCGGCATCCCGTACAGCGTCGGGTCGAAGTCGTCGCCCGCCGCCTCGCCGACGGCGCCCTCGTTGGCCTGCTTGAGCGACAGGCTGATCCGCCGCCGGTCCAGGTCGATGTCGATGATCTTGACAAAGATCTCGTCGCCCACCTGCACAACCTGCTCGGGGATCTCCACGTGCCGGTCAGCCAGCTCGGAGATGTGCACCAGGCCCTCGATGCCCTCCTCGACCCGCACGAACGCGCCGAACGGCACCAGCTTGGTGACCCGGCCGGGCACGACCTGGCCGATCTGGTGGGTCCGGGCGAACTGCTGCCACGGGTCCTCCTGGGTCGACTTCAGCGACAGCGAGACACGCTCGCGGTCCATGTCGACATCCAGCACCTCGACCGTGACCTCCTGGCCGACCTCGACAACCTCGCCGGGGTGGTCGATGTGCTTCCAGGACAGCTCCGAGACGTGCACCAGGCCGTCCACGCCGCCCAGGTCGACGAACGCGCCGAAGTTGACGATCGAGGAGACCTGACCCTTGCGGATCTGGCCCTTCTGCAGGGTGTTCAGGAAGTTCTGGCGGACCTCGGACTGGGTCTGCTCGAGCCACGCCCGGCGGGACAGGACCACGTTGTTGCGGTTCTTGTCCAGCTCGATGATCTTGGCCTCGATCTCCTTGCCGACGTACGGCTGCAGATCGCGCACCCGGCGCATCTCCACCAGCGACGCCGGCAGGAACCCGCGCAGGCCGATGTCCAGGATCAGGCCGCCCTTGACCACCTCGATGACGGTGCCGGTGACGACCCCGTCCTCATCCTTGATCTTCTCGATCGTGCCCCAGGCGCGCTCGTACTGCGCGCGCTTCTTGGACAGGATGAGGCGGCCTTCCTTGTCCTCCTTCTGCAGGACCAGGGCCTCGATGTGCTCCCCCGTCTTGACTACGTCATTGGGGTCGACATCGTGCTTGATCGACAGCTCGCGGGAGGGGATGACGCCCTCGGTCTTGTAACCGATGTCGAGCAGGACTTCATCTCGGTCGACCTTGACAACGGTGCCCTCGACAATGTCGCCGTCGTTGAAGTACTTGATGGTCTCGTCGATCGCGGCGAGGAAGGCCTCCTCGGAACCGATGTCGTTGACCGCTACTTTGGGGGTCGAGGTGGCCTCGGTGCTGCTCGTCATGTGGTGGTGGACTCCGGATGCGGACAGGATTGCGGACGTGCGCCGTGCACGAAACGCCCGACATTTGAGGCCAAGGTGTGAGACTTGACTCGCCTGGCTAGCATCACCGCGGCGATCTACGAGCGACCGCCCTCAGGCTGCCCGGCCATGGCGGACGGCACAGAACACAACGCGACGTTCAGCATATGAGAGGCCCGGCCAGGGGTCAATCTATAGCGCGCTCCGGACAGGCCAGCTCAGTGCCCATTCCGGCCCCGGTGACCGGTTCGTCCCCCCGGCGGCGGGCCAGCGGTCAGTGCGCCGCCTCGGCCCAGCTCCGGCCCGTTCCCATCGAGACCTCCAGGGGGATGGACAGGTCGAACGCGCCGGCCATGGCCCGGGCCACCAGCTCGCGCAGCGCCTCTAGCTCGCCGGGCGCGACCTCGAACAGCAGCTCGTCATGGACCTGCAGCAGCATCCGCGATTTCAGCCCGGCCGCGGCCAGCTCGCGGCGGGTGGCCAGCATGGCCACCTTGATGATGTCCGCGGCCGAGCCCTGGATCGGGGCGTTGAGCGCCATCCGCTCGGCCATCTCCCGGCGCTGCCGGTTGTCCGAGACCAGGTCCGGCAGGTACCGGCGGCGGCCCATCATCGTCTGGGTATAGCCGTTGGTCCGGGCCCGGGCGACCACTTCCTGCAGGTAGTCGCGGACCCCGCCGAACTGCTTGAAGTACTCGTCCATGAAGCCGCGCGCCTCGTCGGCGCTGACGTGCAGCTGCTGGGACAGCCCGTACACCGACAGGCCGTAGGCCAGGCCGTAGTTCATGGCCTTGATCTTGCTGCGCAGCTCCACGTTCACCTGCTCGGGCTCGATCCCGAACACGCTGCCCGCCGTGGCGGCGTGGAAGTCATGGCCGGAGCCGAACGCGGCGGCCAGCGCGGCGTCCTGGGACAGGTGCGCCATGATCCGCAGCTCGATCTGGCTGTAATCGGCCGTCAGCAGGCACTCATAGCCCGGCCCGACGATGAAGGCCTGCCGGATCCGGCGGCCCTCCTCGGTCCGGATCGGGATGTTCTGCAGGTTGGGGTCAGTGGACGACAGCCGCCCGGTGGCCGCGACCATCTGGTTGTAGGTGGTGTGGATCCGGCCGTCCTGGCCGGCCATCGGGATCAGCGAGTCCACGATGGACTTGAGCTTGGCCACGTCCCGGTGCCGCAGCAGGTGGGCCAGCACCGGGTGCTCAGTCTGGGCCAGCAGGCTGGTCAGCGCCTCGGAGTCGGTGGTGTACCCGGTCTTGATCCGCTTGGTCTTGGGCAGGCCCAGCTCGGTGAACAAGATCTCCTGAAGCTGCTTGGGCGAGCCGAGGTTGAAATCGCGCCCGACGATGGCGAACGCCGCCTGCTCGGCCGCCTTGACGTCGCCGCCGAGGCTGGCCGACATCCCGGCCAGGTGGTCCACGTCCGCCGCGATGCCGAACTGCTCCATCTCGGCCAGCACGCTGACCAGCGGCAGCTCGACGTCGGCCAGCAGCTCGGTGGCACCGCGGCTGGCCAGGTCGCCGTCCAGCGCGTCAGCCAGCTCCGCCGTCGCCCTGGCCCGCTGGGCCAGCGAGTCGGCGGCCTGGCCGGGGTCGGGCATGTCCAGGGTCAGCTGGCCGGAGGTGGCCTCGACCTCCTTCAGCCCGCGGTTGAGGTAGCGCAGCGACAGGTCGGCCAGGTCGAAGCTGCGCTGGCCGGGCAGGGCCAGGTAGGCGGCCAGTGCCGTGTCGCTGGTCAGGCCGGCGAGGGTGAGCCCGCGGGCCTGCAGGGCGTGGATCGGCCCCTTGGCATCGTGCAGCGCCTTCGGGCGGCTGTCGTCGGCCAGCCAGGCGGCCAGCGCCTGGTCGTCCTCCTCGGTCAGCGCCGTCGGGTCCAGGTAGGCGCAGGCGCCGTCGGGGGCGGCGATGGCCAGGGCCTCCAGGCTGCCGGTGCCCCGGCCCCAGTGCCCGCTGGCGGCCAGCCCGGACCGGCCGGCGGCCTGCGCGTGCTGGGCCAGCCAGGCGGCCACCTCGCCGGGGCCCGGCCGGTCAGCGGTCACCGCGTACTCGTCGGCGGCCGGCTGGGCCGCGTCCGCCTCGGCCGCGCCGGCGATGCCGTTGGGCAGTGTCTGGTAGAGCCGGTCGCGCAGCACCCGGAACTGCAGCGTGTCGAACAGCTGGTGGATCGTCTCCCGGTCCCAGGGCACCGGCCGCAGGTCATGCGGGCCTGCGCCGACCGGGACGTCCCTGGCCAGCTCGGTGAGCTGCCGGTTGAGCAGCACGGCGGCCAGGTGCTCGCGCAGCTTGTCGCCCGCCTTGCCCTTGACCTCGCCGACCCGGTCAACCAGCTCGGCCAGCGAGCCGAACTCGCTGATCCACTTGGCCGCCGTCTTCTCGCCCACGCCGGGGATGTTGGGCAGGTTGTCGCTGGGGTCGCCGCGCACCGCGGCGAAGTCGGGGTACTGGGTCGGGGTCAGGCCGTACTTCTCCTGGACCGCCGCCGGGGTGAACCGGGTCATGTCGCTGATCCCGCGCCGGGTCATCAGCGCGGTCACGTCGTCGGTGACCAGCTGCAGCACGTCCCGGTCGCCGGTGACGATCAGGACGCTCATGCCCTCGGCCGCCCCCTGGGTGGCCAGGGTGGCGATCACGTCGTCGGCCTCGAACCCGGCCACCGACAGCCGGGCGACCCCGAGCGCGTCGAGCACCTCGAAGATCAGGCTCAGCTGGCTGCGGAAATCGGCGGGCGTCTCGCGCCGGTTGGCCTTGTACTCGACGTACTGCTCGTGCCGGAAGGTGGGCTCGCTGCGGTCGAAAGCCACCGCGACGTGCGTGGGCTTCTCATCGCGCAGCACGTTGATGAGCATCGCCGTGAAGCCGTACACGGCGTTGGTGGGCTGGCCCGTCGTGGTCGAGAAGTTCTCCGGCGGGAGGGCGAAGAAGGCCCGGTAGGCCAGCGAGTGGCCGTCCAGGAGCAGCAGCCGGTCGCCGGTACCGGCCGCCGGGGCGCCCGGCGCCGAGGTCTTGGGAGTCGGCTTGTTCACCACGCGGGAAGTCTAGTCCGCGGCGCCGACACCGGCCGAGCTGATCGGCAGGCGCCCGGCTCGCCAGATGGCCGCCGGGGGCTGAGCTAGCTGGCCAGGGACTCGGGCAGGCGGCTGGCCTCGCACGCGCCTGCCCGAGCCGCCGGGCCGCTAGCCGGCTCCCGGCCGGGAGCCGGCTAGCGGGTGGTGCCTAGTGGGAGAACTGGAAGATGGTGCTGGAGTTGAAGACCTGGCCGGCCTTCAGCTCGGTGCTGGGGAAGTTCGGCTGGTTCGGCGAGTCCGGGTAGTGCTGGGTCTCGAAGGTGTAGCCCGCCGACTGCCGGTAGATGTGGTTGCTGATGCCCACCAGCGTCCCGTTGAGGAAGTTGCCGGAGTAGAACTGCACGCCCGGCTCACTGGTCCAGACGGACAGCTGACGCCCGCTGCGCGGGTCCCAGGCGCGCGCGGCCAGCCGCAGGCCGCCCGCCGTCGGGCCGGAGTGGTTGAGCACCCAGTTGTGGTCGTAGCCCTGGGCGATCAGCAGCTGCTTGTTGTTCTCGTTGATCCGCGAGCCGATAGTGTGCGGCCGCAGGAAATTGAACGGGGTGCCCTTGACCTTGGCGATCTTCCCGGTGGGGATCTGCGTCGCGTCGGTCGGCGTGTAGTGGCTGGCGTTGATCTGGACCTTCTGGTTGTAGGTCGCGCCCGAGGACTCGCCCGCCAGGTTGAAGTAGCTGTGGTTGGTCGGGTTGAGGACGGTGTCCTTGTTCGTGGTGGCCCGGTAGTGGATACGCAGCTGGCTGCGGTTGTTCAGGGTGAAGGTGACGGTCATCGCCAGCCGGCCGGGATAGCCGGTGCAGCTGCAGCCGACGTTCGCGCCGTCATCCCCGTTGGGGCTGACCAGGTGCAGCTGAACGCCAGCCGCGTTGCCGGCCCGCACCTTGTGCGAGGCCCACACGTGGTTGCCGAACCCGACCAGGCCGCCGTGGAGGCTGTTGACGCCATTGTTGATCGGCAGGGTGTAGGTGTGGCCGTCCAGCTGGAAGGTGCCCTTGGCAATCCGGTTGCCGTAACGGCCGATCGTCTCGCCGAAGTAGGGGCCGCCATTGGCGGTTACCGGCGGGCTGTCCTCCTTGATGTAGTCCTTCAGGGTCTTGAACCCGAGGACGACGTCGGCCTCGCGGCCGCCGCGGCCCGGCACATTGATGGACTGGATGATGCCGCCGTAGGTCAGGATCCGGACCCGCATGCCGCGGCAGTTGGCCAGCGTGTAGCGGAACACCGGCAGCCTCTTATGCGCGTACAAGTCAAAAGCCTTGCCGAAGGCCTGCCGCGTCACCGTCGGTCCGCTGCAGCTGGCCGAGGTGGTCCGGGCCGCGACGGCCTGGCCGATGCCCAGCGATCCGGTTAGCCCCAGGGCGAGGACGCCAGCAGCCCCCACCCGTGTAGCCCACGTAATCCTGCTCGACCTGAGGTTAATCATGAAGCCTCCTGCCGTGTCAGCGTCCCGGTCACCTGAATCGGGACTCACTCGGCAAATTGTTTACGCTAACAACGGATAAGTCATCCTCTTCAGATAAAAAGCGTCCAAAGTTCTCAGAGTAACGAATGCGCCCATTGTTACTGCAGTGACGACGGTGAACCTGGCCCCGGTCGACGGCTGCGGCCCGGCGGAGCGCTGTCCGGCGGGACGCCTGCGGGGGGACGGTGGTCCTTGGCGGACGCCCGCTCGTCCGGGCGCCCGCTCGGCGGCTCGTCAGGCGCCCGCTCGTCCGGGCAGTCGGGCTGTCGGGCAGCCGGGCAGCCAGCGAGAGCGGCGGGCCGGGATGCCGGCCGCGCGGGTGCGGCCAGCCAGCACCGGCCGCGCGCGGCCGGGCGCCTGCTGGCGTCTAGGCTGCGTCCCGGAGGTGCCAAGGTGCAGGAAGACGATCACGGCGCCGGCGGCGCGGCGGCCGAGTACGCGACGCGTGTCCGGTCGATGTTCGATCAGGCCGGCACGGACACGCTGGTGGGCCGGATGGGCATCCGGATCCTGGAAGCGTCCGCGCACCGCGTCGTGGCCACGATGCCAGTCGCGGGCAACACCCAGCCCTACGGCCTGCTGCATGGCGGCGCGTCCTGCGTGCTGGCCGAGACCCTGGGCTCGCTGGGATCGGCCCTGCATGCGGGCCCGGACCGGGCCACCGTCGGGATCGAGATCAGCGCCACCCATCACCGGGCGGCATCAGCAGGGCTGGTCACCGCGGTGGCCACGCAACTGCACGGCGGCCGGACGATGACCACCTACGAGATCGTGATCAGCGACGAGCAGGGCCGCCGGGTGTGCACCTCACGGCTCAGCTGCCTGCTGCGCGACGGCGTGCCGGGCGGCGTGGCGCAAACCGGCGGTAGCGGCGCAGAAGGTGCGACACGCCCGGCGGCGCGGGACGTTTAGCCCATACCGGCCGCCGTATCGCGGTGTCTTTGCGCGGCGCGGCCGGGCATCGCTACCGTTGTGGGCCGAGCCCGGAGAGGCCGAGTAGAGAACGTGCCGGCCCGGGGAAGGCTGACATGGCACCAAAGGTTCTCCAGGGCTCGTGACCGCTGGCTGGCAGGCGAAGTCCTGAGCCGGACAGCGGCCGCAGGCGGCGGGATGCCGGGGCAGCACCGGGGGGTTGTGCCCTCGGCTCCGGCCGCCAGCGAAGATGGGCCCGGCCGGCTGCCTGGCTCCGTCAGCCAGAGGCGCAGGGGCAGCGCCCGGCACGGGGCCGGCAGCCGGCCCGGGACAGCCGCGTGGCCAGTCAGGTCACTGTTCCCGGGCCGCCCGCAGCGCGCGCCTGCGGCGCGGGCGGAGGTGGGTGGCCGGCTGCGGCAGCCCGGCGTGGCTGGCAGCCGCCAGCCCGGCACCAGCCCGGCCCGGCCCGGCCGGCAGCAGCCCGGCCCGCTCTGGCAGGTGGCTGACGGCCGCCACGGAGCCGCAGCGATGCCCCTGGCGCGGCGCACCGCTCCCGGCGGGCGCCCGCCGGACCGCCGGACCCGCTGGCAAGCGGCCCGCAGGCGACCGGAACCCCGTGCGCAGGGCACGAAGCCCTCAGGGCGCGGCCCAGGGGATCAGCACCCAGAACCGGAAGCAAGCACCGGATCTGGCGTACCGGGCGCAGTGCGCGGCCCGGGAACTGGTTTCAGGAATCGGAGCCGGGCGTCTCCCCGGCCTGATCCGGGCCAGGCCGGGCGCTTTCTGCTGACCCGTGACCGGGCTGCCCGGCGGACTGCGGGCCGCCGGGCCTGCCTCCCGTCGCGGGGCCCGGCTTGCCACCGGCACCGGGCCGGGCAGCGGAGCCCGGCGGCGGCGCCGGGCGGGCCGCGGCGGCAGGCGGCGGACCCGATGATCCCGGACCGGCCTGGGCCGGACCTGGCTGGGCCGGACCTGGCTGGGCCGGACCAGCTTGTGCCGGTCCGGGCGCGGCCGGATCGGGGGCGGCCGGGCCGGCTGGCGGCACGGGAGAGTCGGGCGCGATCTCCGTGCCGGCCCGCAGCACCTCCTCGGCCACCGCGCGCATGGTCAGCCGGCGGTCCATCGAGGTCTTCTGGATCCACCGGAACGCCTCGGCCTCGCTCATCCCGCGGCCGGCCTGCAGCAGGCCCTTGGCCCGGTCCAGGAGCTTGCGCACCTCGAGACGCTCGCGCAGCCCGGCGACCTCCGAGTCCAGGGCCGAGATCTCCTGGTACCGGCTGACGGCCACCTCGATGGCGGGCACGAGGTCAGCCTTGGTGAACGGCTTGATCAGGTAGGCCATCGCGCCCGCGTCACTGGCGCGCTTGACCAGGTCCCGCTGCGAGAACGCGGTCAGGATGACGACGGGGGCCAGTCGCTGCGCCGAGATCTGCTCTGCGGCCGAGATGCCGTCCAGGCCCGGCATCTTGACGTCCATGATGACGAGGTCAGGACGAAGCTGATGGGCCAGGTCTACGGCGGACGCGCCGTCGCCGACCTCGCCCGCGACCAGGTAGCCCTCCTCCTCCAGCATTTCCTTCAGGTCCAGCCGGATAAGGGCCTCGTCTTCGGCGATAACCACGCTCAGCGACTTGCTCACGCGCTGACATTACCGAAGTACTGGCCCCCCGCGTCGCGCCCACTCCCCCGCGGCTGCCCCGGGCGGGCCGCGCCGCCACCCGCGGCGAGCCGTCTGCCAGTAGATTGATCCTGCGCGGAATCGGTGCCAGATTAAGCTGGCTAATGTCCGATATAGGCCGGGATGGCGGAACGGCAGACGCTGGTGCCTCAAAAGCATCTGCCCGAAAGGGCGTGCGGGTTCGAATCCCGCTCCCGGCACAAACGGCCGCGGGCTCAGCCCGCGGCGCCGGCGGGCGCGGCGCTGGCCGCGGTCAGGTGGCCGCCCTCGAGCCGGAGCACCGAGTCGGCCAGTCCGGCAGGCGGGCGTCATCGGCGGCCACCAGCGCGGCAATCCCCTGGCCAGCTGATGGCGGGCGGCAGCCGGTTCCCGCCTTCTGCCCGGCCGGCTGCGGGGCGGCTCCGCCGGCCGGCGGCGGTTAGGACGGGGCGGTGGCGGTGGCGGTGCCCCCGGAGGGCACCGTGGCGGTCCCGCCGGAGGGCACCCACCTGTACACGGTGATGTCCGGGCCCAGGCGGGGGATCTGGACGTAGTGCCGGTGGAAGTAGGCGGTGACCCTGGGGGTCCACGGGATCCGCTTGACCTGGTGGAAGGACAGCCACAGGTACTGCGAGCGGGCCAGCGCCGACAGCCACAGGTTCTCCACGGCCGGCACGTTGCCGGCACCGGTGGCGGTGTTCAGCCCGTTGGACAGGGCATAGTTCACCCCGGTGCCGTCGTCGATCGCCGGGCAGCCGGGCGCGTCCGACCAGAACCGGTTGGCCACGACCGTGTACGCGACCTGGTCGGCCAGCACGCACGCACCGGGCGGGATGGCCCGCTGCACGTTGGCGATCTCGGTCGTCGTGATGCTGGAGGTCAGATTCTTCTCGTAGCTGACCTGGATCACCGATCCGACCACGATCCCGATCATGACCAGGACCGACGCCCCCCAGCGCAGCACCTCCTGCGGATCCCGCTTCCCGATGATCTTGCGCAGCGGCAGCACCCGGGCGAGCCGGCGCTGTTCCCGGGGCGCGCCCCAGGCGGCCGCGGCCCGGGCCTCCCCGGCCCGCTCGCGCAGCACCCCCATGAAACCGGAGACGGCCAGCGCGATCGAGATGGCCATGAACGGCACCAGGAAACCGACGAAGTGGTAGTGGAACTGCGGCGGCCACAGGAACAGCAGCACCATGATGGCGCCGGTCATGGCCGCGAACCACTCCAGCGGCGCCGGCATCCGCCGCTCGGCCCGGCAGGCCACGACCGTGCCGATCAGCACGACCGCCACGGTGACCAGGGTGACGCCGATGACCAGCAGGTTGGCCGGGTGCAGGATGTCGGACAGGCCGATCATCAGCCGGATCCGGAACAGGCCGAAGACCCGCTCGGCGCTGGGCCGGCTGCCCACCTGGGCCACGATGATGCTCTTGTAGAAGCTCTTCGGAGCCAGGGCCGCGAACGGCACCGTCGGGATCAGGAACCCGGCGGTGACCGAGATCGCGAACCGCAGCGCCCGGCGCGGCTGACGGGCCAGGGTGGCCAGCAGCACCACCACCGGCACGATGGCCCAGGCCTCGATGACCCCGGCGAAGCCGAAGGCCAGCCCGGCTGCGACGAGCCGGCCGTTGCCGCGGGCGATCCGGTCCCGGCGGAAGAACGCGAGCGCTCCGGCCAGGCAGAACAGCACCAGCCACGGCTCGACCAGGATGGTGTGCGCCGCCGCGATGCTCTCCGGGTGGATGGCGACGGTCCCGCTGGCCAGCAGCACGGCCAGCACTCCGCGATGGCGCACCAGCAGCCCCGTCATCGCGATGCCGGCCGTGCCGGCCAGGATGGTCAGCAGGCGGCCCAGCACCATCCCGACGCCCGTGCCGGTCAGCTCGGAGATCAGCGCTACGGGCGTCATGACCAGCGTGATGCCGGGTGGCTGGACGAAGACGAAGTCCTTGTAGGGCAGCTGGCCGTGCACCAGCCGGATGGCGCTGCCGAGGTAGGAGCCGTCGTCGTACTCGGTGACCCCGGTCAGGTAGCCGGGCCGGGACATGTAGAACAGCCGCAGCGCCAGCCCGACCAGTGTCAGCACGACGATCACCCGGCCTGGCGTGACCAGGTCGGCCCAGGCCCGCGCGCTGATTCTGCCGAAGGTGCCGCGCGACTCGATTGCCGGCGTGAGACGGACATCGGCCATAAGTGGCTGCTCCCCTGATTACTCATTTGCTGAGCACGCCCACGAGTGCACCGGGCGCCGCCGCCGGGGCCCGGCAGGGCAGGCGCATCCGGCGATCGCCAGGCAAGATTATGGGCCACGCAGCGGGGCCGCCGGGGTCATTGACGAGAGTTAGACCGTTGTTCTCATGGTCGTGATCGTTCTTTTAACGAACATTTTCGGTCGCTTTGGTAGCTAGCCGGACAGGCCGCCGGCCGCCGCGGGCGGACCCGGCACGCCGTCCCCGGCCATGCTCTCCGGCACGGCCGGGCCCGTCGCCGGCCGGCCCCGGCGAGCCCGCGAGATGGCCAGGTACGCCACTGCCGCCAGCACGATGAGCAGCATCTCCAGTTCGGCGATCCGCGATCCGAGCAGCCGCGGCGAGTAGTCGATGCGCAGCATCTCGGCCGCCAGGCGGCCGACCGCGTACAGCCCGGCGTACAGCGCGAACGCCCGGTCGCCAGTCAGCGAGAATCGCCGGACAGCGTAGATGACCACCGCCGCGATGAGCAGGTCCCCCAGCGACTCGTACAAGAACACCGGCTGGAAGGTGGAGAAGCTCTCGTAGCCGTTGGCGCGTCGCTCGGGCGCGATCGCCACCGCCCACGGCAGCGTCGAGGGCACCCCGTACATCCGCTGGCTGAACCAGTTTCCCCAGGTTGCGACGGCCTGGCCGACGGCCAGCGCGGGCGCGGCGGCCAGCGCCATCGGAGCCAGCGCGTAGCGGTAGCGGCGGCACCAGGCCCAGGCTCCGAGCGCGGCCGCGGCGAACAGGCCGGCCAGGCCGAGGCCGCCGTCCCAGATCCGGAAGACCGAGACCCAGTCGCTGCCCCGGCCGAAGTAGGAGCCGAAGCTAGTGGCCACCGTGTACGCGCGGGCGCCGATGAGCCCGGCCGGCACCGCCACCGTGGCCACGTCCCAGATCATGCCCTGCGGCCCGCCCATCCGCCGGTACCGGCGGTCGGTCAGCCACAAGGCGATGACGACGCCTGCGATCGCGCACAGCGCGTAGGCCCGGACCGGCACCGGTCCGAGGTGCCAGGCGCCGCGCGCGGGGCTGGGCAGGTAGGCCACCGACATGATCTGTGACGTTACCCGTGTCCCGCGGATGGTTCGGCCGGTTTACCCGGCCGGGCCGTGCCCCTCCGGTGGCGCCCCGCTAGCGGAGGGGCACGGCGGTCGGCTCGATCGCCGCCGGCAGCGCCGTCTGGCCGCTGAGGTAAGCATCCACGGCGGCCGCGGCGGACCGGCCCTCGGCGATCGCCCAGACAATCAGCGACTGCCCCCGGCCCATGTCCCCGGCCGCGAAGACGCCCGGCGCCGAGGTGGCGAACCGGGCGTCGCGGGCCACGTTGCCGCGCTGGTCGAAGTCGACGCCCAGGTCGGTGACGAGCGCACTGCGCTCGGCGCCGGTGAAGCCCATGGCCAGCAGCACCAGGTCACAGCGCAGCTCGCGCCCCGATCCCGGCACTGGCCGGAACGAGCCGCCGGCCAGCTCGACCTCTTCCAGCGCCAGGGCGCGGACCCGGCCGGCGGCGTCGGCCAGGAACTGCCGGGTGGCGACCGCGTACACGCGCTCGCCGCCCTCCTCGTGCGCGCTGGAGACCCGGTAGACCATCGGGTAGGTGGGCCACGGCTGGCTGGCCGGCCGCTGCTCGGGCGGCCGGGGCAGGATCTCCAGCTGCGTGACCGACGCCGCGCCCTGGCGCAGCGCGGTACCCAGGCAGTCGGCGCCGGTGTCGCCGCCGCCGATAATGACAACATGCCGCCCGCGGGCGCTGATGGCCGGCTCGCCGGCGCCGGCGGCCGTCGCGGCCGCGGCCCGGCCGGCCGCGGTGCGCTGCCGGGCGACCACCCGGTTGGCCAGCGGCAGGAAGTCCATCGCCTGGTGGATGCCGTCCAGGTCGCCGCCGGGCACCGGCAGCCCCCGCGGTACGGTCGCGCCGCAGGCCAGCACGATCGCGTCACTGCGCTCGCGTAGCTGGGCCGCGGTGATGTCCGCGCCGGCCGCCACCCCGCAGCGGAACTCGGTGCCCTCAGCCAGCATCTGCACCAGGCGCCGGTCCAGGTGGCTCTTCTCCATCTTGAACTCGGGAATCCCGTAGCGCAGCAGCCCGCCGGGCGCATCGGCCCGCTCGTACACCGTCACCGCGTGCCCGGCGCGGGTCAGCTGCTGGGCCGCGGCCAGGCCCGAGGGTCCCGAGCCGATGACCGCGACCCGGCGCCCGGCCGCGACCGCCGACGGGGCGGGCCGCCGCGGCGGCACCCAGCCCTCGGCCCAGGCCCGGTTGATGATCTCTACCTCGACCTGCTTGATCGTCACCGGGTCGGCGTTGATGCCCAGCACGCAGGCGCTCTCGCAGGGAGCCGGGCACAGCCGGCCGGTGAACTCGGGGAAGTTGTTCGTCGCGTGCAGCCGCTCGGCCGCACCCCGCCAGTCGCCGGTGCGGACCAGGTCGTTCCACTCCGGGATCAGGTTGCCCAGCGGGCAGCCCTGGTGGCAGAACGGGATGCCGCAGTCCATGCAGCGGCCGGCCTGCCGCTCCAGGTCGCGCGGCGCGAACTCGGTGTAGACCTCGCGCCAGTCCTGGATCCGGATGTCGACCGGGCGCCGGGCCGGCGTGCGCCGCGGCGTGCTCATGAATCCGCGCGGATCAGCCATGCCGCCTCCTCAGCCCGTCACCGCGGTCATCACGGCCTCGTTCACGTCCAGCCCGTCGCGCTCGGCCCGCTGCGCCGCGGCCAGCACCCGCTGGTAATCCCGCGGCAGGACCCGGCGGAACCGGGGCACCGCCGCGGGCCAGTCGGCCAGCAGCCGCGCGGCCACCGCCGAGCCGGTCTCGGCCAGGTGCCGGCGGATCAGCTCCGCCAGCTCGCCGGCGTCCGCCCCGACCGGCTCCAGGTCGGCCATCTCAGTGTTGACCAGCGCCGGGTCGGGATCGAGCAGGTAGGCGATGCCACCCGACATCCCGGCCGCGAAGTTGCGGCCGGCCGGCCCGAGCACGACGACGCGGCCGCCGGTCATGTACTCGCAGCCGTGATCGCCGGTGCCCTCGGCGACCGCGGTCGCGCCGGAGTTGCGCACGCAGAACCGCTCGCCGACGACGCCGCGCAGGAAGATCTCCCCGCCGGTAGCGCCGTAGCCGATGACGTTACCCGCGATGACATGCTGCTCGGCGGTGAAGACGGCAGCCGGGTCGGGGGCGGCGATGATCCGCCCGCCGGACAGGCCCTTGCCCAGGTAGTCGTTGGCGTCCCCGGACAGCCGCAGGGTGATGCCGCGGGGCAGGAACGCGCCGAGCGACTGCCCGGCGGACCCGGTCAGCGACACCTCGATCGTGTCGTCGGGCAGCCCGGACCCGCCCCAGCGGCTGGTCACGGCACTGCCCAGCATCGTGCCCACGGTCCGGTTCACGTTGCGCACCGGCAGCTCCAGCCGGACCGGCGTGCCCTGCTCCAGCGCGCCCTCGGCCAGCAGGATCAGGGTGTTGTCCAGGGCCTTGTCCAGCCCGTGGTCCTGGCCGGCGGTGCAGTGCCGGGATCCGCGCGGCGCGGCCGGGACGTGCAGGACGGGGCTGAGGTCCAGCCCGGCCGCCTTCCAGTGCGCGGTGGCCCGCGCGGTGTCGAGCACCTCGGCGTGCCCGACCGCCTCGGCCACCGAGCGGAACCCGAGGGCGGCCAGGTACTCCCGGACCTGCTGGGCCAGGAACTCGAAGAAGTTGACCACGAACTCCGGCTTGCCGGCGAAGCGCTGCCGCAGCTGCGGGTTCTGCGTCGCGACGCCCACCGGGCAGGTGTCCAGGTGGCAGACCCGCATCAGCACGCAGCCCGCCACCACCAGCGGCGCGGTGGCGAAGCCGAACTCCTCAGCGCCCAGCAGGGCCGCGACGATGACATCACGGCCCGTCTTGAGCTGGCCGTCGACCTGGACGACGATCCGGTCGCGCAGGTCATTGAGCAGCAGGGTCTGCTGGGTCTCGGCCAGGCCCAGCTCCCACGGCGCCCCGGCGTGCTTGATGGAGGTGAGCGGGGCGGCGCCGGTACCGCCGTCGTGGCCGGAGATCAGCACCACGTCGGCGTGCGCCTTGGACACCCCGGCCGCCACCGTGCCCACGCCGGGCTCGGCGACCAGCTTGACGTGCACCCGGGCGCGCGGGTTGGCGTTCTTCAGGTCGTGGATCAGCTGGGCCAGGTCCTCGATCGAGTAGATGTCGTGGTGCGGCGGCGGCGAGATCAGGCCCACTCCCGGCGTGGAGTGCCGGGTCGCCGCGATCCACGGGTACACCTTGTGGCCGGGCAGCTGCCCGCCCTCGCCGGGCTTGGCCCCCTGCGCCATCTTGATCTGCAGGTCGTCGGCGTTGACCAGGTACTCGCTGGTCACCCCGAACCGGCCGCTGGCCACCTGCTTGACGGCCGACCGGCGCAGGTCGCCGTTCTCGTCGGGGGTGAACCGGCGGGCGTCCTCGCCGCCCTCGCCGGTGTTGGACCGGCCGCCGATCCGGTTCATCGCGATGGCCAGCGTCTCGTGCGCCTCGGCGGAGATGGACCCGTAGGACATGGCCCCGGTGGCGAACCGCTTCATGATCTCGGCGGCCGGCTCGACCTCGTCCAGCGGGACTGGCGGCCGGGCGCCGGCCGGCTCGTCGATGCCGCGGATGCGCAGCAGCCCGCGCAGCGTCATCAGCCGCTCCGCCTGGTCGTCGACCAGCTCGGTGTAGGAGCGGAAGACGTCGGCGCGGCCGCTGCGGGTGGCGTGCTGCAGCCGGAACACGGCCTCGGGGCTGAACAGGTGCGGCTCGCCCTCGCGCCGCCACTGGTACTCACCGCCGGTCTCGAGCCGCCGGTGCGCGGGCCCGGCGCCGCGGGCCGGGAAGGCTCGCGCATGCCGCTGGCTGACCTCGGCGGCCAGCTCACCGAAGCCGACGCCGCCCAGCGGCGAGGAGGTCCCGGCAAAGCAGCCGTCGATGACCTCGGCGCCGAGCCCGACCGCCTCGAAGATCTGCGCGCCGGTGTAGGAGGCGACCGTCGACACGCCCATCTTGGACATGATCTTGAGCAGGCCCTTGCCGAGCGCCCGGATCAGGTTGGCGCCGGCCTGGCCCGGCGGCAGGTCGACCGCCCCGCGGGCCGCCAGTTCCTCGACCGAGTCGATGGCCAGGTACGGGCACACGGCCGCGGCGCCGTAGCCGATCAGCAGCGCGATGTGGTGGCACTCGCGGGCGTCCCCGGCCTCGACGATGAGCCCGGCCAGGCTGCGGGTGCGCTCGCGGATCAGGTGGTGGTGCACGGCGCCGGTCAGCAGCAGCGACGGGATCGGCGCGAGCCGCTGCTGATCCGGGCCGGCCCGGTCGGACAAGACGATGAACCGGGCCCCGCCCGTGATCGCCGCCGACACCTCGGCGCGGATCTCGGTCAGGCGGCGGCGCAGGGCGTCGCCGCCGCCGGCGACCGGGTACCGGCCGTCGATCACGTGCGCCGCGAAACCGGGCAGGTCACCGTCATCGTTGACGTGCACGATCTTGGCCAGGTCGGTCTCGCTGAGCACCGGGTAGGGCAGCACGACCTGACGGCAGGACGCCGGCCCGGGGTCAAACAGGTTGGTCTCCGGGCCGATCGTCGCGGCCAGCGAGGTGACCAGCTCTTCCCGGATGGCGTCCAGCGGCGGGTTGGTGACCTGCGCGAACAGCTGGGAGAAGTAGTCGAAGATCAGCCGCGGCCGGTCCGACAGCACGGCCAGCGGGGTGTCCGTGCCCATCGACCCGACCGGCTCGGCGCCGGTCCGCGCCATCGGCGACAGCACGACCCGCAGCTCTTCCTCGGTGTAGCCGAACGCCTGCTGCTGGGTGAGCAGGGCGCGGCTGTCGGGCAGCTCCCGGGTCCGGCCGGGCAGCTCGTCCAGGTGCAGCTGGCCGGCGTGCAGCCAGTCCGCGTACGGGTGCTCGGCCGCCAGGGAGGCCTTAACCTCCTCGTCCTCGATGATCCGCCCGGCGCCTGTGTCGGCCAGGAAGATCCGGCCCGGCTGCAGCCGGCCTTTGCGCACCACCGTGGCCGGGTCCAGGTCCAGCACTCCGACCTCGCTGGCCAGCACGACCAGGCCGTCGCTGGTCACCCAGTACCGGCCCGGCCGCAGTCCGTTGCGGTCCAGCACGGCACCGACCACGGTGCCGTCGGTGAAGGCGACCAGGGCCGGGCCGTCCCAGGGCTCCATCAGCGCGGAGTGGAAGCTGTAGAAGGCCCGCCGGGCGGGGTCCATCCGGTCGTTGTTCTCCCACGGCTCGGGGATCATCATCAGCACCGCGTGCGGCAGCGACCGCCCGCCCAGGTGCAGCAGCTCCAGGCAGGCATCGAAGCTGGCCGAGTCGCTGGCCGACTCATCCAGCACCGGCAGCAGCCGCTCGAAGCCGCGGCCGGCCGCGTCCGGGCCGATCAGCGGGGTGTCCAGCAGCGCCTCGCGGGCCCGCATCCAGTTCCGGTTGCCGCGGATGGTGTTGATCTCGCCGTTGTGCGCCGCCATCCGGTAGGGATGGGCCAGCGGCCAGGACGGGAAAGTGTTGGTGGAAAAGCGCGAGTGCACCAGGGCCAGCGCCGAGGTGTAGCGGGGGTCGGCCAGGTCGCAGTAGAAGTGCTCCAGCTGCAGCGCGGTGAGCATCCCCTTGTAGACGATGGTTGCCGACGACAGGCTGGCGAAGTAGCAGCTGGCCTCGCGCTCGGCGCGCTGGCGCAGGCAGAACGCGCGGCGGTCCAGGTCCAGGCCGGACTCGCCGGCCTGCCCGGCCACGAACAGCTGCACCAGGGCGGGCAGCACGGCGCGGGCGCCGGCGCCGCAGTGGGCCGGGTCATGCGGCACGTCCCGGCGGCCGAGCATGACCAGGCCCTCATCAGCGGCGATGGCCTCAATAACCGCGAGCGCGTGGCGCTGCCCGGCAGTGTCGGCGGGCAGGAACGCCAGCCCGGCGGCGTAGCTGCCCGGCGCGGGCAGCGCGAAGGCGCAGGCGGCGCGGAACAGCTCATCGGGGATCTGGGTCAGGATGCCGGCGCCGTCGCCGGTCTCCGGGTCAGCGCCCTTGGCGCCCCGGTGGTCCAGGTTGCGCAGCACCGTCAGGGCCTGGCCGACCGTCTCATGCCGGCGGTCCCCGGTGAGGTCAGCCACGAAGCCGACGCCGCAGGCATCATGCTCGTGGCGCGGGTCATACAGGCCCTGGCTGCGGGGACCCGGCCTGGCCGGGTGGAGAGCAGGTGCCATTAACACTCCAGTCGTCTCGTCCGCCATCAGAACTTCAGGTGGGGGCGGGACGACATTGGCCCTGCCGGTTTCGCAGATGCAGTTGTGGCTGCGGGGTAGCGGTCCGGGCCGCCGGGTCAGCTAGCCGCCTTGGCTAGCTGACAGAACCTAGCCGGGAAGGACTAGGTGACTGACCCGTCTGGACTAGTTACCCGAAAGTTTCATCATTATAGCCAGGCAGGCCCGGGTGTTAACCAGACATTTCCGGCGGGTTTCAGCGAGCCCTGGCCGGCTCCAGGGACGGGCCGGCAGCGCCGCGCGCCCCGGCCGCCAGTTCCCCGGCCAGGCTGGCCACCGCGGTCAGCCCCGCCTCGGGGTCGGCGGCGGCCAGCAGGCGCTGGACGAACGCGGAGCCCACGATGACCCCGTCGGCGAAGCCCGCGACCTGCCGGGCCTGGGTGCCGTCGCGGACCCCCAGGCCCACGGCGACCGGCAGGCCGGTGTGCTCCCGGACCCGGCTGACCAGGCCCTCGGCGTCGCCGCTGACCGCGTCCCTGGCCCCGGTGGTGCCCATCAGCGAGGCAGCGTAGACGAACCCGCGGCAGACCCGGGCGATCAGCTCCAGCCGCCGCGGCGGTGAGCTGGGCGCGACCAGGAAGACCCGGTCCAGGTCGTGATCGTCGGCCGCGGCCAGCCACGGCCCGGCCTCCTCGGGAGTGAGGTCCGGGGTGATCAGGCCCGATCCGCCGGCCGCGGCCAGGTCCCGGGCGAACGCCGCGGGGCCGTAGTGGTCGATGGGATTCCAGTAGGTCATCACCAGCACCGGCACGCCGGCCGCGGCCACCGCCTCGACGGTGGCCAGCACGTCGGCGACGCGGACGCCGCCGGTCAGCGCCTGGTGCACGGCGTCCTGGATGACCGGGCCGTCCATCAGCGGGTCGGAATAGGGCAGGCCGATCTCCACGACGTCGCACCCGGCGCTGGCCATCGTCTGCGCGGCCGCGATGGCGCCGGGGACCGACGGGAACCCCGCCGGCAGGTAGCCGACCAGCGCCGCCCGGTTCTGCTGCCGGGCGCGCGCGAAGGCCTCGCTGACCGCGCTCATCGCGACGCCTCCTGCGCCGCCGCGGCCGCGGTGCCGTCGGCCGCGCCGGGCTCGCCGCCGGCCTCGTCCAGGTGGCCGAACCAGCGGCCGGCCAGATCCACGTCCTTGTCCCCCCGGCCGGACAGGTTGACGACCAGCACGCCGCCGGGGCCCAGCTCGGGCCCGACCTGCAGGGCGCCGGCCAGCGCGTGCGCCG
This sequence comes from Streptosporangiaceae bacterium, assembly GCA_036490755.1. Lineage (GTDB taxonomy): Bacteria > Actinomycetota > Actinomycetes > Streptosporangiales > Streptosporangiaceae > DASUBV01. The sequence goes on from DASXDJ010000003.1 coordinate 20,675, forward strand.
ACTCGATGGCCGGGATGATGCCCTCGGTCCGGCACAGCACCGAGAACCCGTGCATGGCCTGCGCGTCAGTGATGGCCCGGTAGCTGGCCCGGCCGGTGTCCTGCAGCCAGGAGTGCTCGGGCCCGACACCCGGGTAGTCCAGGCCGGCCGAGATGGAGTGGGTGGGCAGCGTCTGGCCCTCGGCATCCTGCAGCAGGAAGGTCCGCATGCCGTGGATGACGCCCTCCGAGCCGCCGGCCACCGTCGCGGCGTGCCGCCCGGTGGCGACGCCGTCCCCGCCGGCCTCGCAGCCGATCAGCGCGACCTGCTCATCACCGATGAAGGCGTGGAAGATGCCGATGGCGTTGGAGCCGCCGCCGACGCACGCCAGCACCGCGTCCGGCAGCCGGCCGGCCGCCGCCAGGACCTGAGCCCGGGCCTCGACGCCGATGACCCGCTGGAAGTCGCGGACCATCATCGGGAACGGGTGCGGCCCCATCGAGGAGCCGATGCAGTAGTGCGTGGTCTGGACCGAGGAGACCCAGTCGCGGAAGGTCTCGTTGATCGCGTCCTTGAGCGTCGCGCTGCCGGTGGCCACGGGGATGACCTGCGCTCCCAGCATCCGCATCCGCGCCACGTTCAGCGCCTGCCGCCGGGTGTCCTCCTCGCCCATGTAGACAACGCACTCCAGGCCGAGCAGCGCCGCGGCGGTCGCGGTGGCCACGCCGTGCTGGCCGGCGCCGGTCTCGGCGATGATCCGCGGCTTGCCCATCCGCCTGGCCAGCAGCGCCTGGCCGAGTACGTTATTGATCTTGTGCGAGCCGGTGTGGTTCAGGTCCTCGCGCTTGAGGAACACCCGGCAGCCGGCCGCGGCCGAGAACCGCGGCGCCTCGGTCAGCAGCGACGGCCGGCCAGCGTAGCCGGTCAGCAGCGCGTTCAGCTCAGCGGTGAAGTCCGGATCGGACCGGGCCTGCTCGTAGGCGAGCGTGAGCTCCTCCAGCGCGGCCATCAGCGCCTCCGGCGCCAGCCGCCCGCCGAACCGGCCGAAGTGCCCGCTGGCGTCGGGCTGGCCGGGACCGGCGGGCACGAAGGCCGGGCCGCCGGCCGCGGCCGGCGCCGCCGGCGCCGGGCTGGCGGGTGCGCTCATGTGTCGTCCTGTTCGCAGGCGGGGTCATCGGGGCGGCCGGCGGACCGCGATCCGGGGCGCCGCCCGGCGGCGCCGCGGTCGCCGCGCAGCGCCGGGTGCTGCCCGGCGGTGACCAGGTCAGCGACCGCGGTGCGCGGGTCACGGCCGGTCACCAGGCTCTCGCCGACCAGTACCGCATCGGCGCCGGCCGCCGCGTAGGCGAGCAGGTCGTGCGGGCCGCGGACCCCGGACTCGGCAATCTTGATGATGCCCTCGGGGATGCGCGGAGCCAGCTCGGCGAAGACCGTCCGGTCGACTTCCAGGGTGGCCAGGTTGCGGGCGTTGACGCCGATGATCTTCGCGCCGGCCTCCAGCGCCCGGTCCAGCTCCTCGCTGGTGTGCACCTCGACCAGCGGCACCAGGCCGATCGACTCGGCTCGCTCCACCAGGGACACCAGGGCGTTCTGGGTCAGCGCGGCCACGATCAGCAGGGCCAGGTCGGCGCCGTGCGCGCGGGCCTCCCACAGCTGGTAGGAGCTGACCACGAAGTCCTTGCGCAGCACCGGGCAGTTCACGACCTCGCGGACCGCAGCCAGGTCCTGCAGGCTGCCGCCGAAGCGCCGCTTCTCGGTCAGCACGCTGATCACCCGCGCGCCGCCGGCCTCGTAGTCGGCGGCCAGGCCGGCCGGATCGGCGATCGCGGCCAGCGCCCCCTTGGACGGGCTGGACCGCTTGACCTCGGCGATGACCGAGACCTCATCGCCGCCGAGCGCGCCCAGCACATCCCGGGGCGACGCTGCGCGGCTCGCCGCCTCTTTCACCCGGTCCAGCGGCATCAGCCGCTGGCGCTCGGCAAGGTCGCTGCGCACATCCTCGAGGATGTCGTCGAGCACGCTCACGCGGTTCTGCCGCCCCCTTGGATGGGATGCCTTGCGACCAAATCGTAGCGAGAGCGTCGCAGCCCGCTCGCGGACCCCCCTGCGCGGCGGCGGCAGGCGGGGGCCCTACTCGGTTCCGGCCGCCTGCCGCAGCGGCGGGGTCAGTACCGTCCCGGCCTGCTCGGTGAGAATGGTCATCTCGTAGGCGACCTGGTCAAGGTCGGCGTCCGGCCCGGCCAGCGCGGCCAGGCTCGAGCCGTCGCTGATGGCCATGATGACGAACGCCGCGCGCTCCATGGACACTAGCGTCTGCACGATGTCCCCGCGCTCGGCGATGCCCGTGCTGCCCTGGGCCAGGCTGGCCAGGCCGGCGGTGATGGCCGACAGGTGCTCCAGCCGCTCGGGCCAGATGCCGTCCGACGCCGCCAGGCACACTCCGTCGGCCGAGACCACGACCGCGTGCAGCACATCCGGGACGCGGTCGGTGAAGTCGGTGATCAGCCAGCTGAGGTCACGTGACTGGCCCCTTGCCACATTCAACGGACGCTCCTTCTCCTAGTGCCGGGCACGCGGTCCGGGCCGCAGGTCATGACGCCGGGTCCGGCGGGCGCGCGGCCGGGACCGTGCCGCCGCGAGCCCGCAGCGAGCCGCGCTGGAAGCCGGCCAGCCGGGCGCGGGCGAGCTCGGCGGCCTGGCCCGGCCGGGCCAGCGGGGCCGCGCGCTGCCCCGCCGACCCCGGCACGAGGTTGGCCTGCGGCGTGCGCCGGGGCAGGCCGGCCTCGGTCAGGCCGGCGGTGACCGGCGTGAGGACGGCCTGCGCGGCGCGCCAGCCGTCGTCGCCGGGCGAGGTCCACGGGCGGCCGGCCAGCGCGCCGGCGGCGGCCGGCGGCGGATTGTCACCAGACTCAGTAACGGGCTGCGCGGGGCCCGGCAATCCGGCGGCCGGCGGCAGGCCCGCCGCAGGACCGGACCCGTCGCGGCCCCGGTGGTCCGGACCGAGCGGCCGGTCCGGCGCCGGCGACCGGCGGCCGCGCGCGCGGAACCAGTCGGATTCCACCGCTTCGAAGATCGGCAGCGTCGCGTCAGCCTCGAAGGCCGGCGGCCCGGCCGCAAAGCCAGGCGACGCTGCGGGCGGCCCGGCTGCGGGTGCCGCGGCCGCAGCGCCGTCCGGCCCCGCCCCGGGCCAGCGCGACGCCGGCCCGGTGCCGGACGGTCCGATGGCCGCCGGGCCGGCCGGGCCGGCGGCCGGGCGGCGCGCGTGCGGGGCACGGGCCCGCGACGGCCGCGTCAGCGGCCCGCCGGCGGACAGCACGAATGCCGGCGGGACAGGCCCGGCCGGGCTGCCCTCCGGCGCGGTGCCCCCGGCCGCCGGGACTGCTAGCCCGGCCGGGACGGTGACCTGCGCGACGGTGCCGCCGTCGGCCCGGGACGCCAGCTCGACCTGGACGCCGTTGCGGGCGGCCAGGTGGGCCACCGCGAACAGTCCCATGTGCCGGGAGACGGCCACGTCAGCGGCGGGCGGGTCGGCCAGCCGCTGGTTGACCTCGGTCAGCTCCCCGCTGGTCATCCCCATCCCGTCATCGGTCACCGTGATGGCGACCGCGCCGCCGTCCAGCTCCCGGGCCGCCACGCTGACCCGGGTATCGCGGGCCGAGAAGATGGTGGCGTTCTCCAGCAGCTCGGCCAGCAGGTGAACAGTGTCGGTGACGGCGGCGCCCGTGATGGCGATGGCCGGCTGGCTGCCGAACACGACCCGGTCGTACTGCTCGATCTCCGACACCGCCGCGCGGACCACGTTGACCAGGGGCACCGGCGCCGACGGCCGGCGGGGCGTCTCATGCCCGGCCAGCACCAGCAGGTTCTCGGAGTTGCGGCGCATCCGGGTGGCGAGGTGGTCCATCCGGAACAGCTGGGCCAGCCGGTCCGGGTCGTCCTCGCCCAGCTCCAGGCTGTCGATCTGGCGCAGCAGCCGCTCCAGCAGCGACTGGCTGCGCCGCGACAGGCTGACGAACATGGCGCTCACGCTGTTGCGCAGCGCGGCCTCGTCGGCGGCCAGCCGCAGCGCCTCGCGGTGGACCCGGTCGAAGGCGCGCGCGACCTGCCCGATCTCATCGGTGGAGTGCACCCCGATCGGCTCCACGTCAGCCCGCGGCCGGGGCAGCACGGCCGAGCCCGGCTCGCTGAGCCGGGCGACCTCACCCGGCAGCCGCAGGTCGGCGATCTCCAGCGCGCCAGCCCGCAGGGTCCGCAGCGGACGGACCATGGACCGGGCGATGAGCACGGTGATCATTAGCACGATGACCAGCACCACCAGCGCGGCGAGGCCGGTGAGCAGGGCCGAGCGCTCGGCGCCCTGGTGCAGCGCCCGGGCCTGGGTCACGACCGAGCCGGCCAGCTGCTGCTCATCCAGCCGCATCCGGGCCACGGTGTAGGTCATGTCGGCCGACCACGGCCCGCGCAGGACCGGGCTCAGCCCGGCGCCGCGGCTGCCGGTCACGACGGCGGCCTGCTCCATCGCCTGGGCCTGGTCGACCGGCGGCCCGGCCACCGTGTTGCTGAGCGCCTGGCTCTGGCCGAGCGTGGCCGAGGTCATGAAGGAGGCCAGGTCGCTGGCCTGCTGCGCCTGGGCGCCGGTCAGGTCGTTCAGGGTGCCCGGCGCGAAGCCGCCCGCGGTATAGGCAGCAGCCAGCACGGCCTGCTGCTGGGTCGCCGCGTCCTTCATCCGGGACAGTGACCCGAGGGCGCGGACGCTGGCCACCAGGGCCGCGTTCCCGCCCTCCTGGGCGACGTCATCGTCCAGGGTGAACAGGTCAGTCAGCGCGAGCGAGTAGTGATCGACGACCACCGCTGGCGGGGCGTTCCCGGCCGCGGTGTAGCTGCGCAGCGCGTGCAGGTCGCCGATCCGCGCGCGGACGGCCGCGACCGCGGCGCGGGTCTGGTGCGGGAACCCTGCGCCGACCTGCCGGGCCAGGGCCGTGACCTGCGCGGCGCGGGCGTCGGTGGCCGCGTACGGCCGGCGCAGCGCGGCCGCGGCGCTGGCCGGGCGGCCCGCGGCGATGAATGCCGCGCTGGCGTCGCACTCGGTCTCCATCGCCTGGGCCAGGCCCGTCACCTGCTGGCCGAGCACGGCGAGCTGCTCGACCCGGCCGAAGCTGGCCGCGGTATCGGCCGCCGATCCCACCCGGAGCCCGGCGAAGATCATCGCGGTGACCGTCGGCAGGGCGATGAGCGCCACCAGCCGCCAGGGCACCCGCCAGTTCTGCAGCGCCAGCCGCCCCGCCGGGGCGGCCTCGCCAGCGCCGGGCGCCGCGGCCGCCGCGGCGGCCGGTCGTGCTGCGGTGAGCTGCTGGCTCATCTGCCGCTACCCCCGGACCCTCCCCGGTCAGCGCCTCCCGGTGCCGGCCGTGTCAGAAGCCGATAATCGGCCGGACGTTGAATGGCTTGCTGAGCTGCCCGTAGTGCAGCATCAGGTTCGCGACCCGCTGCAACTGCACCGGGTTCACGGACGTCGGGAAGATTCCGGTGGCCATGACGTCGCTGACGTCCGGGCTCAGGTGCAGCACGGTGCCCATTGCCCGCTGCAGCACGGCCAGGTTCGTGGCGGCGATCGCGTTCCCCCGCTCCACGACCCTGGTGAACGCCGCCGCGGCCTGCGGGTGGCGCCGGGCCCAGGACGCCAGCACGCCGTACCCGGAGACCGGGAAGCCCATACTCGGCCCGGTGTCGACGTCGGCCAGCTCCTCGACCTTGTCCTGCTGGACCGTCTCGGTGACGAACGGCTCGTTGGTCTCGATCGCGTCGACCTGGCCGGCGTCCAGCGCGGCGGGCATCAGCGGGAACGGGACCGCCACGATATGGACCTGCGCCGGGGTGATGCCATAAGAAGCCAGGGTGTTGTACAGCAGGTCGGCGGAAATGCCGCCGAGAACATTCACCGCGATGGTCTTGCCCTTGAGACCGGTGATGCTGGTGATGTGGCTGCGATCGGCGACGATCACCTCCTGGACGTGCGGGCCCAGGGAGAAGCCGGGGGCAATGACCCGCAGGTCGGCGGCGCCGGCCGCGTCGGCGCCGATATACGCGGTGTAGGCGCCGTAGTCGACGTCCACGCGGCCGTGCAGCATGGCCGGGATGACGCTGGTCGCCGCGACGCTCGTCTGGATGCTCACGTGCAGCCCCGCGCGGGCGAACATGCCTTCCTCCAGCGCGACGTACAGGCCCGCCGCGCCCTCCGACGGCACCGCCGCGACCGTGATGTTCAGCAGCCTGCGGGGCGTCGCGGCGGCCGGGCCGGCGCAGCCGGCCAGGACCAGCGCGGCGACGGCCAGCAGGGCCAGCCGTCCCCGGCGCCCGGGCCCGTCACCAGTCATGCTGCCTCATCCCCGGGCCGCGGGCCGGCGCGCCGCCGACGGCCGCGCTGGCCAGTTCCCCTGCCCGGTGGCGGGCGCGGGCCGGGCCATCCGGCCAGCCGCCGCGAGCCCGCTCAGCCCGGAAACTGCCAAGCACGCAATGGCGCAGACAGTAGCACTCTGACGCCGTTTCGGTGGGTTATTCGCAATTGGCGCAGTATTTGTCGGAAATATGAATAATCAGTAGTTACTGAATGGCGGCAGGCCAGAAATGATCACCCCGAGCGGCGCCGGGCAGCCGTCAGTCCGGCTGGCTGGCTGAGGTCGGGTCCTCGCCCCGGCTGAGCGACTCCCACATGCTGGCCGAGTCGCCCGGCCGCGGGCGGGCCGCGGCGGCGGCACCGCGGCCGGCCGCGGCCGGCTGCCCGCGGTCTCCCCCGGCGGCGGCCTGGCACGAGGCGCCGGACTCCGGCTGGCCGGCCCGGGCAGGCCGGGCCATGGCTGGCTGGCCGGGCCGCTGGCGGTCAGCGGCGGGAGCGTCATACCGGCCGGACATCACCGGCAGCCGCGTGGCCCGCCAGGCGATCAGCACGCCGGCCGCCATGATGGCGAGCGCGCCGGTGATCGCCAGGGCCTGCCAGCCGCCGGCCGTGAGCACGGCATGCGGGTGGAACCCGGCTACCTGCGGCACCGCTGATCCGCCCGCGGTGCTGCCCTCGGTCACCGAGCCGGCCCCGCTGCCGGCCCCCGTGGCCGGGCTGGTGCTGCTCGTGGCGGCAGCCAGCGCCGCCGGGGCCGAGACGCCGCCGGCCACGGCGGCCGCGATGCCGGCGCCGAGCGCGGCCAGCAGGCCTCCGGCCACCCGGCGGGCCAGCCGCCTGGTGGCCAGCACGGCGGCCAGGGTGGCCAGCGCGGCGAAGGCCAGCGCGCCGGCGAACGGCACCAGGCTCTGCCCGGTGACCCGCACGACGCTGTCCGGTAGCGGGGCGGGCACATCCGTGCGGACCTGGGCCCAGCCCTGCCGGGTGGCCAGGAATACCAGCCCGGCCCCGGCCGCGCCCAGCAGCACCACCGCGGTCAGCTCCTGACGCGGCGACAGCGCGCGCAGCCGCGCCCGGCCGCGCGCGGGGCCGCCGGCCGTCATGGCGGTGGTCATGGTTCTCCTTCTGCACCGGGTCCGGGGCCCGCGCGGACGCGCGCTGCCCCAGGTAGAACGCTAGCGCGTGGCGGGAGTTCCCCCGCCGCCAGGCGGAATCCCGCGGCCGGCCGGTACCGGATGCGGACTGGGCCTGGGGCTGAGGGCCGCCGTCACCTAAGATCTCGGGGTGACCTTTGCCCGAGATGAGCGCCTGGCGCTGGCCGACCTGCTGACCAGGCTCGGCCCGGATCAGCCGACCTTGTGCGCGGGCTGGAAGACGATCGACCTCGCCGCCCACCTGGTGATGCGGGAGCGCCGCCCGGATGCCGGCCTCGGCGTGCTGGGCGGCCCGCTGGCCGGCCACACCCGCCGGGTGCAGGGCCGGTACAGCTCCCGGAACTCCTTCCCCCGGCTGGTCGAGCTGATCCGCGCCGGCCCGCCCCGGCTGTCGCTGTTCGCGCTGCCCGGCGCCGACGAGCGCGGCAACGGGATCGAGTTCTTCGTGCATCACGAGGACATCCGCCGCGCCCAGCCCGGCTGGGAACCCCGCGACCTGCCGCCGGGCGTCTCCGATCTGCTCTGGCAGCGGCTGCGGACGGCCCGGCTGATGCTGCGCCGGGCCCCGGTCGGCGTGGAGTTCGCGCGCGAGGTCGACGCCTGGCACGAGGGCGACGCTCCGCTGCGGATCACGGCCAAGGCCCGCGCGCCGGTGGTCACCGTCACCGGGCCGCCCGCCGAGCTGACGATGTGGGCCTTCGGGCGGACCGGCGGCGCCCGGGTCCGGCTGGAAGGCAGCGACCCGGACGTGGCCGCGCTCGCTGCTCCCGGCTGGCGGCACTAGCCGCCCCGGCGGGCGGCCGCCTCGCCTGCGCGGCTCAGGCGGCGGGCAGGCGGTCCAGCGGGAACGGCGCGCGGACCCGCAGGTCGACATTGCGGTCGGCCGCGGTCCCGGCCCGGCCGGAGCCGGCCCCGGCGAACGGCACGTTAGCGGCCAGCTCGCGATGCAGCGAGGCGATCTCGGCGCTGGTCTGCGTGTCCGTCACCAGGGCCGGGGTGTCGTGGTCCAGCATCGTGCACACCACCGACAGGTCCTCGCCGCAGTCGATCAGCTCGACCAGCCGGGTCTGGCACGGCCAGTCGATGACGGCGCACGTGGTGACCTCCCAGAACCCGCCGCCCGCGGCGGCCGGGGCAGGCCGGGCCCGCACGGCGTTGAGGTGGGTGTGCCCGTTCAGCCACAGCACGACGTTCGGGAAGCGGTGCAGCAGCGCGATCAGCCCGGCGCCGTCCAGCGCCGGCTCCCCGCCCGGCCCGGCGTGGCTGGCCTGCGCGCTGGTCAGGGTGTCGGTGCCGTGATGGGAGAACAGCACGACCAGCCGGTCGTCGTGGCCGGCCCGGACAATGCTCCCGTCGGCCGCGCGGTAGGCGGAGTGCGCCTCGGCCAGCCGGTCCTCCAGCCATCGCGCCTGATCGTGATCCAGGCAGCCGTCGGCGCCCCCGGTCAGGCAGTTGGTGTCCAGCGCGATGAACCGGGCTGCCGGGGTGTCGTGCACGTAATAGGCGGTGCCGTCGAGGCGGTTGCGCTCGGTGAACCCGTGGCCGGCCGGGCGCGCGCCGGCGCGGAAGTGCGCCGCAACGAACTCCCGGCGGGTGATGGTCCGCCGGCCGGGGTCCGCCGTGACGGCCCGCAGCGGGCCGGCCAGGTAGGCCTCAGGATGATGGGTGAACAGCTCGAGCGCCCGGTCGTGGTCCAAGCCGCCGGCCAGCCCGGCGGGCTTGCTCGCGCCGGTGAGCGCGGCGGCCAGGCCCGGCGTGGGCACCCCGACGCCCTGGATGAGGGCCTCGTGATTGCCGAAGCACGATAGCCACGGCAGGGCCAGGCCGGTCGCGGTGAACTCGCGCATGGCACGGTCCAGCAGGCCGGGATGGCGCGGGAAGCCGAACGCCGTCCGGAAAATGTCCGGGCCGCCGCTGCCGTCGCCGTCGGGCTTCCAGAAGATGTCATCGGGCCAGTCCAGCGCCTGCACGCCCTCGTAGGCCGGCCCGCCGGAATTCGGCCGGACCGGGCCGCCCTCGAACAGCGCCAGGAAGTTCTGGACCTCGTTCCACTGGGTGTTGTCGATGGCGTCCCCGGTGGTCACGGCCAGCTGCGCGGCCATGCCGGTCGCCGGGCCGAGCGCGGTATTGACGGTGGCCAGGGTGGCCTCCACCGCATGCGCCGTCAGCGCTTCCTGCGGGCGCTGCACGGGCACCAGCTCGGCGTAGCGCGCATCGGCGTAATAGCGGTTGAGGAACTCGAACCGGGCCGGCGACTGGACGTCGGCCAGCTGCAGGTCAGTGATGTGCACCAGGCTCAGCAGCGGCCGGGACCGCCCGGCCGGGCGGCCGTCCGCCCGGTCGGCGGGGCGGGCGCTGAGGTCCTCGCGCACCAGGTGCGGCTCGCCCGGGGTGTACTGCAGGCAGCGGTAGGGCGCCAGCGACCCCTGCCGCTGGACCGCGCCCGATTCCAGGCGGCGATGGGTGGTCAGGGGCGGGTGACCGCCGCTCACGCCTCGCTCGCGGCGGCCGGGTCCGCGGATACCAGGACCGGGTCGGGGCGGATGGTCAGGGTCACCGGGCTGCCCGCGGTCAGCTGAGCGGCGTCGGCGGTGGCCAGCTGAGCCAGGACCGTCGTGCCGCCCAGGTCGACCGTCACGCGGCTGGTCGCGCCGAGGAACGTGGCGGCGATAACCGTGCCGGCCAGCGGTCCGGAGTCCCGGGTTCCGGCGGTCGATACCGTCACGGCCTCGGGCCGGACCAGCGCGATGGCCGGCCCGTCGGGGGTGGCGGTGTCCACCAGGGGCAGCTGAACGCCCTGCACCAGGACCTGTCCCCCGCTGACCTGGCCGGGCAGCCGGTTGGTCAGGCCGACGAACTCGGCGACGAACGAGGACCCCGGCCGGGAGTACACCTCGATCGGCGGCCCGAGCTGCTCGATCTGCCCGTCGCGCATCACGCCCACCCGGTCGGCGATGGCCAGCGCCTCCTCCTGGTCGTGGGTCACGAACAGCGTCGTGATGCCCACCTCCAGCTGGATCCGGCGGATCTCATCGCGCAGCTGACCGCGGACCTTGGCGTCCAGCGCCGACAGCGGCTCGTCCAGCAGCAGCACCTTCGGCTCGATGGCCAGCGCCCGGGCCAGCGCGACGCGCTGCTGCTGACCGCCGGAGATCTGGCTGGCGTACCGGCCGGCCTGCGCCGACAGGCCGACCAGCTCGAGCATCTCCAGGGCCCGGGCGTCCCGCTGCTCCTTGCTGACCTTGCGCAGTCGCAACCCGAAGGCCACGTTCTGCTGCACCGTCATGTGCGGGAACAGCGAGTAGGCCTGGAACACCATGCCCATGTCGCGCTTGCTGGCCGGCTGCCGGGTGATGTCGACGCCGCCGACGGTAATGCGCCCCTCGTCGGCATCCTCCAGCCCGGCCAGCAGCCGCAGCGTCGTGGTCTTGCCGCAGCCCGACGGGCCGAGCAAGGCGACGAGCTCGCCGGGATGCAGGGTCAGGTCGACGCCGTCCAGCGCAGTGACCTGCCCGTAACGCCGGTGCAGGCCGTCGAGCCGGACCTCGACCCCGGCCCGGGCTGGCGCCGAGTAGGTAGCAGTAGCCGAGGATGTCACATCGTCTCCCTCATCCGCGCCGGCGTGAACGGCGGCGGCCAGCGTAGGACAAGATCACCAGCAGGGCGAAGGCGAACAGCAGCGCGGCCGCCGAGGTCGAGAACAAAACCCGCGCGTCCGAGGTGGCCCGGCTGATGTTGAACAGGGCGACCTGCAGGGTGATGTAGTTGAGGATCTCGGCGATGGTGAACTCGCCGAGGACCAGGGCCGCGCTCAGCAGCAGCGCGTTCAGGATGGCCTGCTTCATGTTCGGGGCGATCACCCGGGTCATCACGGTGAGCCAGTTCGCGCCCAGGCTGCGGGCTGCCTCCGACAGGGTCTTGACGTCCATGGCCTCCAGGCCGGTCGCCAGCGCCCGGTAGGCGTAGGGCAGGGCCAGGATGACGTACACCCAGAACAACTGGAGGGCGGACAGGTTGTAGTGCTCGATCCAGTTGTAGATCGGGCCGAGGCCCACGACCAGCACGATCGCCGGGATCGTCAGCGGCAGCAGGCACAGGAACTCAAAAGCCCGGCTGAACCACTGCACCCGCAGCCGGATCCAGATCATCGTGGGCAGCAGCAGCACCAGCACGGCCAGGCAGGTGATGACGGCCAGTTCCAGGGTGATCTCGATCGCGCTGAGCAGGCCCGGGTACGAGGCGATCTGCCCCCAGGCCGCCAGCGACCAGGAGCCCGCCTTCTGGCCCTCGACCGAGAACCGCACCATGGCGACCAGCGGCAGCAGGAAGAACAGCCCGAAGAGCGTGAACACCACGTACCGGAACAGGTTCAGCTTCCGGCGGCGGCTGCCCTGCATGCTGCCCGGGCTCGCGGGCCGCGCGGCCGGGACCGACTCGCCGACGGAGGTTACCGCAGCCATCGCGCCGCCCTTCGCTGCAGCAGGACGTACAAGGTCATGACGATGGCCACCAGCACCACCATGCCCAGCGCCAGGATGTCGCCCTCGTTGGAGGCCAGCCCGACCTCGCTGTTGATCGCGATGTAAATCTGCTGCGGCACGGTGTAGGAGATCTGGTTCTCCCACGCCTGGATGGTGGCGTAGGCCGACAGCGCGTTGGCGAACAGCAGCAGCGTCGACCCGATGAAGGCCGGGGTGAGCAGCGGGATGCCGACATGACGCCAGTACTGGTAGGTGGACCCGCCCAGGTTCTCGGTCGCCTCCCGCCACTGGATCTTCAGGCCGTCGATGGCAGGCAGGAAAACCAGCACCATCAGCGGGACCTCGAAGTAGACGTAGATCAGCCCGATGCCCCACGGGAAGTTGTAGTACCAGCCCGCGTGCAGCAGGAAGCCGTTGCTGGGCCCGATGGCGGCGTTGAACGCGAACGCCAGGGTGACCCCGCCGAACTGGGCGAGCACGCCCGACCCGGCCAGCGACAGCCGCCGGATCACGCCGGACGGATTCCCGGACGCCACGGCGTAGGCCAGGATCGCGCCCAGCACGGCCCCGATGACCGACGACACCGCGCACAGCTCGATCGAGCCGGTGAAGTAGCTGCGGACCGCCGGGTTACCGAGCAGCTTGAGGGCGCCCGGGTCGAACTGCCCGGCCGGGCTGCGGACCGCGTTCCAGATGACGATCCCGGTCGGCAGCAGGAGGAACACCCCGACGTAGCCGAGAAACGGGATCGTGCCGATAAACGACAGGGACGACAGGTGCCCGGCCCGCCGGGGCCGGGCACCCGCAGTCGTTACTGCTGCAGCCACGTACTGGCTACTTCACGGCCTGGGCCCAGTTCGACGACAGGTAGGTCGCCGCGGCGGTGGCCTGGGGGCCGTCGAGGAACACGGGCGTGCCGGTGACCGGCGGCAGCGCGGCCGCCGCGGTCTTGTCGAGGCTGCCGTTGCTGGTCATCGCGGTCTGCTCGACCGGCCGGGCGCCGCCCTGCAGCCACAGGTTCTGCCCGCCGGTGGCGGCCTGGGAGAACAGGAACTCCTCCCACAGCCGGGCGGCGGCCGGGTGCGGCGCGTCCTTGTTGATGGCCTGCGCGTAGTAGCCGCCCAGGGTGGCGTTAGCCGGGACGAAGACCTTCCAGTTGGCGCCCTGGCCCACGACACTGGCCGTGTTCAGGTAGTCCCAGTTGATGACGACCGGCGTGGTGCCCGCCTTGATCGTGGCGGCGGTCGCCTGCACCGGGGAGAAGTTGCCGGCCTGCTTGAGCTTGTGGAACCAGCTCACGCCCTGGTTGATGCTGCCGGCGCTGCCGCCCTCGGCCAGGCTGGCCATCATCACGCCGCTGAGCGCGGCGTTGGCCTCGGTCGGGTTGCCGTTCAGCGCCACCGCGTTCTTGAACTTGGGGCCGAGCAGCTGGCTCAGCGAGGTGACCGTGCCGAACTTCTGCGAGTTGTACCCGACCGACATGTAGCCGCCGTAGTCCTGGGTCCACAGGCCCTTGGTGTCCTTCTGCGCCGCCGGGATGGCGCTCCAGGTGGACACCTGGTACGGGGCGAACAGCTGGGTGCTCACCAGCGCCACCGCCATGCCGACGTCCATGACATCGGGTGCCTTGGCCGTGCCCTTCTCGGACTTGACCGCGTTCACCTCGTCCTGGCTGCTGCCTTCCGGGTTGGCCGAAACGACCTTAATTCCGTACTTCTTTTCGAAGGCCTTGATGATGTTGCCGTAGTTCGCCCAGGTTGGCGGGAGGGCAATGACATTCAGGGTGCCCTCTTTCTTGGCCGCGGAGACGAGCGCGTTCATCCCGCCGCCGCTGGCCGCCGACGTTGCCGTGCCCCACTTGGACGACGAGCCGGAACTAGCGGAGCAGCCGGCTCCTAGCAGCGCCAGGGCCGTCAGGCCCACGAGCGCGAACCGATGTGGCGATCTCACGTGAATGCCTCCTGTTGGCTTCCCCACGCATTTGCCTACGCCGTGAAGTCGGAAAGACAACTGACGCCGGAGCGGCGGCACCAGCTGCAAACCCCCCATGGGCCCAGCATTATGGTCAAATGCCTAAAACGTTTAGCATCGGTATGCTGACGCACCCCTCGCAGGGGTGTCAAGAGACGTTACGAAGTTGACGCCCCTGGCTATCCCGCCGTTCATCTGGGCAGGTGAAGTGGCTGGTCCGGAGGGGTTAGCGGGGCGCCAGCGAGGCTCGCTCCACCAGGTCAACCGGTGCGATGTAATCGTCAGGCGGGACCTGTCCCAGCAGCCGCGCCATCATGGCCCGCCCCATGTCGCGCAGGTCCATCCGGACCGTCGCCAGCGGCGGGTCGAGCAGCTCGGACGTCGGCAGGTCGTCGTGGCCGATGACCGACACGCCCGGCCCGACCGGGAGGCCCAGCTCGCGGGCGGCCTTGTAGACGCCGTGCGCGGTGTAGTCGGAGTTGGTGATGATCGCGGTCGGCGGGGACGGCTGCGTCAGGACCTTCGCGGCGGCCTGCTGGACATCGGCCATGGTCAGTGGCGAGTGCAGGACCACCGGGTCCAGGCTGAGCCCGGCGGCCAGCCGCCGGAAGTGCCGCAGCCGGTCGGGGTCGGCCATCAGCGCCCGGGGCGCCGTCAGGAACCCGACGCGGACGTGGCCGAGCTCAGCCAGCCGGCGCATCGGCAGCTCGACCGCTCTGGCGTCGTCGGGCCGGACCCGGCAGACACCTGCCATCCCGTCCGCGGCTGAGTTCAGCGCCACTACCGGCGCGCCGGGCCGGGCGTCCTGCCACAGCCGGATCGACTCCCCGGTGCCGACCGAGGCGATGGCCAGCCCCGCCAGCCGCTGCGCGGCCATCTCCCGGACATGCTCGCGCTCGCGCTCCGGCGAGTACAGCGAGTCCAGCACCAGCAGCGTGGTGCCCGACTCGGCCGCGACCTCCTGCGCGCCGCTCAGCACCTCCAGGAAGAAAGGGTTGGCGAAGTTGCGCACCACCAGGCCGTAAGTGGAGCTGCGCCCGGTGCGCAGGGCCTGCGCCTGCGGGTTGGCGTGATACCCGAGCTGCCCGGCGGCGGCGATGATGCGGCTGCGGGTGGCGGCGGCCACGCCCGGCTGCTCGTTGAGCGCCAGGCTGGCGGTCGCCACCGACACCCCCGCCAGCCGCGCGACATCGCGGAGCCCGACCGGGCGACCTGGTCCGCGCGCGTGACTCGGCATGACCCTCCTGCAGGCAGCGGCAAGCCCGAGCAGCAGGCCCGGCCCCCTGGCCCGGTACGCCGCGAACGCAGCGCGCGTGCCGATCACTCACCTTGCATGAGCGGCCGCCGCTCGGCAACCCGCCGGTGCGCAGCGGATGTCGCGCAGCGTCTGGTCGGCCGGCTCCAGCGCTGCCGGCGGTCAGTCGTGGTGCCGGGCCGAGCCCAGGCCCAGGAGGGGCAGCAGGCCGGAGACCGAGTCGAGGATGTGCGGCGTCCCGGCCTTCTCCAGATCGTCCCGGCTGGCCGAGCCGGTCAGTACCCCGGCGGTCACGCCCGCCCCGGCCCGCAGGCCCGACTCCACGTCGCTGGGCGTGTCACCGGCGACTACCAGCTCGCTGACCGCGCCGCCGCCCAGCCGCAGCAGCGCGGTCAGCGGCAGGTCCGGCCAGGGCCGCCCGCGGCCCGCATCGGCCGGCGACAGGGCCAGGTCGATCAGCGGCCGCCAGGCCAGTGCGTCCAGCAGGGCATCCCGGGTGGCCGGCGAGAAACCGGTGGTCAGGCACACCTGGATGCCGGCCGCGCGCAGCGCGGTGATGGTCTCGGCGGCGCCGGGCAGCGGGGCGACCAGGCCATCGCGGAGGGCCCCGGCGTAGCTGGCCTCGAAGACCCGGCTGGCCCGCTGCGCCCGGTCCTCATCGCCCAGGATGCGGCGGAACACCTCGATCTTGGACTGGCCCATGGTGGCGTGCACGATGGCGAGCGCCTCGTCGTAGCCCGGCCCGCCCGGCACCAGCCCGGCGTCGGCCGCCGCGGCGGTGAAGGCGGCCAGCACGGTGCCGCCGTCAGCGACGGTGGTGCCGGCCATGTCCAGGCAGGCGATCGTGAGCTTGGTCATCGGTCCTGTTCCTCGGTTGAGGGTGTGCACGCCCAGTCAACCCTGGCGGACTGACAGCACGGCGAGCAGGAGCCCCGATGAGACGCCTGACCGCCGCGGCCAGGGCGCCCGCCTGGCTGCGGCAGGCGGATGCGGTCGCGCGCTAGTCGTTGTCGGCCTGGCCGTCGGCGAGCTCGCGGACGATGTCCAGGTGGCCGGCGTGCCGGGCGTACTCCTGCAGCACGTGGAACAGGATCCAGCTCAGCGACGGGACGCTGCCGGCGAAGCGCGGGGCTGGCACGGCCCGGTCGCTGAGCTGCGCGGCGCCCGCGATCTCGCGGGAGCGCGCGCTCTGCGCGTCGTAGAACGCCCGGATCTGCGTCACCGTCTCATCCTCGGCGACCAGCCACGGCTCCGCCGGGCTGCGGTCGCCGGGCCCGCGGTCGCCGAACGGCTCCGGGATGTCCTCCCCGGCGAAGCTCCACTGCAGCCAGCGCCGCTCCATGTAGGCGAGGTGCTTGAGCAGCTGCAGCGGGGTCCAGCCCGTCGGCAGCCGGCTGGACCGCAGCTCGGCCTCGCTCAGGCCGTCCAGCTTCCGCAGCACCTCGGACCGGTAGAAGTCGAGGTAGCCCGCGAGTAGTTCCGCCGGGGCGGACAGGGTCTTGGCCGGCTCGGGCAGGACCGGGCAGGGCCCGAGGGCCGGCCGCGGTGCGGCGCCCGGCTCATGTTCGGCAGTCATGGTCAGTAGTTAACTAGGGACCGCGTGACCCGGCACCTCGTTAACTGGGTCATAGCGGACACCGGCCGGAGGGTGGCGGACCGCTGGCCGCCTCCGCTGACGGGCAGGCGCAGCCGGGCGGCCGGATCCGAGTATCGTCGGAGCACGCAGGGGCGCCTGGCGCCCGGCCGGGGCCGATGGCCGGCCGGCGCCCCGCGGGCAGCGTCGCCCGCCACTGCCCTTCTGACTGCAGGAACTACAGATGACCTGGAGGCCCCGGTGCCTGCTTTGCGCTCGCGGACATCTACGCACGGCCGTAACATGGCGGGCGCCCGCGCCCTGTGGCGGGCGACCGGCATGACCGATCAGGACTTCGGCAAGCCGATCGTGGCGATCGCCAACAGCTTCACCCAGTTCGTGCCGGGCCACGTGCACCTGCGCGACATGGGCGCGCTGGTGGCCGGCGCGGTGGCCGAGGCCGGCGGGGTAGGCCGGGAGTTCAACACCATCGCCGTCGATGACGGCATCGCGATGGGGCACGGCGGCATGCTCTACAGCCTGCCCAGCCGGGAGCTGATCGCCGACTCGGTGGAGTACATGGTGCAGGCCCACCAGGCGGACGCGCTGGTGTGCATCAGCAACTGCGACAAGATCACGCCCGGCATGCTCATCGCGGCCATGCGGCTGAATATCCCGACCGTGTTCGTCAGCGGCGGGCCGATGGAGGCGGGCAAGGCCGTCGTCACCGACGGCGTGGCCAAGACCGGGCTGGACCTGATCGACGCGATGACCGCGTCCGCCGACCCGTCGGTCAGCGACGACCAGCTGAGCGCCATCGAGCGGTCGGCCTGCCCGACCTGCGGGTCGTGCTCGGGCATGTTCACGGCCAACTCGATGAACTGCCTGACCGAGGCGCTCGGGCTGTCGCTGCCGGGCAACGGCAGCACGCTGGCCACCAGCGTCGTGCGCCGCGAGCTGTTCCTGCGGGCCGGCGAGCTGATCGTGGACCTGTGCCGTCGCTGGTACGACAAGGATGACGCGGGCGTGCTGCCGCGCAACGTGGCCAGCCGGGCCGCGTTCAGCAACGCGATGCGCATGGACATCGCCATGGGCGGGTCCACCAACACGGTGCTGCACCTGCTCGCCGCCGCCCGCGAGGGCGAGGTCGACTTCGATCAGGACGCGATCGACGAGCTGAGCCGGGCGACCCCGTGCATCTGCAAGGTGGCGCCCAGCTCCGACTACCACATGGAGGACGTGCACCGGGCCGGCGGCATCCCGGCCATCCTGGGTGAGCTGAACCGGGCCGGGCTGCTGGACCGCGGCGTGCACGCGGTGCACGCCGCCAGCCTGGAGCAGTGGCTGGCCCAGTGGGATATCCGCGGCGGCAGCGCCGCCCCGCATGCCCGCGAGCTGTTCTCGGCTGCGCCGGGCGGGGTGCGCACCACCCGGGCGTTCTCCTCCGCCTCGACCTGGGACACCCTGGACACCGACAGCGCGGCCGGCTGCATCCGGGCCGTCGCCACCCCCTACAGCGCCGACGGCGGGCTGGCCGTGCTGCACGGCAACCTCGCCCCGGACGGCGCCATCGTGAAGACCGCGGGCGTCCCGGAAGAGCTGCTGACCTTCCGCGGCCCGGCCCGGGTGTCGGAGAGCCAGGAGGACGCCGTCGAGGCGATCCTCAACGGGAAGATCCAGCCGGGCGACGTCGTGGTCATCCGCTACGAGGGCCCGCGCGGCGGCCCGGGCATGCAGGAGATGCTCTACCCGACCAGCTTCCTCAAGGGCCGCGGTCTCGGCCAGGCCTGCGCGCTGATCACCGACGGCCGGTTCTCCGGCGGGACCACCGGCCTGTCCATCGGGCACATGTCCCCCGAGGCCGCCGCCGGCGGCCTGATCGGCCTGGTCGAGGACGGCGACCTCATCGAGATCGACATCCCGGCCCGGCTGCTCCAGCTGGCCGTCGGCGACGACGTGCTGGCCCGGCGGCGCGCCGCCCGCGATGCGGCCGGCTGGCAGCCCGCTGGCCGCGACCGCCCGGTCAGCGCGGCCCTGCGCGCCTACGCGGCGATGGCCATGTCGGCTGACCAGGGCGCTGCCCGGCACGTGGACTAGCGCGGCCGGTGCCGGCCCCGGAGATCACGCTCGAGCTGCTCGCCCGGCCCGCGGCCGTCCAGCATGCCGGCGAGTTGCAGGAGCTGGCCGCCGAGGTCTACGCCGCGGCGCCTTACCACCGCGGCGAGCAGGAAACCGCGCAGTTCGCCGGACGGCTGACCGTGCAGCAGCGTCAGCCGGGCTTCGCGCTGGCCGAGGCCCGGCACGGCGGCTTCCTGGTCGGCTTCGCGCTGGGCGTGCCGCTGCGGCCGTCGACGTCATTCTGGCGTGACCTCACCGCGCCGCTGCCGGCCGAGATCACCACCGAGCGGCCCGGCCGGACCTTCCAGCTGGCCGAGCTGGCCGTCCGCGCCGCGTGGCGCCGCCAGGGCATCGGCCAGGACCTGCACGACCTGATCCTGTCGCGGCGGCGCGAGGACCGCGCCGCCGCCGCGGTGCTGCCTGCCGCGAACGCCGCGCAGCGAGCCGCCCGCGACTGGGGCTGGCACAGGGTCGGCCGAACCCGGGACCCGGAGCCGGCTGCCCCGGTGCTGGACGTCCTGGTCCGCGCCCTGCCCGGCGGGCGCGGCTAGGCGGCAGGCCGCGCCCGGCGGCCGGCCATCCCCGGCAGGCTCGCCACGCCCAGCGCGCCGTAGCCGGCCGGGGTAGCCGGCGGCCTGGGCGCCGGCCGCCGGCCGGGGTAACTGGCCGGCCGGCGGCCCGGGCGCCGCCCGGCGGCCTGGACAACTGGCCGGCCGACGGCCTGGGTCACTAGCTGGCCGGCGGCCCGGGAAACTAGCCGGCCGGGCCAGTTGCTGTTATCCGCTTTGCGACGGCCGGTGGCCGACGCTGCCGTTGATGGTCAGCCCGCCGTCGACGGCGATCTCCTGGCCGGTGAGGTAGCGGGCGGCGTCGGAGACGGCGAAGGCCACCACGTCGGCGATCTCCTCGGGCTGGCCGATCCGTCCCAGCGGGGTGCGCTCACGGTAGGTGCGCCGGACCGTCTCGTCCCACGCCCGGGTGTTCAGCGGGGTCTCGATGGCACCGGGCGCGATCGCGTTCACCCGGATGCCCTGCCCGGCCAGCTCGACCGCCAGCGTCTTGGTCAGCGCGACGACGGCGCCCTTGGCGGTGATGTAGGCGGCCAGGTTTCCCACCACGAGGATGTCGGAGGCCGAGCTGATGTTGACGATGGCGCCGCCGCGGCCCTGCCGGGTCATCGCCCGGGCAGCCGCCTGGCAGCCGTAGAAGTAGCCGTGCAGATTGGCCGCCAGCAGGCCGTGCCAGTCCTCGGCGCTGATGTCCAGGAATGGCTGGACCCGCAGGCCGGCGGCATTGTTGACCCAGATGTCGATACTGCCGAGCTCCTGCTCGCAGGCCGCGGCCAGTTCCTCGACATCGGCCTGGCGCCCGGTGTCACCGGCGCTCACCACCGCCCGCCGGCCGGCAGCCTCGATCAGCGCCGCGGTCTGCGCCGCGCCGTCCTCGCCGCCGGGCGCGTAGATGCCGGCGACGTCGGCGCCCTGCCGGGCCAGCGCGACCGCGATGGCCTGCCCGATGCCGCGGGACAGGCCGGTCACGACCGCGTTCCGGCCAGAAAGGTCAAAAGGACTAGCAGTGCTCATCGCCGGGCTCCTCAGGTACGGCCGGGCCGCGGGGCCGGCCGGGGGTAACTAGCCCGGCCGGCCCGCTGCCGGCTTAGGCTCAGGTGAGTCACTACTATTCCCCGGGCGCACCGGGCATAGAGATCAGATCGCCGGGCACACGACCACCGGGCACGACTACCGGAGACAAGCGGCAGCGCGGGAGGCCAGATGGCACAGGTACTCGGAATCGACATCGGGGGCACCGGGATCAAGGGCGCTCCCGTTGACCTGCTGGCCGGCAAGCTAGCCGCGCCGCGGCAGAAGCTGGCCACGCCGCACCCGGCCCAGCCCGACGCCGTCATCGACGTCGTGCACGAGCTGGTCCAGGGCTTCAACTGGAAAGGCCCGGTCGGCATTACCTTCCCTGGCGTCGTGACCAGCGGTGAGATCCGCACCGCGGCCAATCTGGACCCGGACTGGATCGGGGTCAACGCGCAGGACCGCTTCGGCCAGGCCACCGGCCTGCCGGTGACAGTGGTCAATGACGCGGACGCGGCCGGGATCGCCGAGATGCGCTTCGGCGCCGGCGTCGGGCACCGCGGCACGGTGCTGCTGCTGACCCTGGGCACCGGCATCGGCAGCGCGCTGTTCATCGACGGCGAGCTGGTCCCCAACACCGAGTTCGGCCACATCGAGATCCGCGGCAAGGACGCCGAGAAGCGCGCCTCGGAGCTCGTCCGCGAGGAGCACGACCTCAGCTGGGGCAAGTGGGCCGGCCGGGTGGATGAGTACCTGGAGCACATGGAGGCGCTGCTGTCCCCCAGCCTCATCATCCTCGGCGGCGGGGTCAGCAAGAAGTCCGAGAAGTTCCTGCCGCTGCTGACCAGCCTGCGGGCCGAGGTCGTCCCGGCCAAGATGCTCAACGACGCCGGGATCGTCGGTGCCGCCATGGCGGTCGGGGCCGGCGAGCCGCCCGCGGTAGTCCGGGCCGCGCGCGGCTAACTGTCGGGCGCGTCCGGCGCGGGGCCGGCCGGCCGCCAGCCGGCCGGGCTGTCGAAAGACTGGCCATCGGCGGGCTGGCCGTCAACGGCCCGCCCTCCGAAGGACTGCCCGTCGAAGGACTGCCCGTCGAACGGCTGCCCGTCGAAGGACTGACCGCCCAGCGGCTGTCCGTCCCGCGGGCGGCCGTCCTGGGACTGGCCGCCGAAGGGCTGACTGCCGAACGACTGGCCGTCCAGATGACGGCTGTCCAGAGGACGGCTGTCGGGCTGCTGGCCGTCGAGGTGGTACGGGCCGGCGACGGAGTGCGGGCCGGCGTCAGAGTACGGGCCTGACGTCGGGAATCCGTCCGCCGCCGCCGCTGGCGCGCTGGCCGCTGGCGCGCTGGCCGGCGGGGCAGTCCCCGGCCCGCCGGCCAGGCCCGCCGACGCGGCCTGCTGGCGCCGCTCGCGCATGGTCAGGAGCAGCTCGATCCCGCCGACCACGGCCCCGGCGGCCAGCGGCCAGAAGGCCAGGGCGCCATGCGCGCCCAGCTGCGCGGGCTGGCGCAGCAGGGCACCCGGCCGGGCAGCAGCCAGCCGGTGCCGGAAGTCATCCAGGCCAACGTTGCTGCCGGCCCAGTCGGCCAGGAAGGCCGCCGCCGTGGCGCCGATCAGGGCGCCCGCGGCCGGGAGCGGGCCGAAGCGGCGCACTCCGGTCAGGTAGGCGACCAGGCCGATCACGATTCCGCCGCCGATCGCGATGAAGCTGAAATAGCCGTCAGCGGCGATAAACGCGCTGGTCTCGGGGTTGACGACGTAAGCCACGCCGTGGCTGGCCACCATGAACAGGGCCTGCGGGGCGATCGCGGACCACAGCAGGCCGCCGATGATCCCCAGCAGTGCGCTGCCCGTCACGATGGCGAGCGTGATCAGCCAGGCACGCGGTGCTAGCGCGGCTGCGGGGCGCCAGGCCATAGCGGCGGGGCCGCCGGGCGGCTGGGTCGGGGGCAGTCGGGAATCGGCCATTCTTCGCAGCAGCGTACGTGACAAGGCCCGCCATGCGGTGACCGGCTGGCCACAACACGCCACCGGGCCCGGCCGCACCAGTCACGAGTGGCCCCCTGGTCTTGCTAGTTTGGACAATGCGGGGGGCCGATTTGTCCATACCTTTGCTGGCGTTACGGGGAGATCAATGATCGAAGCTCGCGACCTGACGAAGAGCTACGGGGGAAAGCTAGCCGTAGATCACTTGTCGTTCACCGTCCAGCCGGGGCTGGTGACCGGTTTCCTCGGCCCGAATGGCGCCGGGAAGTCCACCACCATGCGGCTGATCCTGGGCCTGGACCGGCCGCAGAGCGGCACGGCCACCATTGACGGCAAGCGCTACGCGGACCTGCCCAGCCCGCTGCGCACCGTCGGTGCCCTGCTGGAGGCCAAGTCCGTGCACAGCGGCCGCAGCGCCCGCAACCACCTGCTGTTCCTGGCCCAGTCCCAGGGGCTGCCCGCCAGCCGGGCGGATGAGGTGCTCGACCTGGTCGGGCTCAGCGAGGTGGCCGGCAAGCGGGCGGGGACGTTCTCGCTGGGCATGAGCCAGCGGCTGGGCATCGCGGCGGCCATGCTCGGTGAGCCGCGGGTGCTGCTGCTGGACGAGCCGGTCAACGGGCTGGACCCCGAGGGCGTGCTGTGGATCAGGAACCTGATGAAGTACCTGGCCGGCCAGGGCAAGACGATCCTGGTCTCCAGCCACCTGATGAACGAGATGGCCGTCACCGCTGACCACCTCATCGTCATCGGCCGCGGCCAGCTGATCGCCGACGCCACCACCGCTGAGGTAATTGCCCGCAGCTCCGAGCAGGCGGTCCGGGTGCGCACCCCGGACCCGGCCCGGCTGACCGAGCTGATCACGGCCGAGGGCGGCCAGGCCAGTGCCGGCCAGGCCGCCGGCGACGGCGGCGCCCCGGTGCTGCTGGTCACCGGCATGCCCGCGCCGCGGATCGGCGAGCTGGCCGCGTCGGGCTCGGTCGTGCTGCATGAGCTGAGCCCGCAGCTGGCCTCGCTGGAGGAAGCATTCATGGAACTGACCGCGGGAAGCCTGGAGTTCGGGCAG
Source organism: Streptosporangiaceae bacterium (assembly GCA_036490755.1). Lineage (GTDB taxonomy): Bacteria > Actinomycetota > Actinomycetes > Streptosporangiales > Streptosporangiaceae > DASUBV01. The sequence goes on from DASXDJ010000003.1 coordinate 44,231, forward strand.
CACGGCGGCGGGCCGGGAACCGGGCCGCAGCCCGGCGGGCCCGGCCCGGCGGGCGCACCGCCAGGCGGTGCTCCGCCGGGCAGCCCATACCCGGCGAGCGCGGGCAGCCCGGCCGGCGCTCCCGGCAGGAGCGCCCGGTGACCGCCGCGCAGGCCAGTCCGGCTGGCACCGTCACGGCCCCGGAGACCAGCCCGCCGAAGCGAGCAGGCTTCGGGCGGCTCATGCTCTCGGAGTGGACGAAGATCCGGTCCGTCCGCTCGACCGTCTGGTCGCTGATCTTGTTCGTGGTCGTCAGCATCGGCTTTACCGTGCTGTTCACGGCACTGACCGAGGCCAACTGGAACGCGGGCAACGACGCAGCGACGCGCAACGCGACGATCGTGGCCGACCCGGTGAACTTCATCATGGGCGCGGGCCTGGGGCTGGGCCAGCTGACCATCTGCGTGCTGGGCGCGCTGCTGATCACCACCGAGTACTCCACCGGGGTCATCCGGTCCTCGCTGCTGGCGGTGCCGCGCCGGATACCGATGCTGGCCGCCAAGGCTGCGGTCTTCGCCGTGCTGATCCTGGTGGCGGCCGAGATCGTGTGCTTCGCCGCCTTCCTGACCGGCTCGGCGATCCTGCACGCGCACGCGCCGGTGTCCCTGGGCGACCCGAACGTGACCAGGGCCGTTATCGGCTCGGGGCTGTACCTGACGGTCGTGGCGCTGCTCGCGCTGGCCATCGGCGCGATCATCCGGCATACCGCGGGCGCGATCAGCACCGTCATCGGCGTGATCCTGGTGGTGCCCATCCTGACCGGGCTGCTGCCGGGCACCGTGGGCAAGCACATCAACGCCTACCTGCCCGCGCAGGCCGGGACCCTGATCGGGCAGGCCCACCGGCACGCCGACGACCTGCTGTCGCCCTGGCAGGGCTTCGGCGTGCTGTGCATCTGGGCCGCGGTGCTCCTGGGCGTGGCGGTCTACCTGCTCAAGCGCCGCGACGCCTGACGCCGGGCCCTACCCGCGAGCCGCGACGTGGTCCGGGCCGCCTCCTGGACCACGTCGCGCCCGGTCCGGCGCAGCGTCGTCCCCCGGCGGCGCGGCCCGATGGCCCGGCTCGAGGACCGGCTCGCGGACGTCCATCGCCACCAGCTGCGGGATGTCCTCGCGGCGGTCCAGCCGGCCCCGGATCAGCACGATGGCATCCTCGGCCAGCCTGGCGCCGAACTGCTCATAAGCGCTCGGGAAGACCAGCACCTCGACCGCTCCGGCCAGGTCCTCCAGCGTCGCCGAGGCCCAGGCCAGGCCCTGCCGGGTGACCTTGCGGCGGACACCGGACAAGATCCCGCCCACGGTGACGACCTGCCCGTCGGCGATGACCCGGTGGCCGTCGGCGGGCGGGTGCGGCGCGGAGCCGACCAGCTCGGCCACGGTGCAGTCGGTGACCGCGGCCAGCGCCTGCTCGCGGCCCAGCAGCGGATGATCTGACACGTACAGCCCGAGCATCTCCCGCTCGAAGGCCAGCACCGCGGGCTTGGGCCACTCCCCGGCCGGTACCGGGACCTCGAAGGCCGAGGCGCTGTCGGCGTCGCCGAACAGGGAGTCCTGGCCGAATGCCTCGTTGCGCTTGACGTCGATGACCGAGTCGACGGCCTGCTCGTGGATCAGCATCAGGCCGCGCCTCGGGTGGCCGAGCGAGTCGAATGCGCCGGCCTTGATCAGCGACTCGATCACCCGCTTGTTGCAGACGCTGGCCGGCACCTTGCGCAGGAAATCAGCGAAGCTGGTGAACGCCCCGGCGCTGTCGCGGGCCGCGGTGATGGCCGCCACCACCCCGGCGCCGACGTTGCGCACGGCAGCCAGGCCGAAGCGGATGTCCTCGCCCGCCGCCGTGAACACCGCCGCTGACGCGTTCACGTCCGGGGTCAGCACCCGGATCCGCATCCGGCGGCACTCGTTGAGGTACAGGGCGGAGCGGTCCGGATCCCCGGACACTGAGGTCAGCAGCGCGGCCATGTACTCAGCGGGGTAACTGGCCTTGAGGTAGGCGGTCCAGTACGAGACCAGGCCGTAGGCGGCGGCGTGGGCCTTGGTGAAGGCGTAGTCGGCGAACGGGATCAGGGTGTCCCACAGGGCCCGGGTGGCGCCGGCTGAGAAGCCCGCGGCCGCCAGCCCGGCCGCGAACGGCTCGTACTCGGCGTCCAGGATCTCCTTCTTCTTCTTGCCCATCGCCCGGCGCAGCAGGTCAGCACGGCCGGCCGTGTACCCGGCCAGCTGCTGGGCGATGGCCATGACCTGCTCCTGGTAGACAATCAGCCCGTAGGTCTGGCCGAGGATGGGCTCCAGCGCCCCGGCCAGTTCCGGGTGCAGGGGCACGACCGGCTTGCGGCCGTTCTTGCGGTCGGCGTACTCGTTGTGCGCGTTGGCGCCCATCGGCCCCGGCCGGTACAGCGCGAGCACGGCCATGACGTCAGTGAAGCTGTCGGGCCGCATGGCCCGCAGCAGCGCCCGCACCGGGCCCCCGTCCATCTGGAACACCCCGAGGCTGTCGCCGCGGGCCAGCAGGCGGTAGGCGGCGGGATCATCCAGCGGCAGGTCTTCGAGGGTGAGCTGGACGCCCCGGTTGGCGGCGACTCCGGCGACGGCGTCGGACAGCACGGTCAGGTTGCGCAGGCCCAGGAAGTCCATCTTCAGCAGGCCCAGGTCCTCGCAGGCCGGGTAGTCGAACTGGGTGATCACCGCGCCGTCGGCCTCGCGCCGCCACACCGGGATGTGATCCAGCAGCGGCTCGCTGCTCATGATCACCCCGGCCGCGTGCACGCCGGCCTGGCGGATCAGCCCTTCCAGCCCGCGCGCGGTATCGATGACCTGGCGCACCGGCGGCTCGGCCTTGTACAGGGCGCGGACCTCGCCCGCCTCGCCGTACCGGGGATGCGCGCTGTCGAACACGGCCGACAGCGGCATGTCCCGGCCCAGCACCGGCGGCGGGATCACCTTGGTGATCCGGTCGCCCACCGAGTACGGGAAGCCGAGCACCCGGGCCGAGTCCTTCACCGCGGCCTTGGCCTTGATGGTGCCGAAGGTGATGATCTGCGCCACCCGGTCGTCGCCGTACTTGCCGGTGACGTAGCGGATCACATCGCCCCGGCCGCGCTCATCGAAGTCGATGTCGATGTCGGGCATCGAGGTCCGCTCGGGGTTCAGGAACCGCTCGAAGACCAGGCCGTGGCTGACCGGGTCCAGGCCGGTGATGCCCAGCACGTAGGCGATCAGGGAGCCCGCGGCCGAGCCGCGGCCCGGGCCGACCCGCACGCCGTGCTCGCGGGCCCAGCTGATCAGGTCGGCGACCACCAGGAAGTAGGAGCAGAACCCGGCGGCCTCAATGATGCCGAGCTCATACTCGGCCCGGCGACGGCGCTCAGCGTCCGGGCCGCCGGGGTAGTGCTGCTCCAGGCCGGCCTCGACCTGCTCGCGCAGCAGTCCCGCCGCGGACTGGCCGGGCGGCAGCGGGAAGCTGGGCAGCAGGCTGCGCCGGGCGAAGCGGACGTCAGCGCGCTCGGCGATGAGCAGCGTCGCGTCGCAGCCGGCCTGCCATTCCGGCCCGGTCCAGCCCCCGGCGGCGGCCCGGCTGTCGCCGGCCAGCGCGCGCATCTCCTGCGGGCTGCGCAGGTAGTAGCCGCTGCCCTCGAACCGGAACCGGCCGGGGTCGGCCAGGGTGGTGGCCGTCTGCACGCACAGCAGCGCCTCATGCGGCCCGGCGTCCGCGCGGCTGGTGTAGTGCGCGTCGTTGGTGACGACCAGCGGCAGCGCCAGCTCGCCCGAGATCCGCCGCAGGCCCGCGGTGGCCCGCTGCTCGACCGGCAGGCCGTGCTGCATGACCTCGATGAACACGTTGTCCGGGCCGAAAATGTCGCGCAGCCGGGCCGCGGCCGCCAGCGCCTGCCGGTCCTGGCCGAGCCGCAGCCGCGTCTGCACCTCCCCGCCAGGGCAGCCGGTGGTGGCGATGAGGCCGCGGGCATGCTCGGCGAGCAGGTCGTGGTCCAGGCGCGGCTTGCGGAAGTAGCCCTCCAGCCAGGCCCGCGAGGACAGCCGGAACAGGTTGTGCAGGCCCTCAGTGGTCTCCGCCAGCAGGGTCAGGTGGGTGTAGGCGCCGGCGCCGCCCACGTCGTCGGCCGCCTGCGCCGGCGATCCCCAGCGGACCGGCCGCCGGTCCCCGCGCGGGCCCGGGGCCAGGTAGGCCTCCATGCCGATCACCGGCTTGATCCCGGCCGCGGTGGCCTGCCGGTAGAACTCGTAGGCGCCGTGCACGTTGCCGTGGTCGGTAACCGCGACGGCGGGCATGCCCGCTCGCTGGCAGGCGGCGATGAGGTCCCGCAGCCGCGCGGCGCCGTCCAGCATGGAGTACTCGGAGTGGACGTGCAGGTGGACGAACGACCCGTCCGGCCCGCGCCGCGTCCCGCCGGCGGGGCCCGCCCCGCTGGTCATGCCTGCCTGCCCGGCGCCTGTCCCTGCTGTGCTCATGCCGGATTCACAGTATCCGCCGGCACCGACATCCGGGCCGGGCGCACGGGGCCGGGCACGCGTTGACACTGCCGGAGGGGATGACTACATTTCAGTAAGTTCGCGCAAAGAACCTATGTTCGAACTGCGCACACCGAGCCGCCAGGCGACCCGGCCGGTAAGCCGCAGGACGACCTGCACCAGCACGGCAAGCCGCCCGCCCGGCAGCCGGCATCGCCGGCCGGGGGACGCTGACCAAGGAGCGCTCAGTGGCATTTCTCGATGAGGCAACCTGGCGGGGCAAGGTCTACTCCGGCGGCTGGATCGCCGCCGGCGCCGAGGCGGCAGTCACCGAGCCCGCCACGGGCGGCGAGCTCGGCCGGACCGGGATCGCCGGGCCCGCCGAGGTGGCCCGGGCGGCCCAGCTGGCCGCCGCGGCCCAGCCCGCCTGGGCGGCTACCCCGCACACCCAGCGCGCCGCCATCCTGCGCAAGGCCGCCGGGATCTGGCAGGCCAACGCGGCGGAGATCGAGAGCTGGAGCATCCGCGAGGGCGGCAAGATCCCGCCTGCCGCGCAGTTCGAGACGCATGTCGCCACCGAGGAGATCTTCGAGGCGGCAACGCTGCCCAACCGGGCCACCGGCGAGATCATCCCCAGCGAGCAGCCGCGGCTGAGCTACGTCGAGCGCGTGCCGGCCGGGGTCGTCGGGGTGATCTCGCCGTTCAATTTCCCGCAGATCCTGGCCGTCCGCTCGGTGGCGCCCGCGCTGGCCCTGGGCAACGCGGTGATCCTCAAGCCGGACCCGCGCACGGCCGTGTGCGGCGGCGTGGTGCTGGCCCGGGTCTTCGAGGAAGCCGGCCTGCCCGAGGGCCTGCTGCACGTGCTGCCGGGCGGCGTGGACGCCGGCGAGGCGCTGATCACCGAGCCGGCCGTGCGGATCATCTCCTTCACCGGCTCCACCGCGGCCGGCCGCCGGGTCGGCGAGCTGGCCGCCCGCCACCTCAAGCGCGTGCACCTGGAGCTGGGCGGCAACTCCGCGCTGATCATCCTGGACGACGCCGACCTGGACAAGGCGGCCTCGGCCGGCGCCTGGGGCTCGTTCCTGCACCAGGGCCAGATCTGCATGACCACCGGCCGGCACCTGGTGCACGAGGCCGTCTACGACGACTACGTGAGCCTGCTGGCCGGCAAGGCCGAGCACCTGCCGGTCGGCGACCCGGCGACGGCCCAGGTGGCGCTGGGCCCGGTCATCGATGAGCGGCAGCGCGACAAGATCCACGCCATGGTCACCGGGACCATCGAGGCGGGCGCCCGGCTGGCCGCGGGCGGCAGTTACGAGAACCTCTTCTACCAGCCCACCGTGCTGGCCGACGTTGCGCCCGCCATGCCGGCCTACGCCGAGGAGGTGTTCGGCCCGGTTGCCCCGGTGATCCGGTTCACCAGCGCCGACGACGCGGCCAGGCTGGCCGCCGACAGCGAGTACGGCCTGTCGCTGGGCATCCTGACCCGCGACGTGATGCGCGGCCTGGACCTGGCCAGGCGCATCCCGACCGGGATCGTGCACATCAACGAGCAGACCGTCGACGACGAGCCGAACGCGCCGTTCGGCGGCGTGGGGGCCTCAGGCACCGGCGCCCGCTTCGGCGGCAGCGCGAACCTGGAGGCCTTCACCGACACGCGGTGGGTGACCGTGCGCGGCGACATCGCGCCTTACCCCTTCTAGGAGCGGTCCGGATGCAGAGCCAGCCAGGGCGGGCCCGGCGGATCGGTCCGGCCCGCCGCTGGCGCCGCAGGCGCGGATGAGCACCGCCCCGCGGCGCACGCAGGTCGGCATCGTCGGCGCCGGCCCGGCCGGGCTGCTGCTGTCCCACCTGCTGGCCCGGCGCGGCATCGACTCGGTGGTCGTCGAGCTGCGCAGCCGGGCGTACTGCGAGGCCCGGCAGCGCGCCGGGGTGCTGGAGCAGGGCAGCGCCGACCTGCTGCGCGCCGCGGGGCTGGGCACCCGGCTGGACGCCGAGGGCCTCGTGCACGGCGGCATCTACCTGCAATTCGGCGGGGAGCGGCGCCGCCTGGACTTCCGCGACCTGACCGGCGGCCGGACGGTCACCGTGTACGCCCAGACCGAGGTGGTCAAGGACCTGATCGCCGCCCGGCTGGCGGCCGGCGCGGCGATCGAGTTCGAGGTCACCGATACCGCCGTCCGCGACCTGGACACCGACGCGCCGGTGCTGAGCTACACCACGGCCGGCGGGCAGCGGCGCGAGATCACCTGCGACGTGATCGCCGGCTGCGACGGCTTCCACGGGATCTGCCGGCCCGCCATCCCGGCCGCCCGGCAGTCCGTGTGGGAGCGCGAGTACCCCTACGCCTGGCTGGGCATCCTGGCCCGGGTCGCCCCGTCCAGCGACGAGCTCATCTACGCCTATCACCCGCGCGGCTTCGCCCTGCACAGCCTGCGCAGCCCGCAGCTGAGCCGGCTGTACCTGCAGGTGCTGCCGGGCACCGGCGTGGCGGACTGGCCCGACGACCGGATCTGGGCCGAGCTGCAGGCGCGGCTGGGGCTGCCGGGCTGGGACCTCAAGGAGGGCCCGGTGCTGGAGAAGAGCGTCACGCCGATGCGCAGCTACGTCAGCGAGCCGATGCGCTACGGGCGGCTGTTCCTGGCCGGCGACGCGGCGCACATCGTGCCGCCGACCGGCGCCAAGGGCCTCAACCTGGCCCTGGCCGACGTCACGGTGCTGGCCGACGCCCTGGGCGCGCTGCTCGGGGACGGCGATGCCGCGCCGGCCGATGCCTACTCAGCAACCTGCCTGAGCCGGGTCTGGCGGTCCACCCACTTCTCCTGGTGGATGACCTCGATGCTGCACGCCACGCCGGGAGCCGACGCCATGGAGGCGCAGCTGCAGCTGTCCCAGCTGCGCTATGTCACGTCCTCGCGGGCCGCGGCGGCGTCGCTGGCCGAGAACTACACCGGATACCCGCCGCTGGCACCGGGCTCAGGACTCGGCGGCTAGCACGTCGAGCGCGCGGGCCAGGTCGGCCGGGTAGCTGCTGGTGAACTCCACCCGCCGCCCGTCAGCCGGATGCGCGAAGCTCAGCGCCATCGCGTGCAGCCACTGCCGGGTCAGCCCGAGCCGGGCGGCCAGCACCGGGTCGGCCCCGTACAGGCGGTCCCCGGCGACCGGATGCCGGACGGCTGACATGTGCACCCGGATCTGGTGCGTCCGCCCGGTCTCCAGCCGGATCTGCAGCAGGCTGGCGGCCCGGAACGCCTCCAGCGTGTCGTAGTGGGTGACCGACGGCCGCCCGTCGGCGATGACCGCGAACCGGCCGTCCCCGGAGGCCGGGTGCCGGGCGATCGGCGCGTCGATGGTGCCGCGCAGCGGGTCGGGGTGGCCCTGGACCAGCGCGTGGTAGCGCTTGTCCACCTCGCGGTCGCGGAAGGCCTGCTTGAGCAGGCTGTAGGCACGCTCGCTCTTGGCCACCACCATCAGCCCGGTGGTATTAGCGTCCAGCCGGTGCACGATGCCCTGCCGCTCGGCGGCGCCGCTGGTGGCCAGCGTGTGCCCGGCCGCGAGCAGGCCCTGCAGCACGGTGGGGCCGGTCCAGCCGGGGGTCGGGTGCGCGGCCACGCCGACGGGCTTGTCGACGACGACGATGTCGGCGTCCTCGTAGACGATGGCCATCCCCGGCACTGGCTCCGGCCGGGCGGCGGGCGGCGCGGGCGGCGGCGGCAGGGTCACCTCCAGCCACTCCCCCGCCGGAACCCGGTCGGACTTGGCCGCGGGCCGGCCGCCGACCAGCACGTCGCCCGCGCCGATGAGCTCGGCGGCGCGGGCCCGCGACAGCCCGAACATCCGGGCCAGCGCGGCATCCAGGCGCTCGCCGTCCAGGCCGTCCGGGACCGGCACGCGGCGCGGCGCCCCGGCGTTCATCCGCTGCTCGCCGGCGGCCCGGCCGCGGGCCGGGCTTCCGCCGCGGGCGGGTGGCCGGCCCGGTCAGCCGGACTGGCGGGGGCCGTTTCGTTACTGGTGATCTCTTGCGGCGGCCCGGCTGTCTCGCCGGGCGCGGCCGGGATCGCGTTTCTCGTAACGGGGCCCTGGGTGACGCGCTCCCCGTCGAGGCGGATGCCGCGGGCCGACAGCAGGACGGCCAGCACGCCGCCGCAGACGATCGCGGAGTCGGCCAGGTTGAACACCGGCCAGTGCGGCAGCTGGATCCAGTCCACGACGTAGCCGCGGAACAGCCCGGGCGAGCGGAAGATCCGGTCCAGGAGGTTGCCGGTGGCGCCGCCCAGCAGCAGGCCCAGCGTCAGCGCCCACGGAATGGCCCGGATGCGGCGCGAGGTACGCAGGATGAGCACGATCACGCCGACGGCAATGGCGGAGAACACCAGCGTCATCGAGGTGCCGATGCTGAACGCGGCGCCGGGGTTGCGGGAGACCAGCAGGGTCAGCAGGCCGCCCAGCAGCCGGACCGGGGACCGGTCCGACAGGTTCGCCACGACCGCGACCTTGGAGATGATGTCGAGGGCCAGCACGGTCACCGCCGTGGCGGCCAGGATCCCGATCCGTCGTCGTCTCACGGGTCTGGTCAGTGACGTTCCTCGCGCTGCTTGCAGCTGACGCACAGTACCGCCCGCGGGAAGGCCTGCAGCCGGGCCTTGCCGATCGGCTCGCCGCAGGACTCGCAGGTGCCGAAGGTCCCGGCCTCGATGCGCTCCAGTGCGTGCTCGGTCTGGGCCAGCAGCTCGCGGGCGTTATGGGTCAGCGCGAGCTCTTGCTCCCGCTCGAAAGTCTTGGCGCCGGCATCGGCCTGGTCATCGCCGGCATCACCAATGGCGTCGGTCAGCCGGCTGGCGATGTCGGACTCGGCCCGGTCAATGTCGGACAGCAGCCCGGCTGCCTCGGCCGCGAGCTGATCGCGCACCGCCGTCAGCTCGGCCGCGGTCCAGCGCTTCTCGCCCCGGCGGACCGGAAGGGCGGCAGCTCCTGATTGCGCGGCAGCAGTCATATCCGGCCTCCCTCGGCACTCGAAGATGATCTTGAAAGCTGGGCAGTCACCGGAGGATAAGTGCTGACCGTGGCCGTCCGCAAACATACCTGCCGGCGACCGCTGCGCCGGCCAGCGGGCACCCGCCCGGCCCGGCAGGGCGGTGCGGGCGGCTCGTGGCGCGAGATAGCCAGCTGCACCCGGAATATCCGCTGATGCCGGGCGGCGCCACGCCCGGCAGGCGGCCCGCGGCGGGCGTCCGCAGGCCGCCGGGAGCGGGGCGGCGGCTCCGGGCGGGCGGAAAATCAGCGGGGAGCGAAATGCCATCTCCGTTATCCTGAACGCTCGCCCGGCGCAGCGGGGCCGGCCGTCGTCAGGGCCACCCCGAAGCGGCGCGGGCGGGCCGCTGAGCGCACGACACCGCGGAGGCCACTGACCATGCCGGGCATGCCCTTCCCGGACCTGCCGGGCAGCGCGGATCTGCCCGCGATCGAGCGCGAGATCCTGCGCCGCTGGGCCGACGGCAAGATCTTTCAGCGCTCGCTGGAGCAGACGGCGGGCGGCCAGCGGTGGATCTTCTACGAAGGTCCGCCGACCGCCAACGGCATGCCCGGCGTGCACCACATCGAGGCGCGCGTGTTCAAGGACGCGTTCCCCCGCTTCAAGACCATGCAGGGCTTCCACGTCCCGCGGCGGGCGGGCTGGGACTGCCACGGCCTGCCGGTCGAGGTCGCCGTGGAGAAGGAGCTCGGGCTCACCGCCAAGCAGGACATCGAGGCCTACGGCATTGCCGCGTTCAACGCCCGGTGCCGGGAGTCGGTGCTGCGGCACGTGGACGCCTTCGCCGAGCTGACCCGCCGGATGGGCTACTGGATCGACCTGTCGACGGCCTACCGCACCATGGACCCGGCCTACATCGAGTCGGTCTGGTGGTCGCTGAAGCAGATCTACGGCCAGGGACTGCTGGTCCGCGACCACCGGATCAGCCCGTACTGCCCGCGCTGCGGCACGCCGCTGTCCGACCACGAGATGGGCCAGCCCGACGTGTACCGGACGGTGACTGACCCGTCGGCGATCGTCCGGTTCCCGCTGCGCGACCTGCCGCCGGGCGGACGGCCCGAGCTGCGCGGCGCCGACCTGCTGGTGTGGACGACGACGCCATGGACGCTGGTGTCCAACACCGCGGTCGCCGTCCACCCCGACGCGCTGTACGCGGTGGCCCGGCGTTCGGGTCACGGCGACCGGGTGGTGGTGGCCGACAACCTCGTCGCCCGGGTGCTGGGCGAGGGCTGGCACGTCACCACCCGGCTGCGCGGCCGCGAGCTGGCCGGGGCCACCTACCAGCCGCCGTTTGACCTGGTCGAGGTGCCCGGCGCGCACCGGGTGATCACCGCCGGGTTCGTGACCACCCAGGACGGCACCGGCCTGGTGCACATCGCGCCCGCGTTCGGTGCTGACGATCTGGCGGCCGGCCGCGAGCATGGCCTGCCGGTGGTGAACCCGGTGCGGCCCGACGGGCGGTTCAGCGAGGGCCTCCCGCTGATCGGCGGGCTGTTCTTCAAGGCCGCCGACCAGCGGCTGATCAGCGACCTGGCCGACCGGGACCTGCTGTTCCGGTCCCAGCCGCATGAGCACAGCTACCCGCACTGCTGGCGGTGCGGCACCCCGCTGCTGTATTACGCCATGCCGTCGTGGTTCATCCGCACCACAGCGATCCGCGACCGGCTGCTGGCGCAGAACGCGCAGACCAGCTGGCAGCCGCCGTCCATCCGGGACGGCCGGTACGGCGAGTGGCTGCGCGGCAACGTTGACTGGGCGCTGTCCCGGACCCGGTACTGGGGAACGCCGCTGCCGCTGTGGCAGTGCCCGTCCGGGCACGTGACCTGCGTCGGCTCGCTGGCCGAGCTGTCGGAGCTGGCCGGCGCCGACCTGACCGGGCTGGACCCGCACCGGCCGTTCGTCGATGACGTGGTCATCAGCTGCCCGGACTGCGCCGGGCAGGCCCGGCGGGTGCCCGAGGTGATCGACGTCTGGTACGACTCCGGCTCGATGCCGTTCGCGCAGTTCGGGGCACCGCTGCGGAACGAGGCCGAGTTCGAGCGGTCTTACCCGGCGCAGTTCATCTGCGAGGCCATCGACCAGACCCGGGGCTGGTTCTACTCGCTGATGGCCGTGGGCACGCTGGTGCTCGGGCGCTCGGCTTACGAGAACGTGGTGTGCCTGGGGCTGATCGCGGACACCCGCGGCCGCAAGATGAGCAAGCACCTGGGCAACGTGCTGGAGCCGCTGCCGCTGCTGGAGGCGCACGGCGCCGACGCGGTGCGCTGGTTCTTCTTCGCCTCGGGCTCTCCGTGGGCGACCCGAAAGATCGGCCCCGCGGCGCTGGAGGAGATCGTCCGCAAGGTGCTGCTGACCTACTGGAACACAGCGTCGTTCCTGGTTCGCTACGCCAACGCGGGCGCGGCGCGCGGCGCGGCCTGGACGCCGTCGCGGCAGGCCGGCGCACCGCCGCCGGCCAGCCGGCCGGCGCTGGACCGGTGGCTGCTCAGTGAGCTGAACGCGGTGGTGGCCGATGCCACCACCGCGCTGGAGGGGTTCGACTCCGCGGCGGCCGGGCGCCGCCTCGCCGGCTTCATCGACGACCTGTCTAACTGGTATCTGCGCCGGTCGCGGCGGCGGCTGCGGGACGGTCCTGGCACGCCCGCCGGAGCCGCCGCGTTCGCGACACTGCACACCGCGCTGGAGACGCTGACGCGGCTGCTGGCTCCGGTCACGCCGTTCCTGACGGACTACCTGTGGGGGGTCCTGCAGGCCGGGACGCCAGGTACGCCGGAGTCGGTGCATCTCGCGGCCTGGCCGGCCGCCGACCCGAGCCTGATCGACGCGGAACTGGCCAGCCAGATGGCGCTGGCCCGGCGGCTGGTCGAGCTCGGCCGCGCGGCCCGGGCCAGCGAGGCCCTGCCGGTCCGCCAGCCGCTGGCCCGCGCGCTCATCGGCGCCGCCGGGTATGCCGCCCTGCCGCCCGAGCTCCGGGACCTGGTCGCCGATGAGCTCAATGTCCGCGTGCTGGAGCCGCTGGATGGCGTCGGCAGCGATCTGGTCAGCTACACGGCCCGGCCCAATTTCCGGGCGCTGGGCCGGCGGTTCGGCAAGGACACCCCGCTCGTCGCGGCCGCGATCCATGCGGCCGACCCGGCCGCGCTGGCCACCGCGCTCGGCCCGGCCGGCGCAGCCGAGGTGGCGGTCGCGGGCGTGACCGGAGCCGGCCCTGGCGGACTGGTGCGGCTGTCGCCCGAGGAGGTCACCATCACCCAGACACCGCGAGCGGGCTGGGCGGTATCGGCCAGCGACGGCGAGACGGTGGCCCTGGCGACCGCTATCACCCCCGAGCTGCGCCGCGAGGGCCTGGCCCGCCAGTTCATCCGGCTGGTTCAGGAAGCACGCAAGGGCGACGGCCTGGCCGTGACCGACCAGATCACGCTGCGCTGGGTCACGGCGGATGCCGAACTGGCCCGGGCCCTGACCGACCATGCCTCGCTGGTCAGCGCCGACGTGCTGGCGACCAGCTACGGCCCCGGCGCGAGCGGCACGGCCGACGCTGCCGCCGGTCCCGGCAGCGCCGCCGGCGACCCGGGTGGCCCGGCGAGCGCCCCGGCCGATCCTGCGAGCGCCCCGGCCGACGCTGCGAGCGCCCCGGCCGGCGACCCGGGTGCCCCTGCGGGCGACCCGGGCGGCCCAGCCGACGATCGGGGACGCGAGCACGCCGACGCCGATCTCGGCCTCACCTTCTGGATCCAGCGAGCCTGAGGCCCCGGCCGGCCGGTCAGCGGCCTGCAGCGCCTGACCGGCGCCAGCGCGAGCTTGCTGGCAGCTGCGCTTGCCCCGGGGGCTACGTCGCGTTGTCCGGGCGGCACGCCTTGCAGGGCACGCAGCCCGCGGCCTCGGCCTCATGCCTGGTCGTGACCTCAAGGTCGTCGGCGCCGAGGAACCTGATCAGGATGCAGTCAGCGAGGTGGTACCGGCCGATCCCGGGAACCACGCTGACCGGAGCGTCCGCCCCGGCTGCTGCTGCGGCGGCCACAGCGGGCGGCCCGGCCGCGGCCGGGTTCTCCGTGCTGGCCGATTCGGTGCTGGCCGATTCGGTAGTGGCCGAGTCGGTAGTGGCCGAGTCGGTAGTGGCCGGGGCAGCGCTCGCTGAGCCGCTGCTGGGTAGACCGGTGCTCGCCGAGTCGGTGCCGCCGGGTTTGGTGCTCGCCGGGTCCGGGCCGGCCGAGCCGGTGCTGACCGGTGCGGCGCTGGAGCCGGCTGCGCTGACGGCGGCCGTCGTCGCAGCGTTAGCCGGCTTGGCTGATCGTGATGACGCCGAGGCCGCGGCCGGGCGTTGCGCTGGCTCCCGCTCCGCCGCGGTCTCACGATCGCGCCCGGACTTACGGTCACGCCTGGCATCGTCGTCACGGGCGGCATCGCCGTCACGGCCGCCGTCGCCGTCACGGGCAGCGGCACGGTCCCGTGAGGACTCGCTAGCCTCCGCCTGACCGGCTCCGGACTCGCCAGCTGAGCCGGCGGCAGCATCGGGAGAAACGGCGTCCGGAGTCAGGTCCCGGCTGACCCGGCGCAGGAGCTCATCCACACTCGGCGGGCCGACGGGCCGCGCCGGGGCGGCCGGGGCAGTGCTGGCGGCGGGCCGCTCCGGCCCTGTCGCGGCTGCCTTTCCGGCCTGCTCTGCCTTCCCGCCAGCGGCCGGCTTCCCGGCCTGCTGTGCCTTCCCGGGAGCGGCTGGCTTCCCGGCCTCAGTGGGCTTGCCGGCCCGCTCTGGCTTCCCGGCCTGAGCGGGCTTCCCGGCCTCGTCCGGCTTCCCGGACGGGCCAGGCTCTCCGGCCTGAGCGGGCTTGCTGGCCTGATCGGCACGCGCCTGGCCGGGACGGTCCTGATCAGCACGGGACCTGCCCCGGTCGCGGCCCGGCTCGATCTCCCAGGGCGGCCGAGCCTTCCGGGTGTCCGGGGTACGCGTATCCGGACTCTGCGCGTCAGGGGCTTGCGCGTCGGCCGCCGCAGGCTTGGTGCCGGGCCGGGGCTCGGTCGCTGGCCGGGCGGCGGGCACCGTGCCGTCGTCGGGCCGGCCGTCGCTGCGGCGGTCACCATGATCAGCCCGGCGACTGGCCCGCCGCCGCTCATCCCGGTTGCCGGAGAACCCGCGGTCACCGCGGTCAGACGGCCCATCGAGGTCGCTGCCGGAGCCGGGCCGCCGTCCGCCACGCGCCGCGCCGGCGCCTACCCGGGCGGACCGAGACGGGGTGCCCGCCCGGCTGCCCGGCCGATGGCCGACCGACCCTGAGACCGCGGACCCGGACGCTGACGACTCAGCCGCCGGTTTCCGCGATGCGGACGACCGGCTGGCCGCCGACTCGCTCGCGATCCGGGACCGGCCGGCCCCGGACGCAGCAAGCTGCCCGTCAGCGTCTGCGCCGACGGGCAGCTCACGTACTGCCTCTTGCTCAGGTGACGAGACCGCTTCGCGGTCCAGCTTCCCGGTGACGAGGTCGCCGCGGCTGTCCTGACCGCTCGCGACCACTCCCCCGAAGACCTCCTCGCGCCAGATGACCACGCCTGCGATCAGCAGGAGCAGGGCCAGTGCCGCGACGCCGATGGCCAGGTAGACCAGCAGGAGACTGCCGGATACCGCTCCTGCGGCCAGCAGGGCGATCGCCATGATGACGACCGACAGGATGGCGCTGAACCGGATCACCGACAGGCTCCACTAGCTAGCGACGCGTACGGGACTCCCGCCATCGCGCTCGCGACTAGCGACGGTCGTGCTGGCCCGTGTCCGACGGGTGGAAGCCAGAGCCGTTGTGCGCGACGGGCTCGGGAACACCTGCGTAGGACCCCGCCACGGACGGCTGGCCGCCGTTGCGGACACCCATGCCGGCCGGCACGCTGGTCTGCTGGCTAGAGCCGATCGCCGGGAACACCCCGCTATCCGCTGCACCTGCTTCCAGGTCGCGGAGCTGGCCCTCCAGGTACGCCTTGAGCCTGCTGCGGTACTCGCGCTCGAAGGCACGCAGGTCGTCGACCCGTCGCTCAAGCTCCTCGCGCGACTGCACCAGCGAGCCCATGGCCTGACGGTGGCGCTCCTGCGCATCCCGCTCGAGGCTCTCGGCGCGGGCCCGGGCATCACTCGTGATCTGCTCGGACTGGCGGCGCGCCTTGGTCAGGATGTCGTCCGCCTCGCGGCGAGCGCGCCCCAGCGTCTCGTCGGCCTCGCGGCGGGCGTCGGCGATCGCCTGGTCGGCGGTCTGCTGGGCGAGGGCCAGGACGCGGGCAGCCGTGTCCATGTTGTCCTCGACCGGCTTCATCCCGCCCATCATCACCGGCTCCGGCCGGCGCTCAGGCTCGTGGCGAGGTGGCTCAGGAGCCATCAGCTCCGGCACCGGCTCGACGTGCGGAGCGTTCAGAGCCGCCGACACGGGCGCCTTCCCGCCGCGCAGGACTTCCGCGAGCTTGGCCCGAAGCTCCTCGTTGTCCTGGATCAACCGGTCGAGTTCCGCCTCTACCTCGTCGAGGAAAGCATCCACTTCCTCTTCGTCATAGCCGGGCCTGAGCCTGGTCGTGCTGAACTGCTTGTTCCGCACATCCGCGGGCGTCAGTGGCATCTCGTCTCCTTGGAGCGTGGTCCCCTATGGACGCTACAACACTTCATTTACTGCACGACCTGCCAGAGCACGAGCACCACCAGGAACAGCAGCATGAAGCTGAGGTCAAGAGCCACAGTACCGAGACGGAGGGAGGGAATGTAGCGCCTTAGCAATCTCAGTGGCGGATCAGTAGCCGAGTAGACCGCCTCGGCGATGACCAGGATGACGCCGCGCGGGTGCCAGTCACGCGCGTAAGCCTGGACCCAGCTGAGAATCAGCCTGCCGATCAGCAGCAGCAGGTACACCGAGAGCACATAGAACGCCACAAGCTTGACTATGTCCACGTCCCTGCCCTGCTCGCTGCTGCCGGCCGGCCCGCAGGCCGGCCCCCGCCGCGTCGTGTCTTGCCTGGTAGCGGCTAGCTCTGGTTGAAGAAGCCGCGCTCCGCAATCCGCGCCTTGTCCTCGGCCGCCACCTCGACGTTGGCCGGGGACAGCAGGAACACCTTGTTGGTGACGCGCTCGATGCTCCCGCGCAGCCCGAAGATCAGCCCCGCCGAGAAGTCAACCAGTCGCTTTGCGTCACTATCGACCATCTCGGTGAGGTTCATGATCACCGGAGTGCCTTCGCGGAAATGCTCTCCGATCGTACGGGCTTCATTGTACGTGCGGGGATGCAAGGTCGTGATCCGGGCCAGGTCGGTGGTCTGGACCGGGCGCTCGCCAGGCGGGCGCGCAGTCTCACCGAACCCGTAGGCATCGGCCGGCCCATCCTGAGCGACCAGCTCGGCACCGTACTCGTCGTACTCCTCGTCGGTGCCGTAGTCGTCCTGGTAGGGGTCTTCGTAGCGGTGGTCGTCCTCTACCAGGCCGAGATAGACCGCCATCTTGCGCATCGCGCTGGCCATCTTCTTCCTCCGTCAATGCCCGCTGAGCGGCTCCGCTCACACCGCGGCCTGCCACGCTTGGTCGGACATTACCTGACGAAGGCTTGCCGGCCACCGAGCAACGCCGTACCGATGCGCACGAGTGTCGCGCCCTCCGCGATCGCGTCCTCCAGGTCACCGCTCATGCCCGCTGATATCGCCACAGCGGCCGGATGCGCCGAGCGCACCTTTTCCGACACCTCACGGAGCCGGGCGAACGCCGGCCGCGCGGGCTCGCCCAGCGGCGCCACCGCCATCACGCCGCCGAGGGCCAGCCCCGGCTCGGCGGCGATGGCGTCGGCCAGGCCCGCCACCGCACCCGGCTGCGCGCCGCCGCGGCCCGCCGAGCTGTCCAGGCTGACCTGCACCAGGCAGGTCAGCTCACGGCCGGCGGCAACCGCGCGGCGGCCCAGCGCGGTGATCAGGCGCGGCCGGTCCGCCGAGTGCACCACATCGGCGTAGCTAGCTACGCTGGCCGCCTTGTTGACCTGGAGCTGGCCGACGAAATGCCAGGTGAGCGGCAGCCCCAGGGCCGCGGCCTCAGCCGCCTTGGGTGCCGCCTCCTGGTCCCGGTTCTCGCCCACGTCGGTGATCCCCAGCTCACTGAGCAGCACGACGTCCGACAGGGGGAAGGTCTTAGTCACGGCGATGAGCGCCGCATCGCCGGCTGGCCGCCCGGCCGCGGCGCATGCCGCGTCGATGCGCTCCCGCAGTGCCGCCAGGCTCTCCCGCAGTACCTGGCGGCGGTCGTCGTCGTGACCGCCCGCCCGGCCGTGATCATCGCTCATCCCGCCATCATGACGCGCCCCGCCGGGCGCCGGTGAGCCGGCGGTGCCCGGACTGAGGAGCACACGGCTGGCACCGGCACGATCGGCGAGGGAAGGCGCCGCACCGGCGACCCGCCGGCGAGCGGCGCAGCACCCACAGGGGCAGCACAGCAAATCGGCGGGGCGCCCCGGGGGCACCCCGCCGATTTGCCGGCTGGCAGCTCTACTTCAGGAAGTCGGGGACATCCAGCTCGTCGTCTTCCTCGAACACCACAGAACGCCGCCTGGTGCCGGGTGATGAATCGCCGAGCCGGGCCGGCGTCGGGTCGGCGGGGCGCGCAGTCCCCGCCGCGGGCTTGTCGGCGCTGGCCGGGGAGTCGGCCGGGCGCGGCGCCGGGACGCCGTCCAGCCTGGCCGGGCCCGGTGCAGCCGGCCCGTCCCTGCCGGACGCCGGCTCGCGGGTCGTCGACGCCCCGCTCGGGTCGTGCTTGACGGTCCCGGGCTCGGCGCTCGCCGGCATCGCGGCGGTGTCCGGGCTGACCGGCGCGGCGAGCGGCGTCGCCGGGGGCTCGGGCCGCGCCGCCGGGGCGGCGGGCGCTGCCGGGGCAGCCGGAGCCGGGGCGCGCCAGGACGACGACACCGACGCGGTGCTGCCGAAGGAGTTGCCGCCGGCACTGGTGTGGCCCGGCCGGCCCTGGCTATCCGACGTCTCGTCGAAGCCGGCCGCGATGACCGTGACCCGGACCTCGTCGCCCAGCGCGTCGTCGATGACCGCGCCGAAGATGATGTTGGCTTCGGGGGCAGCCGAGTTGGAGACCAGCTGGGCCGCCTCGTTGATCTCGAACAGGCCCAGGTCCGAGCCGCCCTGGATGGACAGCAGCACGCCGTGCGCGCCGTCGATGCTGGCCTCCAGCAGCGGGCTGGAGATAGCCATCTCCGCGGCCGCCACCGAGCGGTCATCGCCGCGCGCCGAGCCGATGCCCATCAGCGCTGAGCCGGCTCCGGACATGACCGACTTGACGTCAGCGAAGTCGAGGTTGATCAGGCCGGGCGTGGTGATCAGGTCGGTGATGCCCTGAACACCGGACAGCAGCACCTGGTCGGCGGACTTGAACGCATCCAGGACGCTGACATGCCGGTCAGAGATAGACAGCAGCCGGTCATTGGGGATGACGATGAGGGTGTCGACCTCGCTGCGCAGCCGCTCGATGCCGGTGTCGGCCTGGGTGGCCCGGCGCTTGCCCTCGAAGCCGAAGGGCCGGGTCACGACGCCGATGGTCAGCGCGCCCAGCGACCGGGCGACGCTGGCCACGACCGGCGCTCCGCCGGTGCCGGTGCCGCCGCCCTCGCCGGCCGTGACGAAGACCATGTCGGCCCCCTTGAGGACCTCCTCGATCTCCTCGCGGTGATCCTCGGCCGCCTTGGCGCCGATGTCGGGGTTGGCCCCGGCCCCCAGGCCCCGGGTCAGCTCCCGGCCGACGTCGAGCTTGACATCGGCGTCGCTCATCAGCAGAGCCTGCGCATCAGTGTTGATCGCTATGAACTCAACGCCCCTGAGTCCCTCTTCGATCATCCGGTTCACGGCATTGACGCCGCCCCCGCCGATACCGACGACCTTGATGACCGCCAAGTAGTTCTGCGGTGCTGCCACGAGGAGGAACCCTTTCCGCTCGTTCGCTGTGCCACGTATCCGCGATTGCGGGCTATGGCCAGTCTTCCTGCCGAGCCCGGCTAACTCCTGCTGCTGAGTTCGCCAACCCTTGCCCCCATCGGCCGGGCAGACTCCGCGGATTCCGGCACGGCCAAACTCTCACTCTCAACTTGAGATTTAGAGTTATGTCAAGCTGCGGACTGATAGGGACAGTAGGGTTGCGCGCTACCTGAGGTCAACTAACCCGAGGCCAACGTGCCCGGCGTGTCGCGGCGCGGCGGCGGCAATCCGCCCGGGGGGTGACCGAAACCTGCCCGGCCGCGCCGGATGTACCGCCCCCGGCCAGCGTCCGGGCGCGCCCGGCCTGCCGTGATCGCGGTCACGAGGTCACCGCCACCTGCGGCGAGCTGACGTCGAAATGGCGCGAGTGGGTGCGCATCAGCGCCTGCAGTTCACGCGCCTTGGCCGCCGACCGGCCAGGACCACCCCAGGCCACCGTGATCCCGCCGCGCAGCCGGAGGGTCACCGCGTCGGTCAGCGGATCGGCGCTGACCGACGTGACCCGGCCGCGGATCCCGGCGGGCAGGTGATTGAGCACGAGCACCGCAGTCCGGACCACGGTGCTGCCGCGCAGCTGGAAGGGCGGCTGGCGCAGCACCGGCATCCCGGCCGGGCGGCTGGCCACGGTAGCGACCACCACGCCGTCCACATCCACCAGCTCGAACTGGCCCGCGTCGCGCACCGCCAGCGCCGGCCTGCGGGCTTGCACGGTGATGACGACGGTGTCCGGCCAGGACCGGCTGACCCGGGCCGACCGCACCTGGGGAATCTGCTCGACCCGCCGGGCCACTGCGCCGGAGTCCAGCCGGGCCATCGGCGTGCCCGGCCGGATGGCCGCCGCGGCACGGATCCGGGCCGCGGCTACCTTGTGACTGCCGTCGACCTGGACGTTGCGGACGACCAGCAGGCTGGAGCCGAGCAGCGCCCAGGCCGCCCCCACGATGATGGCCAGGGCCAGGACCAGCACGAACCCCGTGCGCCACGGATCGCCGCGGCGCCGGCCGGGGCCACGGGACGGCCGGGCCGCGGCCGCGCCGGGGACGGTGACCGGGCTGGCGCCCGCTTCCGCCGGGCTGGTACCGGGCGCCGCCGGGCCGGTCATGCCTGGCCTGCCGGCCCGGCAGCAGCAGCCCCTGGATCAGCAGCACCGGGCTCGCCGGCCCGCTCGCGGAGTGCGGCCACGATCAGCGGGCCGAGCGCGGTGACGTCACCGGCGCCCATCGTCAGCACCACGTCGCCCGGCTTGGCCAGGCCGGCCACCACGGCCGGGGCGGCGTCGCGGGCGGGCAGGAACTGCGCGGCGCCGCCGGGCACGGCGTCCGCCACCAGCTGCCCGGTCACGCCGGGCTCGGGATCCTCGCGGGCGGCATAGATATCCAGCACGATGACCTCATCAGCGCGGCCCAGGGCCGCGCCGAACTGCGCGGCGAAGATCCGGGTGCGGCTGAACAGGTGCGGCTGGAACAGCGCAATCACCCGCCCGCCAGGGGTAATGTCGCGGGCCGCGGCCAGGTCAGCGGCCAGCTCGGTCGGGTGATGGGCATAGCTGTCCAGGACCAGCACGCCGTCGGCCTCGCCCTTGAGTTCCAGCCGCCGTCGCGCGCCGGCGTAGGCGGCCAGGCCGGCGGCGACCTGGTCCGGCGCCCAGCCGAGCTCCGCGCACAGGGCGAAGGCGGCGGCGGCATTCAGCGCGTTGTGCGCGCCGGGGACCGCGAGCCGGACCGTGACCGGCCCGGCCGCGGCGGCCCGGGTGCCGGGGCCGGGCGTGATGACCAGGCTGACGGTCATCCCGCTGGGCCGCACGTCGGTGACGCGGTAACTCGCGCCCGCATCAGTCCCGTAGCTCACCAGCCGCAGGTCCGAGCCCGCCGCCGCGCTGTCCGCGCCCGCCGTGCCGGCCAGCTTCCGCGCGCCGTCGTCGTCGGCGCAGGTCACCAGCAGGCCGCCGGCGCTGATCCGGGCGGCGAAGGCGCGGAACGCCGCCTCGATCTGCGCCAGGTCGGTGTAATTGTCCAGGTGGTCGGCTTCCACGCAGGTCACGATGGCCGCGTCGGGCGACAGGTTCAGGAAGGAGCCGTCGCTCTCATCGGCCTCGGCGACGAACGCGGGCCCGCTCCCCCGGTCCGCGCCGCGGCCGGTGCCGGCCAGGATGCCGCCGATGACGTAGGACGGATCAGCCCCGGCCGCGCGCAGCACCGTGGTGATCATCGACGTGGTCGTCGTCTTGCCGTGCGTGCCGGCCACCGCGATGCCCTGCCGGCCGAGCATGACCGAGGCCAGCGCGGCTGACCGGTGCAGGACTCGCAGGCCGCGCCGCCGCGCCTCGGTCAGCTCGGGGTTGTCGGGCCGGATCGCCGTGGACACCACCAGCGTGTCGGCGTCGCGCAGGTGCTGCGCGCCGTGCCCGACCGCGACCCTGGCCCCCAGCGCGCCCAGCTCGTCCAGCTGGGCCGAGGCTGCTGAGTCGGTGCCGGAGACGACCACGCCGTCGGCCAGCATGATCCGGGCGATGCCGGACATGCCCGCGCCGCCGATGCCGGTGAAGTGCACCCGGCCCAGCTCGCTCAGGGGCACGGTATCCGACGGTGTCACCAGGCCCATCTCGCCCTCCTCTGTTAATCCGGGGGTAGCTCCCGGACCCTGTTAATCCGCGGGGTGACCCCGGACCCCCGGACCGGGGGCGCCACGCCCCCGGACCCCCGGGTTATCGCTGCCGCGGGTTGCTGCGGCTGGCCAGGTCCAGGACTTCCCCGGCCAGCAGCCGGTCGGCGTCGCGGTGACCGGTGCCCGCCGCGGCCTTGGACATCGCGGCCAGCAGCTCTGCGTCCATCAGGACCGGCAGCAGCGTGCCGGTGATCCACTGCGGCGTCAGGTCCGCGTCCGCCACGATCAGCCCGCCGCCGGCCTGCTCGATGGGCAGCGCGTTCATGCGCTGCTCGCCGTTGCCATGCGGCAGCGGGACATAGGCGGCAGGCAGGCCGACCGCGGTCATCTCCGCGCAGGTCATCGCCCCGCCACGGCACAGCGCGAAATCGGCCGCCGCGTACCCGAGGTCCATCCGGTCCAGGTAGGGCAGCACGATGTAAGGAACGTCGCCGGGCGGGGCCTGCACGTCGGCCGCCCGCGGCCCGACGATGTGCAGCACCTGGATGCCGGCCGCGGACAGCTCAGGCGCGGCGCCCAGCACGGCCTGGTTGATCGTCCGGGCGCCCTGCGAGCCGCCGGTCACCAGCAGCACCGGCAGGTCGGGCCGCAGGCCGAAGTGCGCGCGGGCCTCATCGGTGAGCGCGAGCCGGTCCAGCCGGGCGATCTGCCGCCGGACCGGGATCCCGATGTAGCGGCTGTGCGGCATCTTCACGCCGGGCTGGCCGGTGAACACCCGGGACGTCAGCCGGGCCCCGATCCGGTTGGCCAGGCCCGGCCGGGAATTGGCCTCGTGCACCACGATCGGCACGCCGCGCCGCCAGGCGGCCAGGTAGCCGGGCGTGGCGACATAGCCACCGAAGCCCACCAGGACCTGCGCGCGCGTCCGGTCCAGGATCTTGACCGCGGCTCCTACCGAGGCCGCCATCCGGGACGGGACAGCCAGCAGCTGCGGGGTCAGCGACCGCGGCAGTGGCACGGGCGGGATCAGCGCCAGGTCGTAGCCGCGGGCCGGGACCAGCCGGGTTTCCAGGCCCCGCTCGGTGCCCAGGCAGGTGATCAGGATTTCCGGATCGGCCTCCCGGAGCGCATCAGCGAGCGCGAGCGCGGGCTCGATATGACCACCGGTCCCGCCGCCCGCGATGACCACGCTCATCGCCATCCGTGCCTCACTTTCCTTCGCCCGGGCCGCTCACGCTACGGCTGCATCAGCGCCGCCGCGGGGCCAGGCCCAGCCAGCTTAGGACGCGCCGGGGCGCGCCGGGACCAGCGTCGGCCAGGGCCTGCTGGGCGCCCGGCTCATGGCGGGCGAAGCTCATCAGCATGCCCAGCGCCACCATCGTGACCACCAGGGAGGACAGGCCCTCGGACACCAGCGGCAGCGGCACCCCGGTGATCGGCAGCAGGCCGAGTACCGCGCCCATGTTCACCATCGCCTCGACCACGATCCACATCGTCGCCGCGGCTGCGGCCAGCCGCATGAAGGTGTCGGGCACCCGGCGCGCGATCCGCAGCCCGGCGTAGGCGATGCCGCCGTACAGGAACACCACGCACAGCGTCCCGATCAGGCCGAGCTCCTCGCCGAGGATCGCGAAAATGTAGTCGTTGGGGCTGTTGGGCACCCAGCCCCACTTCTCCTTGCTGCCGCCCAGGCCCACCCCCAGCGGCCCGCCTGAGCCCAGCGCGTACATGCCCTGCAGCTCCTGCATATTCGAGCCGAGCGGCTGGGAATGCGGGTCCAGGAAGCCGGTAATCCGCTGCAGCCGGTACGGGGCCACGATGATCAGGATCAGCAGGATGAAGGCGATCAGCCCGAGCATCCCGATGAACAGCCGGGCCGGCGTGCCCACCACCCACAGCAGGGCCATGAAGATGACCAGCAGGATGAAGGTGGTGCCCAGGTCATCGCCGATGACCACCAGCAGGGCCAGGATCGCGGCACCGGGCATCAGCGGCATCAGCAGCTGACGCCACTCGGTGAGCTGGCCCAGGGCCTCCTTGCGGGCCAGCAGATCGGCACCCCACAGCACGAAGGCCAGCTTGGCGAACTCCGACGGCTGCACCGCGAACCCGCCGATGTTCAGCCAGCGGGTACCGCCGGAGATCTCGTGACCGAAGGCCTGCACGAGCAGCAGCCCCACGACGCTCGCGCCCAGCAGCGGGTAGGCCGCCGCCCGGTACAGCCGCGGCGAGGCACGGGCGGCGACCCACATCAGCACCAGGCCGCCCAGCGCGCCCAGCAGCTGCTTCTGGAACGCGCCGTACGGCGACTGGTCGCTGTCCAGGGCCAGCGCCGAGGACGTCGACAAGACCATGGCCAGGCCCAGGGCCAGCAGCAGCAGGGTGCAGCCCAGGATCAGGTAGTACGAGGTCAGCGGGCGGTCCAGGAGCCCGACCAGGCGGGCCAGTGAATCGCGGGGGCTGGCCGGGCGGCCCGGCGCCGGCCGGGTCGGCACCGGCGGGTCGGCTCGGCCGGGACCCGGCCCGGTGGTGGCGCTCACCCGCACGCCCCGGCGCGCGGGGACCTGGCGCGCCGGGTCCGCGCCTGCCGGGTCCTCAGGTGCCCGGTCCCGCTGCGCTCCGGCCCGGTACCCCCGGCCTCAGCATGCGGTGCCCCGGTCCGCCCGGCTGTGCCCCGTGCAAGCAGCTTCATGCCTCCAGTGTCGGTGGCCGCCCCCGCCCGGCGTTGGACCTCCGGCCGCGTGTCGCGTTCCGGCCGCATTCGCCCGGCTCAGCCAGGCAGCCACTCGACGTAGAAGATGCCGAGTCCCAGCGCGATGCACAGCCCCGAGATCATCCAGAACCGGATCACGATCGTGGTCTCGGCCCAGCCCAGCAGCTCGAAATGATGCTGCAGCGGCGCCATCCGGAACACCCGTTTACCGGTCAGCTTGAACGAGCCGACCTGGATCATCACCGACAGGGTGATGACCACGAACAGGCCGCCCAGGATGAGCAGCAGCAGCTGGGTCTTAGTGCAGACAGCCAGGCCGGCCAGCACGCCGCCCAGCGCCAGCGAGCCGGTGTCACCCATGAAGATGCGGGCCGGCGGCGCGTTCCACCACAGGAAGCCGAAGCAGGCGCCGAGCACCGCGGCCGCCACGACGGCCATGTCCAGCGGGTCCCGGATCGCATAGCACTGCGGGGCCAGGAAGTTGGTGCAGTCGTTGCGCTCCTGCCAGATGCCGATCAGCACGTAGGCGGCCAGCACCAGGCAGGTCGCGCCGGTGGCCAGGCCGTCCAGCCCGTCGGTCAGGTTCACCGCGTTCGACGTGCCCGCGATCATGATGACGATCCAGATCACGAACGGCAGCACGCCGATGGACGGGCCGAAGTCGCGCAGGAAGGAGAAGTGCGGGTCGGCCGGGGACAGGTCGAAGCCGTCCGCGTGCCGCAGCACCTCCAGGGCGAACAGCGCGCCGACCACCGCCTGGCCGGCCAGCTTGGCCCCGCTGCGCAGGCCCAGGCTGGTCTGCCGGTAGATCTTGATGAAGTCATCGACGAACCCGACCAGGCCCAGGCCCGCCATCAGGGCCAGCACCAGCAGCCCCGAGGACGACATCGGGTCGTTGGTGACCGCGTGCGCGACGACGTAGCCGATCACCGCGGCGATCACGAAGACGGCGCCGCCCATGGTCGGCGTGCCGCGCTTAGTCAGGTGCGCGGCCGGCCCTTCCTCGCGGATCAGCTGGCCGTAGCCGCGACGGCGCAGCAGCCGGATCCACAGTGGCGTGCCGAACAGCGCCAGCACCGCGGAGATGCTGGCCGCCACCAGGATGGTCTTCACGCAGCAGGCTCCGGGTTGCCCGCCGGGGGTTCCAGGAGGTGGCCCTCCGGGGCAGCACGGTCGCCGGCGGGCAGCGGGCGCTCACCGGTCAGCGCCAGCGCCACCTCCTCCAGGCCGATCGAGTGGGAGGCCTTGACCAGGACCACATCGCCGCGGCGCAGCCGCTCGCCGAGCGCCGCGACCGCGGCGGTCTTGTCCGGGACGTGCAGCAGTTCGCCCGGCCAGGACGGCACCGCCTTGGCCCCGGTCAGGATCGGCGTGGCGGCATCGCCGACCACGATCAGCCCGGCCACGCCAGCCTGCGCCGCCTGCCGGCCGGCCTGCTCGTGGAACTTCTCAGCCTCGTCGCCCAGCTCGGTCATGAAGCCGAGCACCGCGAATCCGCGCCGCTCGGCGGTCATGGCCGCCAGCGCACTCAGCGCGGCCCGCATGGACTCGGGGTTGGCGTTGTAGGCGTCGTTGACGATGGTCACCCCGTCGGCGCGCTCGGTGACCTCCATCCGCCACCGGCTGCGGGCCACCGCCTCTGACAGCCCCGCGGCGATGGCCGCGGTGTCCATGCCCAGCTCGGCGGCCAGCGCCGCGGCCGCCAGCGCGTTGCTCACGTGATGCGGGCCGTGCAGCCGCAGCCGGACCGGTGCCGACCCGGCCGCGGTGATCAGCGTGAAGCAGGCCCGGCCCTGCTCGTCGGCGCGGACGTCCGCGGCCCGCACGGCGGCGCCGGCCGACTGGCCGAAGGTGACCACCCGGGCCGCCGTGACCGCCGCCATCGCGGCGACCCGCGGGTCGTCGGCGTTCAGCACGGCGACGCCATCGGCCGGCAGCGCCGCCGGCAGCTCGCTCTTGGCCCTGGCCACCGCCTCGATGCCGCCGAACTCGCCAGCGTGCGCGTGCCCGACGCACAGTACCGCGCCCAGCCGCGGCGGCGCGATCGCGCACAGCGCGGCAATGTGACCGGGCCCCCGGGCGGACAGCTCCGAGATCAGGTAGCGGGTCTGCCCGGTGACCCGCAGCACGGTGAGCGGGTGGCCGATCTCGTTATTGAAGCTGCCCTTGTTGGCGACGGTCGGGCCGAGCGTCTCGACCAGCTGGGCGGTCAGGTCCTTGGTGGTGGTCTTGCCGGCGGAGCCGGTGATGCCCGCGATCGTCAGCTCCGGCAGCCGCCGCACCACGGCCGCGGCCAGCGCCGCCAGGGCGTCCTGGACGTCAGCGACCAGCAGCGCCGGGCCGCCGACCGGCCGGGTGGCCAGGCTGACTACGGCCCCGGCCGCGGCGGCGGGCGCCGCGAAGTCGTGACCGTCGGCCCGGGTCCCCGGCAGCGCCGCGAACAGGCTGCCCGGCTGCGCGTCCCGCGAGTCGATCACGACCGGGCCGGTCACCACCGCGGCGGGGTCGGGCACCTCATCGAGCACAGCGCCGGTGATCTCGGCGAGCTGTGCCACGGACAGCGGGATCACGCATCCTCCGGGTCAGCTGCGGTCGGCCTGGCCCGGTCCGGGTCAGGCGGGGGGCCATCGCGGCGCACCGGCATGACACCGCCGGGCGACAGCGTCGCCTCCTCGCCGCCGCGGCGCCGGCTGAGCGCCTGCGCGGCGACCTCATGGTCATCGAACGGGATCACCGCGGTGCCAATGTACTGGCCGGTCTCGTGTCCCTTGCCCGCGATCAGCACCACGTCGCCCTTGCCGGCCGCCGCGATGGCGGCCTCGATGGCGTCGGCCCGGTCGGGCAGCACGGCCACCTGCGCCCGCTCGGCAGCGGGCGCCTCGGCGGCCCCGGCCAGCATCTGCGCCAGGATCGCCAGCGGGTCCTCAGTGCGCGGATTGTCGCTGGTGAAGATGGCGTAGTCGGCCAGCCGCGCGGCGGCCCGGCCCATCAGCGGGCGCTTGGCCCGGTCCCGGTCCCCGCCGCAGCCCAGCACGATCGTCAGGCTGCCGGCGGTGACCTGGCGCAGCGCCGCCAGCACGGCCTCCACGGCGCCGGGCTTGTGCGAGTAGTCGACCAGCACGGTGAAGTCCTGGCCGGCCTCGACGCGCTCCAGCCGCCCGGGCACGCCGGGGCAGGCGGCCACGCCCGCGACGGCGGTGGACAGCCCGATCCCGGCCTCGACCAGGCCCACGATGGCGGCCAGCGCGTTGGCCACGTTGAACCGGCCCGGCAGCGCCGCGGACGCGTCGGCGGCCACGCCGCCGGGGCCGATGACCCGGAAGGTGCTGCCGTCCGCGCCGGGCCGCACGTCGGCGGCCCGCCAGTCGGCCTCGGGGCGGCCCACGGCAGAGAAGGTGGTGACCGGGATCTCCGCCTCCCCGGCGAGCTGGCGGCCCCGCTCGTCGTCGATGTTGATGACCCCCGCGGCGGCGTAGCGCGCGGTGAACAGCAGCGCCTTGGCCGCGTAGTAGTCATCCATGCTGGCGTGGAAGTCCAGGTGATCCTGGGACAGGTTGGTGAAGATGGCCACGTCGTAGCGGGCCCCGTCGACCCGGCCCAGGGCCAGCGCGTGGCTGGACACCTCCATGGCCGCGGCCAGCACCCGGCGCTGCGCCATCAGGGCGAACAGCGCCTGCAGGTCGGTGGCCTCGGGGGTGGTCAGCTGGCTGGGCAGGATCTCCGAGCCGATCTTGGTCTGCACTCCGCCGATCAGGCCGGCCTGGTAGCCGGCCGCCCGCAGCCCGGATTCCAGCAGGTAGCTCGTGGTGGTCTTGCCGCTGGTCCCGGTCACGCCCAGGAGCAGCAGCCGCTCGGACGGGTAGCCGTAGATCCAGGCCGCCACCTCGCCCATCCGGGAGCGCGGGTCAGCGACCACGAAGGCCGGCAGCCCGGCCCGGACGGCCTCATCACGGCCGGCCGGGTCGGTGAGCACGGCCGCGGCCCCCGCCGCGGCGGCGGCGGCGCAGAACCGGGCGCCGTGGACCTGGCTGCCGGGCAGGGCGACATACAGGTCACCGGGCCGCACCTGGCGCGAGTCGTGGGTGATGCCGGTCACCCCCGACGGCCCGCTGCGGCCGGTGAACGCATCGAGCGCATCCTGGCCGGACGTCTTCAGGCCCAGCAGCACCGCAAGCCCCGCAAACGGGCGCACTGGAACGCGTTCTGGACGCAGGACCGCTGGCACGGGCTGAGGTTACCCCCGTTCATGGCTGCATGAGCCGGATGTGCGGCGCATGGGCGTGGGTCGGCGGGATCTTCAGGGTCTGCAGCGCGAACTTCATCACGTGGTAGAAGACCGGGCCGGCGATCTCGTCACCGTAGTAGCCGTTGGCCGTGGGGTCCTGGATATTGACCGCGACCACCAGCTTGGGAGCCTGAGCAGGCGCGATGCCGATGTAACTCGATCCGTACTGGCACAGGCACTTGCCGACGTCCGAGACCTGCGCGGTGCCGGTCTTGGACGCCACCGGGTAGCCCGCGATCATGCCCCAGGGCTCGCCCTGCTCCGCGTCGACCCGGGGCACCTGCTGCATCATGGCCATCAGCGAGCTGGCGGTGCTGGCCTGGATCACCCGCCGCTGGGACGGCCTGGGCGCCGGGGTGAACCGGCCCGCGGCGCTGGTGGTCCCGGCCACGATCGAGGGCTGGACCCGCACGCCGCCGTTGGCGATGGCGGCGTAGGCGCTGGCCATCTGGATCGCCGTCACCCCGATGCCCTGGCCGAACGACATCTCGTACGGCTCGTCGTTCCAGTAGTTCGGCGCGCCCGGCTTGATCACCAGGCCGGAGCTCTCGCCCGGCAGGCCCAGCCCGGACGCCCGGCCCAGGCCGAAGGCACGCAGGTAGTCGTACTGCTGCTCGGGCGTGATGTGCTGGACGATCTGCACCATGCCGTCGTTGAGGGAGTTGGCCAGGATCCCGGAGATGGTGTACTTCGCGGTGGCGTGCGGCTCGGCGTCGCGGAAGTGGAACCCGTCCACGGTGATCTGGGCGGGCACGGTGTAGGTGGAATCAGGCGTCTGGCCGCCGCGCTCCAGGTCCGCCGCGACCGTGACCGGCTTCAGGGTGCTGCCCGGCGCGAACACGTTCGTCACCGCGATGTTCCGGGTCTGCTCGAGGCTGGCGACCGGCTTGTTCGGGTTGAACGTCGGGTACTGGGCCATGGCCAGGATCCGGCCGGTGCTCGGGTCCATGACCACGACCGAGCAGTTGCGGGCCTTGGCCAGCTTGACCTCCAGCATGCACTGGCGGTCAGCCTCGTACTGGATGCTGGACTGAATGGTCAGCCGGAGGTTACGCGCCGGGACCGGCGGGCGGACCTTGGCCTGGGTCAGCGGGATCGGCTCGCCGGCCGTGCTGAGCTCGACTTCCTGGCTGCCGTCCCGGCCGGCCAGCAGCCGGTTGAACTGTGACTCCAGGCCGGACTCCCCGGCCAGGTCGCCGGTCGAGCGGACGTTGGTGAAGCCGATCAGGTTGGCGGCGAGGGTGCCGTCCGGGTAGGACCGCGCGTAGCTGGGGATCAGCGCGATGCCCGGCAGGCCCAGCCCGCTGATGTGCCGGGCGACCTGGGAGCTGATCCCTTTCTTCAGCACGACGTACTGCGGCGATGACGGGTGCTCCAGCAGGTCCGCGATGACCGCCGGGGACAGCTGCAGCGGGCTGGCCAGCGTCAGCGCGGCATGCTGGCGGGCCGCCGCCGTGGCCATCTGCTGCGGGTCGGCGGTGACCGTGTCGGTCTGCTGCGTCATGGCCAGCACCTGGCCGTCGCTCGTGGTGATCGAGCCGCGCAGCGTGGGGATGGGGATGGTGGAAGTGCGCTGCTGCTGGGCCAGCGTCCGGTACCGGCCCCAGTCCAGGCCCTGCATCTGCACGAGGCGGCCCGCGAACAGCGACAGGACCACGGCAATGATCAGCAGCGTGGCGTTCAGCCGGTGCCGCGGGTTACGGCGGCGGAGCATCGCCCGGGCGCGGGCGGGTGCCATCCGGGCCGCGCCGGTACGCAGCCGCGCCCCGGCCGGCCGCCGGGGCCCGCCCGGGCCGGCGGGCTGGCGCGGGCGGCGCGGGCCGCTGCCCGGCCCGCGGCCCGGGACCGCGCCGCCGCCCGGCCCGGCACTGCGGCCGGCGCTGGCCGGCCGGGGCCCGCCGCGCGTGCTGCCCGGCGCCGCCGGGCCGCGGCTGGCACCGATCCGGGCGCTGGCCCGCCCGGCCCCGCCGCGTCCCGGTC
>DASXDJ010000004.1:0-61331 GCA_036490755.1 Streptosporangiaceae bacterium
CGGCAGGTCCTGCTGTTCGTCGGTCCGACCCGCACGGAGCCCAAGGCCGGCCCGCCGGCCCCCGGCTCGCCGGTGCCCAGCCCGTCACCGACTAGCTCGTAACGCGTGTGCTGCGGGCGGCCCGCTTCCCGGTCCGGGGGCAGGCGGGCCGCCACGGGCGCCTTCGGGTTCTGAGCAATGTAACCAGCTCAGAACCTGGGGGCGCGGCGGCGCCTGGACTGAGGAGCCTGCGACGAGGGAAGGCGTCGCCACGGGCGCCCTCGGGTTCTTAGCAATGTAAAGAGCAGCTAGAACGGGATGACCAGGACGGCCACCGGAAGGGTGACCGCCAGCGCGGCCGCTGTCGCGACCAGGGCGAGAGCCGGGGCGGACAAGCCCGGCGCAGGGCGCAGCAGCCGGGCCACCCGGGCTGTCACCTCGCCCTCCATGTCGGGCTCGGCGATGGCCAGCGCGCCAGACGGGGCCTGGCAGCCGCCGGCCGCCCCGACGCGCAGCAGCGCGGTGGCCAGTTCCCGGGCCGGACGGTGGCGCAGCACGAGGTCGTCAGCGTGCATCTCGACTAGCAGGGCGACGGCCCGGTAGGCCTGGCGCGCGGCCTGCGACCAGCGGAAGGCATGCAGCAGCGCAGTGAACGGGAGCAGTACCAGGTCATGTCGCTCGCGGGCGTGGGCCCGCTCATGAGCCAGGACGGCGGCCAGCTCGGCGGAGTCCAGCAGGTCCAGGGTGCCGGCGCTGACGACGATCGTCGAGCGCAGGCCCGGCAGGCAGTACGCGGCCGCGGCCGGGTGGTCCACCACCAGGGCGCCGGGCACCTTGGGATCGCCGTGGGCCAGCAGGCTCAGCAGCAGTCGCTGCCGCTGGCGTGCCCGCAGCACACTGGCCGAGGCGGCCAGCAGCACCCAGATCAGCAGGGACAGCAGCAGCAGCCCGGCGGCCAGGCAGCCCAGCCGGACGGCCGCCAGCAGCCCGAACGATGGCAGCGGCCGGGCATGCAGGAAGCCAGCCAGCTGGTCCAGGGCGCTGCCCATGACGCCGGCCCGCTGCGGAATGGTGCCCAGGCCGATCAGCGTGCCGACCGTGGCCAGGCCCCAGCCCAGGCCGATCGCCTGCCACAGCACGATGGCCGCCGCCGGCGAGCGGCGCGGCCAGCGGGCGGCGCTGAGCAGCGCGGAAGCCTGGACGCAGCCCGCAGCCACGGCAGCCAGGACGAACACGGCGGTCATCGCCGCTCAGCCCTTGCTGCCCTCGCTGAGCGTCTCCAGGGCATGCCGCAGGGCACGCGCCTCAGAGCCGGAGACACTCCGCACAAAGCGGGCCAGGGCCGCCTGCCGGTCACCGGTCTGGTCGAGCGCGCTGAGCATGAGCTCGGTCACGTACGCCTCGCGGCTCTCGGCAGCGCGATACCGCCAGGCCCGGCCATCGCGCTGCCGCCGCGCGAAGCCCTTCTTCGACAGCCGGTCCAGCACTGTCATGACAGTGGTGTGCGCCAGATCACGCTCAGTCAGCTGAGCGCTGACCTCGCGCACGGTGAGTGACTGCGACGCCTCCCAGAGCACGTCCATGATCGCGCGCTCCAGCTCGCCAAGTCGGTTCACGAGGTCACTGTACCCCGCTGCCGGGACGACGGAACAGGCGGAGATCGGGACACTCTGGTCCGGAACTGAGCGGCTAGGCTGAGGGCGGGTGGCTGTCCCGCGCTCTGGCCTGAGCGGCGGCCCGATCTGCGCAGGAGGACAATGATGTCCGTGCAAACGCCCCGGTTCCGGCCGGTTCTGGAGTCCTTCGTCCCGTACAAGCCGGGCACGACACCCATCGCGCCCGACGGGAACTCCTACAAGCTCTCCTCGAACGAGTCGCCCTACGGGCCGCTGCCGTCGGTCCTGAAGGTGCTGGCCGACGCGGCCACCGCGCTCAACCGCTACCCCGACAACGGCTGCGCCGAGCTGACTGCCGTGCTGGCCGCCCGGCTGGCTGTGCCGCCGGAGCACGTGGCGGTGGGCTGCGGCTCCGTGGGCGTCACCCAGCAGCTGCTGGCCGCCACCTCCGAGCCGGGCACGGAAGTGCTGTACGCCTGGCGGTCCTTCGAGGCCTACCCGCGGCTGGCGGACCTGGCCGGGGCCGCCTCGGTGACCGTGCCGCTCCGTGATCAGGGCCATGACCTGGCGGCGATGGCCGCCGCCATCACCAGCCGGACGCGGCTGATCTTCGTCTGCAACCCGAATAACCCGACCGGCACCGTGGTGCACGCCGACGAGCTCACCGCCTTCCTGGACCAGGTCCCCGAGGACTGCCTGGTCGTGCTGGACGAGGCGTACCACGAGTACATCCGCGACCCGCAGGTCCCGGACGGGATCAGCCTGTACCGGGACCGCCCGAACGTGGCCGTCCTGCGGACCTTCTCCAAGGCCTACGGCCTGGCCGCTCTGCGGGTGGGGTACCTGATCGCCCACGAGGCCGTTGCGGCTGCGGTCCGCGCGACCCAGCTCCCGTTCAGCGTCAACTCCCTGGCCCAGGCGGCCGCCCTGGCGTCGCTGGCCGCCGAGCAGGAACTGCTGGAGCGGGTCGAGCTGGTCATCAAGGAGCGCGAGCGGGTCCGCGCCGAGCTCCTGGCCCAGGGGTGGAGCGTCCTGCCGAGCGAGGCGAACTTCGTCTGGCTGCCGCTCGGCGCCGACACCGCGGACTTCGCCGGGGCTAGTGAGGCGGCGGGCGTGGCGGTCCGGCCGTTCGCGGCGGACGGCGCCCGGGTGTCCATCGGTGACCCGGCGGCCAACGACGCGTTCCTGGCGGTCACGCGGGACTGGCCGCGCCGGCATTAGCCCCCGGGCGGAGTCCGCTGCGCTGGCCTGGCCGTCCGAGCCTGACCAGCCGGGAGATCGTTTCGTATCATCTCGTACGCTTGTGCTTGGTATACCACGGCGCGATGGAAGGCCACAGGCAGCGTGAAGGTCTATGTAATCCACGAGAACCCGGACTGGTTCGCGCCCATCGGCGCCGCGCTGCAGGCCGCCGGGGTGCCGCACGAGCAGTGGCTGCTGGGCGAGGCGGCCATTGACCTGAGCGAGGCACCGCCGGACGGGGTGTTCTGGTCCCGGATGAGCGCCTCGTCGCACACCCGCGGTCATCCCTACGCCAAGGACCAGACCCGCGGCGTGCTGGCCTGGCTGCACGCGCACGGCCGCCGGGTGGTGAACGGGCGGCCGGCGCTCGAGCTGGAGATGAGCAAGGTCGACCAGCTCGTGGCGCTGCGGGCGGCCGGGTTCGATGTCCCGCGGACGATTGCCGTCGCCGGGACCCGCGAGCTGGCCGCGGCGGCCCGGAAGCTGCCCGCGCCGTTTGTCAGCAAGCACAACCAGGGCGGGAAGGGCCTGGGCGTGCGGCTGTTCGGCAGTTGCCAGGAGTTCGACGACTACCTGGCCGGGCCGGACTACGAGGCGCCGGTCGACGGCATCACCCTGCTCCAGGAGTACCTGGTCGCAGCCCGGCCGCAGATCACCCGGGCCGAGATCGTCGGCGGCGAGTTCATCTACGCGATCACGGCCGACACGGCCCGCGGCGGATTCCAGCTATGCCCGGCCGACGCCTGCGCGGTGCCCGCCCCCGGCCAGCCGGCCGGAGTGGCCGGGGAGCCGAGCCTGTTCGCGCTGCGGGCCGGGTTCACCGATCCGGTGACCGCCCGGTACGAGGAGTTCGCCGCGGCCCGCGGCATCGAGATCGCCGGCTTTGAGTTCATCGAGACCGAGGATGGCCGGCTCGTCACCTACGACATCAACACCACGACCAACTACAACGCGGCTATCGAGGCGGCGGCACCGCGCGCGGCACTGCCGGCCGTGGCCGCCTACCTGGGCAAGCTGCTCGCCGGCTGAGGCTGCCGGACATTACGACGGTGGAGGTTCATGATGCGGTTCGGGTACTGGATGCCGATTTTCGGCGGCTGGCTGCGCAACGTCAGGGATGAGGGCATGCCGGTGGCCTGGCCCTACATCCGGGACCTGGCGGCCGAGAGCGAGCAGCACGGCTTCGACCTGAGCCTGATCGCCGAGCTGAACCTCAACGACATCAAGGGCCCCCGCGAGCCCTCCCTGGACTGCTGGACGCTGGCCCCGGCCGTCGCCGCCGTCACCAGCACCCTGGAGCTGATGCTGGCGGTCCGGCCCAACTACCACTCGCCCGCGCTGACGGCCAAGGCGCTGTCCACGCTGGACGTGATCGCGCCGGGCCGGGTGTCGCTGAACGTGGTGTCGTCGTGGTGGAAGGACGAGGCGGCCCAGTACGGAGCGCCGTTCGACGTGCACGACGCCCGGTACGCCCGGACGCAGGAATGGCTGGAGGTCATCTCCCGGCTGCTGCGCGAGGACACCGTGACCCACGACGGGTCGCTGTACCAGCTGCAGGGCACCAACCTGGAGCCCAAGCCCAGCCGGCTGCCGCCGGTGTACATGGGCGGCGAGTCGCCCAGGGCCAAGGAGGTCATCGCGGCCCAGTCCGACGCCTACGTCATGCACGGCGATGCGCCCGAGGTCATCGCGGCCAAGGTCGCCGACCTCGGTGCCCGGCGGAAGGCCGCGGGCCGCCCGCCGCTGCAGTTCGGGGTCTCCGGCTTCGTCATCTGCCGCGACACCGAGGCCGAGGCGCAGGCCGAGCTGGACCGGATCCTCAATGTCCGGTCCTCGCCCGACGCGTATGCCTCCTACCAGGACTTCATCGCCGGCTCCCAGCTGGAGTCGCAGGTGTCCCTGGAGGAGTACAGCGTGTCCAACCGCGGCCTGCGCAGCGGCCTGGTCGGCACGCCGGACCAGATCACCGAGCGGCTGCGCGGCTACGCCGATGCCGGGGTGGACCTGATGCTGCTGCAGTTCTCGCCGCAGCGCGAGGAAATGGCCCGGTTCGGCCGGGATGTGATCCGGCAGTGGGCATGATGGGCGGATGGATCCGGCCTCGCTCCCGGCCCCGGCGCTCCCGGCCCCGGTCCGGATAGGCGTCGCGGGCGACTGGCACGGCAACACCGGCTGGGCGGTCCGCGCCATCCGGCGCATCTGCGCCCAGCTGCCGGCCGGCAGCCCGCGGATCGTGCTGCACCTGGGCGACTTCGGCATCTGGCCCGACCGCGGCGGCGCGGAGTTCCTGGCCCGGACGGACGCGGCGCTGGCCGCGGCCGGCGCGCAGCTGTGGTTCGTGGACGGCAACCACGAAGACCACGCCATGCTCGGGCGGCTGTCACCCGGCCCGGACGGCCGCTGCCCGGTGACGGACCGGATCTGGCACCTGCCGCGCGGCTACCGGTGGGAGTGGCACGGCCGCCGCTGGCTGGCCCTCGGCGGCGCGGTCAGCCTGGACCGCGCCGAGCGGACCGCGGGCCGGGACTGGTGGCCGGAGGAGGAGATCAGCGCCGCCCAGGCGGCCGCCGTGACGGCCGCCGGGCCGGCCGACGTGCTGGTCAGCCACGACTGCCCGGCCGGCATTGAGCATGCCTTCACCGCCCCGCCGCCTGCCTGGTCACGCGCGGACGTGGCCAGGGCCCGGCAGCACCAGGAACTGCTGGCCGGCGTGGCCGCCGCCGTCCGGCCGTCGGTCGTGCTGCACGGTCACCTGCACGAGTACTACCGGCGGACCGTGGACCTGGGCTGGGGCCCGGTCTCGGTCACCGGGCTGGACTGCGACAACGCCCAGCATGGCAACTGGGGCATCCTGGACCTCGCTGCCCTGCGCTGGGACCGGCTGCAGGGCCAGCTGCTGACCGGGCTGGCCCGCAGCCTGGCCCGCCGCGCCGTCCCGCCGGCCGGCCAGCATGCTGCCCGGCACCGGTAAGCCAGCGGGCGCCGGTAAGCCAGCCCGGCACCGTGAGCCAGCCCGGCCGCGCACCGCCTAACGGCTGCTGCTGCGCGGCCCGAGCTTCTCGATCACCAGCCGGTAGGCCTGCCGGGGCCGTCCCGGCTGCGGGCTGCGGCTGGGCGGCAGCGGCCAGGCCAGGCCCTCTTCGACCAGCGTGGCCAGCAGCCGCCGTGCGGTACGCGGCGTTACCGACAGCAGCCGCCCGGCTGTCTCGGCATCCACGACCGGGGTGGCGCCGGTGGCCGACAGCTTCTCCGACAGGCGGACCAGCGTGTCCAGGCCGCGCCCGCTGGCGCCGGCGGGCGCCGACCGCGGGCCCGGCACCAGGGGCTGGCCCGGCCGCTCGCGGGCCTGGCCGGCCAGCCGGGTCACCGCGGGGCGGCCGAGCACGGCGCGGGCCCGGGCCTCGGCTTCGGCCTCGGTACGGCCGCCGCCGACGCCGACCTCCAGGCCGATGCCCAGCTCGCTGCGGGCCCGCTCGACGAACGGCGGTCCGCCGGCGCCGTCGGCCGCCTGACTGAGCGAGCCGCGGGTGGCGATGACCAGGAAGCCGTGATCGCTCAGCGAGCTGACGGTGGCCTGGATCCGCTGCGCCTCCTGGACCAGGAACCGGTGCACGGTGAGCCGGAGCTCCTCGCGGGCCTGCCGCGGTGACCCGCGGCGGACCGTGTCACGCAGCGTCGGCACCTCCACGATCACGACGGCCAGCTGCGCGTTCTCCAGCCGCCGGTACCCGGCCAGCAGGCTGCTGGTGCGCAGCGCTGACCGGATCGCGCTGCCCGTCGGCCGCAGCGGGAACACCGGTACCTGGGCGGCTGACAGCTTCCTGGCCACCGACTGCAGGCAGGTGAAGGCGACAGCGGTCTCGTCCTGCTGCCACAGCCGCTCATGAAAGGTGGCGATCAGGGCCGCCCCGGACACCTCCTCGCGGACGTGCACCCCGCCGGTCGGCACGCCCAGCTCGCCGAAGGCGTCCTCGGCGTCGGCCTGGCTGACCACGTCGATGCTGGAGCGGCCGATGTCCAGCCCGTCCCGGCTCGCGCGCAGCATCGCCGCGTACAGGGCGCTGCCGCTGAGCTGGATGTAGGTCGCCGGAACAGCGAGCACGCCCGCCCGGCGGGCGAACTCGTACGGCACCCGGCTGGCGAACAGGCACGCGTCCACCGAGTTACCGAGCCGGGCCACCTTCTCGGGCGCCTCCTGCTCGTCCCGGTAAGCCGCCGTGACCAGCCGCCGGGCCGTGCCGTCGCCCCGGTCGGGGGGCTGGGGCGCCCCCGGCCCGGCTGTCAGCGGCAGGCCCGACAGCATGATCCGCTCGACCAGGTCATGTGGTCCGACGATGCCGATCGTCGGCTCGGCGCCCCCAGTCATTCGCGCCATTTCCCGTCTCATTCAGGCCACCCGCTCCGCAGCCGGTAAGTTTCGCTACTCCATTTAGTAGCTCACAGGACATGTCTCTGGAAGAGGCAATTATCCGTGATTCAACGGCAAAGCGAAACTCGACTGCACGGTGTGAGGCGGGAAATGTGAATGGCGCGGGAATCTTCGCAGACGGGAGCGTCAGCCGGTGATTTCCTCGGTGACGTCAGCACCGAGCGTAGCCAGCCGCGAGGCGACCGAGGCGTGGCCGCGGTCAATCAGGTAGCCCGGCGACACGACCGTCTCGCCGTCGGCCGCCAGCCCGGCCAGGACCAGTGCGATCCCGGTCCGCAGGTCGTGGGCGATGACCTCGGCGCCGTGCAGCGCGGTCGGGCCGTGCACCAGGACAGCGTTGCCGGCCACCTCGACCTTGGCGCCCATCTTGTTCAGCTCGCCGGCCAGCATGTACCGGCCGTCGAAGATGGTCTCCCGGATGTAGCTGGTCCCCTCGGCCAGGCAGCTCACCGCCATAATCGGCGATTGCAGGTCCGTGGCGAATCCGGGGAACGGACTTGTGATCACGTTGATCGGGCGCAGCTGGCGATCTCGCCGGACCTGCAGGATGGCGCCATGTTCGGCGAACTCCACGCCCATCTGCTCCAGCTTCCACCGGACCACGCCGAAATGCTCGAGCGACGCGCCGACCAGGGTGACCTCGCCGCCGGCCATCGCTGCGGCCATCGTGAAAACGGCGGCGTCGATGCGGTCGGCCATGACGGTGTGCTCCACGGCCGTCAGCTCACCGACGCCCTGGACGGTCACGAAGCCGGTGCCGCCGCCGCTGATCCGGGCCCCCATCTTGGTCAGGAACGCGATCACGTCGAGCACCTCGGGCTCGAGGGCGCAGTTGTCGATCACCGTCGTGCCCGGCGCCAGCGACGCGGCCATGATCAGGTTCTCGGTGCCGGTGTGCGACGGAGTGTCCAGGTACAGGTGCGCGCCGCGGAGCCGCCCGGCCTTGATGTGGATCCGGGTTTCCTGCTCGTCCACGATCGCCCCGAGCCGGGCAAAGCCGCGGTAATGAAAGTCCAGGTTGCGGCTGCCCAGGTTGCAGCCGCCGATGCCCTCGATGGTGGCTTCGCCCAGCCGGTGCAGCAGCGCGGGCACGAACAGCACCGATGCCCGGAACCGCCGCGCGATGTCGGCCGGCAGCACGGAGCTGGTCAGCTCGGAGGCATCGATCACCAGCGTGCGCTCGGCCTCGTGGAACTTGACGATGGCCCCGAGGGCCTGGGCCAGCTCAACGGCCCGCCGGACGTCCTCGATGACCGGCACGTTGCGCAGCACCGTCCGGCCCTTCTCGGCCAGCAGGGACGCAGCGATCATCTTGAGGGCAGCGTTCTTGGCGCCCTGGATAAAGACTGTCCCCTGCAGCTGGTTTCCGCCGCGGACGCGATAGCGGGTCTCGGGGCCGCTCGTCATCTGGCTGGTGCTCCTGTCCTGGTGCTGCTGCGTAGCAGCGCTCGGCCGGCTCAGCACCTGCGTGGCGGCCGGCCGGTCGGCCAGCATCTCGCTGAGCTGCCGGCCGCCTGTCTCACCTGACGTCCAGTATTCCACCGCTCCCGAGCCCCCCAGACCATGATGACGGTGTTACGTAACGTACCGGATTGACTCCAAGCAGTTAACAGAGGGTCCTGCCTGGAACCAGCCCGGTCGGGTCATACCCGCCCGGCGGCGGCGGATTCGCGCGATCGCGAGATTGCAGCGGATCTTCCCCGCCGTGCGCCGGCTTCAGGTCCAGCGCTCGCCGGTGATCCGCTCGTAGGCCTCGACGTAACGGGCCCGGGTGGCCTCGACGACGTCGGCCGGAACGGGCGGCGCAGGCGGCTGCTTATCCCAGCCTGAGCGCAGCGACCAGTCCCGGACGAACTGCTTGTCCAGCGCGAGCTGGGCCCGGCCGGGCTGCCACTGATCGGCCGGCCAGAACCGCGAGGAATCAGGCGTCAGCACCTCGTCGGCCAGCACGATCGTCCCGTCGGCGGCCCGCCCGAACTCCAGCTTGGTGTCCGCGATGATCACGCCCCGGTCCAGGGCGAGCTCGTGGCCGCGGCGGTAGACCGCCAGGGTCAGCTCGCGCAGCCGGGCCGCGTCCGCCGCCCCGGCCAGCTCAGCGACCCGGCCGAAGTCGATGTTCTCGTCGTGCTGCCCGGCGTCGGCCTTGGTCGTGGGAGTGAATACCGGCTCCGGCAGCCGGGACCCCTCGGTCAGGCCGTCCGGCAGCGCCACCCCGGAGATGGCGCCGTCGGCCCGGTAGGACTGCAGGCCCAGCCCGGCCAGGTAGCCGCGGGCGATGCACTCCACCCCGATCATCTCCAGCCGCTGGCACCGGATGGCCCGGCCCGCCCACTCCGCCGGTACCCGGCTGGCCGAGATGACGTGGTTGGGCACCAGGTCGCCCAGGCGCTCGAACCACCACAGCGACAGCTGGGTGAGGATGGCCCCCTTGTCCGGGATCGGCGTGGGCAGTACGGCGTCGTAGACGCTGACCCGGTCCGAGGCGACCATGATCAGGTCCGCGCCGTCTTCATACAAGTCCCGGACCTTGCCCGAGTGCAGCAGCTTCATCGCCTGGCTCGCTCCCGTCCTAGGCCAGCTTGGCCAGGCGCTCGAATACCGGTCCCAGCCGGGCCACGTACCGCTCCGGCCGGCAGGCCTCGTCCAGCCGGGCCTCATCCAGCGGCTGGCCGGCCCGGTCCGCGTGCTCGCGCAGGGTCTGCCGGAACGGCGTGCCGTCCTGCCAGGTCTGCATGGCGGCCGCCTGGACCAGGGCGTACGCCGACTCCCGGGACAGCCCGGCCGCGATCAGTTCCAGCAGCACCGCCGAGGTGTAGATCAGGCCATGGCTGGAGTCCAGGTTGGCCCGCATCCGGGCGGCATCTACCACCAGGCCGGACACCAGCCCGGTGGTCTGCTCCAGCAGGTAGTCGGTGGCGATGGCCGCGTCGGGCAGGGCGACCCGCTCGGCGGAGGAGTGCGAGATGTCCCGCTCATGCCACAGCGGGATCCCTTCCATGACCGGCACGACCTGGGCCCGGACGATCCGGGCCAGCCCGCAGATCCGCTCCGAGCGGACCGGGTTCTTCTTGTGCGGCATGGCGGAGGAGCCCTTCTGCCCCGCCCCGAACGCCTCGGCCAGCTCGGCGACCTCGGTCCGCTGGCCGTGCCGGACCTCCAGGGCGACGGCCTCGCAGACCGTCGCGATCAGGGCCAGCACGCTGGTCCACTCGGCGATGCCATCGCGCAGCACGACCTGGGTGGCCACATCCGCCGGCCGCAGCCCCAGCTCGGCCATCACCTCGGACTCGATGGCCGGGTCGATGTTGGAGTAGGTGCCTACCGCCCCGGACAGCTTGCCGGTCGCGACCGCCTGCCGGGACCGGCTCAGCCGGTCCCGGCAGCGGGCGATGGCGAACGCGAAGTCGGCGACCCGGTGCCCCCACACGTCTGGCTCGGCGTGGATGCCGTGCGTGCGGCCCGCCCGCAGGGTGCCCTGATGGGCCAGCGCATGGTCGCGCAGCGCGGCCAGGAGAGCGGTGCAGCGGTCCAGCAGCAGGTCCGTGGCCTCGCTGAGCTGCAGGCCGAGCGCGG
Organism: Streptosporangiaceae bacterium; assembly: GCA_036490755.1. GTDB lineage: Bacteria > Actinomycetota > Actinomycetes > Streptosporangiales > Streptosporangiaceae > DASUBV01. The sequence continues at coordinate 10,840 of DASXDJ010000004.1, forward strand.
TGTCCAGCAGGTCGGAGGAGGTCATCCCGAAATGGACGTAGGCGGCGGCGTCCCGCGGCTGCGTCAGGTCGGCCCAGGCGGACAGGAACGCGATGACGTCGTGCCCCGTCACCGCCTCGATCTCGGCGACGGCCGCGGGAGACGGCGGCGGGGCCGCCCGCACCGGCTCGACCGCGCTGGCCGGGACCGTGCCGGCCCGGGCGTGCGCCGCCAGCACCAGGACTTCGATCCGGCACCAGAGCTCATACTTGTGCGTTTCGCTCCAGACCCGGCCCATTTCCGGAAGGGTGTACCGCTCGATCACGGCTCTATCCTGCCTGCCGGGCGCGGCTGCCCGGGCTCCGGGGCGGCCCGGTACTGCTCGGCGGCCAGCATGACGGCCAGCACGGCGGTGAGCAGGGCCAGCTGGGCGACCAGGCCGATGGTCACCCCGGCGGCGACCGTGGCCAGGGCCGCCACCGCCCCGGCGATCCGGAGGGCGACCGGGCCGGTCCGCAGGACCCGCCGGATGGCCACGTCGCCGGCCAGGAACAGGGCCGCCCCGGCGGCCAGCACCGCCGCGTCGGCCAGGCCGCCGCTGGCCAGGCTCCAGCCGCCGGGGCCGCCCGCATGGGCGATCGCCTCCTGGACCCCGGCCGCCATCGCCACCAGGCCGAGCAGGACCGGCACGTTCCCGTAGAACAGGGCGGACAGCGCCAGGGAGGTCCGCCGGGCGCTGGAGGCGGTGGTGAGGACCTGCTCGGTGCGCTCCTCGTCCCGGCCGCCGAAGATGATCCACCACAGGGCGGCCGCCAGGGCCAGGCCCAGTACGGAGCTGACCGTCAGCGCGGCCGGCGTCCCGGCCGCATGGCCCTCGCGGGTCGCGGCGCCGATGCCGATCGCAGCGACGGACTCGCCCAGGGCCACGATCAGCAGCGCGCTGTGCCGCTCGACCAGGTGGGCCGGACGCAGCTCGAACAGGTTGCGGGGGTGCACGATCAGCGGCGAGCCCAGCTGGATGACCAGGGCCGCGGCCCACAGCGGGTACCGGGCCGGCCCGCCGACCAGTCCGGCGATGAGCACCAGCAGCGCGGAAGCGATGTTGAACGGCGCGACGCGGATGATGTTGGCGTTCACCCGGTAATACAAGGACGCGTGCACGACGACCACGATCAGGTAGCCCGCACCCAGCGTGACGCCGTCGCTGCCGAAGCCATGCGGGATGGCCAGGCCGACCACCAGGAAGCCCGCCATCCCGGTCAGCAGCAGGATCCGCTCGGCCGTATGCGCCGGCGGCCGGGCGTTGGTCAGCCAGGCATAGCCCTCATACATCCACCACAGCAGCCCGAACACGAGCAGCACCTGGCCGCCCGCGGCGATATCCAGGCCGGTGTCCAGGACAGCGGCCAGCTGGGTCAGGGTAAAGGCGAAGACCAGGTCGAAGAACAGCTCAAGGGTGGAGACCCGCAGCGGGACCTGGGCCAGGTCAGCCTGGCCCGCCGCGGCTGCGACTGCCCCGTCGCCTTCCGCGCTCACGGCCGTCGCTCACGAGCTCGCGGCGCCGCCGGCGCCTGGTCCGGCACCGATATCGGTCCGGTACCACCCGCCCGGCATGCTGATCTGGGCCGCGGCCGCGTAGGCGGCGCTGCGGGCCTGCGGCACGTCGGTCCCGGTCCCCACCACGCTGAGCACGCGTCCGCCCTTGGCCACCAGCCCTCCGGCGCTCGCGGCGGTGCCCGCCTGCAGGACATAGGCACCGGGCTGGCCGGCGGCCTCGGCCAGTCCCGAGACCGGCGCGCCGGCCTGCGGGGCGCCGGGGTAGCCGGCGGCGGCGATCACCACGGTGACGGCCGCGCCGGGGTGCCAGGCCAGCCCGGCGGCGACGGTGCCGGCCAGGTCGCCGTGCGCTGCCGCCTGCAGCAGGCCGCCCAGCGGGGTCGCCAGCCGGTCCAGGACGACCTGGGTCTCCGGGTCGCCGAACCGGGCGTTGAACTCCACCACTCGCAGTCCGCGCGAGGTGAGGCTCAGCCCGGCATACAGCAGCCCGCTGTAGGGCATGCCGCGCCGGCTCAGCTCGGCCAGCGCGGGCCGGATGACGGTGACCAGGGTCTCCTCGGCCAGTTCCGGCGGAGCCCAGGGCAGCGGCGCGTAGGCTCCCATGCCGCCCGTGTTGGGCCCGGTGTCCCCGTCACCGGCCCGCTTGAAGTCCTGGGCCGGCAGCATCGGCACGGCGGCGGTGCCGTCCGCGACCGCGAAGACCGACACCTCGGGCCCGTCCAGGAACTCCTCGATGACGACGGTCCCGCAGGCCGCGGCGTGCCGCAGGGCCGCGCCGCGGTCACTGGTGACCACCACGCCCTTGCCGCCGGCCAGGCCGTCGGCCTTCACCACGTAGGGCGGCCCGAACCCGTCCAGCGCGGCGCTCGCCTCTGGCTCGGTCCGGCACGTGCGGGCCGCGGCGGTCGGGATGCCCGCCGCCACCATGACCTGCTTGGCGAACGACTTGGAGCCCTCGATCATGGCCGCGTCCTGGCCGGGGCCGAAACAGCTGATGTCCGCGGCCCGCAGCGCGTCGGCGACGCCCGCCACCAGCGGCGCCTCGGGCCCGATGACGACCAGGTCGGCCGCGATCCGGCGGGCCAGTGCCGTCATCGCGGCCGGGTCGGCCGGCGACCCGGAGTGCAGCTCGGCCAGCTCGCCGATGCCCGGATTGCCCGGCGCGGCGTGCAGGGCGGTCACGCCCGGATCAGCCGCGAGGGATCGGGCCAGGGCATGCTCACGGCCCCCCGAGCCCAGAACGAGAACGCGCACGCGCCGAGCCTACTGGTCGGGCCCGCGAGTCAGCAGAGGCGGATGAGGCAGGCCGAGGGAGTGCGGGGGAGGTCGACGGTCAGGGTCTCGCCGGCCCAGCGGACAGCGGCGCCGGGCGCCGGAGCGGGGTAGAGGATCTCGGCTGCTGGCGTGGTGCCGCCCGGGTGGGCGATAGGAAGGGTGACCAGTCCGTTAGTCCCGGTCCGGCCGCGCCGCCAGACGACCAGGTAGGTGGCGGCCGGCGCGCGCAGGCCGGCGGCCAGCACCGGGGCGTCCCACTCCGGCAGGCCCAGCGGCCAGAACGGCACGGCCGCCGGAAGGTCGCCGCGGATGTCTTTGTAGCGGCGCACGGCCGTCGCGACCAGATCAAGCTGCTGCGGGGTCATCCGGTCCAGGTGCCCGGACAGGTGGATGCGGCCGAGCAGCGCGCCGCACATGGTGAAGGTAATCTCGTCGTCGGTGAACTCCGGCTGCGGGTAAGCCCAGACCGCGGCCTGCTCCGGCGTGATCGCGGCCGCCGCGGCCGCCGCGATCGGCGGGTAGCGCCGGAAGTCCTGCTGGTCGCTGGTGGACTGCAGCTGGCAGCGCGCCAGCATGGCGTAGTCCGCGCGCATGCCGCCCGACCCGCAGTTCTCGATGGTCAGCGCCGGGTGGCGGTCTAGCACGCCGTCCAGCCAGCGCAGGTGGGCCCGGTTGTGCTCCAGCAGCCCGGCGCCGGCGCTGAGGCCGCCCGCGTCGGTGCCCGGGCCGCCGTTGATGTTGTAGTCCAGCTTCAGGTAGCCGATGCCCAGGTCACCAGCCAGCCGGTCGACGACGGCGTCCAGGTGCGCCCGCGCCGCCGGGTGCCGCAGGTCGAGGTGGTAGCGGGAATGCTCGACCACTCGCTCGCCGCCGCGGGTGAAGAACGCACCGTCCGGGAGCCGGCCGGCCACCGGGCTGCGGACCCCGACCACCTCGGGCTCCAGCCACAGGCCGGGCACCATTCCCGCGGCCCTGATCCGGTCCAGTACCTCGGTCAGCCCGCCGGGAAAGCGGCTGGCCGACGGCTGCCACTCGCCGACCGCATCCCACCACGGCTCGCCGGCCTCGGCGTACCAGCCGGCGTCGATCACGAAGTACTCCGCCCCGGTGGCCGCGGCCGTGTCGATCAGCGGGAGCAGTGCCGCGGTGCTGGGGTCCCCGCGCAGGGTGTTCATGTAGTCGTTGAAGATCACCGGCAGCCGGCGATGATCATCGTGCGGCCGCCGGGCGGCCCGCCGCCCGGCCGTCAGCGCGCCGATAGCCCCCTCGAACCCGTCCGCGCTGACGGCCACCGAGACCGGCACGGTGGTCACGGACTCGCCCGGCGCCAGGCGCCGGCGCCAGTCATGCTCGGTGTCGGTCGGGCCCAGCAGGGCCACGTACAGGCCGCCGCCGGTTTCGCCGACCTGCCAGTGCCAGGGACCGTTGTGCTCGATCTGCCAGGCCCAGGCCTGCCCGGTGGCGGTGTCCACGACCGCGCCCATCGGCAGGTACTGAGCGCTGGACCAGGTGCCCGCGCTGGTCAGCCCCGCCCGGCCGCGGGGCCGGGCGCCGCCGTGGGCCGCCCGGTTCAGGTCGGGCAGCAGGTCCCGGACCGGCCGCCGCTGCCACCGGGACTCGGCCAGCCAGTCATTGCGGGCCCAGTACAGCTCAAGGTCGGCCAGGCGGTCCGGCCCGCCGCTAGCGCCAGGGCCGGGATCGCTGGCCGGCCCGGCGTTCGGCCCGGCCGCGCCGGCCGCCGGGAAGCAGGCGGCCAGGAAGGAGGTGACGGACTGAATCGTGACCGGCCGGCTGCCCCCGTTGGTCAGCTCGACCTGCGCGCGCACGACGCCGTGCCCGGCCAGGATCCGGTAGCTGACGGCAGCCCGCAGCCCGGTCCCGGCGTCAGCCAGGTCGATCCGGATCTCCCGCCACAGACCGTCGCCCCGCTCGGCGTGGCCGCGGTAACGCAGCTGCTGCCCGGCGACGGATTCCGCGTACCGGCTGCCCGACCAGGACCGCCCCGATCCCGCCACGACCACATCGGCGAGCGGCAGCCCCGGCCGTTCCGGCTGCCCCGGCCGTTCCGGCAGGGCTCCGGCTGCAGGTGCGGATTCGCCGGCTGGCCGGGTCGCGCGGCGCCGCCCCGGGGCCAGGCGGGTCAGGCGGGGCACGCCGTCGACGGCCACCTCGACCGTCAGCTCGAGCGCGTCGTCTGCCCAGCCGGTACGCACCGGTCCTGGATCCCGCTGGGCACCCACATACCCTCCTGACCGGCGCGCTGCGCATCAGCGTCCTGCTGACACTGTCCCTCAGCCGGCCGCCGGCGGCTATGCGGAACCGGCCGCGGCTCCGGCGGCACCGGACCGCTGCCGTGGGCGTCCCGGCCGCCGGGACGCCTGTCCCGACGGTCTTCCAGCCGCCGCGAGCCGGAGATGGCCAGCGCGCCGCAGATCGCCGCCGTCGGCAGTTCGGCGAACAGCGCTAGCCCGGCCGCCAGCAGCTGTTCCCGGCCGGGCGGCGCGGTGGCCGTGTCCAGCCAGGCGTCGGTCAGCAGGAGCACGGCAGTGGCCGCGGCCGTCAGGCAGTACCGGCTGTCGCGGCGGATCAGCAGCAGGCCAGTCGTGATGAGGCCGAGCGCCTCCAGGGCATCGAGGCCGACCCAGGCCGCCCCCCAGTGCGCGGCCCGCGCGCTGCTGGGCAGGGTGCGGGCCAGGATGACCATCCACGGGATCAGGCCGATCCCGGCTGCCGCGATGCCGCTTGCCAGCCACCGTGACCGGGTCTCCCGGCGGCGCCGCGGCTCGGCGTGCGGCCCGGATCCAGGCGTCGCCGGTGCGGCGCCGGGCCGGGGCGCGGGGACAGCGCCGGGCCGGGGCGCCGGGACAGTGCCGGGCCGGGGTGCGGGGCTGGCGGTGGTGGTGGAGGCTGATCGCATGCCTTCCAGCCTGGTCCGGGCGGCGGCGCCGGTCGGTAGCCCGCAGGTCCGAGTTGATGGTGGTGCTAGCTGCACCACCGGGCGGGGCCCTTACTGGATAGCCCGTCTTCCCGGCCGCCGATACGGTAGTCGCCATGGCATGGCTGGCTGTGGTGCGGCGCTGGCGCGCCCGGCCGGCGGCGGAGATCTGGCGCCCGGTCGTCGCCTGGCGAGCACGGACCACCAGCGAGCTGCGATACCTGATCGCCGGCCTGCCGCTGCAGCTCGCCGGCCCGGCGGTGCTGACGCTGTCCTGGCTGCTGTGGGTTCCGGAGCACGTGAAGGTCATGGTCGCGGCCACCGTTATCTCCGCGGGCGCGCTGCTGGCCGCGGTGCCGGGACTGACCGTGCTGCAGCGGCGCCGGGCGCGGCTCCTGCCGGGCGCGGAGCTGCCGCCGCCGGCCCAGCCCGCCGGGCCCTGGTGGCGGCGGCTGGCCACGACCGAGGGCGTGCAGGACACCTGGCAGCAGCTGGGTTACTACCTGGTGGTCGGGCCGGCGGTGGCCTGCGGGACGCTGCTGGTGCTGGCCTGGTGGGCGGGCGGCACTGTGCTCAGCCTGCTGTACGGCTACGTCTGGGCGTTCCCGGCCGGGAGCTTCATGCGGTCGGCAGGTTACAGCGTCACCGACGCCTACCTGACGGCCGCCGGGCTGGTCATGCTGGCGGCCGCGCCGAGACTCGGCGCCCTGGTGTCCCGGCTCGATGCCCGGGCCTGCGCCGCGCTGCTGACCCCCAGCCGGGCGGCTGAGCTCGCGCAGCGGGTGGAGCGGCTCACCCACAGCCGGGCGGACGTGCTGGACGCGGCGGACACCGAGCGCCGCCGGATCGAGCGGGACCTGCATGACGGGGCCCAGCAGCGCCTGGTCAGCCTGGCCATGAACCTGGGGATGGCCCGGCACGCCCTGACCGACCTGCCCGATGAGGCCCGGCTGGTCATCGATGACGCGCACCGGGAGGCCAAGGAGGCCCTGGCCGAGCTGCGCAACCTGGTTCGCGGGCTGCACCCGGCCGTGCTGGAGGACCGCGGCCTGGATGCTGCCCTGTCCGGGATCGCCGCCCGGGCTCCGCTGCCGGTGCGCGTGCAGGTCGAGATGAGCCGGCGGGCGGCGCCGGCGGTCGAGGCGGTGGCCTACTTCATCGTCTCCGAGGCGCTGACCAACACTGCCCGGCACGCTGGCGCCTCGGCGGCCGAGGTCAGCGTCCGGCTGGCGGGCGACATCCTGCAGGTCGGCGTGACTGATGACGGCGCGGGCGGGGCCGATGCCGCGCGTGGCACCGGGCTGGCCAGCCTGGCCCGGCGAGCAGCCTCCGTCGACGGCACCTTGCTGGTCAGCAGCCCGGCGGGCGGCCCGACATCGATCAGGGCGGAGTTGCCGTGCGGGTCGTGATCGCCGAGGACTCCGTCCTGCTGCGCGCGGGCCTGGTCAAGCTGCTGGGCAGCTGCGGCATCGAGGTCGCAGCGGCAGTCGGCAATGCCGACGAGCTGCTGGCCGCCGTCGCCGAGCAGCAGCCCGACGCGGTCATCGCCGACGTCCGGATGCCGCCGGGTCACTCCGACGAGGGCATCCGCGCGGCGCTCGTCATCCGGCGGGAGTGGCCCGGGGTGGCGGTGCTGGTGCTGTCCCAGTACGTCGAGGAGCGGTATGCCGCCGACCTGCTGGCCACGCACACCGAGCGCGTCGGCTACCTGCTCAAGGACCGGGTGGCCGACGTCGACGAGTTCGTGGCCGCGCTGCGGCGCGTCGCGGCGGGCGGGACAGCGCTGGACCCGGAGGTGGTGGCGCAGCTGCTCACCCGGGGCCGGCGAGATCCGCTCGGCCGCCTGACCCCGCGGGAACGGGAGGTACTGGCGCTGATGGCCGAGGGCCGGTCCAACGCGGCCATCGCCGCGGACCTGGTGATCACCGACAGCGCCGTGGCCAAGCACATCAACGCCATCTTCACCAAGCTCGACCTGCCCCCGGCCGAGGCGGATCACCGGCGCGTGCTGGCCGTGCTGAGATTCCTCGGCCTGAGATAAGGCCGCAGGGCCGGGCGGTGCGGGCGGTGCGGGACCGGGTCCCGGCCGCGACCGGTTCAGGCCGCCGGCTGCAGCTGCAGTGTCTGGTCCCGCCGCGGGCCCACCCCGGCTGCGCTGATCGGGGCACCGATCATGCCCTCCAGCGCCGCCAGGTAGGCACGCGCGTTGCGCGGCAGGTCAGCCGGGTCCTTGACCTGGGAGATGTCCTCCCACCAGCCGTCCAGGTACTCGTAGACCGGCACGGCATGGTGGAACTCGGTCTGCGTCATCGGCATCTCGTCCAGCCGCTGGCCGTTGACCTCGTACGCCACGCAGACCGGCACCTTCTCCAGCCCCGACAGCACGTCCAGCTTGGTGACGAAGTAGTCGGTGACCCCGTTGACCCGCGTCGCGTAGCGGCCCACCACGGCATCGAACCAGCCGGTCCGGCGCGGCCGCCCGGTCGTGACGCCGTACTCGCCGCCCGTCTTGCGCAGCCAGTCGCCCTGCGCGTCGGTCAGCTCCGTCGGGAACGGGCCCGCTCCGACCCGGGTCGTATAGGCCTTCAGGATGCCGATGACCCGGGTGATCCGGGTCGGGCCGAGCCCGGACCCGGCGCAGGCACCCCCCGCGGTCGGCGAGGAGGAGGTCACGAACGGGTAGGTGCCGTGGTCGACATCCAGCAGGGTGGCCTGGGCGCCTTCCAGCAGTACGACCTTGTCGTCATCCAGCGCCTGGTTGAGCACAAGGCCGGTGTCGGCGACGTAGCGGGACAGCCGCTCGCCGTAGCCGACGAACTCCTTGGCCACGGCGGCTCCGTCGATGGTGCGCCGGTTGTAGACCTTGGTCAGTACCTGGTTCTTCTCCCGCAGCACCAGGTCCAGCTTCTGGGCCAGGATGCCGGGGTCGAACAGGTCCTGCACGCGGATGCCCATGCGCGCGGCCTTATCGCTGTAGGTCGGGCCGATGCCGCGGCCGGTCGTGCCGATCCGGGCCTTGCCCAGGTGACGCTCGGTCACCTTATCCAGCGCGACGTGATGCGGCATGATCAGGTGCGCGCTGGCCGAGATCAGCAGCCGGTCGCAGGACACGCCGCGCGCTTCCAGCCCGTCGATCTCATCGAGCAGGACGGCCGGGTCGATGACCACGCCGTTCCCGATGACCGGCACGGCAGTGCGGGACAGCACGCCCGAGGGCAGCAGGTGCAGGGCGTAGCTTTCCTCGCCGATCACGACTGTGTGCCCGGCGTTGTTGCCGCCCTGGTACCGGACGACGTAGTCCACGCTGTCGCCGAGCAGGTCGGTGGCCTTGCCCTTGCCCTCGTCGCCCCACTGGGCGCCCACGATCACGATGGCGGGCATGTATCCGCAGTCCCTCCGTCAGGTAGCGCTGCCGGTCCGGCAGCCGGGCTGAGCGCGCCGCTACGCAAGCAGCTTCGCCGCGGCGGCGGCACTGCTCTCCGCCAGGAACACCTGGCAGCGCTCCGCCTCGTCGTCCTCGCCGATGGCGGCAGCGGCGTTGGCCAGGGCGGCCAGCGCCCGCAGGAACCCCTGGTTGGGCTCATGTTCCCAGGGCACGCCGCCGTACCCTTTCCAGCCGGCCCGGCGCAGCTGGTCCAGGCCGCGGTGATAGCCGGTCCGGGCGTAGGCGTAGGCGGTGACCGCGTCGCCCCCGGCCAGCGCCCGCTCGGCCAGGGCGGCCCAGGCGGCGCAGTAGGACGGGAACGCCGCGGCCACGGTGGCCGGGTCGGCCGCGGCGTCCAGCGCAGCCCGGGCCTGGTCATCCGGCGGCAGGAGCGTGTCCGGCGGCCCGCCGAGCAGGTTCTGGTGACTCATAGCGTTCTCACTCTCGAAGAGGTCATGGCGGCTCAGGCGAGCTGAGTGCCCGCCGACAGCAGGTTCTCGCAGGCCTGGACGACGCGGGCGGTCATCGAAGCCTCCGCTGCCTTCCCCCAGACCCGCGGGTCATAGGCCTTCTTATTGCCGACGTCGCCATCGACCTTGAGCACACCGTCGTAGTTGCTGAACATGTGGCCGGCGACCGGGCGGGTGAATGCGTACTGGGTGTCGGTGTCCACGTTCATCTTGACGACGCCATAGCCGATCGCCTCCCGGATGTCGGACAGGTCCGAGCCAGAGCCGCCGTGGAACACCAGGTCGAACGGCTTGTCCTGGCCGTACTTCGCCCCGACCGCGTCCTGGATGTCCTTCAGCACCGGCGGCCGCAGCTTGACCTGCCCCGGCTTGTAGACGCCATGCACGTTGCCGAACGTCGCGGCCAGGATGTAGCGGCCACGCTCACCCAGGCCGAGAGCCTCGGCGGTGGCCAGCGCGTCATCAGTGGTGCTGTACAGCTTCTCGTTGATCGCGCCGACGACCCCGTCTTCCTCGCCGCCGACGACGCCGATCTCCATCTCCATCACCACGCGCGCCGCGGCGCACTGCTTCAGCAGGTCCGTGGCGATCTGCAGGTTCTCCGTCAGCGGCACCGCAGACCCGTCCCACATGTGGGACTGGAACAACGGCTCCTCGCCGCGCGCGACGCGCTCGGCAGAGATCTGGACCAGCGGGCGCATGAACCCGTCCAGCTTGTCCTTCGGGCAGTGGTCGGTGTGCAGCGCGATCTGGACCGGGTACCTGGCCGCCACGGCGCGGGCGAAATGAGCCAGCGCCACCGAGCCGGTCACCATGTCCTTGACGCCCTGCCCGGACAGGTACTCGGCGCCGCCGGTGGAGACCTGGACGATCCCGTCGCTGCCGGCCTCGGCGAAGCCGCGGATGGCCGCGTTGAGGGTCTGGCTGGACGTCACGTTGATCGCCGGGTAGGCGAAGCCCTGCTCTTTCGCCCGGTCCAGCATCTGGGCGTAGATCTCCGGCGTCGCAATAGGCATGACGGCAGCATCCTCTCCTCGGAATCCGACCTCAAGTATTCCGGACCAGGCCCCGGTACCGGGGCACGACCCCGGCTGGCCTGGTTCTCCCCGGCGCCCGCTGGCCGGCCTATCCCAGCCCGAGATCGGCCAGCTCGAAAGCAGGCCGGTACGGCAGGCCCCGCTCAGCGATCCGGCCGCGCGCACCGCGCTCGACGAGTACGGCCACGCCGACCACCTCGGCTCCTGCCTCGGTCAGCGCATCCACCGCGGCCAGCACGGACCCGCCGGTGGTCGAGGTGTCCTCCACCGCCAGCACCCGGCGCCCGGCCACGTCCGGCCCCTCGATCCTGCGCTGCAGCCCGTGCGCCTTCTCGGATTTCCGGACGACGAACGCGTCGAGCTTGCGCCCCATGGCCGCGGCAGCGTGCATCATCGCCGTCGCAACCGGGTCGGCACCCAGCGTCAGCCCGCCCACCGCCTCGTAAGACAGGTCTGCTGTCGCAGCCAGCATGACCCGGCCCGCCAGCGGAGCGGCGCTGCCGTCGAGCAGGATGCGGCGCAGATCGACATACCAGTCGGCGCGCTGGCCGGAACTCAGGGTCACCGCGCCATGTACAACGGCTCGCTCCCGGATTGCCTGCAGCAGTTCGTCGCGATCATCAGCCACAGCAGCAGAGCCTACCGGCCGCCCCGGTCTCGGCCCCGCTTGCCCGGTTCTGTAGCGCACGGCGCTCAGCTGGCGAAATGCCCGGAGCAGTGGTCAGAATCCCGGCTGGCGCCTAAGTCCGCGATCTGCGCTATCCGCCACAGCGACCACGATGCGCTGGTAACGTCACGCGTCAAGGGAAGGGCGGTGTCGGGTGGATCGCTGCGCGCTGTTCGTGGATGCCGGGTATGCGCTGGCTGACGGCGCACTCGCCGTTCATGGCACACGCCATCGGGACTCGGTTTCCTGGGATTACGCAGGGCTGCTGAAGCTGCTCGCCAGCGTTTCCCGCGACCGCACGGGACTGCAGGTTCTGCGCTGCTACTGGTACGAGACGACCGTGGACAGCCGCCGCACCGCCGAGCACGAGACACTGGCTGATATCCCCGGGCTCAAGCTCCGCCTCGGCAAGCTGCGGCCGGGCCGCAGGGAGGGCGTCGAGACCGAGATTCGCCGTGACCTCACTGCCCTGGCCCGGAACAAGGCCGTCAGTGACGTGGTCATCGTGAGCGCTGAAGAGGATCTCGCGCAGGTCATCTCCGATGTTCAGGATCAGGGAATCCGCGTGGCCCTGGTGCACATCGCGGCCGACGGTAACTGGACGATCGCCCGCGCGCTGCGCCAGGAGTGCGACGACCTCATCGAGATCTCCGCCAGTCACCTGCGACCGTACGTCGATCTCATCCCCGGTGCCGAGCCCGCGGTCACCGACAGTCAGGTCGTGACATCGGCCAGCGGCCCGGCTAACGGGACGAGCCGCCTGGCCATCCCGGCTCAGGCACAGCCCGCCCGGGCACAGCCGGCTGGCGCTTCGGCGCTCTACCCGGCCCCGGTCGGCGCGGACTATGCGCGCGCGTCGCGGCCGCCCGACACCCCGGCACCGGCCGGCACCACGCTGTCCGTCCCGGCCGGGGACGCTCAGGCTGGTCAGGCTCCCGCTGCCGTCCAGTTCGGCTCGGCCCAGCCAGACCTCCGGCCGCCCCAGTCCGGCGCCATGCCAGCGGATGCCGTACCGTCGGGCGCCGTGCAGCCCGGTCAGGGCCGTCCGGGCCAGAGCCAGTTTGATCAGGGGCAGTTCGGGCCGGGCCAGTTCGGCCAGGGCCAGTTCGGTCTGGCGGGCCAGCCGGGTGGTCAGGACCAGCAGGCCTCTGATCAGCAAAGCTCCCGCCAGCAGGGATCCGGCGGGTCAGGCTCCGGCGAGCAGAACGCGGCTCAGCAGGGATCTGGTCAGTCCGGGCTCAGCCCGCAGCCGGCCGGCCCCGAGCCGGTGCAGCCGCAGGCTGCCGCACCTGGCCTGCCCGGCCAGGGAGCGTACCCGGGTGCGTCGGCCCTGGCGCCGGGCTCGCCCGCTAACCCCGGCCTGACCGGTAACGGGCGCGCCGCGCCGAATGATCCGGCCGCCAGTCTCGGCGGTTTGCCGGCTGGTTCCGCGGCTGGAAACCGCCAGCCTGGCCCGCAGGGTTCCGAGCCAGGCCGCGAACTGCTAGGCCGGGGCCGCGACAACGGGGACCCGGGGCGCGAGCAGCGTTCCGCCGACTCCGCCCGGATGCCTGGTCAGCAGCCGTACCAGCCGTCCGAGTCAGCACGGCTCGGCCTGCCGCAGAACGGCTTTTCCCCGCATGGTCTCCCGGCTGCCGGGATGCCCTCCGGCGGGACGCCGTCCAATGGGTTCCCGTCCAACGGCCTGCCGCAGAACGGACTGCCGTCCAACGGGCTGCAGAACGGGCAGTCCAATGGCCAGCAGTCCAATGGCCTGCCGCAGAACGGGCTGTCCCACGGGCTTGCGCAGAATGGCCTGCCCTCGAATGGCACGCCCTCCAATGGCGGGCCGCAGAATGGCCTGCCGGGCGACGGGTTCTCCGGGAACGGGCTACCGTCGCGAGGCCTGCCCTCGAATGGCCTGCCCGCTAACGGAATTCCCGGAAATGGCCTGCCGGGCAACGGCCTGCCGGGCAACGGTGCCTACCAGGGCGGCGCGCACCAGGGCTCCTCGCCGCGTAACGGGCTGCCGCCGGGCGGTTTCGGCGGCACGAACCTGCCGGGTAACGGCCTTGCGCAGAACGGCTACTCTCAGCAGCCGGTACCGCCGCAGGGCCCCGGTACCGGTGAGCATCCCCGGGGTGGCGGCGTGCCGCAGCACGGCCAGACCGGCCCGCAAGGCGGCCAGCCCGGCGCTACTCAGTACGGGAACCCGCTGAGTGGTCCCCACGGCCAGCGGCCGATACCCCAGCAGCGCCAGCTGCCCGCCGGGTCCGGATCGCCTTATCCGCCGGCCGGTGGGCTGACCTCGTCGTACGGCAACACGCAAGCGCCCTACGGCGGTGCCTACCCGAACACGACTCCGCCCCCGGTGTCCGGTTACCCGCCTCAGTCATCAGGACCGTACGGGATTCCGCAGGGGCCAGCCCAGGGCCAGCCATCGCAGCCTGGCCTGCCCCAGCCGGGGGTCTCGCAGCCTGGCCTGCAGCAGCCGGCTCGTGGCCAGCAGGGCTATCCGCAGCCGGGCCTGTCCCAGCCCGCGCTGCCGCAGTCGGCTCACAATCTGCCGGCGCATAACCAGCCCGCGCTGCCACAGCCCATCGCCATCTCGCTGGCCGACGCGGTCCAGGCGGCGCACGCCGAGGGATTCGGCTTCGGAGAGGCAGTGGCCAGGGATGCGCCGGCGCTGTGGCTGGAGGCGGTACTCGCACGGAAGCCGCGGATGCCGTCAGACCTGGAAGCGAGACTGCTGCAGGGGTCGGCTCTGCCGATCGACTCGCTGCTCCACGACGAGGTGCGCCATTCGCTGCGGCGCGGATTCTGGGATGCGCTGGAGCGGTCCCGGCGCTAGCGCTGCGGTGCCGGGCGCGTTTTGCGCCGTCCGGGGATCACGATGCCATTACTCCGTAGTCGTTTGCGTTGATAACGAACTCCGGCTGGGTACCGTACGAGACGTGGCCGTGCTCAGTCGTGAACAGTTCGATGCGATCGAATTCGACGCCGTGCGCAGCGGCGATCATGCGGCCGCAGCAGAGCTGATGAATCAGCTTGCCGCGACCGGCACGGAGACATCCGGGATGCCGCGGGCCGAGGCGTACTTGCGGGCCGGCGAGCAGTACCTGCTCGCCGATGACCCGGCTGCCGCGGCGGGCGGATTCCGCCGGGCCATGGTGGCGGGCGGCCCGGTGTTCGTGGATCCGCGGGTACCGCTCGCGCGTGCGCTCTTTCAGCTCGGCCGTCAGGCCGAGGCACAGGCGCTGATCACCCAGCTGAAGGCGGAAGGACCGCAGGACCCGCGAGTCTGCGACCTGGTGGCCGAACTGCTGGTCGACCGGTCCGACCTGCCCAGTGCCCTGGACTGGGCGACGGCTGGCGTGGAGCTGTGCCTGGACCGGCCGTCGCAGAGCGGCGAGGCGCCATCCGGGCCGGCCCAGCCGGAGGGCGGCGACCAGGACTCGGAACTGCGGCTGCTGCTCAGCTTGCGCTACCGCATCCGCAACGACCTCGGCCTTCCCGAGGACCGCTACGACGCGATGCTGTGATGCCCAGGCGAGCAAGCCCCGCGGGGCTGCGGCTGGGAACGGCCGCCGCCCTTGCTAGCTCGCTGTGGTCGGCGTGACCTGGCGGGCCGGGGTGACGGTGAGGGCGTCGGCCGAGTCGTCACGGTCCACAATCACAGTGTCCCCGTCGGTAATCTCGCCGGACAGCAGCGTCCGAGCGAGCCGGTCACCGATGGCCGACTGGATCAGCCGGCGCAGCGGCCGTGCCCCGTACACCGGGTCGAAGCCGGTCACAGCCAGCCACTCCTTGGCGGCCGGGGTCACGGTGAGGGTCAGCCGCCGGTCACTCAGCCGCCGGGCCAGCCGGGCCACCTGAAGGTCGACGATCTGGGCCAGTTCGGCCGTGCTCAGCGCATCGAACAAGATGATGTCGTCCAGCCGGTTCAGGAACTCCGGCTTGAACGTCGCCTGCACGACTGACATCACCGCTTCGCGCCGCGCCGCCTCGTCCAGCTTGGGGTCGGCGATGAACTGTGATCCCAGGTTGGAGGTGAGGATCAGGATGGTGTTGCGGAAGTCCACCGTCCGGCCCTGGCCGTCGGTGAGCCGACCGTCATCCAGCACCTGCAGCAGGATGTCGAAGACCTCCTGGTGGGCCTTCTCCACCTCATCGAGCAGGATGACGCAGTACGGCCGCCGCCGGACCGCCTCGGTGAGCTGGCCGCCCTGCTCGTAGCCCACGTAACCGGGCGGGGCACCGACCAGCCGGGCGACGGAGTGCCGCTCGGAGTACTCACTCATGTCGATCCGGATCGTCGCCCGCTCATCATCGAACAGGAACTCCGCGAGGGCCTTGGCCAGCTCGGTCTTGCCGACACCCGTGGGCCCGAGGAACAGGAACGAGCCCGACGGCCGGTCCGGGTCGGAGATGCCCGCCCGGGACCGGCGCACGGCGTCCGACACGGCCTGGACTGCCGTGGCCTGGCCGACCAGCCGGCTGCCGAGCTCGGACTCCATCCGCAGCAGCTTGCCCGTCTCGCCCTCCAGCAGCCGGCCCGCGGGCACGCCTGTCCACGAGGACACCACATCGGCGATGTCGTCGGGCCCGACTTCCTCCTTGATCATGGGCGTCTCGGCCAGGCCAGGAGCGGTTCCGCTGCCAGTCCCGGTGTCCGGTCCGGCGTCATCGGCGTCCCCGGCGGCGGCCAGCTCCCGCTCCAGGGCCGGGATCTCGCCGTACATGATCCGCGACGCCGTCTCAAAGTCGGCATCGCGCTGGGCCCGCTCGACCTGCACGCGGAGGTCATCGAGCTGCTTCTTCAGCTCGCCGACCTTGTTGAGGCCGGCCTTCTCCCGGTCCCACCGGGCAATCAGCGCGGTGAGCTGCTCCTGGCGGTCGGCCAGGTCGGCGCGCAGCCGCTCGAGCCGGTCCTTGCTGGCCGAGTCGGTCTCCTTGGCCAGCGCCAGCTCTTCCATCTTCATCCGGTCAACCGAGCGCTGCAGCTCGTCAATCTCGACCGGCCGGGAGTCGATCTCCATCCGCAGCCGGGACGCGGCCTCGTCAATGAGGTCAATCGCCTTGTCGGGCAGGAACCGGGCGGTGATGTAGCGGTCGGACAGGCTGGCGGCGGCCACCAGCGCGGCGTCGGAGATCTGCACCTGGTGGTGCGCCTCGTAGGGGCCCTTGAGCCCGCGCAGGATGGCGATCGTGTCCTCGACTGACGGCTCGCCGACCAGCACCTGCTGGAAGCGGCGCTCCAGCGCCGGGTCCTTCTCGATCCGCTGCCGGTACTCATCCAGCGTGGTCGCGCCGACCATGCGCAGCTCACCGCGGGCCAGCATGGGCTTGAGCATGTTGCCGGCGTCCATCGCGCCCTCGGCCGCCCCGGCCCCCACCACCGTGTGCAGCTCGTCGATGAAGGTGATGATCTCGCCGTCGCTCTGCTTGATCTCGTTCAGGACGGCCTTCAGCCGCTCCTCGAACTCGCCCCGGTACTTGGCTCCGGCCACCATCGCCCCCAGATCCAGCGACACGACCCGCTTGCCGCGCAGCGACTCGGGCACGTCGCCGGCCACGATGCGCTGCGCCAGCCCCTCGACCACGGCGGTCTTGCCGACGCCCGGCTCGCCGATGAGCACCGGGTTGTTCTTGGTGCGCCGCGACAGCACCTGGATCACCCGGCGGATCTCGGCGTCGCGGCCGATGACCGGGTCCAGCAGGCCGTCACGGGCGCTGGCGGTCAGGTCCACCCCGTACTTCTCGAGGGCCTGGTAGGTGCCCTCGGGGTCCGGCGAAGTCACCCGGGCGTGCCCGCGGACCTGCTCAAACGCGGCGAAGACCTGATCGGGTCCGGCCCCTGCGCCGCGCAGTACGGTGGCGGCCTGGCCGCCGTCGGCGGCCAGGCCGAACAGCAGGTGCTCGGTGGAGATGTACTCATCGGACATCTCCTTGGCCTTGCGGCCGGCCGCCGCGAGGGTGGCCAGCAGCGGCCGGGAGGTCTCCGGCGCGCTGACCGTCGCGCCGGCCGCCTTCGGCAGCCGGGCGAGCTGGCTGTTCACCTGCTGCAGCACGGTCGCCGGGTCGGCGCCGACAGCCCGCAGGAGCGGTGCGGCGGTGCCGCCCTCCTGCTCGATGAGGGCAGCCAGCAGGTGCAGGCCGTCCACGTTCGGGTTGCCGGCGGTAGTCGCACGCTGCACCGCGTCGGAGAGAGCCTCCTGGCTCTTGCGGGTCAGCTTGTCATCCACGGTGGGTTCTCTTTCAGGTCAGTACTGATCGGTTCTGGGTCGCGAGCCCGGGCCGGCCTTCCGGCCGGCTTAGCTCGCCGGAGGTACTTCCCGGACGGGCGAGGCGTTCCGGACGGGGACAGCGTCCCGGACCGGCACCAGCGTCCGGCCGGTGCGATCGCGCAGCAGCCCGGCGAGCCGGGCTGCTACCGCGCGGGTGGACTCCAGCTCGGCGCGCAGCTGGCCGATCTCCGCGTGCATCTCGGCCAGCAGCATCCGGTTGCGCCGCTCGGCGCTCTCTAGCTCCAGGATCCGCTTGATCCCGGAGAGGTTGACGCCCTCGTCGTGGGACAGGCGCTGTACTTCGCGCAGGATCAGGATGTCGCGCAGCGAGTAGCGCCGTCCCCGCCCGGCCGCCCGGCCTGGCGAGACCAGGCCGAGGCGGTCGTAGGTCCGCAGCGTCTGCGGGTGCAGTCCGGACAGCTGCGCGGCGACCGAGATCACGTACACGGGTGTGTCGTCAGAGAGCTCAAACGGGCTCGTCATGGCATCCCCCTCCGCCGCCGTGGTCACGCCTTTGCCTTGCGCAGCAGCTCATCGCGCGGGTCGGGCCCGGCGGTGGCCTCGCGGAAGGACTCCAGCGCGGTCTTGGCCTTGTCACCAAGATCCTTCGGCACCTGAACGTCCACGGTGACCAGCAGGTCGCCGACCGTGCCGTCGGTCCGCCGCACGCCCTTGCCGCGGACCCGGAACGTCCGGCCGCTGGGTGTCCCGGCCGGGATCCGGACACTGACCGGCATCCCCCGGTGCGAGGGAACCTTGATGTCAGCGCCGAGGGTCGCCTCCGGGAAGGTGACCGGCACGGTCACCGTCAGGTTGTGCCCGGACCGGCCGAACACCGGGTGCGGGGCGACATGCACGCGGACGTACAGGTCGCCGGCCGGGCCGCCGCGCTCGCCGGGCGCGCCCTTGCCCTTCAGCTTGATGCGCTGGTTGTCGCCGACCCCGGCCGGGATGCGCGCCTGGATGGTCCTGGTGCTCATCGCGCGGCCGCTGCCCGAGCAGACCGGGCACGGGTCGTCGACAATCAGGCCGCGGCCCCGGCACGTCTTGCACGGCTCGGAGAACGCGAAGCTGCCCAGGTTCCGGCTGCCGGCGCCCGTGCCCTCACAGGTCGGGCAGACCCGCGGGACGGTGCCGGCCTTGGCTCCGGTACCGGCGCACGCCTTGCACGGGCCCTCGCCGGCCAGCCGCAGGGTGACGGTCGAGCCCTCGATCGCGTCGCCGAACGACAGCGACGCCTCGGTCTCGATGTCCGCGCCGCGCCGCGGCCGGGCCTGGCCGGTGGTGCGGCCGCCGGAGCCGAACACGCCGCCGAGCAGATCGCCCAGCCGGCCGCCGGCACCGGTGCTGCTGCCGCCCCCGAACAGGTCGCCGAGGTCGAAGTTGTAGCCGCCGGGGCCGGGCGGGCCGCCCGAGCCGGGCATCCGCGGCCCGCCGCTGCCGAACAGCGAGCGGGCCTCGTCGTACTCCTTGCGGCGCTTGTCGTCGGAGAGGACGTTGTAGGCCTCGGAGATCTCCTTGAAGCGCTCCTCGGCCTTCGAGTCGCCCTTGTTAGCGTCCGGATGATACTTACGGGCCAGCTTGCGGTACGACTTCTTGATCTCGTCCGCGGACGCTCCCTTGGCTACGCCAAGGGTCTTGTAGTAATCCTTCTCAAGGAAGTCCCTGGTGCTCAACGGGCCTCTCTTACACAGTTCTGGTCAGCGGGAGGCGGTGCCGGACCCGGACGAGCCGTCCGGGCCGGACTCCGGGTCGCCTTCCGCGGGCGCGGCGTCCTCCGCTGGCTCCGCGACAGCCACCCGGGCGGGCCGGATGATCCGGTCGCCCACCTTGTAGCCGGGCTGCAGAATCTGCACAGCCGTCGGCTCGGTGACCTCGGCGGAGTAGGAGTGCATGAGGGCGTCATGCACGGTCGGGTCGAACGGGTCCCCGGCCTCGCCGAAGGGAGTCAGCCCCAGCTTGGTGGCGCTGGCTTCCAGCGACTCGGCGACGGACTTGAAACCGCCCGACAGCTCTCCGTGCTCGCGGGCCCGCCCGATGTCATCGAGCACCGGCAGCAGCTCACTGAGCACACTGGCCAGCGCCTGCTCCCGGACTGCCAGCCGGTCCCGTTCCACTCGCTTGCGGTAGTTGGCGTACTCGGCCTGGAGGCGCTGCAGGTCGGCGGTCCGCTCGGCCAGCCTGGCCAGGGCATCAGCCGTGGCCGCGGTGGCTCCCGCGTCGCCGCCCGCGGGCGGCCCGGCTGAGCCGGAGTCCGCTGCCGGGCCCGCGCCCGCCGCCGGGCCGTTGCCCGGCGCGGCGGCGGACTGGTTCCCGGCGCCGCCCGGCTGGTTCCCGGCGCCGCCCGGGCGGCCCTGGCCGCCCGGGCTGGCGCTGCCCGGCTTGGAGGCCGAGTGCCGGCCCGGGCGGCTCTGGCCGGGCACGTCCCGGACCTGGCCCGTCCGCGGGTCGATGCGCCTGCGATCCCGGATCACCGGACGCTGGCCTTCTTCTTCAGGAGACTTCATCAGGCGGCGCCGCCCTCCCGGTCAGCCGGCTTGTCGTCGTCGACGATCTCTGCCTCGACGACCTCGTCGTCCTGCTCCGGGCCAGCCTCACCGTCAGCCGGGCTCTCGCCGGCCTCCTGCGCGCTGGCCTGCGATGCCGCGTAGATCGCGGTGCCCATCTTCTGGCTCACCTGCGCCGCGTGCTCGCTGGCCGTCTTGATGGCCTCGGTGTCGTTGCCCTCCAGCGCCTTCTTCAGGTCGGCGACAGCGGTCTCAACCTCGGACTTGATGTCGTCGGGCACCTTGTCGGCGTTCTCGGACATGAACTTCTCGGTGCTGTAGGTCAGCGACTCAGCGCGGTTGCGAACCTCAGCCTCCTCGCGGCGCTGCCGGTCCTCATCCGCGTACTTCTCCGCGTCGGCCATCATCCGCTGGATGTCGTCCTTCGGCAGAGCCGAGCCGCCCGAGATGACCACGGACTGCTGCTTGCCGGTGCCGAGGTCCTTGGCTGAGACGTTGACGATGCCGTTGGCGTCGATGTCGAAGGTGACCTCGATCTGCGGGATGCCGCGCGGGGAGGGCGCCAGCCCGGCCAGCTCGAACATGCCGAGCTTCTTGTTGTAGGCCGCGATCTCGCGCTCGCCCTGGAATACCTGGATCTGCACGGAGGGCTGGTTGTCGTCGGCGGTGGTGAAGATCTCGGACCGCTTGGTCGGGATGGTGGTGTTGCGCTCGATGAGCTTGGTGAAGATGCCGCCCTTGGTCTCGATGCCGAGCGACAGCGGAGTCACGTCCAGCAGCAGGACGTCCTTGACCTCGCCCTTGAGCACGCCGGCCTGCAGGCAGGCGCCCACGGCCACGACCTCGTCGGGGTTGACGCCCTTGTTGGGCTCCTTGCCGCCGGTCAGCTCCTTGACCAGGTCGACGACGGCCGGCATCCGGGTGGAACCGCCCACCAGCACCACGTGGTGGATGTCGCTGAGCTTCACCCCGGCGTCCCGGATCACCTGCTGGAACGGCGACTTGCACCGGTCGAGCAGGTCAGAGGTCATCCGCTGGAACTCCGCGCGGGTCAGCTTGGTGTCCAGGTGCAGCGGGCCCTGGTCGGAGTGCGTGATGTAGGGCAGGTTGATCTGTGACTCGTTGGTCTGCGACAGCTCGATCTTGGTCTTCTCGGCGGTCTCCCGCAGCCGCTGCAGCGCCATCTTGTCCTTGGACAGGTCGGTGCCGTAGCTGTTCTTGAAGTCCTTCACCAGCCAGTCCACGATCCGCTGGTCCCAGTCGTCGCCGCCCAGGTGGTTGTCGCCGCTGGTCGCCTTGACCTCGACCACGCCCTCGCCGACCTCCAGCAGGGACACGTCGAACGTGCCGCCGCCCAGGTCGAAGACCAGGATGGTGGCCTCGGTGTCCTTGTCCAGGTGGTAGGCCAGCGCGGCGGAGGTGGGCTCGTTGATGATGCGGAGCACGTTCATGCCGGCGATGGTGCCGGCTTCCTTGGTGGCCTGGCGCTGGGCGTCGCTGAAGTACGCCGGCACCGTGATCACCGCGTCGGTGATGGTCTCACCGAGGTAGGACTCAGCGTCCCTCTTGAGCTTCTGCAGGATGAACGCGCTGATCTCCTGCGCCGTGAACTTCTTGCCGTCGATGGCGACCGTCCAGTCGGTACCCATCTGGCGCTTCACCGACCGGATGGTCCGGTCGACGTTGGTCACCGCCTGGCGCTTGGCGACCTCGCCGACGAGCACCTCACCGTTCTTCGCGAAGGCGACGACAGACGGCGTCGTCCGCGAGCCTTCCGCGTTCGCGATAACTGAGGGCTCGCCGCCCTCCAGGACGGCGACGACGGAGTTGGTCGTCCCCAGGTCGATGCCTACCGCACGTGCCATGAGATCAGTCCTTGGTCTTCGTTCCGGGCAGCTCTGCCGCTGCTCCTGCTGGTATTACCTAGTGTCTTTAAGCCTTTTTATCCGCTTTGCCACGGTCGGCTGGGCGGTCATTCCGGTCTCGCCAGGGTTGAGCCTAGCGGGCTCAAGTTTGCCATGCGATACCCGGCCTAGCAAAAACTTGAGTCTAACTGGCTCAACTTTGCTAGGTGCACGGGTATTCCCGGGCGCCGGCCGGAATCTGGCCGCCCGCCGCCCGCCGCCGGCCGGTAAGAAATGGCCGGAAGCAGACACTCCCTGGTGAAGGATGCAAGAACCGAGTGCGGGCCCAGGGAGTGACGGCGTGGCCGACCAGGACGCGGTGGAGCAGTTCACCAGCCTGTATGAGCGCACCAGGCCGCGCGTCTATGCCTTCGCGGTCAGCCACGCGGGCCGCCAGCTGGCCGAGGAGATTGTCAGCGAGGTGTACCTGGTCGCCTGGCGGCGGCTGGCTGACATTCCCCGGCCCGAGCTGCCGTGGCTGCTCAGCGTGGCCCGGAACGTGACCGCCAGCCAGTTCCGCGCCACCGTCCGGCAGCGGTCCCTGGCGGCCGAGCTGCAGGCCTGGACGTCGGCCGGCGGGCCGGCCGCTCCGGACATCGCGGACCAGGTCACCGAGCGGCATGCGGTCCTGGCTGCGCTGGCGGCACTGTCGGCGCCCGACCGGGACCTGCTCACGCTGGTCGCCTGGCACGGGCTGACCCCGGCTGCGGCGGCGCAGGTCATGGGCTGTTCCACGGCGGCCTACTTCGTCCGCCTGCACCGGGCCCGGCGCCGCCTGGAGCGCGCGCTGCGCGGCCGGCTTCCCGCTCGCCCGGCTACTGCCGGGCCGCCGGCCGCCGCGCCACCCGCCACACTCAGCACGCCCCAGGAAGGAATCCGATGAGCCGACACCCGCGCTGGCGGACTGCAGATCATCCCGGCGACGTACTGAACTTGCTCGCGCAGGCCCGCCCGCCCCGCCTGGACCCGGATCGGGGAACGGCCCCGCCCGCTGCCAGTTTCCTCACTGCCGGGCCGTCGGCCGCCCCGGCCACTCCGCCGCCCGGCGGGTCTGCCCCGCGTGGCCGGCGGCGCCGCTACCTGATGGCCGGGCTGGCAGTCACCGCCGCGGCGGCGCTAGCCGCCGGCCTGACCGTGGCTGTCGCCGGGCCGCCGGGGCGCCCGGCGTCCGGCCACCCCGGCCGCCCGGCTGCCGGGCGGGCGCTGTCGCACCCGGCCGGCCCGCCGCCCGGCGCCGGCGCGCCGGCCCCGTCCGCTCGTGCCGTCCTGCTCACTGCCGCCGTCAACGCAGCGCGGGTCCCGGTGACCGGCCGGTACTGGCGGGTCGTGATGACCAGCGGCAGCGCCCAGGCCGCCGGGCCGAACGCGCACCCCTTCGCCGTCATGCAGCGCTGGTTCCCGTCCGCCAACTGGTACTCGCGGTCGGCGGCCCGGCAGACCTGGACCCTGGTCCCGGGGAGCTGGACATCGCAGCCGGCGTCGGCGGGTGCCGAGGCCGCCTGGCGGGCGGCCGGATCCCCGCCGCTGCCCCGGCGTCACGGCCCCCAGCAGGCCTGGTGGCAGACCGGCGGAGGCGTCGGCTACCTGGGCAACGGCAATCTGACTTTCGCCCAGTTCCGGGCCCTGCCGTCGGCCCCGAGGCGGCTGGCGGCGGTGGTCCGGCGAGCGGCTCGCGCGCAGAGTCCGTCCGGCGTGCGCTACGAGATGTTCGACGTCTACGACCAGCTGCTCAAGTGGGACCCGATCACCCCGCAGGTCCGGGCCGCGGTGTTCCGTGACCTGGCCGCGCTGCCGGGCGTCCGGTCGGCCGGCCGGGTCACCGATCCGCTGGGCCGGGTCGGCTACGGCATCGAGATGACGGGGACGGGATCCGGCGCCGAGCGGCAGGTCCTGGTCATCGCGCCGGGCACCGCCAGCCTGCTGGCCGATGAGTACTTCACGACCACCGCCCCGCGGCAGGTGCCGCCCAGTGGTGCCCGGCCCGGGCTGACCTCCTGCCCCGGCGGGAAGCAGCCGGCCAGGCAGAACATCTGCGGCACCAGGAAGATCATCCGGCACGGAAAGAAGTACCTCGAGATGATCGCGCTGGGCCCGCGGCTGGTCCTGCCCGCCGGCAGCCTGGAGTCCTACGACGCCGTGATCCGGGCTGGCTGGACCAACGCCCGGCCGCGGCTGCCGGCCGCCTCGCTGCGGTTCAGCACCGCCACCGACGGCCGCGGCTGACGGCCGGGAGCACAGCGGCCGGACGGCGCCGCGCCGACGGTCAGGCGGTGGCGCCGGCCCGGTCGCCGTCCGGCAGCAGGGCCAGGATCTGCCTGGTATGGCCAGAGCGGCGGCGCCCGTCTCAGGCGTGCGCGCTGGACATCTCCCACGGCGCCTGCGGCAGCACCTCGCCGGTCTCCAGCAGCGACTTGAGGTTGGCCAGCACGGCCGGCCAGCCGCTGGAGATACCGCCGAGCATCTCGGTGTCGGGGAGCTTCTCGTGGGTCACCGTCAGGCGGACGATCTCCTGGTGGGGCTCGACGAGGAAGGTGACCACCGACGGCTCGCGCTCCAGCTCGGCCTCCGGGCGGTCCTCGAAGGTGATGGCCAGGCGCGTGGGCCGCTCGGCGTGCAGGACCCTGCCGACGACATCGACGGCGCCGGAGCCGTCGGTGCGCTGGTGCTCCCAGGCCGAGCCCGGCTGCCAGTCGGAGACGTTGGCGTGCCCCCAGTAGCGGGCCGTCAGGTCGGCGTCGGTCAGGGCCTGCCAGACCTGCTCGGCGCTGGCGCGGATGTAGGTGACGTAGACGTAGGTCGGCACGGACGCGGCTGCGTCAGTCATGGCGTACTCCTCTGCCTGGTTCCGGATGGCGCTGATCGCTTGCAGGCGGGGCCGGTCAAACACGGAGATCCAGCGCTCCTCGATCTCGTGAATCGGCGCCGGGTTCAGGTAGTGCAGTCGTTCCCGTCCGCGCCGCACGATGGTCACGAGGCTGGCCTGCACGAGGATGTCCAGATGCTGGGTCGCTGACTGGCGGGCCATGCCCAGGTGCTCGCACAGCTCGCGCAGCGTCTGGCCGTTGTGCTCGCGCAGCCGGTCGAGCAGGAGCCGCCGGGTGGGGTCGGCCAGTGCCCTGAAGACCGGGTCCATCGTCTGCGCCTCGATGCTCACCATGTCATTATGCAGGTATCTGCCTGCCTAATGTCAAACGACTGCGCCAGCTGGGCCGCGCTGCGGATGACGGTGCCCGGGCTAGGCCGGGCTGGCTGCGGGCCGGGCCCGGCGGCCCAGCACCACGGTGTCGGCGGCACCGTCGAGGATCCCGCCGGCCGGGTCGTCCTCGCCTGCCGCGCGGACCACGTCCCGGTCCGGCCGCAGGATGTCCCGGGTGACCAGCGCGCACAGCAGGGCCACGGTGCCGAACCGGGCCAGCAGCGCCGCGAAGTACAGGCCGCCGCCGATCCAGCCTGGCGCGCCGGGCTGGGAGAAGGGAATGAGGTAGGCCCAGATCGCGAAGAAGTAGCCGACCTCGGCCACCTGCCACAGGGCCCAGGACCACACCCGCGGCCGGGCCAGCACGACCAGCGGCGCCAGCCAGATGACGTACTGCGGTGACCAGACCTTATTGACCAGCAGGAAGACGGCCAGGATCAGAAAGAACACCTGGGCCACCCGGGGCCGTCGCGGGGCGGCCAGGGTCAGCAGCCCGATGAGCACGCAGCCCACCGCGAACAGCAGCAGGCTGACCAGGTTCAGCGCGCTCACGTGCAGGCTCAGGCGGCCGAGCCCGGGCACGTGCTCGGCCTCGAAGTAGTACCAGATCGAGCCCCAGTCCGCGCCCCTGGTGGAGTTCAGCCGGTAGAACCGCGACCAGCCGGTGAACGCCGCGATCGCGACCGGGATATTGACCACCAGCCAGGCGGCCGCGGCGCCAGCCGCGGTGACCCAGAACGATCGCAGCCGGCCCGCCCGCAGGCACAGCAGGAACAGCCCGCCGAGCAGCACGATGGGATAGAACTTGGTGGCGATCGCCAGCCCGAACAGGATCCCGGCCAGCACGCCGCGCCGCCCGGCCCAGGCGGCCATGGCCATCGCGGTGAGGGCCATCGCGATCATGTCCCAGTTGATGAACGAGGCCAGGATCAGGCCCGGCGCCAGTGCCACCAGCAAGGCGGTCCAGCGCCGGGACCGGCCCGCCAGGTAGGCGGTAGCCAGCACCCCGGCGATGGCGCACAGCGTGAGCAGCACGACAGTGATGTCGAAGAACTCCCGGCCCCGGATGTAGGGGTCGGTGATCGGCCGCACCAGCCAGGAGACGGCCTGCATGGCGCCCCCGATGAGCACCGGGTACTCCACCGGGTGATTGAAGTAGGGAACCTGGTGGTTCCACAGGCCCTCGCCGAAGTACAGCGGGTAGATGTCGGTGTAGCAGTGCGCCTGGTACTGGCCGACTCCCACGTTCCACGCCCCGGCCCGGCAGGCCGCCTTATTCAGGAAGCCGAGGGCGCTGCCCGCCAGGCTGGCGAGAACCAGCGCGGTGACCGAGCCGGCCAGCATGGCCAGCCTGCCGTGGGAGTTCGCCGCCTGCACTCGCCTGCCCTGCGCCTCTGCCTGGGCCACGTCACGCTCCGTCGACACCAGCGATCCGGGACTGTTCCGATCCGCGGGTTCAGGGTAGCGGCCATGGCGCCGGGCTGGTTCCCGGTCCGCGACGGCTGATCGCCGGGCCAGCGGCGCCGGCCCGCGAGCCAGTCCCGCACGCCGCCGCCCGCGGCCGCCAAGTTACCAGTAAGTAAGATGTCGGTGCACGTAGATCATCGGCCGTCCGCCGGGCCGGGCTAGGCTGGCCGCCAGGCACCGCGCCAGCGCCGGCGCCGCCTGGCCTGACGACGCACCGGGAGGTCCCCCGTGGCCCTGCGCATCATTATCGGCCTTGCCCTGACGGCGGTCGCCGCCGTGATCGCCGGCCGCCGCCTGTGGTGGCTGTACCGGCTCGCGACCAGCGGCCAGCCCGCCCCCGAGCGCATCGCCGCCCTGCGCGAGCACCCGGGCCAGGGCGCCGAGACGCAGGTGACGGAGGTCCTCGGGCAGCGCAAGCTGCTCCAGTGGACGGTGCCAGGCATCGCGCACTTCCTGACCTTCTGGGGCTTCATCATCCTGATCCTGACGATCATCGAGGCCTACGGTGCGCTGTTCTCCAAGACCTTCGCGATCCCGCTGATCGGCACCTGGGCCTGGGTCGGCTTCGGTGAGGACCTGTTCGCGGTCGGCGTCCTGGCCGGCGTCGTGACCTTCGCGGTCATCCGGCTGCGCTCGGACCCGAAGCGGGAAGGCCGCCGGTCCCGCTTCTCCGGCTCGCACACCGGCGCCGCCTGGCTGGTCCTGCTGGGCATCTTCGGTGTCGTCGCCACCCTGCTGCTCTACCGGGGCGCCCAGATCAACACCGGCGACTTCCCCTATCCGCGCGGTGCCTTCGCCTCGCAGCTAGTCGGCCACTGGCTGCACCCGCTCGGCCACGGGGCCAACTCCGCCATCGAGACGACGTTCATCCTGGCTCAGCTGGCCGTGATCCTGGGCTTCGGCGTCTTCGTCACCTACTCCAAGCACCTGCACATCGCCATCGCCCCGCTCAACGTACTGTTCTCCCGCCGGCCGAACGGCCTGGGCCCGCTGGAGCCGATGCGCTCGAACGGCCAGGTGCTCGACTTCGAGGAGGCCGACCCTGACACCGACATCTTCGGCCTGGGCAAGATCGAGGACCTGACCTGGAAGGGCATGCTCGACCTGGCCACCTGCACCGAGTGCGGGCGCTGCCAGTCGCAGTGCCCGGCCTGGGCCACGGGCAAGCCGCTGTCACCGAAGATGCTGATCATGGACCTGCGCGATCACGCCTTCGCCAAGGCCCCGTACCTGCTGGCGGACTCCGACGAGGCGCGCGAGCAGCTGAGCGACGCCGTGAAGAGCGAGGCGCAGCGCCCGCTGGTGGGTAACTCGGACATCAACGGCGTCATCGACCCGGACGTGCTGTGGTCCTGCACGAACTGCGGTGCCTGCGTCGAGGAATGCCCCGTGGACATCGAGCACATCGACCACATCACCGGGATGCGCCGCCACCAGGTGCTCATCGAGTCGGCGTTCCCGACCGAGGCCGGCACGATGCTGCGCAACCTGGAGAACAAGGGCAACCCGTGGGGGATGGGCGAGAACAAGCGCACCGAGTGGATCACGGAGCTGGACTTCGAGGTCCCCGTCGTGGACGGGCCGATCGGCGATGACGTGGAGTACCTGTTCTGGGTGGGCTGCGCCGGGGCGCTGGAGGACCGGGCCAAGAAGACGACCAAGGCGGTGGCCCAGCTGCTGCACACTGCCGGGGTGAACTTCGCGGTGCTCGGCCCGGCCGAGACCTGCACCGGCGACCCGGCGCGGCGGATGGGCAACGAGTTCGTGTTCAGCATGCTGGCCCAGCAGAACGTGGAGACCCTGAACGAAGCCGGCGCGCGCAAGATCGTGGCCAGCTGCCCGCACTGCTTCAACACCATCGCCCGTGAGTACCCGCAGCTGGGCGGCAACTACGAGGTGGTGCATCACACCCAGCTGCTGGCGCAGCTGGTGGCCGAGGGCAGGCTGACCCCGGTCAACCCCGTTAATGAGAAGATCACCTACCACGACCCGTGCTTCCTGGGCCGGCACAACCGGGTCTTCACCCCGCCCCGCGAGATCATGGAGCAGGTGCCGGGCGTCCAGCCCCAGGAGATGCACCGGTGCAAGGAACGCGGCTTCTGCTGCGGCGCCGGCGGGGCCCGGATGTGGATGGAAGAGCGGATCGGCAAGAGGATCAACACCGAGCGGATCGACGAGGCGCTCGGCACCGACCCGGACACCATCTCGACCGGCTGCCCGTACTGCATGGTGATGCTGGGCGACGCGGTGGCGGCCAAGAAGAGCTCGGGCGAGGCCAAGGAAACCCTGGAGGTCATCGACGTGGCGCAGCTGCTGGTCCGCTCGGTGCAGCCGCGGGCGGCCGCGGTCGCGGCCGGGCCGGATGACGCGGCCGGGCCGGATGGCCAGCCGGCGCCGGAGCAGGCCTAGGCCGCATGAGCTCGCGGCGGGCGGAGGCGTTCAGCGATGGCGTGTTCGCCGTCGCGATCACCGTGCTGGTGTTCAACCTGCTGGACATCGGCAGCCACGGGCTGACCAGGGGCCTGACCTACCACGTGCTGCTGGCCGCCTGGCCTAACTACTTCGCCTACGCCGTCAGCTTCCTGACCATCGGCATCATGTGGATCAACCACCACGCGATGTTCGGCGCCATCACCCTCGTGGACCGGAAGCTGCTCATCATCAACCTGGTGGCGCTGATGGGGGTCGTCGCTATCCCGTTCCCGACCGCCCTGGTCGCCGAGCAGCTGGCGGCCGGCTCGGCCGACGGCGGCAAGGTGGCGGCGGTGGCCTACGGCGTGGTCATGATCGCGATCTCGATCGGCTACTCGGGGATCTGGATGTACATCGCCGCCCACCTGCAGAAGCTGGGCGCCGTCCGGGACCTGGAGGTGCCGCACGTGGCCAACCTCCAGTTCAGCGCCGGCCTGTTCGGCTACATAGCGGCGACGCTGATCGCGGCGTTCGTCTCGGGCCTGGTCGCCCTGATCATCTACGGGCTGCTGGCCATCTACTACATGTTCGAGCACCTGCCGGGCCGGGGTAACTCCGCCCCGGATGGCGCGGTTGCGCCGGACGGCACGAACCCGCCGGACGGCCAGGCGGCCCCGTAGCGTCCCGCCCGCCCTGCGGATAGTGAGTCAGGCGCCGGCCAGGCCGCGGTCCGGCAGCCAGACCCGGACCTTGGTGCCCTGTCCCGGCCACGATTCCAGGGTCGCCCGGCCGCCGTGCGCGTGCGCGATGGCCTGCACGATCGACAGGCCCAGGCCGCTGCCGCTGTTGCTCTCGGTGCCCGCGCCCGGGCTGGCCCCGGCCGGGGCGTCGTCATCCGCAGGCCCGGCGGCGCGGTGGAACCGGTCGAAGGCCCGGGCGGCGTTCTCGGCGGACATGCCAGGCCCGGAGTCCGCCACCTCGATGAGGATGCCGCCGGAGATCTCCCCGAGCCGGACGGCCACCGGCGCGGTCACCGGGGTGTGCGCCCGCACGTTGGCCAGCAGATTAGCCAGCACCTGGCGGATCCGCCGCTCGTCCACGACGGCCACCAGGCGCGGCGGCGCCTCGGCCCGCACCGGCCGCTGCGGCTCGACGGCCGCGGCGTCGGCGACGGCGTCCCGGACGACGGCGGCCAGGTCGGTCTCGGTCAGGTCCAGCGACGTGGTCCGGTCCAGCCGGGCTAGCTCCAGCAGCTCGGCGACGAGGGTGCTCATCCGCTGGGCCTCCTGCTCGATCCGGCGCATCGCGCTCGGCAGCTGGTCGGGGCCCAGCGCGCCCTGCCGGTAGAGCTCGGCGTAGCCGCGGATGGTGGTCAGCGGGGTGCGCAGCTCGTGCGAGGCATCGGCGGCGAACTCGCGGACCTTCCGCTCCGAGCGGAGCCGGGCCCCGAAGGCCTGCTGAATCCGGTCCAGCATGGTGTTGATGGCCGAGGCCAGCAGTCCGACCTCGGTCTGATCGTCGGCATCCGGCATCCGGGCCGTGAGGTCTCCGCGGGTGGTGATGTCGTGCGCGGTGCCGGCCATCTGGCCCAGCGGCTCCAGGCCCCGCCCGATCAGCCACTCGCCGCCGATCGCGAGCAGGGCGATCAGCGCGCCCCCGGTGATCAGCTCGGCGATGATGAAGTCGCGTACCTGCCGGGTAGCCGCGCTGGTGGCCTGCGCCACCACGAGCACGCCGGGCGTGCTGCCCTGGCTCCGGGTCACCAGCCGGGCCACCGCCAGCAGTTGCGGGCCGCCGGGAATCGTCAGCCCGAACGGCTTCGAGAGTGACTTGCGGAGCCGGGCCCGGTTGCGCAGCGGGCCGGTTCCGAGCTGCCGGGTGACCTGGGCGGCCAGCTCGGCGGTGAGCCCGGAGTCCCCGGTAAGCGGCTGGACGTGCAGCGGCAGCCGGGTGATCAGGACCGCTGCATAGCCGTGCGGGTTCCGGGTGATCTCGGCCGGGCTGATGGTGGACTCGGCGATCAGGTTCCCGCGGAACTGCGACGTCACGTTCCGGGCCAGGATCACCGTGCTGACGGTGCCCATGATCAGCAGGAACATGGTGGTCACCGCGATCAGCAGCACGAGCATGCGGGCGCGCAGCGATAGCCGCCGGGTGCTGCCGGTCCCGCTGCTCGCCGCGCTCACCCGCCCGGCCCGGCTTGCTCCTGGTGCCGCGGCCGGAAGCTGTAGCCGACGCCGCGCTGGGTGTAGATCAGCGGCGGGCCCAGCGGGTCCAGCTTGCGGCGCAGGTAGCTGACGTAGGTCTCGACGACCTGAGACTCACCGGCGTAGTCCCAGCCCCAGACGCTCTCCAGCAGCTGGGCCCGGGTCAGCACGCGACCCTCGTGGCGCATCAGGTAGGCCAGTAGCCGGAACTCGGTCGGCGACAGGTCCACCGGCACGCCGGCCCGGTGCACCGTCCACCGGTCCTCGTCGAGCTCGACGTCGCCGGCCCGCAGCGGGCCGGCCGTTCCCGGCGGCGTGTCCGGGGCCGCCCGCGATGCCCGGCGCAGGACTGCACGCACCCGGGCGACCAGCGCTTCGACGGAGAACGGCTTGGTCACGTAGTCGTCGCCGCCGATGGCCAGGCCCGTGACCGTGTCGGAGGAGGTATCGCGGGCGGTCAGGAAGATGACCGGCACCTCGTTGCCGGCGGCCCGCAGCCGGCGGCAGACCTCGAAGCCGTCCATGTCCGGCAGCATCACGTCCAGGACGATCAGGTCGGGCCGGCTGCTCTCGGCCTGGCGCAGCGCATCCCGGCCGCTGGCCGCGGTGGTGACCGAGCAGCCGTGGAACTTCAGCGCCACCTGGACCAGCTCGCGGATATTCGGCTCGTCGTCCACGACGAGGACCTGGGGGATTCGGTCGCTGTCTGTCATCAGGTCGTCGGGCCAATCTCCGGTGCACAGGTCCCCGCGGGGCAGGTGCGAGCGGGCCAGCGGGATATGAGGTTCCGGGCATCAGGGGCGGGCCGGTGCCACGGGGGCAGGACGCCGCATTCCGGGCGGCTGCCCGGCTGAGAGGTTACCCGCGTCTCGCGTCGCCTGCTAGCTGGTGACCAGGAGGTTCGTCGGGGCCGATGTCCGGCCCGGCGTCGGGGCGGGCGGTCCGGGGTCTGGGGGCCAGGCCGGGGCCGGGGCTAGCCTCCGGGGAGCGGCCCGCCGGTGCCAGCGAGCCCGGACCGGTAGCGGTCCGGGCTCGCGCGACGGTGTCAGGTTCAGCTGCTGGGGCTGGCCGAGGGCGCCGCGGCCTGCGCCGGGCGGATGACGATCAGCCGGGCATTGTCGGCGCCGTTCACCACCGGGCCGCCGGCGAAGACCCGCTGCCCGGTGGCCAGGCTGGCCGCGGTGACCTTCTTGCCGCTCTCGCGGATCACCGAGTTACTGACCAGGTGCCAGGCCCAGGTGGTGCCATCGGCGGCTCGCACGGTCACGGTGCCGCTGGCCACCGACTCGATGGTGCCGCGCTCGAAGGCCAGCGT
Source organism: Streptosporangiaceae bacterium (assembly GCA_036490755.1). Lineage (GTDB taxonomy): Bacteria > Actinomycetota > Actinomycetes > Streptosporangiales > Streptosporangiaceae > DASUBV01. Next base: position 43,458 of record DASXDJ010000004.1, read on the forward strand.
CTTGGTGCCCTTCTTGGTCTGGACGGTGAACTGGCCGTGGATGCCGCGCAGCAGCAGCCGGGTCCGGGCCAGCCGGTGCCGGCAGACGGCCCGCAGGCGGTGCGCGGCGACGGGATGCCGGGCGGCCCGGCGCAGCGCCCGCCGGGGGTGCGCTCGCACCAGCCGGCGGGCCGCTGCGCACGGGCGGGCCGTCCGCCGGGCGCCGGTAGTGGCCGACGGTGAGGTCGTCGGCGACGCGGCAGCCTGCTCAGCGCTGGTCGGGGAGTCGGCGGAGCTGAGCACCGTGTTGAGGACGGCCGCCTGGCTGCCCGGCACCGCGGCCGAGGACGTGCCCGCCGCGCTCCCGGCGCTGCCGCCGCCGGCCTGTCCCGCCGCGGCCTGCTCCGCCGCACTCGGGTGACCGGCCAGGCTCAGCTGCGCCGGGCCCCCGGCGGCCACCGCGATAGCGGCGCCGCCGCCGACCAGGACCGCCGCCGCGGCCAGGCCGATGCCCCACCGCGTGGCCCGCCCCGGCCGGCGCGGGCCATTGCCGCCGGGACCGTTGCCACCCGGGCCGCCGGGGCCGTTCATGCCGCCGGGACCGGCGGGGTCGCCAGGCCGACCGGGGCCACCCGGCTGACCGGGGCCGGCCGGCCCGGCCCATCCGCCCGGGGTACTGGCCCGGGACCAGCCCGGCGGGCCGCCCGCGGCGCGGATCTGCTGGGTCGGCCAGTTATCTGCGGAGTCACGGCTCTGGTTGCTCATGGCGTCGAGCATGTCCGGCGGCCATGGGAGATCGCGCCGCCGTTCCCGGGAACAGCCCGGGAAGACCCGGTGGATTCGGCTTACATGCGGTCCGGCACCGGGATGCCGAGCAGGCCGAGCCCGGTCTGCAGGACCAGCAGCGTCAGCCCGGCCAGCGCGAGCCGGGAGTCGCGTACCGCCGGGGCGGCGGTCAGCACCGGGCACTGCTCGTAGAACGAGGTGAAGGTGCTCGCGACCTCGAACAGGTAGGCCGCCAGCTTGTGCGGCTCGGCCCCGGCCACCAGCTCGTCGATGGCGCGGCCCAGCCGGAGCAGCTGCAGGGCCAGGGCCCGCTCGGCCGGCTCGGCGGCCGAGATCGGCCCGCCGGCCGCCGCCGGCTTCAGGCCGGCCTTGTGGAAGATGGACCGGATGCGGGCCGTGGCGTACTGCAGGTACGGGCCGGTGTTGCCGGTCAGCGCCAGCAGCCGGTCGAAGTCCAGCGCATAACTCGACTCGCGGGCGACCGACAGGTCGCCGTATTTCAGGGCTCCGATCCCGACGGCTTCCGCGATCTGCTGCCGCTGCTCGGGGTCGTCATAGCGGTCCTTGATAACCTCCTCGGCCCGCTCGACCGCCTCGTCAATGAGGGTGATCAGCTTGACCGAGGCGCCGGACCGGGACCGGAATCGCTTGCCGTCGGCCCCGGTGACCAGGCCGATGCTCGCGTGCTCGGCGCTGACCTCGTCGGTGAGCCAGCCCGCCTGGCGGGCCACGGCGAACACCATGGAGAAGTGCAGCGCCTGCTCCGAGCCGACCACGTAGATAATCCGCTGCGCATGCAGGTCCCGGATCCGGTAGCGGATCGCGGCCATGTCGGTGGAGCCGTAGCCGTAGCCGCCGTCGCTCTTGCGCAAGATGATCGGCAGCGGGCTGCCGTCCCGGCCGGTGAAACCGGGCGGGAACGCGCAGAGCGCGCCGTCGCTCAGCACGGCCACGCCGGCCGATTCCAGCTCGGCGCACACGTCGGCGAGCATCGGGTTGTAGAAGCTCTCCGGGGCCAGGTCAGCGTCAGTCAGCGTGACCCCGAGCCGGTGGTAGACCTTGTTGTAGTACTGCTCGCTGTCGGAGACCAGGGCCTGCCACAGGCGGTGCGTCTCGGGATCGCCGGACTGCAGGGCGACGACCCGGCCGCGGGCCCGGCCGGCAAACGTGGCATCGGCATCGAACTTGGCCTTGGCCGCCTGGTAGAAGGCGTTGATCTCGCCGGCCGCCAGGAGGTCATAGGTGGCCTGCTCACCCAGGTCCAGCATGTGCTCCAGCAGCATGCCGAACTGGGTGCCCCAGTCGCCGATGTGGTTGGCCCGCACCACCTCGTGGCCGAGGAACTCCAGGGTCCGCACGACGGCGTCGCCGACGACCGTGGTCCGCAGGTGGCCGACATGCATCTCCTTGGCCACGTTGGGGGCGGAGTAGTCGACGACGACCTTCTGCGGGTCCGCGGCCTGCGGCACGCCGGCCCGGTCATCGCCCAGCAGGCTGGTCACCGAGGCGGATAGCCACTGGTCGCTGAGCGTGATGTTGATGAACCCGGGGCCGCTGACCTCAGCCGTGGCGATCGGGCTGACCCCGCCGGGGCCGGCCCCGGCACCGGCCGCCGGGTCAGCTAGCCGCGCCGCGAGAGCGGCGGCGATCTCCCGGGGCGGACGGCCGATGGCCTTGGCCAGCGACAGGGCGACGTTGGCCTGATAGTCGGCGAACTGGGACGGCCGGATGAGCGGGTCACTGCTCGCGTACTGCTCGCCGAGCTCGGCGGCGAGCGCGTCCTGCACCAGCTGCGTGAGTGTCTGCTCCGGATCCGTCACCTGACCAGCCTATCGGGCGGGAACCAGCGATTTAGCTGCGCGACGGCCGCTCGCGGCGCCGCAGCGGCCGGGCCCCCGGCGGCCCGGGCGGGTCAGGTACGGCGCAGGAAGTGCCCGCCGCGCACCGGGCCCAGGCGCTCGCGGATCTTGTCGGTAATGCGGGCCCGGGCCAGGTCCTCGGCCAGCAGCACGGCGGCCGTGGCGCCCCGGGCCGCCACCGCGCCGTGCGCAATGACGATGGTCCCCTCCAGGCCCAGCAGTGCCGCGCCGCCGTAGGCCTCAGGATCGAGTCGCTCGCTGAGCTGCCGCAGCGCGCGTCGCTGGAACAGGGCGCCCAGCCGGGCGGCCGCCGACCCGCCGAGAGTCTCGCGCAGCTGCCGGGCGGCGAAGCCGGCCGTACCCTCCAGCGTCTTGAGCGCCACGTTGCCGGTAAAGCCGTCAGCGACGATGACATTCACCCGGCCGGCCAGCAGGTCGCCGCCCTCGACGTTCCCGGCGAAGTTGATGGGCAGGCCGTGCTGCGGGTCAGCGGCCAGCAGCTCATGCGCGCGCCGGGCCAGCTTGTTGCCCTTGCCCGGCTCAGCGCCGATGGTCAGCAGCCCGACCCGCGGCTCGGCGATGCCGCAGGCGGCCTGGGCGTAAGCCACTCCCAGCTGGGCGAACTGGACCAGCATCTCGGGCTTGGGATCAGCGATGGCGCCGGCGTCGACCAGCACGGTCGGCTCGGGCCGGGTCGGCAGCACCACCGCCAGGGCCGGCCGGGTCACGCCGGCCAGGGGCCGCAGTCGCAGCCGCGCGGTGGCGACGATGGCGCCGGTGGAGCCGGCCGACATCACCGCCGTCGCCTGACCGCGGCGGACCAGCTGGCAGGCCACGGCGATGCTCGACCGCGGGCGGCGCCAGCTGGCCAGCGCGCCCTCGTCCATGGCCAGGGTCTCCTCGGCCGGGACCACCCAGATGTCGGCCGGGGCTGAATGCCGGGACAGCAGCGGCCGGATCAGGCCGGGCCGGCCGGTCAGGGCGATCCGGGTACCGTGCTGCCGGGCCGCCGCGACGGCGCCGGCCACGATCTCGCCGGGCGCCTGGTCGCCGCCCATGGCATCCACGACGACCAGCGGCCGCTGTCCGCTGTCCGGGCGCTGGCCGTCGGCCGGGGCAGCGGACGGCCCGGCCGGGGCCTGGCTGCCGGCAGGCAGCCCGGGGCGCAGCTCCACGGCTGGCGTCCCGGCACCGCCGGATGAGCCGTGATCGGCGCCTGGCTGCTCGGCAACCCGCATGCGGCCAAGCCTCTCATTGCAGGCGATCCTTGCGGCGGGCGGCGCGCATGAGGGGTCCGGGCCGGGGAACATTCGCGGTGCGCAGGCCGGACCGCTACGGGCGGGCGCAAGGCAGGAGGACAAATTGGCCCTGCGGGACAGATGCGGCAGAACAGATCACCTCGGGCGCAACAGCTCCCGTAGGGTTGGCCTGGGTCCTGGGTATAACCCAGTGGGGGACATGGCAAGCACAGGCAACTCTGGGCTTTCCTTGAGCGTTTTCAAACTGTGACCACTTTCCATGGTCTGGCCGAAGCTAACTGGCGGTCAGCAGCGTCTCAGGGACAGACCGGGGCTCAGCGGGGGGCAACTCCGCTGGCGGCATCACGGAGTCTCGGGCTCGGCGACGACGCCGGACCCGGCGGCGACCGGAAGGAGCTGCATGACTGATCAGCACATCGCGTCCACCGTCCCCGCGCAGGGCCGCAGGTTCCGCGCGTACTCGACCAAGCACCTGGATGACCTCGTGGCCAGGGCCGGGCTGGATCCGGCCGAGCGGCTGGCGGTCCGGGCTGTCGCCACGGTCCTGCCCTTTCGCACCAATGAATACGTGGTGGAGTCGCTGATCGACTGGGACTCCGCGCCCGACGACCCGATCTACCGGCTCGTCTTCCCGCAGGCGGACATGCTGTCCGCCGAGGACATCTCGCCCATCGCCGACCTGCTCGCCCGGCAGGCCCCGGCGGCCGAGATCAAGGCGGCGGCGCACGCCGTCCGGATGCGGCTGAACCCGCACCCGGCGGGCCAGCTGGCCCTCAACATCCCCGCGGTGGGTGAGGAGCCGCTACCGGGGGTGCAGCACAAATACCCCGAGACCGTCCTGGTCTTCCCCAAGCAGGGCCAGACCTGCCATGCCTACTGCACGTACTGCTTCCGGTGGGCCCAGTTCGTGGACGAGCCGGACCTGAAGATGGCCACCAGCGACATCGACCGGATCGCGGACTACCTGCGCGCGCATCAGGAGGTCACCAGCGTCCTGATCACCGGCGGCGACCCGATGATCATGGGTGCCGGGGTGCTGCGCCGCTATATCGAGCCGCTGCTCGGCCCGGGCCTGGAGCACATCGAGTCGGTCCGGATCGGCACCAAGTCGCTGGCTTACTGGCCGCAGCGCTTCGTCACCGACCCCGACGCTGACGACACGATGCGCCTGTTCGAGGAGGTCGAGCAGGCCGGCAAGACGCTGGCCCTGATGGCGCACTTCACGCATCCGCGCGAGCTGGAGCCGCCGATGGTAGCGGCGGCCGTGCGCCGGATCCGGGCCGCGGGCGGCATCATCCGCACCCAGGCCCCGCTGATCCGCAGCATCAACGACGATGACCGCACCTGGGCGCAGATGTGGCGGACGCAGCTGCGGATGGGCATAGTGCCCTACTACATGTTCGTGGAGCGGGACACCGGGCCGGCGGGCTACTTCGCGGTTCCGCTGGCCCGCGCGGCGGAGATCTTCCGGGATGCCTACAGCAGCGTGTCCGGCCTGTGCCGGACGGTGCGCGGGCCGTCAATGTCGGCGACGCCCGGCAAGGTCTGCGTCGACGGGGTGGTCGAGATCGCCGGCGAGAAGGTGTTCGCGCTGCACATGATCCAGGCGCGGGACCCGTCCCTGGTCGGCCGGCCGTTCTTCGCGCGGTATGACCCGCAGGCCGTCTGGCTCACCGACCTGGAGCCGGCCTTCGGCTCGGTGTTCCCCTTCGATCAGGTGCCTGCCGAGGCGCCCGGCCTGTGGGAGCAGGACCTGCTGCTGGCCGCCGACTAGCGCGGTGCCGGGCCGGCGCAGCGCCGGCCCGGCAGCGGTGAGCCCGGCAGGTCAGGCCGGCCCGGCGGCGCTGGCCTGCTCCGCGATCCCGGCTGGCCCGGCGGGCGGCGGCCCGGCCGGGCTGGTCTTGCGGCGCTTGATGAACGCGCAGCTCGCGGCGCCGACCAGCAGCAGCACGATCGGCGTGTACATGGTCGGCCGCATGGCCTCGACGAAGCCGTGGGTGAAGATCTGCCCGCCCAGGCCGGTCAGGTGATGCCCGGAACCCTCCTCCAGGCCGCTCTTGGCGGCCGCCTGGAAGCCGGCGACCAGCTTGTGCCGGGCCGCCGCCGGCAGGCCTGCCCCGCGCAGCTCGGCCTGGCTGGTGAGCGCGGCAACCAGCCGGTTCTGCAGCAGCGCGCCGACGCCGGCTGTGCCGATGACGCTGCCGACCTGCCGGGTGGTGTTGAACACGCCCGAGGCGGCACCGGCCATGACCGGGTTGACGTTGCGCATGGCCACCGTTGTCATCGGGGCGAACGTGCAGCCGATCCCGATCCCCGCGGCGACCTGCGGGGCCAGGAAGTCGTACCAGGCCGAGTCGGGCTGGGCGACGAACGCGATGAGGCCCATGCCCACCGCGAACAGGGTCACGCCGGCCATCAGGATGAACTTGCCGCCGATGCGGTCCGACATCCGGCCGGCCACCGGCGCGACGAACATCGAGATGAGCGACGCCGGGGCCAGGGTCAGGCCGGCCTTGAGGGCGGTGAAGCCCAGCACCGACTGCAGGTAGATGGAGAACGGCAGGAAGATGCCCAGCATGCCGATGGAGATGCAGGCGGCCAGCCAGTTCATCAGCGCGAAGTTCCGGTCCCGGAACAGCACGAACGGCACCAGTGGCTCGGCGTCCTGCTTCCTGGCCTGCAGGAACAGGAAGGCGGCCAGGACCACCACGCCGACAGCCAGGATCAGCGGGATCGAGATGAACGACGTGACCGTGCCCCAGTTGTACTTCTGACCCTCGACCAGCCCGTAGCAGATGAGCAGCAGCGCGATGCTGGCCAGCAGCACGCCGCTGACGTCGAACCGGTGCCGCCGGCCGGTGCGCAGGTCGGGGATCAGGACCAGGGTCAGCACCAGCACGATGGCCCCGACCGGGATGTTGATGAAGAAGATGTACCGCCAGTCGAAAGCGGTGACCAGCAGGCCGCCGAGGGTGGGCCCCGCGATGGTGGCCACGCCGGCTACCGCGCCCCACACCCCGAAGGCGGCGCCCCGGCGCTCGGCCGGGAAGACCATCGTGAGCATGGCCAGGGTCTGCGGCATCAGCAGGGCGGCGCCCAGCCCCTGCACGGCGCGGAAGGCGATCAGCCAGCCCGCCCCCGGCGCGAAGCCGCAGGCGGCCGACGCGATCGTGAACAGGGCCACGCCGCCGAAGAAGACCCGGCGCTGGCCCAGCAGGTCACCCAGGCGCCCGGCGGTGATCAGCAGCACGGCGAGGACCAGGGCGTAGGCGTTGATCACCCACAGGATGTCATCCAGCGACGCGTGCAGCTTGCTGATCATGTTGGGGATGGCGATGTTGACGATGGTCAGGTCCAGCAGGGTCATGAAGAACCCCAGTGACACCACTATCAGCACTGCCCACGGGTTCCCGCGGTACCGCCTCACGTCATCCTCCTCGCCGCCCCACCCAGACCGCCTGCGCCGCCCCGGCCGAACTCGGGTTGCCTCCAGACCAGGCTGCCGCGCGGCCGTCCTCATCCTCGCCATCCGGGCGCCATTCCTGGTCCGGGCGATAGTCCATGCTAGGGACGCCTGCCGACACTTCGCACCTTCCCGGCGCGACCGAACCCGGTTCGGTCGCGCGCCGTCCGCGCGCAGTATGCTCCCGGCCATGGAGCTGAACGGAACTTCGGCGATTGTCTCGGGCGGCGCGAGCGGCCTGGGCGAGGCGACAGTACGAGCGCTGGCCGCGGCCGGCGCCACGGTGGTAGTGGCGGACCTGAATGCCGAGCGCGGCACGGCCATCGCCGGCGAGATCGGCGGGGTCTTCGCCCAGACCGACGTCTCCGACGAGGAGTCGGTGCGCGCGGCGGTCGAGGCGGCGGGCGCGACGGGGGCGCCGCTGCGGGCCGCGGTGAGCTGCGCTGGCATCGGCTGGGCATCCCGCACGGTGGGCCGGGACGGCTCCCCGCATGACCTGGCCAGTTACCGGAAGGTCATCGACGTCAACCTCATCGGCACCTTCAACCTGATGCGGCTCGCGGCGGCCCGGATCGCCACGACCGAGCCGGCCGACGCCGACGGGCAGCGCGGCGTCGTAGTCAACACCGCGTCGATCGCCGGGCTCGAGGGCCAGACCGGGCAGATCGCCTACTCGGCGTCCAAGGGCGGGATCATCGGCATGACCGTTCCGGCAGCGCGCGACCTGGCCGCCATCGGGGTCCGGGTCAACACCATCTGCCCGGGCATCATCGACACGCCGATCTACGGGAGCGGCCCGGCCAGCGACGAGTTTAAGGCCAAGCTGGCGGCGCCGATCGTCTTCCCCAGGCGGATGGGCACGGCCGCCGAGTTCGCGCACCTGGTCCGGTCACTCATCGAGAATGACTACATGAACGCGGAAGTCATCCGCTTCGACGGCGGGATCCGCTTCCAGCCCAAGTAGCGGGCACGAAGGCCGGCGACGCAGCGCGGCCCGCCCGGGAGGAGATGTGATGGCTGAGCCCGTCCTGACCGAGGTGACCGACGGCGTGGCCGTGATCACCATCAACCGCCCGGAGGCCAGGAACGCGGTCAACGGCGCCGTGGCCAGCGGGATCGCCGCGGCCGTCGATGAGCTCGATGACCGGGCCGACGTCCGGGTCCTGATCCTGACCGGGGCCGGCGGAACCTTCAGCGCGGGCATGGACCTCAAGGGGTTCCTGGCCGGGGACGCGCCGGTCGTCGAGGGACGCGGCTTCGGCGGCATCACCGAGCGTCCGCCGGCCAAGCCGCTGATCGCGGCCGTGGAGGGCTACGCCCTGGCCGGCGGGTTCGAGCTGGCCCTGGCCTGCGACCTGATCGTGGCCGCCGAGACCGCGAAGTTCGGCCTGCCGGAGGTCCGCCGGGGCCTGGTGGCCGGGGCCGGCGGGCTGCTCCGGCTGCCCCGCCGCATCCCGTACCACCTGGCCATGGAGATCGCGCTGACCGGCGAGCACTACCCGGCCCGGCGGCTGGCCGAGGCCGGGCTGGTCAGCGCCGTCACCCCGGCGGGCGAGGCGCTGACCGCGGCGGCGGAACTGGCCCGGCGGGTCGCCCTCGGGGCCCCGCTGGCCATCGCGGCGACCAAGCAGGTCATCGCGGCCCAGTCCGACTGGGACTCGGCCGAGGCGTTCGGCCGGCAGTCGGAGATCATCAGCCCGGTGTTCACCTCCGCGGACGCGATGGAGGGCGCAGTTGCCTTCGCGCAGAAGCGGCCGCCGGCCTGGCGCGGCGAGTAACAGCCGCTCAGCGCATCGTTTCTGCCCGGCCTTTCCCGGGCCTTCTGGCCGGGCCGCGCGGTGTTGGTGACGCGCAGCACCCCAGATCTCCTAGGATTTGCCGGCAGGGGGCAAAGGGCGCGGCTGGCTGGACAATGCCGTACGGGCTCTGCGGCGTGGCCCGGTGCACGAGGCTAGGGCTGCGGCCACGGGGTGCAGGAGCACCGCCGGGTGAACACAAGGGAGACGAGTTATGACGGTTCCGCGGATCAGCGTTGTTGTGCCCTTCTACAACAACGAGGATCTGCTGGACGACTGCCTGGCGTCCATCGCCGGGCAGACCTTCGGCGACCTTGAGGTGATCATGGTCGACGATGGCTCGTCCGACGGCAGCGCCGAGATCGCCCGGGCGCGGATCGCGGCCGATCCCCGGTTCTCTCTCGTTCAGGTCTCCAACGGCGGTCCCGGCTACGCGCGCAACCGGGGCGTCGAGCGGGCCACCGGAACCTACCTGGCGTTCGTCGACGCCGATGACGCGCTGCCCTCGCATGCCTACGAGTACATGCTGCATACCCTGGAGGCATCGGGCTCGGACTTCGTGTCCGGGGCCGTGCAGCGGCTGGGCCCGCTGGGCGTCACCAACTCGGCGCTGCACGCCCGGGCCATCAAGGGCCGCAAGATCGGCACGCACATCAGCAAGACCCCGGCGCTGTTCTACGACGTGTCGGTGTGGAACAAGCTGTTCCGCAAGTCGTTCTGGGACCTGCACGGCCTGACCTACCCCGAGGGCATGGTGTGGGAGGACCTGCAGATCATCACCCGGGCCCATGTCCTGGCCAAGGCCGTGGACACCATCCCGGAGACGATCTACTACTGGCGGGCGCGCGACAAGGGCGCGCTGTCGATCACCCAGTCCCGCACCGATATCAGCAACTACCGGGATCGCATCAACGCGCTGCTTGCCATCGACTCGTTCCTGCGCGAGCACAAGCCCGCCCGGCTGGTCCGCCAGCATCAGCGCAAGGCGCTGATCAATGACATCTGGCTGTATGTCGGGGAGCTCGGCCGGACCGACGAGAACTTCAAGACGGAGTTCATGCGGCTGACCCAGCAGTACCTGGCCCAGGTCGGCAAGAGGGTCTTCCCGAAGGTGCCCGCACCGCACCGGCTGGCCTACTACCTCATCGAGCGCGACATGCTCCCCGAGCTACTTGAGCTCGTCATGTGGATCGCCGTTCAGCCGGTCAAGACGGTGCCGGTGGTCAGGGAGCACGGGCGGCTGCGGGCCGACCTGCCATTCCGCACGGATCGCGAGCTGAAGATCCCGGCCCGGCTGTACCGGCCGCACTGGCGCGAGCTGGATCCGTTCGTCCGCGTCGAGAGCATCGGGTGGTCTGGCGACAAGATACTCATCACCGGCTGCGCCTTCGTGCCGTCGGTGGACATCGCCAAACGGCGGAACACTACCAAGATCCTGCTGCTGGTGCCGCGCAACCGTAAGCGACCGCCCATCGTGACGCTCGCCCGGTCCAGCGAGCACGCCTATGCGACGGCCTGGTCCAGGCAGGACAGGTACACCTATGACTGGGCCGGTTTCAGCTTCGAGATCGGGCCGCGGCGGTTCCGGGCTGGCGGCCGCTGGCCGGAGGCCGACTGGGACAGCTACATACTCGTCCGCGGGCGCGGCATCTGGCGCCCCGCCCGCCTGCACACGCCCGTGATAGGGCCCGTTGAGCGGCCGGTGTCGCGGCAGGTGGCCCCAGGGGTCAGGTTCGGCGTCCGCTGGATCCGCCGTCAGCTGCACATTCAGGTGGTCAGGACGCCGGCGATCCTGCAGAGCTGCCAGCGGGTCGGCGACGAGCTCGTGCTCGAGGTGGACATCGAGCAGGTCGGTACGGTGCTGGGCGGCACGGCGCAGGAAGCGGACCTGGTTCTCGCCTGGTCTATGGGCGCATCGGAGCAGCGGCTTGGCGCAACCGCGCAGCAGCTCGCCGGGGGCACGGTCCGGCTGCGCGGAGCAGTCAAGAACGCGGACCTGCTCAAGGCCCTGTCGCCGACGGGCCTGGCCGGCCAGACGATCGGGCGGGGCGAGAAAGTGGACTGGGACCTTTATGTCGCGGGCCCCGGCAACAAGCGAGTCAGAGTCGCCTTCGCGGACGGCTTCGCCGAGTACAAGTACCTGGTTGATAACAAGGAGATCATGGTGGAACGAACCAGGGACGGCGACGCCACCATCGTGCGGCGGCATGAGGTGCCGGTGATCGATCAGTACTCGTGGACCGTCGGCGGCAGCCTGGTCCTGTCCGGGAGTTACGCCGGCGCCGTCGGAGCGCCATGCGAGGCGGCGCTGATCCGGCGAGGGTCTACCGAGCGGCATGTCATCGCGATGCCGCGCGATGGCCAGCGCTTCACCATCAGCATCGATGCGACCGCGATGCCGTCGTTCGGCCGGCGCATGCCGCTGCGCGATGGCGGCTGGCAGCTGCGCGTCCATCAGGTCGGCGAGGCCCAGGGCGAGCTGCTCGCGCCGGTCTATGATCATGCGCGGCTCCACGAGGTCGGGGACAAGCGGATGACCTTCGGCCCGAAGTCCTACCGCTTCACCACCAGCGGCTACGACTCGCCGATCCTGCTCGTCGGGCCTGCCCTGCGGCTCGCCGAGCACGGCCGGGTGCAGCGCAAAGTGCTGCGCAGCGTCTACTACCCCGTCCAGCAGCGGCTGCCGGTTAAGGACGCGGTGCTGTTCATCAGCTGGAAGGGCAAGCAGTGCGGCGACAATCCCGGCGGGATCGCCGACGAGCTGCGCCGTCGCGGAGACACCAGGCAGCACTTCTGGGCGGTGAACGACTGGGCCGTGCCAGTGCCCGAGGGCGGGACCCCGGTGCTCGCCGGAACCGAGGACTACTACGAAGCACTGGCCCGCTGCCGGTACGTGATCTCCAACGACGACATGCCGGCCTGGTATCAGAAGCGGGCTGGCCAGGTTTACGTGCAGACCTGGCATGGCACGCCGCTCAAGCGGATCGGCTTCGATGTGTCGCAGCCCCAGTTCATCAGCGGCACCAGGTATCTCGATCACCTGGAGCAGGAGGTGCCCAAGTGGGACCTGCTGCTGTCACCCAATACGTTCAGCACGCCGATCCTGCGCCGGGCCTTCCGTTACGACGGGGAGATCTGCGAGTCCGGGTACCCGCGCAATGACGTGCTATGCAGCGGGGACGCTGATCGGATCGCTGACCGGGTCCGGGCCAGCCTCGGCATCCCCGCTGGCAAGCGCGTGATCATGTACGCGCCGACCTGGCGGGACAACCAGTACTACGCCTCGGGCCGCTACCGCTTTGACTTCCGGCTGGACCTTGACCAGGCCTGGGAGCGGCTCGGTGCCGACTGCGTCATCCTGCTGCGGGGCCACCACCACATGGCCGAGGACGTTCCTGCCGGAACCCGGCCGGGCTTTGTGCTTAACGTGACCACCTATCCGGACATCTCCGAGCTGTTCCTGGTCAGCGACGTCCTCATCACCGACTACTCGTCGGTGATGTTCGACTTCGCGCCGACCAGCAAGCCGATGCTGTTCTTCACCTACGACCTGGAGCAGTACCGCGACAACCTGCGCGGCTTTTACTTCGACTTCGAGGCGGAGGCCCCCGGCCCGCTGCTGACCACCTCCGCCGACGTGATGGACAGCCTGGTGAACCTGGACAGCGTGGCGGCCAGGCATGCCGACGCCTACCGGGCGTTCGTCGGCAAGTTCTGCCCGCTGGACGACGGCAAGGCGGCGGCGCGGGCCTGCGACCGGATCTTCGGCAGCTAGGTCCCGGCCGTTAGGCAGTCCCTGGCCGGACGATGGGCCGGCGCGGCCCCGGCAGGCGCTTGCTCGCCGACCGGTCCTTGGCCGCGGGTCCGGCGTGCCGGGGCTTGGGGGCGCGCGCGGCCAGCGCCTCGCGCAGCCGGCCGCGGCCCCGGTGCAGCCGGGACATCACGGTACCCACCGGCGTGCCCATCATCTCGGCGATCTCCTTGTAGGGATAGCCCTCGATGTCAGCCAGGTACACGGTGGTCCGGAAAATCTCCGGCAGGTCCATCAGGGCCTTCAGGATCTCGCTGTCGCCCAGCCGGTCCATGGCCTCGGCCTCAGCCGACCGGGCCCGGGGCGACAGCGGGTCGCCGTCCACCTGCCAGTCCCGCTCGAAGTCTGCACCCAGTTCCTGGATGGGCTCCCGGCGGCGCTTGCGGTAACCGTTGATGAAGGTGTTGGCCAGGATTCTGTTCAGCCAGGCGCGGAGGTTGGTGTCCGGCCTGAACTGGTGGAACGCCGCGTACGCCTTGGCGGATGTCTCCTGCACCAGGTCCTCCGCATCGCTGGCGTTCCTGGTCATCCGCAGCGCGGCGGGGTAGAGCCTGCTCAGATGCGGGAGTACGTCCCGCTCGAATCGCGCGTGCAGATCGGGCACCTGACCCATCGGATTCATCCTCGCTCCCGGCTCGCAGGCCGCGACGTTGCTGGCCTCTTACCTTATAGACGTCTCGCAGCGCCACCTGGATCGTCCCCGCTCAACGAAACTGCCTAGCCTGGTCGCGGGACACCGCGCGCCGTCACTGCAACTGTCGCCGTAGTCGCTGACCGTCAGCTGAATGCCAGCTCGGATCCGGCTGTAGAACCACCGGTCGGCCGCCAGGCGGTATCCAGGCAGCGTGGACCGTCCATGCTGCGCTGGCCGGCCGGTGCGCGGGAAGCCCTCGGCCCCGTCGGCCCGCCCGCGCAGAAAATGTCCCCGGCTCCGCCGCGATTGGCGACTATCGCCAGGTCCCGCTAATTTTGTCGGATGTTTGCCAAGTAATTACCTAGATGCGAAGAGCCTGTAGCATTGTCCTGCCGGCGGGAGGCATGCCGGGGAAGGCAGGCCGGCATGGTGAAGCTCAGCGTCGTTGTGCCCATCTACAACGTCGAGGATTACCTGCAGGAGGCGCTCGAGTCTGTCGCCCGACAGACGCTGCGCGACCTTGAAGTGATCATGATCGATGACGGGTCCACCGACGGCAGCGCGCTGATCGCGAAGTCCTTCGCCGCCCGCGACCCGCGATTCCGGCTGTTGCAGCAGGACAACCAGGGCCAGGGCCCCGCCCGCAACCTGGGCGCGCGGCAGGCGGCCGGCGACTACCTCGCCTTCTTCGACGCCGATGACGTGCTGCCAGGGCACGCCTACGACCTGCTCGTCGGCTCGCTGGAGGCGACGGGCTCGGATATCGCCGCTGGCGGTGTCCGGCGCTTCAGCACCGGCTGGGTCTCTAAGACCGCGGTCCATACGGCGTACCGGACGACGGTCCTCCGAACGAACGTCTCGCAGCATCCGGCACTGCTCCGGGACTGCACGGTGTGGAACAAGGTGTTCCGCCGGTCATTCTGGGAGACGGCTGACCTGGAATTCTCTGCCGCCCGGTATGAGGACATCCCGGTCTGCATCCGCGCCTATGTGCTGGCGCGATCCATGGACATCCGCCACGAGATCGTCTACTACTGGCGGGCACGGGAGTCCGGGGAGTTCTCCAGGGCGCAGAAGTCCAGGGAGCTGGAAAATATCGAGGGCCGGATGGCGGCGGTCCTCGATTCGGGCAGCTTCCTCGCCGACCGCGCGCCCGCGCTCAAGCCGGCCTTTGATGGCCGCGTGCTTGACAATGACCTCTCGATTCTGGTCAGCGCCGTCGAGTTCGCTGGCGAGCCCGAGCGGAAGCGGATGCTCGAACTGGCGGCGAGCTATCTCAACTCGGTGGATGACTCGGTGTTCCGTGCTGCGAAGGCGCTGCAGCGACTGCGGTACCACCTCATCCGCGAGGGCAGGTATGCCGAGCTTCTCGAGGTGCTGCGTTACTCACGCCGCGGAGACGCCGGGAAGGCGCCCCTGGTGCGGCTTGGGCGGCTGCGGCGGCGGTGGTACATCGACTACCCCCATCTTGCTGACCAGTCCTGCGCAGTCCCCCGTCAGGTCTACGATGCCGACGGCGAGATGGGGCTTCACGTGCGGGTTGATGCGGTCACCTGGCACGGCGGGAGGCTGCGGATCGAGGGTCACGCCTATATCCGCCGGCTGCACGCTCCCCGCCAGCAAGACACCCGTATCAAGGTGATGCTGCGCAACACCGTGCTCAAGCGGGCGATCCGGCTCAAGGTCACGCGCGTCGAGCGGCCCGATGTCACGGCCCGATCCGGCCAGTCGGCCGCATGCTACGACTGGTCCGGCTTCATGGTCGAGGTCAAGCCGGGGCGGCTCTCCAACCTCGGGACGTGGCGGGCGGCAAGCTGGGAGCTGCGGGTTAAGGTGCGCGGGCGCGGTGCGCGGCGCGAAGGGCCAGTCGCCAGCAGCGCGCCGGCATCTCCCGCCCTGCCGGAAGACCAGTGGGTAGCTGCCGGGGTACGGCTGCAAGCTGCCTCGGAAGTTGACGGGCGATTCCTGATCCGGGCCGAGCGGCCAGGCGCCCTGGTGACCGCATGCCGGGCCGACGGCGATGACCTGCACATCGAGGGCTGGTCTGTGCTCCCGTTCGGCGAGAAGGCAGCGATCGTCATCTCGCTGCAGCAGGGGGGCGGGACGTCAGCGCGCATCGGGACCTCGGCGCGGGTGCCGGCCGCCGCCACCGGCGCAGCCGCAGGCCGCTACGGCTTCAGTGCCGTCGTCCCGATCGCGCGGCTGCTCTCTGTCTCCGGCACAGCCGACCGGGAAGCTGGCGACCAACAAGGCCTGGATGGCGCAGACGAGCCGGTCATGCCGGTCGGCGACGAGGTCGGCGACGAGGTCCGCCTGGATCTTGACCTCGATCCTGGAACCGGGCCCGCCGTCCGGCTGGCCGGGGAGCCCGGTGCTGCTGGTAGCCGGCTCGTCGCAGGCGGACTGGAGATCACGACCTACCTGACGCCGTACGGCAACTTCTCAGCCGTCCGGCGGACATGCCGCCTGGTCGTCCGGGAGATGGACTGGACGGAATCCGGCGGGCTGGTCCTCCGCGGCGACTGCCCGGCCGCAGAAACGGCACCGACGGCAATCCTGCTGCGCAGCACCGGGTCTGGTTACCAGCACACCGTGCCGCTGCAGTGGCACGACCGCGAGTTCAGCGCTTGCCTGTCGCCGGGCTCCATGCCAGGGTCGGCAGGTGACCTGCCGCTGGCCAGCGGCAGGTGGGAGCTGCTGACCGCGACTCCGTCGGGCGAGACCCGCACGGTCGCTGACGGCGGGCTGCTGGCCCGGCTGCCGGCGCCGCGCAGGACCGGCATCCATGAGGTGGCGGTGGGAAGGTACCGTGGCGACGCTCTGCAGCTAACCGTCCGGATCGCCGGCGCGGAAAAGGGTGCCTACGCCCAGCGGCAGCTGCAGGAAATGTACGCCTCGCAGGCCGCCTGCGGTCGCTTCGATGACCTGGCGATCTTTGACAGCCATGGCGGCAAGCAGTACTCCTGCAACCCGCGGGCTGTCTACGAGGAACTGCGGCAGCGCGACACCGGGCTGCAGTGCGTGTGGCTCACCCACGACGGCCAGGTCAGTGTGCCTGACGGCGGTCGCGTTGTGGTTTGCGGAAGCAGCGAGCACTACCAGCTCACCGCGCGAGCGCGCTTCATCGTGAGCAACACGCTGCAACCGGCCTGGTACGGGAGGCCAGCCGGCCAGGTGTACCTGCAGACGTGGCACGGCACGCCGCTCAAGCGGATCTGCCTCGATGTGGAGAGCCCGCAATTCACGAACGGAATCGCTTATCACGATCGAGTTCGCAGCGACGTCGCCCAATGGGATGCGCTGCTCTCGGAAAATGCTTTCAGCACGCCGATCTTCCGCAGAGCCTTCGGCTTCGATGGCGATATCCTGGAGTTCGGCTATCCGCGGAACGATGTGCTGCACAGCCCGGACGCGGCTGCGCGGGCAGCCCGCATCCGCCGCCAGCTTGGCCTGCCGCCGGGAACGAGAACCGTGCTGTACGCCCCGACCTGGCGAGATGACGCGAAAACCAGGGCCGGCGGTTTCGGCTTCCCGCAGCACCTGGACCTCGACGGCATCAGCCGCGCCCTGGGTCCCGATCATGTCACGCTGGTGCGCGGACATCATATGATCAAGGAATCCCTGGTCATGGGCTTCAATGACAGCGCGATCATTGACGTCACTCGTTACCCGGACATCGCCGATCTCTTCCTGATCACCGATGTCCTCATTACCGACTACTCGTCGGCAATGTTTGATTTCGCCGTTACCGGCCGGCCGATGCTTTTCTTTACCTACGATCTCGAACGCTACCGCGACAAGCTGCGGGGATTCTACTTCGATTTCGAGGCCGAGGCCCCTGGCCCGCTGCTTAATTCCAGCGACGACGTCATTGACGCCCTGCGGAACCTGGACGACATCAACCGCGGCTACGGCGCTGCCTACGATGCCTTCACCGCGAGATTCTGCGGCCTCGAAGATGGCCACGCAGCGGCCCGGACCGTTGACTGGCTGCTCAGCCAGTCCCGCTGAGACCGTCTTCCCGTGCGGTGGGCCGTGCTCGCGGTCCGGTCAGGCTGACGGAAGGGCCCAGACGTTCCCTGGCCTGGCGGAAGGGCCTGGGAGTTCTCTGGCGCGCGTCAGTCCCGCGCCCGGGATGCGGCTCAAATCCAGCTGTGGAACCACATGCGGGAGAGCCAGGCGGAGTAGGGGATGATCTGGGCGGTGAGGACGGGGTAGAGGTAGGCGAGGTTGGCGAGGACGGCGATGAGGTAGGCGCCGGCGGTGATGGCGCCGGCGGCGCGGCGG
>DASXDJ010000005.1:0-56636 GCA_036490755.1 Streptosporangiaceae bacterium
CTGTCGGTCACGTTGATATTGCTCTTGGGCACGAGGCCGGACTTGATCGCGCTGATCATCCACTCGGCGGCCTGGTAGCCGGGCGAGCTGGGGCTGGTGAACTGCGGCTTGTAGCTCTTATCCAGGATGGTGCCGCCCAGCGCCCCGGTCGTCTCATACCAGTACGTGGACAGGCCCTCAGCGGCCGCGAACGGTATGTCCAGCGGGTGGGCCGAGGTTCCGGTGGTCTGGAGCTTCTTGAGGTCGCTGGTGTACTGGTCCAGCGTGGTCGGCATCGTCTTGACGTGCGCCTTGCTGAACAGCTTCTTGTTCACCGTCGTCACCATGAACGAGGCGTCATACGGGATGCCGATGACGTGGTTGTCCACGGTGAACGACGCGATCTGCGGCATGTCCGGGGCCATCGACTTGGTGTTGAGGAACTGCTCCATCGGATAGAACCAGCCGAGCTTGCCGAGCTGGCCGACCCGGGACCAGTCGACGTCCGTCGCGTCGGCGAAATAGGTCTTGGCGGTCGCGGCGGCCGAGATCTTGGTCTGCAGGCTGTCCCAGTCGATGTTGACCCACTTGACCTTGATGCCGGTCTGCTGGGTGAAAGCGGCCAGCGCGGCCTTCGGCAGGGGCGTCGCCGCCAGCGCGACCGTGATCGTGACGCCCGACGTCTTGTTCGACGCGTTCGCGTTGGTGCCGGAGCTTCCGCCGCCGCAGGCAGCCAGCGAGAGGGCAAGCGCGGCCGCCGCTCCGGCCATCGTCGTCCGGCCCGGGCGGCCTCGTGTGCTGCTCAGCATTCTCGCCATGCGCATCTCCTTCGTTACGCCGCCATCTGCGGGGGTCGGGGCACAGGGCCGTGCTGGCACGTGCACAGTCGGCTGCGCGACCAGATGCTCATTTATGTCTAAGTTGTTCAACCGTCCATCGAAGTGGCATATTACAGATCATGTCGCGCTGGGGACAAGCACTCTAAGTACTCAGTAACCGCTCATCTGTGCATAAGTGATCAATTGCCTGATAGCATCCCAGCCGTGCGGAAGCAGGAGCGGCTCACGGCGATCTTGGATCGTGTTGCCGAGCGCGGATCGGTCGATGTCAACGACCTCGCTCAGGCCCTCGGCGTGTCAGGCGCGACGGTGCGGCGCGATCTGCAGGCACTGAGCTCGGGAAAGCTGCTGGCACGCACCCACGGTGGCGCGGTGGCGCGGCTAGTCGACACCGGCGACGGGGCCAGTCGCCAGGCCGAGAAACGGCGCATCGGCGCGGCGGCGGCCAGCCTGGCCGGTCACGGCGCCGTCGTCGGCCTGACTGGCGGCAGCACGGCACTGGAGGTGGCGCGTGCGCTCGCGCACCGCAGCGACGTCACCTTCGTCACGAACGCGATCAACATCGCGTCGGACCTGGTGGGCCGGCCTGGCCTGCGGCTCGTCGTGATCGGCGGCATCGTGCGCAGCTCGTTTGAGCTGGTCGGGCCCGCGGCCGAGGCGATGCTCGCCAACTATCACTTCGACATCGGGTTCATCGGCGTCGACGGCCTCACCCCGCAGGAAGGCTGCACGACCCACGACGAGATGGAGGCGCAGACCGACCTGGCGTTCCTGCGCCGGGCCCGCCGAAGCGTCGTGATCGCCGACAGCTCCAAGATCGGCAAGGTGACGTTCGCGCGGATCTGCATGGTGACGGACGTGGACGACATCATCACCGACCGCGGCATCACCGGCGATCAGCTGCGCAGCCTGTCGAACGCCGGCGCGCAGGTCACGACCGTCTGACCGTTGCCGTCGGCAGCCGGGCGGGTCAGCCGCTCTGGCCGGGTCCCGGCAGCAGGGCTGAAGTCGCTGCCTAGCCCGCGTACTCGCGCGGCAGCTTCTCGCCCGCCTCTACGGCCACCGGGAGCTTGTTGTCCGCGGGCGGCAGTGGGCAGGTCGCGAACGGCGTGAAGGCACACGGCAGGTTCACGGCCCGGTTGAAGTCGAGCGTGACGGCTCCGGCTGCGTCAGGGGCGCTCACCTGCAGGGCGCGGCTGGCCGGGTAGGTGGTCACCCCGGAGGTGGCGTCGGTGAACAAGATGTTGAGGCCGCCGGGCTCGTACCCGTTGAACGCGGTGAGCCGCAGCGGCTGGCCGTCGATCTCGAACTCGACGTAGCCGGGCGCGTCGTAGACGTGCTGGAGTCCCTCGACGACCGCGCCGACGGTGGTCGGCTGCGGCTCGGCGAAGGCGGTGTACCGGGCCGGGATGACCCACCGGGAGTCCGGGTCGTAGACCGGGACGCTGGCGAAGTTCGCCCGCAGCGGATGCCCGGGGTGCCGCGGGCGGACGATGTCGAAGCCACCGCGTCTGGCTATCTCGATCACGGCATCGCCGGCGGTCGCGTAGATGCTGCCGCGCTCGGGGATCGGGCGGAATGAGTACCGCCCGCAGATGGGCTGGCCGTCGACGCTGAGTTCCTCGCCCTCAGCGAGGTCGACGGTGACGCCGTCGGGGGCGGCGTGCCAGCTGCCCGGCGCATCGCCGAAGCGCTGCGGCTCGCCGGACAGCCAGTTGATGCTGGTGATGGCCAGGAATCCGTGCGGGCTGGCCAGCTGAGCCTCGTGCTGGCGGCGCCATCCGGACCAGTCCCGCTCGAACGTGCTCTGGTCGATGTCCTGGACGGTCATGGCCACCTGCCCTCGCTGCCGGATACCAGGGTGAAGGGCTCTGCTGGGGTGCCTTATTCCCAGATCAGGCAGAAGGGCTTGCCGGCCGGATCGGCGTAGACACGCCAGTTCTCGCCGGGGCTGTCCAGCCGGGTGGCACCGATGCCGAGGGCGGCCTGCTCCGCCTCGTCTATGTCCTGGACGGTCACGTCGAGGTGGATCTGCTGCGGGTACGCCGGATCCGGCCAGCGCGGCGCGTTGTAGTGCTCCACCTGCTGGAACATCACCGGCTGGGAGCCGTCCTCGCCGATCATGGCGACCCCGTCCGCCTCGTAGGTCACCGGCTTGCCGAGCAGCCCGGCATAGAAGTGGCTCAGCGCCTTCGCGTCCGGGCAGTCGAGCATGACACCCATCAGCGTGGTCCGCGGATCGCCGGTGCCGACGCACACGTCGAACGGGTGGCCGGCCGGGTCGGCCAGCGTGTGCCACCGCTCGTTGCGGCGCAGCAGGCGGGCGCCGAGCTCCCGGGCGCGCTCCGCCGCCGCATCGATGTCCGGTACCCGGAAGTCCAGGTGGGCCTGCTGCGGCCGGTCCTGGCCCGGCCAGTCTGGCGGCACGTAGTCAGGAGCCAGCTGCAGGCCGATCCGCCAGCCGTCGCCGGAGTCGATCGTGATCCAGTCGTCCTCGTCACCGGGGACGCGCCGCCAGCCGGCGAGCTGCTCGTAGAACGTGGCCAGGAGGCCGATGTCCGGGGCGTCCAGCGCCACGGCCCGCAGCGAGCCGACCGGCCGCCGGTGCGATTCGGGGGTCATGCCTCTGATCCTGCCGAAGGCGAGGCCGGCCCGCCACCGGAAACCGGCGCGGCTGAAGCCGCAGCTGCCCGCCTAGGGGTAGCCGAGGGCGGCGAGGGCGGCTGCGGTGGCATCGGCGATCAGGGCGTCATCGGATGCGGCGTGCGCGGCGCTGCGGCGGGACAGGACGGAAATGACGACCGGCGCGCGGCCCGGCGGCCAGGCGATCGCGATGTCGTTGCGGGTGCCCCAGCCGCCGTTGCCGGTCTTGTCGCCCACCTTCCAGCCGGCGGGCACGCCGGCCCGGATGTACGGGCCGCCGGTGGTGTTGCCCAGCAGCAGGCTCGCCAGCACCTGACGCCGGCCGGGGGACAGCACCTGGCCCAGGACCAGCAGCCGCAGATCGGTGCCGAGGGCGCGCGAGGTGCTGGTATCGCGGATGTCGCCGGGTATCGCGTCGCTCAGCGCCGGCTCGCTGCGGTCGGCGTCCGTCGTGGCGTCGCCGAGGCCGCGCAGCGCCGCCTGCAGGCCGCGCGGCCCGCCGAGCTGGCGCAGCAGCAGGTTGGCGGCGGTGTTGTCGCTGTACTGAACGGCCGCCGCGATGAGCGCCCGCAGCGTCATCCCGGTGCCGGCGTGGCGGGCGGTGACGGGGGAGTGGTAGACGAGATCGGCGCCGCGGTAGGTAATGACGTGGCTGAGCTGGGCTTCGGTGTCGCGCTGGAGGAGGATCCCGGCGGCCAGCACCTTGAAGGTCGAGCAGTACGCGAATCGCTCGTCCGCCCGGTAGGTCACCGTGCGGCCGGTCCCGGTGTCCAGGACGTAGACGCCGAGATGGGCATGGAACCGGTGCGCAACCCGCCGGAGGGCCCGGCTCGCGCGGGCCTGCGAGCTGGCCGGGGCCATGGCCGGGACGGCATCCGGGGCGGCGGACGGCGCGGTCGCGGCCGCGGACGGCGCACGGCCTGGCGGGCTGCCGGGTCCGGCGCACGCGCCCAGCACGGCGGATATCGCGAGCAGCGGTGCGGAGAGCCGGGCTACGCGGCGTACGGGTGTCTGCATGCGCAGCAGCCTGCCGCCGGTCAGTCATGCCGCCAAAGACACCTGTGAAGCCTGGCATGCGGTTGTGGCATAACATCAGGTGGCGTGGATCTGGTCGGGGCATGCCGCGTCTTCGTGCGCGTGGGCGAGTGCGGCAGCTTCACGGTCGGCGCGGCTGCCGCGCGGGTGCCGCAGCCGGTGGCGAGCCGGCGGATCGCCGCGCTGGAAGCTCATTTCGGAGCCCGGCTGTTTGACCGCTCGACCCGGCGGGCCGTGCTGACGACGTTCGGCCGCGACATGCTCCCGCCGGCGAGGCGGCTGGTCCAGCTGGCCGAGGCGCTGGAGCATCAGGCCGGCCAGGCGAAGCTCCGGCCGCTGAGCCTGGCGGTGCCCGCCACCTGCCCGGTCCGGGAGCTGGCCCTGCTCGACGCGGCCGCCCGCGACCAGGACCTCATCCTGGACTTCCGCTGCGCGGGCCCGGCCGAGCGCGCCGAGCTGCTCCGGTCCCGCGAGGTCCGGGCCGCCCTGATCGCGGTCCCGCCGGAGGGCGCTGACTGGAGCGTCCCGCTCGGCGTCGCCGCCGCGGCGGGCCGGGGCACCGGCCCGTTCCGCATCGACGCCCTGCGGCCCGGCCGGACCGCTCAGGCGCCGCGGCGGCTGTGGATCCAGCCCGAGGACGACGTGCCGCATGTCCGGGACCGGCTGCAGCTGCTCGGCCACCGCGCCGCCCTGCTGCCCGCGCAGATCATGGTCGCGGCATCGCTGACCGCCGCCGCGTCGGCGGCGATGCGCACCGGTGACCTCCTGCTCTGCTCCGCCCCGCAGGCCGCTGAGCTGGGCCTGCGCTGGCGACCCGTCGCGGGGGAGCCGGCCGGGCGCGGATACCGGCTGGCGGCGACCGACGGCGAGGACACCGGGCCGCTGCGGGTCAGCCTCGGGAGCCAGGTGGGCCGGGCGCTGGGTCAGGCGCCCGCGGATCCGCCGGGAGACGCATGAGCGCCGGCGGACTGACACGCGAGCTCCGCGGCCTGCTGGCCGACGCCGGCCTGTCGGGGTCCTTCCTGATCCGGGAGCTGGCCACCGGCGAGGAGATCGGCATCGACCCCGACGCCGAGCTGCCGATCGCCTCCCTGGTGAAGGTGCCGCTCGCGGTCGCCGTGCTGGGCCGTATTCAGGCCGGCCAGCTCGACGGGTCCCTGATGATCGACGTGCCCCCGGCCCCGGCCCCGGCCCCGGCCCCGGCGGCCGGGTCCGCGGGACTGAGCAGGTTCCGGCATCCGGCGCGCATCGCCGTCGACGACCTGCTGTACCTGAGCACGGCGATGACCGACAACACCGCCGCGGACATCCTCTTCGGCCTGGTCCCGCCCGCTGAGGTCAGCCAGGCCCTGCACGATGCGGGCATCGCCGGGATCAGCATCCGGCACGCCATGCGCGAGCTGAGCGAGACGCCGGTGCAGCATTTCGGCCCGGACGAGACGCACCTCGCGCACTCCCTGGCGATCGGATCCCGCACGGCCGGGGGCGGGCACCCCGTGCCCCAGCTCGACATCAGCCGCGCCAGCTCGGGCTCGGCCCGGGCGCTTACCGACCTGTTGCAGGCCCTCTGGCTCCCGTCGCGCATCCCGGCCCCGGTCGCCGCGCAGGTCCGGGCGCTGATGGCCCAGAACACGGTCCGGCACCGCCTGTCGCCCGACTTCGCCTCCGATGCCTCGACGTGGTCGTCCAAGACCGGCACCCTGCTGAACCTCCGGCATGAGATCGGCGTCGCCGAGCACGACGACGGCGGCATCTTCGCGGTCGCCGCGCTGACCGAGTCCGCGGTCCCGGCCGCGACCCAGCCGGCTGCCGAGGCTGTCATGGCCCGGGTCGCCCGGGCGCTGCATGATCACCTCCGCGGCGCCCTCCCCTGAGCGCACTGCCCTGACCGGCCCGCCGCGGGGGAGCCGGCCCCGCGGGCTGGCCGTCGCATGCCGGAAGCGCATGGAAGCCCGCAGTTCTGTCTTTGCCGGCACCAGCGGGCGGCGGCAGGCTCGCGGTCATGCTGCCGAATGCCAAGCGTGCTGTCGCTCTGATCGGGGCCGGGGTCGCGGCCGGAGCTCTCGTGGCCGCCCTCGCTTTCCCCGCGGCCGTCGGTCTTGGTGCCCTGACCAGGGCCGGAGCCAGGCTGATCGCGCCGGTCGCGTTCAGCGACTCAGCGCTGCCGCAGCGATCGGTCATCGAGGCCCGGGGCGGTCAGGTGATCGGCACGTTCTTCACCCAGGACCGGACCGACATCCCGCCGAGCAAGGTCGCACCCGTGATGCGGCGCTCCATCGTGGCGATCGAGGACTCGCGGTTCTGGACGAACGGCCCGCTGGACCTGCGCGGGACCCTGCGCGCCATCGTGCACGACCACCAGGATCCGGGGCAGGTGCAGGGCGCCTCCACCCTGGTGCAGCAGTACGTCAAGAACGTTCTGGAGGACGACGCCGCGCAGCGGATGACGGTCGGGCAGGACGAGATGAGCAGTTCTGCGAGCAGGGCGGAGCGGGCCGCTGCCGAGGCGGCCTACCGGTCCGCGAAAGCTGCCTATGCCCGGGCCGGCGCGCCGGACATCGGCCGCAAGATCACGGAGCTGAGATACGCGATCTGGGTCGAGCAGCACCGCAGCAAGCAGCAGATCCTCGGCGACTACCTGAACACGGTCTGGTTCGGCGGGTCCAGCCGGGGCGACAATTCCGTCTACGGCATCGAGGCGGCGGCCGAGTACTACTTCTCCGAGCACGCCAGCCAGCTGAGCCTCCGCCAGTCCGCGCTGCTCGCGGGCATGGTCAACAACGCCCAGCTCTACGATCCGGAAAAGCACCCGGCCAGCGCGATCAGCCGCCGGAACACGGTCCTGGCGCGGATGGCCCAGCTGGGCGACATCACCCCCGCCCAGGCCGCCGCGGCCGGGCGGTCCGGGCTCCGGCTGCACCTGCGGTCGCCGGGCGGCAGCTGCGGGGCCAGCCGGTACCCGTTCTTCTGCGAGTACGTCCGGGATGAGGTCGCCGGCGACCCGGCCCTCGGGGTCACCCCGCTGCGGCGGCTGACGGTGCTGGACACCGGGGGCCTGCGGATCCGCACTACGCTGCGCGTCCGGGCGCAGCGCGGCGCGCAGCGGGCGATGGACGCCATGGTCTCGCCCGGTTCCCGGTTCGTCGGCATGGAGGCGATGGTCGAGCCGGGCACCGGCGACATCGAGGCCATCGCGCAGACCCGCCGCTACGGCTACGGACCGCACCGGACGACCATCGACTACGCGGCTGATGACGCGCACGGCGGTCTCGGCAGCGGCGTGCAGGCCGGCTCCACATTCAAGCTGTACACGCTGCTGGCGGCGCTGACGGACGGATACCCGGCGACGAAGAGTTATCCGACGCCGTACGCGATGCAGCTGAGCGGCTTCTCCGACTGCCACGGCACCAGTGTCGGCGCCTGGCCGGTGCACAACGCCGAGCCCTCCGACGGCAAGACCAACACCCTCATCACCGCGACCTGGAAATCGGTGAATACCTACTACGCCCAGCTGGAGCGGTCCGTCGGCCTGTGCGCCGTGGCGGCGATGGCGGCCCGGCTCGGGATGGTCAATCCCGGCGACGGGAGCCCGCTGAACCAGGAAACCAGGGGCCTGGACAACATGGTTCCGTCCTACACCCTCGGCTCCAACGGAATCGACCTCGTGCATCAGAGTGCCGCGTACGCCGCGGTCGCCGCCCGCGGCCGGTACTGCTCGCCTGTCGCGGTCACCTCGATGACCCGGCCAGCGGGCCTGGCTGGCACCGGCCGCCGCACCCGGCTGCCCGTCCCGCCGGCGGGCTGCCACCGCGTCATCAGCGCCGGGGTCGCCGACGAGGCGACCCAGATCCTGCGCGGCGTCCTCACCCAGCCGTCGGGCACGGCCTACGGCGATGCGCCGCCCGGCCGGGCGGCGGCCGGCAAGACCGGGACGACAGACAACGAGGCGATGGCCCTGTTCGCCGGGTACACCCCGCAGCTGTCCGCCGTCGTCTGGTACGGCGACCCGGGCTCCCCGTTCGGCGACCCCACCGGCCAGTTCGGCGAGTACACCGCCCCGTTCTGGGAGCAGAGCATGACCGACGCGCTGCAGGGCCAGCCGGTGATCGACTTCGCCGGCGTTACGGCACGACCACCAGCGGCACGGGCGAGTGGCGGGCCAGGCTGACAGCAACGGAGCCGACGACGCGATGGGTGGCCTGGGAGGATGTCCCGACGACCAGCACGACGGTGGCGCCGGGGTGAGCCGCGCGCAGGTCGCCGGCGGCCGTGAGCAGCTCCTCGGCGATCAGGCCCTGGCGCCGCTCGAAGCCAAAGGCCTCGACCCGGCCGCTGAGCTGCTCGCCAGCCGAGGCGCGCAGCTCGGCCTCGACGTCGTCGAAGTTCTGCTCCAGCTCGCCGATGGCCCCCGGTGACAGCGCGGCCATGCTCGGCATGTGAGCGACGTACACCACCTCGATGCGGCCCGTCCGGCCCTGGAGCAGGTTGACGGCGGCGTCGAGGGCTCGGCTAGCCGGGGGAGACCCGTCGTAGCCGACGACAAGGCGCAGGTCGGTGGCGGGCGGCGCGGGAGTAGTCACCGGAGCAGGATAGGCCCCGGGCCGGGCCGGCGGCCGCAGCAGGGCACGCGGCGGGCAGCTAGGCCTTGGCGCTGATGCGGGTGCCCAGGTCGGCACCCTCGCAGATCTGCTTCATCACCCCGATGGCGGCGACGTCGAAGACGTGCATCGTCAGGGCCTGCTCGTTGGCCAGGACCAGGGCGCTGGTGTCCATGACCCGGACCCCGGCGGCCAGCGCCTCGTCATAGGTCAGCTGCGAGTAGCGCACGGCCGCGGGGTTGTGCCGCGGGTCGCTGTCGTAGACCCCGTCGACCCCCCGCTTGGCCACCAGGAGCGCATCGGCGTCCAGTTCCAGGGCCCGCTGCACGGCCGGGTAGTCGGTGGTGACATACGGCTGGCCGATGCCGCCCGCCAGCAGCACCATCAGGCCGAGCTCCAGGTGCCGGATCGCGCGCAGCCGGATGAAGGGCTCGGCGACGCTCTGCATCGGCACCGCGGTCATCACCCGCACGTCAGTGTCCATCCGGGCCGTGAGAACGCCGCGCAGCATCAGCGCGTTCATGACCGTGCCGAGCATCCCGATGTTGTCCGCCTCGGCCCGGCTGATGCCCCAGCCCTCGGCCATCCGGCCGCGGAAGTAATTCCCGCCGCCGACCACGACCGCGACCTGAACGCCCAGCTCGTGCAGGGAGAGAACCTCGGTGGCCACCTGAGCCAGGCTGGCCGGGTCGACGCCCGAGCCGGCCGAGCCGGCCAGCGCCTCTCCGCTGAGCTTGACGACGACCCTGCGATATCGCGGCACAGCCAGAGTTCCCTTCCGGCCGCCCGCTGCGGCGGCCGCCGCAACGCTACCGCACGCCGGCCAGCCGGTCGTGTCCTATGCAGGCCCGTCCGGGAGCCGGGCTGTCCCGGCGGCGCCCGGCTAGCTGATCTTTTCCAGCAGTGATTCCGGGGCGTGCCGGCGAAGCACCTCCAGCGTGGCCGGGTAGTCCGTGATCCCCGCGTCCGAGCCCAGTCCGCCCGCCACCAGCGATGCTGCCGCCATCGCCAGCCAGCAGGCGTCGGGTTCGGCCCAGCCGCGCAGCAGCCCGGTGATGAACCCGGCTGAGACCGCGTCCCCGCACCCGGTGGTGTCGATGACCTGCACCGGGAACGCCGGAACGTCGGTCCGCCCGGCGGCGGAGAACAGCGAGGCCCCGTCGGCGGCCCGGCTGACCAGGACCGCGCCGGTGCCGCAGTCCAGGACCTGGCGGGCGCCGGCCGCGTGCTCCGCCGTCCCGGTGATGCGGGCCAGCTGATCCTCGTTCGGCATGAAGTAGCGCACGAACTCCAGCACCGGCGTGAGCCGGTCCCAGGTGCTGTCCTCGCACGTCGACAGCAGGTCCATGGTGGTGATGACGTCGTGGCCGCGGGCGAACTGCAGCACCTCGCGCAGCGGCTCGCCGGCAAAGCGGCCCAGTACGTCCGGGCCGCCGATGTGCAGCACGTCGGCGGCGGCGATCGCGTCCAGATCGATGTCGGCCAGCTCCAGCGACGCCGTCGCGCCCGGCATGTGCAGCGCGGGCCGCTCGCCGTTGGGCCGGATCGGCAGGATCGTCGCCGAGGTCCGCTGGCCGGGCTTGCGGGCCAGCAGGCGGGCGTCCACGCCGTACCCGTCCAGCAGCGAGACCAGCAGGCGGCCGGCCGTGTCGTCGCCGATCGCGCCCATGCTGGTGACCTGCGCCCCGAGCTTGGCCAGGTCCACGCTGGTCCCGGCGGCGGTGCCGGCGGCGGTGATCTTGATCTCGTCGAGCACCAGGCGGCCCTGGCCCGGCGGGATGTGGGTGACAGGCCGGCCGAGCACGTCCACGATGTGCACGCCCAGGGCCACCACCCGCCCGCACGGCGCGGCGCCGGATCCGGCGCCCGTCCCCGCGCCCATCAGCCGCCCCCGCCCGCGTACCGGTGGCGGCGGGCCGCGTCACGGACCGCGTCCAGCTCGGCTGAGTCCAGGATCCGCGGCGTGCCCGCCAGCCGGGCCCGCCAGTACACCTCGGCCAGCCATTCCAGCATCTGGGTGCGGTCGTAGGCCTCCTCGATCCCGTCCCCGTAGGCGATCGTGCCGTGATTCTGCAGCAGCGCCGCGAACCGCTCATCCAGCGCCGCCGTCACGTTCCCGGCCAGCCCGTCAGACCCGAACGTGGTGTACGGGGCGACCCGCACCGTGTCGCCGCCCAGCCGCAGCACCGAGTAGTGCACAGCGGGCAGCTCGTCGCAGATCGCCCCCACCGCCACCGAGAACGCGGCGTGCGTGTGTACCACCGCCCGGGCCGGGGACAGGTCGTAGATCCGGCGGTGCATCGGCCATTCCGAGGACCGCCGCCCGGTTCCCGCCAGGATCGTGCCGTCCAGGTCCAGGACGTTCACGCTGTCCTCGGTGACCTGGTCATAGTTCACGCCGGACGGCGACATGACGATCGTGTCGCCGACCCGGATGCTGATGTTGCCGGCGCTGCCGACGACCAGGCGATCGGTGACCAGGCGCAGTCCGTAACGGACCACGTCGGCTCGCGCGGTGTCGATGGCACCCGACAGGCTGGGCGGCACATTTCCTCCTTCAAACGGGGCCGGTGCTGAGGCGGCCCGCTTACTTGATGGCCAGGGCGTTGGGCGGGGACCCGATCCCGCCCGGCACATTCAGCGGGGCGCTGGCCAGGAAGAACTCGTAGACACCGTCCGCCGCGCAGTCCGCCGCCAGGTCATCCAGCGCGAACAGCTCACCCAGGGCCATGCCGAACTGGCCGATCAGGACGCGGTGCAGGAAGCCGAACGGCGCGGCCTCCGGGCCCCACGCCGGCGGCCAGACCTCGACCGAGTAGTTGTCCGCCGCGACCGCCATGACCCCGCTGTCCCACAGGTAGCGGGCCATCTCCTCGGTGTGCTCCAGGCCCGGCGCGCGCAGGTCAGCGGCTACGCGCTTGCGGCCGGGCCACGGCTGGGCGCGGTACCAGCTCAGGAATCCGGTCCGCAGCAGCAGCACGCAGCCGGGCGAGAACCCGACCCCGGCCTGCGCCCGGGCGTCCTCCAGGTCGGCCACGCTGAAGGCGGTCGAGCCGTCGGGCGAATAGGCCCGGCCGCCGGAGTTCAGGGCTTTCTCCAGGTCGAGGAGAATGCCCCGGCCGACGATTCCACGGCGCGCCCAGTGGTCAATTGTATTGCGCTTTCCGGTAGTGACCTCATCGTCGGTGGCGCCATTATAGAAAACGCCGGGCGTGTAGGCCACGTGGGCGAGTGAGTCCCACTGGCTGGAAATCTGGGGGAAGAAATTATCGAGCACGTCGTCCAGTGCCTCAAAACCGGGCTCGGGCTCATGCAGAACTCGCTGCCGGTACATTGTCCGGTCCTCATCCAGCGGCGGGTCAACCGCGTCAAGCTCCGCATTAAGCGGAAAGACGGATCCCTTCCGGATGAGGGTCGCGGCCGCGCGCACACTCGCGCCATCCTGAAGGTTGAGCAGGCCCGCAGAATCGGCCGCGCCGAACATTCCCCAGCCACTGCGACCGCCGTGGGCCGCGGCCGGAAGCTCATCATATCTGGGCAGCTCAGTGCGGCCTTCGGACACCCTTGCCTCCGTCATCACTAACGTATTTAAGCTGCTCTTGCCTTGCTCCAGCATACACGTCAGGATGGGTTTACCAGATAGCTCGGGAGGATCACATGACAGAATCACAGAATGCGTCGGGCGGCCGACTGCGCGTGCTGGTCGTCACGGCCGGTCACTCCTTTGAAGCCGAGCCTTTCTTCGCGATGTTCGACGCCGATGCCGGCATCGAGTGGGAGGGCGCGGAGCAGCCCGCCGCGATGGACTGCTTCGGTGCCGACAAGGCGGGCACCTGGGATGCGATCGTCATGTATGACATGCCGGGAATCAAGTTCGTGGATGGCGAGTCGGTCCTGATCGACCCGCCCGAGGATTTCCGGCGGCGCTTTACCGGGATGCTGGACGCCGGCCAGGGCTTCGTGTTCCTGCACCACGCCATGTCGGCCTGGCCGAGCTGGCCGGAGTACGCCGACATCATCGGCGGGCGGTTCCACTACACGCCCGGCGAGCTGCACGGCCAGGTCTGGCCGGACTCCGGCTACCACTTCGACGTCACCCACCACGTCCAGGTCACCGAGCCCGGCCACCCGATCTGCCAGGGGGTGCCCGACGGCTTCGAGCTCACCGACGAGCGGTACCTGGTCCCGGTCCTCGAGGACAGCCTGATCCCGCTGCTGCGCACCGACGCTCCCATGACCTGCGACCACTTCTACTCGGCGGCGCTGGCCATCAAGAAGCGCTATAACGACCGGACCGGCTGGAGCCACCCGCCCGTCGCCCCGCTGCTGGGCTGGGTCAAGACCGCCGGCCGCAGCCCGGTCGCCTACCTGCAGCCCGGCCACGGCCCGACCGCCTACGCCAACCCGCACTACCGCCGCCTGGTCGCCAACGCCATCCGGTGGGCGGCCTCGCCGGCCGCCCACCAGTGGGCCCGGGCCACGACGGCGGCCGGCGACCGCGCCGCCCGCTAGCCCGTCCGTCGCTAGCCCGTCCCGCGCGGCGGGGCGGGCAGCGCGGCGACCAGCGCGGCGATGTCGTCATGGTTGTTGAAGATGTGCGCGGAGACCCGGACCCGCCCGTCCCGCACCGCGCAGCTGATCTTCTGAGCGGCGAGAGCGGCGGCCGTCCCGGCGGCGTCGCCGCCGGGGATCTCGACCGACACGATGCCCGACATCTCCTCGCGCCGCGTGGAGCTGGCCACCCGGTAGCCCTTCTCAGTGACCGCTTCCGCTACCGCGGCGCTCAGCCCGAGCACCCAGTCCCGGATCAGCTCCTGGCCGGTCCGGCTGAACAGGTCCAGGCTGGCAGCCAGGCCGTACATGCCGGCCAGGTTCTGCACCGTCGGCTCGTAGCGGCGCGCGCTGTCGGGGTAGTTCAGGTTGTAGCGGAGCTGCCGGTCGATGAACGGGGCGTCCTCGATGTTCTTCCAGCCGGGCGCGACCACGGCCAGGCTGTCGCGCAGTGCGGGGGAGACATAGCAGTAGCTGATCCCGTAACCCGCGCACAGGCTCTTGTACCCGTGCGCCGAGATCAGGTCGGCGCCGAGCGCGCCGGCATCCACCGGGAGGATGCCGGCGCCCTGCGCCGCGTCGACGACCAGCCAGGCCCCGCGCTCCCGGCACAGGACCGCGATGTCCTCCACCGGGGCGCGGAAGCCGTGATAGCAGTTGACCAGGCTGATGCACACCACCCGGGTCCGGTCGGACATGACCGCGGCGACGTCATCGGCGGTGAACCGGTGCCGCCCGCGGTCCTCGATGAACCGGACCCTGACTCCTCGTGACGCCAGCGCCAGGAACGGGTACACCCCGCTCGGGAACTCCTGGTCGTAGACGACGACCTCGTCGCCGTCCCGCCAGTCCAGGCCGAGTGACACCAGCGAGATCCCCTCGCCGGTGCTGTGCAGCAGGGCCACGTCGGCCGGGTCGCACCCGATGTAGGCACCGACCGCGGCCCGGACGTCCGCGGCCCCTTCCCACCAGTGGCCGATGCCGGGCCCGCCCGCCCCGAGCATCATGCCCTCCAGCAGCTCCCGCTGGGCCGCCACGTTGCAGGCGGGCAGCGGCCCGTAGGTCGCGGTGTTCAGCCACACCTTCTCGCTGGTGACCGGGAACTCCTCGCGGCGCAGCCGGCGCACCGCCTCCTGCGCGGCGGTGCCCGCCGTGGCCTGTCCTGGCGCTGACGTCACAAGCTCACCCGCCCAGGTCCGGCTCGGGAGTGACGGCCGCTGCGCCGGCCGGGGCCGGGGCCGCTTCAACGCCGGCCAGCTTGCCCCGGGACAGCGCCTGGCCTGCCTCACCGCGGCGCAGCCGCCCGCGCAGCCCGAAGAAGTACCAGGCCGCCGCCACGATCTCGCCGCCGATCGCCACCTCGGCGGCCTTGTGGAAGATCTCCGGCAGGGTGAAGTCCAGGATCAGGAAGATCTCCCAGATCAGAGACAGCCCGATGAGCGGCTTGGCCCAGCGGCCGAGGTCGAACGCCTTGGACTTGGGGATGATGTTGCGGCGCACCATGTAGGCGATGACGATCATCAGGTAGACGATGCTGGCGAAGACCGGGGTGGCGCCGATCAGGTAGATGTAGGCGTCGCCCTCGACCGCGGCGAACACCATGACCACGATGTACAGGACGGTGGTCAGGGCCAGGGCGGGCACCGGGGTCTTGGTGTTGCCGTCCACCCGGCCGAACAGCTTCGAGCCGGGGAACATGTTGTCGCGCGACAGCGAGTAGATGAGCCGGCCGATGGCGGCGACCTGCACGACCATCAGGGCGAACACCGAGTACGCGACGGTGACCAGGAAGACCCGGGAGAAGGCCGAGCCGAACCAGAACTTGGCCATGTCCGCGATGGGCGTGGGGCTGGAGGCGATGGCCGACAGGTTCGGGATGCCGATGGCGAAGCAGATCAGCGTGATCATGCCGACGACGCCGGAGATCGCCACCGCGCCGATGATGGCCCGGGCCACCGTGCGCTGCGCGCCGATGGCTTCCTCGCCGAGGTCGGCGCTGGCCTCGAAGCCGCCGATGGTGAACCCGCCCATCAGCAGTGCCAGGCAGGCGGCGTACCAGGCGCCCTGCCCGTGCAGCGGGCCGTGGGTGAAGATGAAGCTCGCTCCGTGCGGCGCGGGGGACTTCACCAGGAACGCGATCAGGATGAGGATGCCCAGCACCAGCGTGCCGAGGATCTCCGTGACCACCGAGACGTTGTTGATCCGCGCGGTGAGCCTGACCCCGACCACGTTGATCAGGCCCGCCAGCAGCAGGATGATGATCGACACGATGATCATGAGGGACTTGCTGCCGACGTTCAGGCCCAGCACGGTGCCGATCGTCGGTGACAGCAGCAGCAGCGTCTCACCGCCGCTGGCCAGCGTAAACGCGCACAGCAGGTTGAAGCCGACGAACCAGCCGTAGCCCGGCCCGACCAGCCGGCCGCCCCACTGGTAGGAGTAGCCCGCCAGCGGGATCCGCGAGGCCAGCTCGGCCAGCACGAAGGACAGGATCAGCGCGCCCAGGGCCGCCACCGGCCACAGCCAGATGGACGCCGCCCCGAACTCGGACGTGGCGAAGGCGAAGTTCGTGAAGATACCGGTCGTCACCGAGATGACAGAGAACGATATGGCGAACATCGAAAAGAGCTTCAGCGTGCGCTTCAGCTCCTGCTTGTACCCGAGCGAAGACAGCAGCTGCTCATCAGCCTGTGCCTGGGCCTGCTCGTTATCGGCCATGGACCTTACCCTTCGTGAAGGCGTCTACTAGCGTCTGGCGCTCACCTGGACGTTGTCGCTGTGCTGCATCTTGTTGTCGCGGGGCGCTCGGGCCCCGCTCAGTCCCTCCCGTCGCTTTCCCAGCTGCGGATGGTGGCCTCGGCTACTCGGCCGGGATCCACGGGGAACCCGTTGCCCGGCCGGTCCGGGACGGCGATGCCGCCGTCCGGCCGGATGTCAAAGGTGGGGTCGACCAGGTCGCGCGCGTAGAACATCCGGGCCGGCGACATGTCGGAGTGCAGGGTGAAGCCGGGCAGCGCGGCCAGGGCCAGGTTGAAGCCGCGGCCGATGCCGGTCTCGAGCATGCCGCCGCACCAGGCCGGCACCTGCTGCGCGGTGCACAGGTCATGCACGGCGATGGCGGGCAGGATGCCGCCCAGCCGCGGCGGCTTGATGTTGACCACCCGGCCCGCTCCCAGGGCCAGCGCGGCCGCGGTGAGGCCGACGGTCGACGCCGTCTCGTCCAGGCACAGCGGGGTGCGCAGGGCGGCCTGGAGCTGAGCCATCTCCAGCAGCGCGTCACCGGGCAGCGGCTGCTCGATCATGATCAGGCCCAGCTCGTCCAGGCCGGCGAGGGCCGGGTCGCCGGGGGAGTAGCCGCAGTTGGCGTCGACCGACACCGGCAGGCCGGGGAAGGCCTCGCGCATGGCCCGGGCCGGGGCCACGTCCCAGCCCGGCGCGATCTTGAGCTTGATCCGGCCGAATCCCTCGGCCACCCGCGCGCCGACCTCCTCGGTCAGCGCCTCGATGGTGTCGCAGATCGGGAACGACTCGCCGACCGGGACGGTGTCCCTCGTCCCGCCCCACAGCCGGGCCAGCGGGATGCCGAGCCGGGCCGAGGTGATGGCCCACACGGCGGTCTCGACCGCGTTCTTGGCGTAATGCTGGCCCAGGAACCCGGCCCACGTCGCGGCGACCTCGGCGGGCCCGGTGAACGAGGCGCCCAGCAGCGGCGGCAGCAGCAGGCCGGTCAGCGCCCACCAGGTGCTCTCCGCGGTGTCGGTCCCGTACAGCGGGCGCTCGGAGACCGGCGCCTCACCCCAGCCGGTGATGCCGTCGGCGTCCTCCAGCCGGACCACGATCATCCGCTTATGCGCGGCGGACCGGCCGTAGGCGGACCGGAAGACGCGGACCTGCGGCACCGACAGCATGAACACGCTGGCGCGGGCCAGCCGGACGGGCGCCTGCACCGCGGCCGCGCGGGCCAGGAAGTCGCCGGGGGAGGACACGGTCACGGACACGGCGGGCCCCTAGAGCATCTCTCGGTACTCGCTGATCTCCCAGTCGCTGACGTGGCTCAGGTAGCGCTGCCAGTCAAGGCGCAGGACATCGGCGAACGTGGTGGTGAAGACCGCGCCGAGGGCCGCGGTCAGCTCGGCGTCGGCGAGCAGCGCGTCCAGGCCCTCGGGCGGGCTGGCCGGGAGGCGGTCGTAGCGGATGTTGTCGAACAGGTTGTCGGCGGCCGGCTCGGGAGCGGGCAGCTGGCGGCGGACGCCGTCCAGGCCGGCCGCGACCATGACGGCGGCCAGCAGGTAGGGGTTGGCGTCCGAGCTGCCCAGCCGGTTCTCGATCCGGGTCGCATCCCCGTCGGGGAGCGCGCGGACCAGGGCGGTGCGGTTCTGGATGCCCCAGGCGACCTGGATCGGCGCCCAGGTGCCCTTCTGGTAGCGCTTGTAGGCGGTGACCGTAGGGCTGGCCACCCCGGTCATCGCCGGGGCGTGGGCCAGCTGGCCGGCCACGTAGTGCCGGGCCAGCGCGGACAGGCCGTCGGGGTCGGCCGGGTCGGCGAGCAGGTTGGCCCCGGCGGCGTCGAGCAGCGACTGGTGCAGGTGATAGCCGCTCGGCGGGGTGGCCTCCAGGCCGGTCGGCCGGGACATGAAGGTAGCCCGCAGGCCCAGCGACCGGGCCACCTCCTTGATCGCGATCTTGAGCGCGATCACCCGGTCGATGGCCAGCAGCCCGCCGCACGGCTCGAGATTGACCTCGAACTGGCCGGCGCCGTGCTCGCTGAAGATCTCATACAGCTGCAGGCCCATCACGCCGGCCGCCCGGTCCAGCTCGTCGATGAACTGCTGGGAGGTGCCGAGCGCGTCGACGGAGAACCACGCCTGCGGGCCGTCGGCCGGCGCGTACTCCGGGCCGGGCCGGAAGACGTAGAACTCCAGCTCATTGCCGAACACAGGCTCCATGCCCAGCTCCGCGGCGGCGGCCAGGACCCGGCGCAGCACCGCCCGCGGGGTGTCCACGATGACCCCGTCCTCGTCGTAGAGGTCGGTGATCATGTGCGCCGTGGCCGGCGTCCACGGCAGCGGCGCGAAGGTCGCGGGGTCGAGCTGCATGACCCCGTTGCGGTAGCCGATGTCGTTGCTGTAGGCGGTCTCGCCCGGCGCGTGCCGCTGCCACAGGTTGGAGGCGAACAGCGGGATGGCGAAGGGATGCCCTTGCGTCAGTGCCCGCTCCATCCGGCGCGCGGTCACGACCTTGCCGCGGGGCACGCCGTACAGGTCGGTCAGGACCAGGCGCACGTTCGCGATGTTCTCGGCCTCGATCCGCTTGAGGATCGCAGCGGCCTCGTCGTGTTCCACGTTCCCTCCCTTCAGCGCGGCGTCGGCGGCGGGCTCAGCCGCGTAACGTCTCCGCGCCGACGCCCTGCGCCGTCAGGGCCGCGGCCACGGCATCCGCCGTTACCGCCAGGTGCGCGCGCATCGCGTCGCCCGCGCCGGCCCGGTCCCGGCCGCGCAGGCACGCGATCAGCTCGGCATGGCTGTCCACCGAGTGCTGCCTCCGCACTGGGGAGGAGTCGAGCAGGTCCAGCGCGGGCGCCAGCCAGACCCGGATGTCGCGGACGGCCACGACCAGGTAGTCGTTGCGGCAGGCGCTGGCCAGCACGTGGTGGAACGAGACGTCGACGGCCCGGAACCGGTTGCGGCCGATCGGCGGCCGGCCCACCTCCAGCTCGTGCAGCCGCTCCAGCCGGGCCAGCTCGGTGGGGCCGATCCGCTCGGCGGCCAGCTCCGCGGCCAGCGGCTCGACCGCCGCCCGGTACTCCAGGAGCTGGCGGTAGTTGACCGCCATCCCGCGCAGCCGCTCGACCGCGACGTCGAGGGCGGGCTGAACCACGTAGGCGCCGCCGTACCGGCCGCGCCGGATCCGGATGTACTGCCGCTCCTCCAGCCAGCGCAGCCCCTCGCGCACCGCCATCCGGTTCACGCCCAGCTGCTCGGCCAGCTCGGCCTCGGGCGGCAGCCGCTCCTCGGGCAGGAACTCATACAGCCGGATCGCGGTCAGCAGCAGGCTGGCCACCTGCTCGCCGAGCCGCTGGCGCAGCGGCGCCACGCTGGCCAGGGTCGGCGCCGGCTCCAGGCTCACAGCCGGGTGCTCCCGTCTACGGTGGCCCGGCCCTCGGCGGCCGGGAAGATCAGCCGGTACAGCGAGTCGTCCGGCGAGTGCAGCTCGGTCGCGGCCACCTGCGCGTCGCCGAAGGTGAAGGTGAAGAACCGGTTCCGCTCGTGCCGGCTGAACAGCGTGATGTCGCCCGCGCTGTCCAGGGTGGCCAGGTTGGCGTTCCCGCCCAGCTTGCCCGCGACGACCGCCAGCGCGTCGTCGGCCGGGACGCCGGACGCGGTGAGGTCCTGCAGCATGCAGAAGCCGATCTCGCTGTCGGCGCCGCCGCGCAGCCGCGCGGCGTACTCCGGCCGGTACGCGTCGCGCTCGGCGAACAGCCCGTTGTGGCAGAACGACAGCGTCTGGTCGGCGGTCACGAAGGGCTGCGTATCGGCCAGCTGGATCGTGGACAGCAGGGTGGGCCGGCGCGAGTGGACCAGGAACCGGGTCGACATCACCCCCGCGAGCCAGCCGTCCACGACCGGGTCGTCGGCGAGCTGGCCGGTGTCCAGGTGCGCCCGGACCTCGCCGGCCGCCTCATCCAGCCAGGCCACGCCCCAGCCGAACCGGGCCGAGCCGTAGTACTCCATCTGCCGGGCCCAGCCGGCCAGGGCCGAGAACGGCCGCGGCTCCGGCCACTTGACGGCGAGAATCTCACACATGCAGGCGCTCTCTTACTGGTCGCTGACGTAGATGTTCTTGACCTCGGTGAAGTCGAGCAGCCCGTCCAGGCCCTGCTCGCGGCCGAGACCGCTCTGGCCGTAGCCGCCGAACGGCGCCTGGATGTAGGAGCTGGAGTCGGAGTTGATGCTGAGCAGCCCGGACCGGATCTCGCGGGCGACGCGGATGGCCCGCCCGATGTCGCGGGTCCACAGCGAGCCGCTCAGCCCGTACCGGGTCCCGTTGGCCAGCGCGATGGCCTCGTCCTCGTCGTCGAACGGCAGGATGGTGGCCACCGGGCCGAAGACCTCGGTGGTGGCCACCTCGCTGTCGGGGTCAGCGCCGGTCAGCACCGTCGGCGCGACCGCGTTGCCGGCCTCCAGGCCCGGGGCGTGCACGACCGTGCCGCCGCACACCACCTGGGCGCCGCCGGACACCGCCCGGTCGATGAAGCCGAGCACCCGGTCACGCTGGCCAGCCGAGATGAGGCTGCCGAGCCGGGTCCGCGGGTCCAGCGGATCGCCCTGGCGGACCCGCCCCGCCAGGGCGGCCAGGGTCTCGGTGAACTGATCGAGGACCGGGCGCTGCACGATCATCCGGCTGCGGGCGCAGCAGTCCTGCCCGGAGTTGGCGAAGACCGCCGCGATGGCCGACTCCGCGACCAGGCCGATGTCGCTGTCGGCGAAGACGACGTTGGGCGACTTGCCGCCCAGCTCGAGGCTGACCCGCTTGATCCCGGCCGCCGCGCGGGCCAGGATGTCGGCGCCGGTCTCGGTGCTGCCGGTGAAGCTGATCTTGGCCACGTCCGGGTGCGCCACCAGGTGCTGGCCGAGCTCGCGGCTGGCCCCGGTCAGCACGCTGAACACGTCCGGCGGCACTCCGGCCGCCGCGCAGATGTCGGCCAGCTCCAGCGCGGTGAGCGGCGTCGGCGGCGCGGGCTTGAGCACGACGCAGTTGCCGGCGGCCAGGGCCGGGGCGGCCTTCTTCGCCGCGATCGCGATCGGCCCGTTCCACGGCACGATCAGGGCGCACACCCCGATCGGCTCGCGCAGCGTGAAGTCCAGGCCGGTGTTGGCCACGGGGATGGTCAGCCCGGTCAGGTGGTTCACGGCCGCGCCGTAGAACCGGAAGTAGCGGGCCGCGGCCCGGACCTCGGCCCGGCAGTCGCTGATCGGCTTGCCCGAGCACAGCGACTCCAGCCGGGCCAGGTCGTCCGCGCGGGCCTCGATACCCGCCGCCACGGCGGCCAGCACCTCGCCGCGCTGCGGCGCCGGCGTGCGCCGCCAGGTCCCCGCGGCGAACGCCGCCCGGGCCGCGCCCACGGCCCGGTCAACGTCCGCCGGGCCGGCGTCGGCCACCTGCGCGACGACCGCGCCGGTGGCCGGGCTGGCCACCACGTAGGTCGCGCCGTCGCTGGCCGGCCGGTCCTCGCCGCCGATGCGCAGCCCGGCGTGCCGCACCGCGTCCAGTTCCGGCGCCGCGCTCATACCGCGGTGTACCCGCCGTCGACCACGAACCCCTGGCCGGTGATCCAGCTGGAGTCGTCGCAGGCCAGGAACAGGGCCATCTTGGCCACGTCCTCGGGCTGGCCCCAGCGGCCGAGCGGCACGTGACTCTCGACGGCCTTGATGTACTCGGGCGTGAACGGCCCGGCCAGCGGCGTGTAGATGGCGCCGGGGTAGATGACGTTGCAGCGGATCTGGTACTGGGCGTGCTCGACGGCCAGCGTCCGGGTCATCGTCACGATGCCGCCCTTGGCCGCGGTGTAGGCGTCCGACGCCCCGCGGCCCACCCGCAGCGCGGCGATGCTGGAGACGTTGATGATCGACCCGCCGCCGGCCTTGCGCATCTCCGGGATGGCGTACTTGGCGCCCAGGTAGGTGCCCTTGAGGTTCACGTTGATCGTCCGGTCCCAGATGTTCTCCTCCAGGAGCGGCGCCGGGGCGTCGGTGATGCCCGGCCGGTAGTTGCCCTGCGCCGAGAACCACAGGCCGGCGTTGTTGTAGAGCACGTCGAGCCGGCCGAACTGGCTGGTGGCCAGGCTGATGGCGGCCTGCACCTGGGCGGCGTCGGAGACATCACAGGCGGCGAACGCGGCCCGGCCCCCCGCCCCGGTCAGCTCCTCGGTGACCTGCCGCCCGGTTTCCTCGTTGACGTCGGCCACCACCACGGCGGCGCCCTCGCTGGTGAACAGCCGCGCCGCGGCGGCGCCCTGGCCGCTGCCCGCGCCGGTGATGACCGCTACCTTGCCGTCCAGCTTCCCCATGAACGCGTCCTTCCGGACTCACGCCGGCCGCCTGCGGCCGACGATGGCGGCGACCGCGCTCCGGACTCCTGCCGAACCTGGGCCTGCCCGGTGCCGCCGCACCGCGCTGGCCCGCGAAGTTCTCCCACGCAGCGGCAGGTATCCCGCCGACCTGGCGCTGCGCGGCCACGCCGCGGCGGCCGTGCGGCCGCCCGGTCCGCTGCTCCGCGCGCTGCCGGGTTAATGGGGTAAAAGGTAAACGTTTTGCGATTTGGCCAGATCGTAAGGACCGCTGCTGAGGGGTGTCAAGGGGCCGGGGCGTCCGGCCTGCCTAGCGGGAGTTATATCAGGCGTATGAGATAAAAAACAGGCCTGGAACGGGCCCCGGCGGCGGGGGAGCGGCGGCGCGAGCTAGCGCGCGGGAACCGCGGTGCCGGCGCCGGCCGCGCCGGCGGGCAGCTGGCCGGCCAGCCGGGCCAGGATGGCGTTCAGGGTCTGGGTCTGCCGCTGGGCGGTCGCCCGGGACGGGTACAGGACGGCCTCCTGGGACAGGCCCTCGACGAGGATGACGAGCTCGTGGGTGATGTCGCTGGGGTCAGCGCCGGGCCATACCTGGCCCAGCTTCTGGGCCTCGGCGACCCGGTAGTGCAGCGCATCCCAGAACCGCTCGAACTCCTCGTGCTGCAGCTCGCGCAGCGCGCTGTTGCCCAGGGCCAGCGAGATGAAGTTGATCTCGATCTGGGCCTCGAGCAGCCGCTCCTCATCCAGCGGCAGCGCCTCCAGCATGATCACCCGGATGGCGTCCAGCCCCATCAGGCCCTGGGTGCGCTCCTGGATCCGGGTGTAGACCTGGTGATGCGACAGCCGCAGCGCGGCCGCGAGCAGCGCTTCCTTGTCGGCGAAGTAGTGCGCAAGCACGCCGGTGGACACCCCGGCCTCGCGGGCGATCTCGCGGGTAGTGACCCCGATGATCCCGGTCCGGGCGATGACCCGCCAGGTCGCCGCGAGCAGTTCCTGCCGGCGCAGGTCATGATCAACGATCTTGGGCACGAGGACTCCCGGTGCGGGGCCGGCTCCGGCGCAAGTATTCCCCTGGCCGGAGCGGCCTTGCTAGTCTGAACGAGATTCTACTTTGGACATCCGTTATGAAATAACCCGGCGTTCCGTCTGCTGATCGTAGTCCGCGTGCCTCCGGAGGATGACCGTTGACCACTGAGCGCGACTAGCCCGTTAAGGAGCACCCCCGCCATGACCGAGGTCATCAGCCAGCGCCGCACCCGGGCCGCCGACGCCGCGCTGCGCGAGCGCGCCCGGGCCGTCATCCCCGGCGGCATGTACGGGCACCTGAGCGCCAATGCGCTGCCGCCGGAGTACCCGCAGTTCTACCAGCGGGCGGCGGGCGCGCACGTGTGGGACGTGGACGGCAACGAGTACGTCGACTTCATGTGCAGCTTCGGCCCGGTCCTGCTAGGCCACCGGCACCCCCGGGTCGAGGCGGCCGTCGCCGCCCAGCTGGCCCGCGGCGACACGATGTCCGGGCCGGGCGAGGTCATGGTGGAGGCGGCGGAACTGCTCACCGGCCGGGTGGCGCACGCCGACTGGGTGATGTTCGCCAAGAACGGGACCGACGCCACCACGGTGTCGGTGATGGTCGCCCGCGCGGCCACCGGCCGGGCGATCGTGCTGGCCGCCGCCGGCGCCTATCACGGTGCCGCGCCCTGGTTCACCATGCGGGACGCGGGCGTCACCCCGGCGGACCGGGCCAACCTGCGCTATTACACGTTCAACGACATCGCCAGCGTGGAGCAGGCCGTGGCCGACGCCGGCGGCGATGTGGCCGCGATCATCGTGTCGCCGTTCCGCCACGACGCCGGCTTTGATCAGGAGCTCGTGGACGCGCAGTTCGCGCGGGACCTGCGCGCCCTGTGCGACCGGACCGGCGCGGCCCTGATCATGGACGAGGTCCGGGCCGGCTTCCGGCTGAACGACGGGGGCAGCTGGGAGCCCATCGGCGTCGCGCCCGACCTGAGCGCCTGGAGCAAGGCCATCGGGAACGGCTACCCGCTCGCCGCGGTGCTGGGCGCGGGGCGTTTCGCCGAGGCAGCCACGCAGATCTTCGTGACCGGCTCGTTCTGGTTCCAGGCCGTGCCCATGGCCGCTGCCGTCGCCACGATTACCGCGGTCCGCGAGGAAGGCGCCGTCCCGGCGATGATTGCCACCGGGACGCTGCTGCGCGAGGGCCTGGAGCGCGAAGCGGCGCAGGCCGGGATCCGGATCAGCCAGACCGGGCCGGTGCAGATGCCCAACCTGTCCTTCGCCGGCGACGGGACCTACGAGCGGGCCGTGGCGTTCTGCGGCACGGCCGCCGAGCACGGGGTCATTCTGCATCCGCGGCACAACTGGTTCATCTCCGCCGCGCATACGGCCAGCGACGTCGACCGGGTCCTGGAGGCGGCGCGGGAGGGCTTCCGGGTCGTCCGCGAGCGCTTCGGCGAGAGCTGAGCCGCCCGCGCGGCCTGCCCGTGGCCCGGGGCCCTGCGACTTCCCCGGAACGGGTTAGTCCTGCGGTCTCATGACGGTGACGGGCGGCGCGGTCAGAGCCAGGCGCAGCAGCCCGGCCCCGGCCGAGCCACCCGCTCGGCGCCGCTCGCCGTCAGCCGCCACCTCGGGGCTGACGAAAACCGGCGCGGCCGTGACCACGCCGAGGTTCAGGGCGTCGCTGGCCCGGGCGTCAATGCGCCGGACGCCGAGCGGCCCGTCAATCTCGACGGTCGCAGCGACTGCCCCGTCCACCAGACGGTCGATCCGGACCTGACGGACCCGCCCGCCGAGGTCGTGCACCAGCGCCCCGGCGAACTGGTAGGTCATCGGGCGGCCGAACGGCACGCCCTGCAGGCCGGCAGCCAGGTAAAACGCCTCCCCGGCACCGATCTCGATCACCAGGTGCCGGTCCCCGGACACCTCGTCCAGCACCACGCACCGGAATTCTTCCGGCGCCAGCGGAGGGCCGAACCCGACGACCCTGGCGATCCGCATCTCGATGAAGCCGGCATCCGTGGCGGTGCGCATGACGGCACTCCCTTCCTCGCTCCCGGCTCTCTTACCATGCCCGCCCTGACGGCAGCCAGTACACGCGCGACGGCAGAAGCCTGATGGACCCGCGGCGCCCGCGTCTCTTGAATCATTCCCGCGAGGCACCGAGATGCAGACGATCTACGGGTCGGCGCGGCCGATTTCCAGACCGGATGTACTAGCGTCATTGTCATGAGTAGCAGCACTTCCCGCCCGGCGTATGAGCCCCTGAGCTTGGCGGCTCTGGCTGGGCTGATCGCAGGGCTGATGACTCGCTGCGGTGGCGGCTGATCGCGGAGTTCATGGAGGACTACCGGCACGAGACTGTCGGCGACCGGTGCAGTCTCCTAGAGGATGAGCCGGCTAGCACGGGGGATGAGCGGTGGGACGTGTTCCTGGCCGCGCTCGGCGAACACGTCGCGGCCAGAGACGGCAGATCGGCCCCGGGGTGGGCGGAGCAGCGGTCGCTGCGGCAGGTCTGGTTCCCGTTCAGTACGCGCGCCGCGCGGATGGATGCCCTGGTGCACGCGCCCGCGGCGTTCCGCAGGCGCGGTGTATATCTGGCCGCGCAGGAACTGAGCGTCGCATGACGTCGGCAGCTCCGCTGCCGGACCGCGCCGCTACTCGGTGACCGATTGTCCGCAGCTTGTCCACAGCCGCGGTCCGGGCTTCAGATGGTGATGACGACCTTGCCGCGGGCGCGACCTTCCTGCATGTGCCGGACGGCGTCGGCGGCCTGGCTCAGCGGGTAGGTCCTGTCCACAACCGGGGTCACCTGGCCGGACTCGAGCAGGCCGGCGAGCACGACGAGGTCGGCTGCGTTCTCCGCGACCATGACGGCAGTCAGCTGCTGCGATACGAAACGCGACACGACGGGTGCCCGCAGGGCGCGATCGAATCCGCCGATCCACCGGCCGCTGGTCTCGCCGCCGACGATGACCAGTGTCCCGCGCGGGGTGAGGGCGCCGCGCAGTTGCCGGAGTGTCCGGTTCCCGCCGGTGTCGATGATCACGTCGTAGCGGTGCGCCCCGTCGGCGATGTCCGTGCGCGTGTAGTCGAGGACGTGATCTGCGCCGATGGACTGGACCAGGTCCATTTTCGCAGTGCTGCACAGGCCGGTGACCTCAGCCCCGTAGGCCCTGGCGATCTGCACCGCGTACGTGCCGACACCGCCCGATGCGCCGATGACCAGTACTTTCTG
This sequence comes from Streptosporangiaceae bacterium, assembly GCA_036490755.1. Lineage (GTDB taxonomy): Bacteria > Actinomycetota > Actinomycetes > Streptosporangiales > Streptosporangiaceae > DASUBV01. Next base: position 26,965 of record DASXDJ010000005.1, read on the forward strand.
CCCGGCTTGCACATGCCCGTAGTCGCGGACCGCCTGCAGGGCAGTGAGTGCGGACACGGGCACGGCCGCCGCCTGCGCTGCGGTCAGGCTGTCCGGCCGGCGGGCCAGCTTGCCCGGCTGGGCGCAGGCGTACCCGGCGAAGGTGCCCTCGGCGATGCCGAACACCTCATCACCGACCTGGAAGGCCGTGACGTCCTTGCCGGCCGCCTCGACGCGGCCGGCCACCTCCCGGCCGCGGATGCGCGTGCTGGGCGCGCGGACCCCGTAGCCCGCCAGGCGGACGGGGTAGGGCAGGCCGGTCATGAGGTGCCAGACGCCCCGGTCGACGCCGGCCGCGTCCACGCGGAGCAGCACCTCACCGTCGCCGACTTCCGGCCGTTCCGTCTCCTCCAGCCGCAGCACGTCCCGGGCCTCGCCGTATCGATCCTGGACGATCGCCTGCATCGTCGCCGCCTGCGCGGGCGGCCGGTCCTGTGCTGCTGCTGTCTTCATCGTCTCCCCGATCCTCGTTTACTTACGCTGTAAGTAACGTATGCTTACAGTGTAAGTAAGTCAAGGTGGCGGCAGGAAGGACCGAAGGTGATGCGACCAGCCAGGCCGGCAGCAGAGCCCAGGACCCCGCTGAACCGGGAGCGGGTGCTGCACGCCGCGCTGGCCATGGCCGATGCCGGCGGCATCGAGTCGCTCAGCATGCGCAAGCTCGGCGAGGCGGTCGGGGTCGAGGCCATGTCGCTGTACAACCACGTCCCGGGCAAGGCAGACCTGCTGGACGGGCTCATCGACCTGGTCTTCAGCGAGATCGAGCTGCCGCCCGCTGATGCGGGGTGGCAGACGGCGATGCGCCAGCGGGCCATCGCGGTCCGGGCGGCCCTGTCGCGCCATCGCTGGGCCATCGGGCTGATGGAGTCGCGGACCTCACCGGGTCCGGCGACGCTGCGCCACCACGACGCCGTCCTGGGGTGCCTGCGGAGCGCGGGCTTCTCCCTCGCGCTGGCCGCCCACGCCTACGCGGCCCTCGACAGCTATATTTACGGCTTCGCGCTGCAGGAGGCGAGCCTGCCGTTCGACACCGGCGCGGAGACCGCTGAGCTGGCCCAGGCCATGCTCGCGCAGTTCCCCGCCGAGCAGTACCCGCACCTCGCGGAGTTCACCTTCGCGCACGTGATGCAGCCCGGCTACGACTTCGGCAGCGAGTACGAGTACGGGCTCGACCTGATCCTGGATGGCCTCGACAGAGCCCTCCGCGCGGCGTGACTACCCTCGGGGCCGGAAGCACCTGTCGCGTCCATCGGCAGCAGGACGCCGGGGGAGCGGCGCCGGCGGGTGCCGGGCGGATATCGGATGATCCGTTCCCGCTCGGAATCCGTTCCCCTGACAAGAGCGATCACGGGCTCCCCGGCCCGGAACGCAGAGAGAGGCGGACACACCATGGCACGCGGCGTACAGGTCGGCGACAAGGCCCCGGACTTCACGCTCCCCTCGCAGTCCGGGGACTCGGTCCGGCTGAGCGACCGGCTCGGCGAGCGGGTGGTCGTCCTGTACTTCTACCCCAAGGACGAAACCCCCGGCTGCCGGGCTGAGGCCTGCGCGTTCCGGGACAGCCACGAGGTATTCGCCGAGGCGGGCGCCGAGGTGATCGGCGTCAGCTCCGACTCCGTGATCAGCCACGCCGCCTTCGCCGGCCACCACAACCTCCCCTTCACCCTGGTCAGCGATGAGGGCGGCCGGACCCGGAAAAGCTACGGCGTCCCGTCGGTACTCGGGCTGCTGCCCGGCCGGGTGACCTATGTCATTGACCGCACCGGCACGGTCCGGCACATCTTCAGCTCGATGACCAGCATCTCCCGGCACGTCCAGGACGCGCTCGCCGTGGTGAAGCAGCTCCAGGCCGGGCAGCCCGCCTGATAATCGCTCAGCGGGAGAGCACTCGACGGCCTGCTGAACGTTAGCTCTGATGCGCGTGGCGGCGCCTGCAAACCTGGCCGGGCCTGCGCCTGCGCACGCACCTTGGGATCGTGTCCTGAGCAGCTTGCTTGGCCCTAGGCGGCCGGGACCACGCTAACGTCGAGGGTGACTGCCTCGGCGTCAGCGTCGTAGTCCTGCGGGTCGCCCTCAAGGGCGAACGCAATGGCCGACAGGCACTCCCGTTCAGCGTCACCGCGGGTCTGCATACCGCCGCCGTTGATGTGCAGGGCCGGCACCCGATAGTGCCAGTTGCTGGCCTCTTCGTCGTAGAACAGCTCGACGCGCAGCGCGCTCATGCACATGATGGTCCTATAGTCTCCGCAGGTCAGCAAGGGTGTATCCATAGTCTCGAGCGATCCTGGCCATCACCGGGCCGCCAGGGTCCACGCCATCGTGATAGGCCCAGATGCATTGCTGATTACCCCTGACCAGTACCCGGTGAGACCCCGAGCGCCTCGTCTCGATCCAGCCGTCTCGCTTAAGCGCCGCTAGTACGCGCGCAGCTTTGGCCATGCAAAGCACCATAGAGCACTAGAAGGACAATAGCGGCAAGGACGCAGATGAGTCCATACGACGGCGTGTCCTGCTCAGTCTGGCATCGGCGCCGCAGTCGCAAGATCCCTGGATGCCTTGAAGACGCCGGGCTGCTGGGGCCGGATAGCTCGTGGTGCCGCTGTGCGGCGACGCCGAATTGACCGGGGGCCTTACCGCACCAGCACACCTCGGCACGCGGCGAGGGGTGGCGGGCGGATCTTCAGCGGCGCTTCTTGAGCCGGACATCTGCTGATAAGTAATGCGAAAGCGGTGCCACTGAGTGTTAGGGGCGGTCCTACCCCGGTCAGTTCTGACCACTTCGAAAGGACGCCCATGACCGACACCGCCAGTACCTCCAGCGAGGCGGGCGGCTTCAGCCGACGCCGGCTTCTCGGGAGTGCAGCGGCTGCAGGCGCACTCGGGGCCGCCGCCCTGGCCCTGCCGCCTAATGTGCAGAAGGCCCTGGCTGCGCCCCGGCCGGCCGGCGGCCGCCTGAAGGACATCAAGCACGTCGTGCTGCTCATGCAGGAGAACCGCAGCTTCGACCACTACTACGGCACGCTGCGCGGAGTGCGCGGCTTCAGCGATCCCAAGCCGGCCCGGCTGCCCGGCGGCCGCACTGTGTTCTTCCAGCCTGACCCGTCCAACCCGGACGGCTACCTGCTGCCCTACCGTCTCAACACCCAGGTCAGCGCGGCCCAGGCCATCCCGTCGCTCAGCCACGACTGGGGCCCGCAGCACTCGGCCCTGGACGCCGGCCAGATGGACAACTGGGTGCCCGCGCACGTCGCCGCCGACGGAGCCGCCAACGGCCCGTACACGATGGGCTACTACACCCGGCAGGACATCCCGTTCCAGTACGCCCTGGCCGACGCGTTCACCATTTTCGACAACTACTTCTGCTCGGTGATCGGCCCGACCGGGCCCAACCGCGACATGTGGCTGAGCGGCACCATCGACCCGAACGGCCGGGCCGGCGGCCCCTCGCTGACCACCAGCGGGCCCACCGCCGAGTTCACCTGGACCACCTACCCGGAGCGGCTGGAGAAGGCGGGCATCAGCTGGAAGTTCTACCACGAGGCGAGCACCGCGACCGGGCTGCCGACGCTTACCCACTTCACGCAGTATTTTGACGCCCGGCCCGGCGATCCGCTGTTCGACAAGGCGATGGCCAGCTCACCGGTCGGCAGCTTCGAGTACGACGTGGCTAATGACCAGCTGCCCGCGGTGAGCTGGCTGCTGCCGCCGGCCGGATTCGACGAGCACCCCGCCGCCTCGCCAGCGGCCGGCGCCACTTACGTGGCCGCCAAGATCGACGCGCTCGCGGCTAATCCCGAGGTCTGGACCAAGACCGTGTTCATCCTGTCCTACGACGAGAACGACGGGTTCTTCGACCATGTCATCCCGCCGACCCCGCCGCCCGGCACCCCGGACGAGTTCGTCACCCTGACGTCGAAGAGCGGCACTCCCGGCGACGGCCTGCCAGTCGGTCTCGGCTACCGGGTGCCGTGCATCATCGTTTCGCCCTGGACGGTGGGCGGCTACGTCTGCACCGAGCTGTCGGACCACACCTCGCAGCTGAAGTTCCTCGAGCACATCACCGGCATCAGGGAAACCAACATCAGCCAGTGGCGGCGCGACACCGTCGGAGACCTGACCTCGGCGTTCCGGTTCAGCCGGCCGGACAAGCCGCCCGCGCTGCCCGACACTCAGGGGCAGTTCAACCTGTCCCAGTACGAGATCAGCCAGTTCCCGCTGCCGGCCATCCCGGCCGGGAACCAGCAGATGCCCCGGCAGGAGCCGGGCAGCCGCCCGCGCATCCCCTAGGGCGGGTTAGCCCGTCTGCCGCAGGCACCGGCTTGCCTTGCGGGTCCCGCGCGCTGGCCGCCAGTCAGCGCGCGGGATGGCCCGGCGGCACCAGGCGCGTAACGCGGCTTAGCGCGGGTCTGGCTGCCCAGCCATCTGAGCCCACCGGCTGGCCAGCAGGCCGAACAGCAGGTCGTCGGTCCACTCGCCCTTGATCCAGGTGAACTCCGGGCGATGACCTTCCTGCTGGAAGCCCAGGCGTTCCAGGAGCCGCGCGGAGCGGTGGTTACGAGCATCGCACTCGGCCGAGACACGGTGCAGGCCACGTCGCTCGAACGCATCCCGCAGCACCGCGCGTGCCGCCTCAGCGGCGTAGCCATGCCCCTGCCACTGCGGGGCCAGGGTGAAGCCCAGCTCGGCCTGCCGCCGGTTCTCGTGCAGATTCACGCCGAGATCGCCGGCCAGGCCGCCGCCGGCCTTGACCTCAACCGCGTACTGGAACCAGCCCGGCTGATCAGGATCGCCGGAAGCGAGCTCACCGACCAGGGTCGCTGCCTCGGCCACGGGCACCGGGGCCGCCCAGCTCTGATACCGGGCGACCTGGGGATCCGAGCGGTAGGCGGCGAAGGCTGCGGTGTCCGCGGGCTGAAAGCGGCGCAGCCGAAGCCGGGGCGTCTCCAGGAGCATCATGCACGCACGCCGGGACCGGCTGCCTTTCGGGTGGGAGTCAGCCTTGGTAGCCGGCCGCGGCCAGTAGCTTGCGCAGGTCGACGACCGTCTGCTCGTCGATGTCCTTGTGCGCGGGCGGATCGAAGAACTCGGTCTCGGATCCGACGGTCACCACGACCTTGCCGTCATGGCGGTCAGTAACTGACCCGACTGCCTCCAGCAGCGACACGACCGCGTGCCACTCGATGTTGTGGCTCACCGGGTGCTGGAACAGCTGGCGGAGCGTCGTGCGGTGGTGGTTGCTCAGGTGCTCTGGCTCCGGGCTCGACGGCATAGTTGCTCCCTTCCCCGGCAAACCTTAGCGCCGATCGGCCGCGGCGCCGCCGGTGACATGGCTGGCGCAGGCTGGCCTAGCGGCCGCCGTGCAGGACCAGCCGGGCATCCCGGGTCGGGCTGGTAAAGGGCAGACGGCGGGCGGGTCGGCAGGACGTCCCGGCGGACCAGCGCGGCCGACTCCAGGTCCTGCAGCGCCAGCGCCAGCGCGCGGGGGTCACGGCGGGCAGCGATGCCCGCAGCTGTGAGAACCGCCGGGGCTGCTCCAGGCCGGCCAGCACCGGAACGGACCACTTGCGCAGCAGGATGTCCCGCGCCGGGGACCGGGTCACCCGCCGGGCCAGCTGCGCGGCGGCCCGGCCGACGTCGGTGACGAGGTACTCCGGCCGCAGCGGGTGCCCGTAGCCCTCGTTGCGCCGTGCACAGCCCAGGGCAATGAGCGCGTCCAGGGCCCGGCGCAGCGAGTCCCGCCGGTCCCGGCGGCCTGAGAGCTCCGTATTCGAGGATCCCGGAGCCTGGCGCTGCCGCCCGCAGGTCCGGCCCGGCGATCCGGCGTGGCTCACCAGGACGCGGACGGCCTGTCCCGGCTGGCGGCGTCGAGGAGCAGGTTGGCCGCGACCGCCGCGCCGTCGGTGCGGATCGTGCCGGCGACGGCGGTGGCACGCTCGCGGGTCTCCGGGGCCAGGGCGATGCTGAGCGCGGCGGACAGGGACTCGGTGGTCGGAGCCTGACCGTCGTGAGCGGCGCCGACGCCCAGGGCGGCCACCCGGCTGGCGAAGTACGGCTGGTCGGCCCACTGCGGCACCACCACCTGGGGTGCGCCGGCCCGGGTGACGGTGGTCGTGGTGCCCGCGCCGCCGTGATGCACAACGGCGGCCACCCGGCGGAACAGCGCCTGCTGGTTAACCTCGCCGACCGCGAGGCAGTCATCCTGGTCGTCGATCAGTGCCAGGTCGGCCCAGCCGCGGCCGAGGAGCACGCGGCGGCCGTGGGCGCGGATTGCCTCGGTGGCTGCCCGGGCGGTGTCCGCCGAAGCGCGCATGCTGCCGAAGCCGGCGTACACCGGCGGCGGGCCGGCGTCCAGGAACGCCTCCACCTCGGCCGGGAGCGGGCGCTCGTCGGGCAGGATCCAGGCCCCGGTCTGCACCACGTTCGGGTCGGCGGGCTCCGGCCAGGGAGCCAGGACCGGGTCCGCCGCCAGCCACGGCCGGGCGCCGATGACGTAGTCGCGGACGTTAGCCACCGGTGGCAGGCCGTTCGCTGCCCGTTGCTCGTTGAGCGCCGGGCCGAACACCTCGTTATAGGCCTGCACGGACCACTCATCCAGCGCCCCCGGGTCGGTCACCTCCGCCGGAACCGGCCGGCCCGGCAGCGAGGGCGGCCGGTGGTGCGGCGACGGCAGGAAGACCGGGCAGTAGCTCACGTTCACCGAGGGGATGCCGAGCTTCTCGGCCACCGACCGCGCGCCGGCCACCACGGGGATCAGGCCGGTGGCCACCACCGCGTCGCAGTCCTCGGCGGCCGCGCCGACATTGTCGAACCAGGCGGCGATCAGCTCGGCGGCCAGCCGGGGCACGTCAGCCGCCGACGGCGGCCTCGTCCCGTGCACCAGCTGGCGTACGGGATCGCCGGCCGGCACCAGCGGCACGCCGGCCTCGGCCAGCCGCTGCGCGCAGTCCGGCGGCGCGCAGACCACCGCCTCGGCGCCGAGTTCCTGCAGCCGCACCGCCAGCGCCAGCAGCGGCTCGACGCCCCCGCGTGAGTCATAGGTCGACAGCAGCACCCGCATATTCACGTCCCCCGTTCAGTGGATTTCCGGGCCGGCCTGCGATTATGCGGCACGACCCGGGCCTTGCCGCAAGCCCCCTGGTGCGCTGTAAGTTAATAGTGGCAGGGAGTATGAACTCTCTGCCTTTTGCTTGTGCCGTCGGCGGGGACGGACCGTCTTCCCGCGAAGCGGCCAGCCACCGCGTGCGCCGGGCCGGGGGCATTTCCCGCGCCGGGCTCCGTCCCGGGACGGTGACGGCACGCTTCGCCAGCGCCCCTGCGCCCGGAAACGCAGCCGTAGTAAGGCGCCTGTGCTCAGCTGCGCGTGACACGTTCCGCGAGGAGACCGGCGGGCAGGGGTTGATGCAGGGGCAGCGGCCGGCGGTAGCGGCGAGGCCCGGCACAGCCTGACGCATAAGCCGCAAGACGGGGGAACTCATGGCGGACAGTGACGATGCATTCGATGTCCTGGTGATCGGCGCGGGCCCGGTCGGCGAGACGGCGGCCCAGCGGGCCGTCCGGAACGGCCTGACCGCGGCCGTCGTGGAACGGCGCCTGGCCGGCGGGGAGTGCCAGCACTACGGGTGCGTGCCCAGCAAGGCGCTGCTGTGGCCGATGGAGCTGGCCGCCGAGGTGAGCCGCATGCCCGGGCTCGAGCTGCGCGGCCCGATCGACGCGGCCCCGGTGCTGGCCCGCCGCGACCAGTTCGTCGACCATCAGGACGACGCCCCGCAGGTGCGCCTGATTGAGGGCATGCCCGCGACGTTCATCCGCGGGCAGGGACGGCTGGCGGGCGAGCGGCGCGTGACCGTCACCGAGGCGGGCGGCCGCAGCCGCTCGCTGACGGCCCGGCATGCTGTCGTCCTGGCGACCGGGAGCGACCCGCTGATCCCGGACGTGCCCGGGCTGCGCGAGGCGCACCCGTGGACGAACCGCGAGGCCACCGACGTGCACGAGGTGCCGAAACGGCTGGTCGTGATCGGCGGTGGTCCTGTCGGGTGCGAGCTGGCGCAGGCCCTGCACGCGCTGGGGGCGGAGGAGACGACCGTGCTGGTCGCCGGCGACCGGCTGCTGCCCCGGCATGAGCCATTCGCCGGGGAGCTGGTGGAGCAGTCGTTCCGCGCTGCCGGCATCAGCGTCCGGCTGGGCTGCACGGCGGCCAGCGTCGGCCGCCCGATTGCCGGCGGCCCGGTAACTGTCCGGACCGGGGACGGCGCGCTGATCGAGGCCGACCAGATCCTGGTGGCGACCGGCCGCCGCGCGAATGTCACCGGCATCGGCCTGGAGACCGTCGGCCTGCCGCCGCCGGACGGCCCGGTCACCGTCGACACCAGCCTGCGGGCGGCCGGCGTGCCCGGCGGCTGGCTCTACGCCGTCGGCGACGTCAACGGCCGCAACCTGCTCACCCATATGGGCAAGTACCAGGCCCGGGTGTGCGCTGACGTGATCGCCGCGCGAGCCGCCGGCCGGCCGGAAGACCAGCCGGCGCTGCGCGACAGCGCCGGCGACCGCGGTGCCCCGCAGGCCATTTTCACCGACCCGCAGGTCTGCGCGGCCGGACGCACGGAGGCGCAGGCCCGGGCGGACGGCCTCACCGTGCGGGCCGTCGAGTACGACATGGCCAGGGTCGACGGCGCGGCGCTCCAGGCCGACGGCTATACCGGCCGGGTCAAGGCCGTCATCGACGAGCGCAGCCGGACGCTCGCGGGCTTCACCCTGGTCGGGCCGGCCGTCGTCGATCACCTGCACGCCGCGACCATCGCCGTCACCGCGCAGGTACCCCTCGAGCAGCTCTGGCACGCCGTGCCGGCGTACCCGACGGTGAGCGAGTTCTGGCTCCGGCTCCTGGAGGAGTACGGCCTGTGATCCGAGACTGGATGAGCCGGCCGCGCCGCGCCGCGCCGCCGGCCCTGGCCGCGGGTGGTGCTAGCGGACCGGGAACCGGCCGCGCACCGGCTGGTAACCGCAGAAGCCGGCCTCGAGGACACCCTCGCCGCTGGTGAGCCCGGGCAGCTGCTCCTGGAGCGCCCGCAGGCTGGCGGACGGCAGCACAGCGTGGATGACCGTCTCCTGGCCCCGCGGCTCAGGCGCCTCCACCGCGGCCCGGAGGCGGGGCAGGACAGCCAGGACCGCGCCGAGCCGGTCGGCGGGAATCTCCAGCCGGGCGCGCGCGACGGGCTCGCACACGACGGTGCCGGCCCGCTCGAGCGCCTGCGCCAGCACCAGCGGCGTCAGCTTGCGGAAGTCGGCGGCCGTCGTCTTCGGCGTGGCCAGGACCTGCTTGGGTGCGCCGTCGCCGACGTAGTAGCCGCAGTCGGTCATGATCACCGCGCAGTCGGTGATCTGCCAGCCGTACCGGCCCGTGCGCAGCGTGGCCCGGACGTAGCCGGTCATGGCGTCGGCGAAGCTGCCCGCCGTCTTGTAGATGAACAGCGGGAGGTCGCGCGGGCTGATGTCGAGCCGGAAGCTGATCCCGGCGCCGGCCGGGGCGGGCTCCACGCGCAGGCCGACGGTTGCGGAATACGGGTGGTCGTCCGACTGAAGAACCTCGACCGCGCTGCCCCGGCCTGCGGGCCGCTCGACGTAGATCGTCGTCGTCTCGCGGAAGCTCACCGCCACGCCGAAATCGTCCGCCAGCGTCGCCTGGATGACCTCCTTCTGGACTTCCCCGTACAGCGATACCGAGATCTCGTGCCGCTCGTCGTCCTGCCGGACGCTGATCAGCGGGTCCTGCTCGGCGATCTGGGCGAGCGCGGCGCGCAGCCGCCCCCGGTCAGCAGGGTCGGCCGCGACAATGACGGACTCCAGGGTCGGCGGCGGGAACTGGCGGCTGGCGCCGGCTGCCTCCGGCTCGCCGATCCGGTCGCCGACCTGGATCCCGGCGAGGCCCCAGAGCCTGCCGATCTCGCCGGCGGCGACCTCAGGCCGGGGCACGGCAGGTCCGCGGTCGAAGACAGCGACGGCGGTTGCCTTGCCGTCCAGCCCCGCGCCGAACCGCAGCCGCTGCCGGGCGCGCACCGTGCCGGTGAACATCCGGACGTAGGCGATCTTCTCCCCGCTGGCGCCGCGCTCGATCTTGAAAACGGTGCCCGCGGCCGGACCGCCGGGATCGCCCGCGGCGGCCGGCAGCAGCTCGGCCATCCGCGCGGTCAGCGGCGCCACGCCCGCGCCGGTGATCGCCGAGCCGAAGAAGACCGGGTGCACCAGCGCGCGGGCCGTCTGCGCGGCCAGCCCGGCGCGCAGCCGGCCGTCGGCCACGCCGGCATCGCCGCTGACGTAGGCCGCCAGCAGTCCCTCGTCGTGCTCGGCCAGCAGGCCGGTCAGGGCCAGCCGGAAATCCGGGTCGTCCGGGCCGGTCAGCGTGACATCGGCGGCGGGTGTCCCGGCGTCCTGCACGGACTCCACCGGGATCACGGCGAGCAGGAGCCGGTCGCGGATCTCCCGCAGGACGCGCTCCGGGTCCGCGCCGGGCCGGTCGATCTTGTTCACGAACAGCAGCGCCGGCACCCGCAGCCGCTGCAGCGCCCGCATCAGGATCCGGGTCTGCGGCTGCACGCCCTCCACCGCCGAGATCACCAGGACCGCGCCGTCGAGCACGCTCAGCACCCGCTCCACCTCGGCGATAAAGTCCGGGTGACCCGGCGTGTCGATCAGGTTGACGGTGACGTCGCCCAGGCCGAACGAGGCGACGGCCGACCTGATCGTGATGCCGCGCTGGCGCTCCAGCGCGAGGGAGTCTGTCTGCGTCGTCCCGGCATCGACGCTGCCGGGATGGTCGATGACACCGGCGGCGTACAGCAGCCGCTCGGTGAGAGTTGTCTTACCGGCGTCTACATGCGCCAGGATCCCCAGGTTGAGTGTCATGCGCGACACGCGCCATACCCTTCGGATAGGTCCTATAGGCCATCACGACGGACATGAACGCCTGGCGCATTTACCCTCCCCTGCGGATCGCTGCTGTATCCGCGGCAGTAAACCACGCTCCGGCGCCGGGCGCACCGGGGTTTTCCGCGAGTGCCCGGGACGGCCGGTGACCAGGCGGATCCCGGACCCGCGAGGCAGCAGCGCGGACAGGCCTTGCTCGGTGCGAAGCACACCGAGTCCGCGTCCGCCACCTGCTGCTCGCGTGACCGGGGCATGCGCGGGCCCGGCCCCGACCAGCTGATCCGGGCCGGGCCCGCGGCTGACTAGCCGTGCTCCAGCGAGGCGAACATGCCCGGCTCGTAGGAGCCGCCCTCGTTGCCCGCGATGACGCTCATCCGGTTGGCCGCGTTGATCAGCGAGACCAGGCAGATCAGCGCGCCCGCCTGGTCGTCGTCGTAGTGCTTGCGCACCGCGGCCCACGTCTCGCCGGACACCCCCGCCGCGGCATCGGCCAGCCGGGTGCCCTCCTCAGTGAGGGCCAGCGCGGCCCGCTCGGCCTCGGTGAACACGGTGGCATGCCGCCACGCGGCCACCAGGTTGATCCGCAGCTGGGTCTCGCCTGCCGCCGCGGCTTCCTTGGTGTGGATGTCGACGCACCAGCCGCAGCCGTTGATCTGGCTGGCGCGCAGCGCCATCAGTTCCTGCACGGTCTTGGGCAGCGCGGACTGCTCGACGGCCAGCGAGGTGGTGTAGAACCGCTTGGCGACCTTCGCGGCCGTCGGGCTGTCAAGCAGGTTGAAACGTGGTTCGGTCATGACTGGGTCCTCACTCGTGGTGCTGCGTGCTGGTGCACTGAACGAACACAAGATGCCGGCGGCGCGGTCGTGGTGACAGACCGCAGATGTGACCTGCGCCACGGCCCCGCGGTGTCACAACGGGACGGGGACCAGCGTCTTGTGGGCGTGAACTCCGCCACCGAGACGTTTGTCGCTCACCGCAGCCTGCTGTTCACCGTCGCCTACGAGATGCTCGGCTCGGCCGCCGACGCCGAGGACGTCGTGCAGGAAACCTGGCTGCGGTGGGCGGGCGTCGACCTGGCCGCCGTGCGGGATCAGCGGGCCTACCTGGTCCGGATCACCACCCGCCAGGCGCTGAGCCGGCTGCGCACGCTGCGCCGGCGCAAGGAGTCCTACGTCGGCTCCTGGCTGCCCGAGCCGCTGCTGACCGCGCCGGACGTGGCTGAGGATGCCGAGCTGGCCGACAGCGTCTCGATGGCCATGCTGCTGGTGCTGGAGACCCTGACGCCAGCCGAGCGGGCGGTGTTCGTGCTCCGCGAGGTATTCGAGCTGGACTACGACGAGATCGCGGCAGCCGTCGGGAAGAGCTCCTCCGCCGTCCGCCAGATCGCCCACCGGGCGCGGGCCCATGTCGCCGCGCGCCGGCCGCGCGGGGAGGTTTCCGCGGCGCAGGCCCGCTGCGCGCTCGAGGCGTTCCGGCGGGCGATCGAGACCGGCGACCTGCAGAGCCTGCTCGACCAGCTCGCCCCGGACGTCGTCCTGGTCGGCGATGGCGGCGGGGTCAGGCCGGCCGTGCTCGCGCCCGTCACCGGCGCCAGCCAGGTGGCGAGCCTGCTGGCCCAGGGGCTGCCCAGCCTCGCCGGCGCGGCGTCGGCCGAGCTGGCTCAGGTCAACGGCGGCCCGGCGCTGATCGTCCGGATCGACGGGGAGATCGACGTCGTCGTGTCCGTGCGGATCGACGACGGCCTGATCAGCGGGCTGTACATCGTGCGCAATCCGGAAAAGCTGTCGCGTGTCGAGCAGGAGACCGCAGTGCGCCGCTGAGCCGGGCGGGCTCCGCCCGGCTCAGCGGCGCGGCAGGCGGCCGATGAGCTTCGCCGCGCTCCGGCGTCTGACAGTGTGCGGGGGAGGGCCGCACAGCTGTTCCCGGGGCGGCCGCCGCCGCGGGACCGTCGAGAACTGCGCAGGAGGACGAGATGAGCACGATGCCGGAAGTTGTCTCAGCCGGGCAGTGGCAGCAGGATCGCGACGAGCTGCTCACGGCCGAGAAGGAAGCAACCCGCGCGCTGGACGCGCTGGCCGCGCGCCGCCGCCGGCTCCCGATGGTCAGGTTCGACGCCAGCAAGTACACCTTCGACTCGCCGGCCGGCCCGGTGACCCTGCCCGAGTTGTTCGCCGGGCAGCGCCAGCTCGCGGTCTACCAGTTCATGGACAACGGGCCGGATGAGTTCTGCCCGGGCTGCACGCACTTCACCAGGAACGTCACCGACCTGAACACGCTGCGCGACAACGGCGTGGCCTGGGTGACGGTGTCCAACATGCCGCTGGCCCAGATCGAGGCCTACAAGGCGCAGATGGGCTGGACGCTGCCGTTCGTGTCCTCGCACGGCACGACGTTCGCTGACGACTGCGGTGTCAGCAACGGCTTCCTGCTCAGCATGTTCCTGATGGACGGCGAGGACGTCTACCAGACTTACTCCACCACGGCCCGTGGCGTGGACCGGGTGCTGTTCGTCAACAACATCCTGGATCTGGCCCCCTACGGCCGGCAGGAGGACTGGGAGGACTCGCCGGCGGGCTGGCCGCAGCACCCCACCTACGGGTAGCTGCCGCGAGGTTACGAGCCGGCTGGCCCGGGCTGCTCGCTGGCCGCCGGGGACGGCGGCACGGGCAGGGGCTGGCGGAACCGGGCGCCCGGCGGTTCGGGCGACCCGGTCCGGGCCAGGGCCAGCCGCCAGTCCGGCGAGGAGCCCAGCGACCAGCGCAGGGCCCCGACCGCGGCCTGGCCGAGCAGCCGGTCACCGGGCCGGGGCCGCACGCCCGTTATCGCGCGGATCCGGGGCGGCAGGGTGGCGGCCGCGGCGCGGAACAGCAGGCCGTAGGCGGCCAGGACGGGCGCCGGCAGCGGCGGCCGCCGCAGGAACCGGATCGCCTCGCGCCCGGCCGCTGACGGAGCCAGCTCCGGCAGCCCGGCGATCCAGGCCGAGAGCTCTGCGGCGGTCGCGGGCAGCGGGCTGGCGTCCAGCAGGGCGCCGACCCGGCGCTGCTCGGCGACGTACCGGTCGGCATCGCCTGCGATGCAGGGCCGGGCGCCGTAAGCCCGGTAGGCGGCCAGGAAAGAGTCCGTCAGCGAGTTGTGGACCCACGCGGCCAGCGCGGGATCGGCGGCGTCGTAGTGCTGGCCGCGGCCGGACTGCCCGGTGACGGGCCGGTGGCGGCGGCGGACCACGGCGACCGCGTGGTCCACCTCGGGCATCGCCCCGAACGAGGTGGCGGTGACATAGGCGGCCGTGCGGGCCAGGCGGCCGAGCGGGTCCTCGCGGTAGCGGGAGTGCTCGGCTACGCCGGCGGCCACCTCGGGGTGGGCGGCCTGGACCAGCAGCGCCCGGATGCCGCCCACGAACACGGCGACGTCGCCCACGACCGGCCAGGTCATCGAGTCCGGCCCGAACAGGCCGGGGTCGCCCCGGTAGTCCAGCGTCCGGGCCAGGGGATAGGCCCCGTGCGAGAACAGGCTGCCGGTCCCGGCGGTGACCCGGCCGCGGAGCTGCCGGGCGGCCCAGGCGGCGGCGCCGCGGCTGCGGGCGGCCATTACGCCGGCTTCCGCGCCCGGGCCCGGGCGGCGGTGAGGTCGGTGAGCGTGGCCCGCAGCTCCTCGAGCCGCCGCTCGCCGACCTGCTGGGCCCATTCCTGCTCGACAGCGGCCGCGGTGGCCTCGATGTGCTCATACAGCTTCCGGCCGCGCGCGGTCAGCCGGACCAGCCGGGTGGTGCCGCCGGCCGCATCGGTGTAGCGCTCGACATAGCCCGCGCGCTCGAGGTGGCCGACCAGGTGGTTGATGGCCTGCCTGCTCATGCCCGAGCGAGCAGCCAGGACCGACGGGCGCTGGCCGTCCGGACCGGGGTGCTGCAGGACGGCCAGGTGCTCCGCCCGCACGTCGTGGTAGCCGCCCGCGGCGAAGGCCACGTGAATGCGGTCCCGCACCTCCTGCCAGAGCACGCGCATCATCGGCGCGATGGCCTGCTGCTGTCCTGACCCGGAGCTTGACACAGTTGTAAAGTCTCTTTACGTTGACGTACGTAAAGTAATTTTACGCCGGGAGGGTTCGTGTCAGTAACAGCCGGGTCCCCGGTGCGCCCCGCGACCCTGATCGTGACCGGCGGCGGACGCGGCATCGGCGCGCAGATCGCCCTGCGTGCGGGCCGGGCCGGAGTCCCGGTCGCCGTCCTCTACCACTCCCGGCCCGGCAACGCGGCCAGGGTGGTCAGCGACATCAGGGCCGGCGGCGGGCGCGCGATGGCCATCGGCGCGGATGTCGGCCGCGAGGACGACGTGACCCGCGCTTTCGCCGCGGCCGAGGCGGAACTCGGCCCGCTGGGCGGCCTGGTGAATAACTCGGTCCTGTCCGGCCCGCCGCGCCGGCTCGCCGACCTGCCCGCCAGCGAACTCGAGGAGGTGTTCCGCACCAACGTGTTCGGCGCGTTCCTGTGCTGCCGGGAAGCGGCCCGCCGGATGCCGGCCCGCGGCGGGGGCGCCATCGTCACCCTGTCATCGGCTTATGCCGTCATGACCGGCGCCCCGGGGACCTGGGTGCACTTCGCGTCGAGCAAGGCCAGCCTGGAGACGATGTCCCGCGGCCTGGCCAGGGAACTGGCCGCGGACGGGATCCGGGTCAACGTAGTCCGGCCGGGCGTCATCGCCACCGAGTCCCGGCGCACCCAGCCCCGCGAGCACGTGGACCGGGCTCTGGGGCAGGTGCCGCTGGCCCGGATGGGCACCGCCGGCGAAGTCGCTGCGGCCGTGCTGTGGCTGCTCTCTGACGAGGCCTCCTATGTCACCGGCGCCACCCTGGACGTCACTGGCGGCCTGTGATCACCGGCCGGCGGGCCCGGCCGGCCGGGCCCGCTGCGGGCGAGCCGTCATGCTGCCCCACGCGGCCGCGACTCTCACGACAGGGCCGTGGCCGCGCCGGGCGGCGATGTGCTCTAGTGCGG
Source organism: Streptosporangiaceae bacterium (assembly GCA_036490755.1). Lineage (GTDB taxonomy): Bacteria > Actinomycetota > Actinomycetes > Streptosporangiales > Streptosporangiaceae > DASUBV01. The sequence continues at coordinate 42,914 of DASXDJ010000005.1, forward strand.
GCTGTGGCGGTCCTGGCGCGCGCTGCTCTTCCGGACCGGCCGGCTGGCGATCGCCGGCCGCCTGCTGGCCGGCACGGGCCGGGCCCGGGCCTGCTCGTGCGCCCGGACGCCGCTCTGCTCGCTGCTTGCGGTGGCCGCCGGGATGGCGGTGCCGGCCGGGAACAGGACCGCGTTCAGGACAAGTCGCTCCTCCTGGGTCGTCCAGGCGCGGTACCACGGGTCGAAGCCGACCATGATCGCGTGGCCGGACCCGAACGGCTGGTCGACGACCGCGGGCCGCCCCGGCAGGCTGGCGTTGGCGTTGATCTCGTAGCCGTAGCAGTTGCCGAACCCGGCGGGCCCGCCGCAGTCGCCGGCGGGGGAGTAGGTGGCCACCGCGGTGGCCGCGGGGATAGCGGCACCGTCGCCGGCCAGCGTGGCCGGGTCGAACACGGGGTCGTTACTGGACTCCCGGTAGACCCAGCCGCCTGCGTCCATGCCCCAGGCCGCGGGATCGGCGGTGTCCCAGCTGGCGTCGAAGGTCGAGCCGGGCGTGCTGAGCCCGCTGACCGTGGTGGTGTTCAGCGTTGTCACGCCGGCGTTGCGGGCGCTGGTGGCCCCGCCGCTGCTGGTACCGAGGAAGGTGCCGCCGGAGTTGATGAACGCCTGGACGGCCTGGGCCGGGGTGCCGGCCGGGCCGGCCGGGGTGGTGGCCGAGATCGTCGAGCCGGGATCAATCAGCACGGTGTACCCGCCGCTCTGCAGCACGCCGTTCGACAGGTCGGTCGAGGTCAGCTGGCCGATCTCGGCGGCGGGAACGCCTTCCTTCTGGGTCAGGTCGAACATCGCCTCGCAGTAGGTCGAGGTCCGGCAGTAGCCGTCGCCGGTGCCGGGAAACGCGGGATTGGTCGGCGCATCGGTGCTGCCGGTGTAGATCGCGATCCGGGGCGCGGCGATCGCGTAGTGGCTGACCGGGTAGCCGCTCAGGCCGGACACCGGGGTCTCCCACCGGGCGGCGTCGGAGGTCAGGGTGCTCAGGCCGACCGAGGAGCCGGCCACCAGCGCCGCGCCGGTGTCGAAGTGCTGGCCGCCGGCGTCGAACGGCGCCGCCGCCCGGGCGACTGCGGCGCCCTGGCCGAGCAGCTGGTTCACCATGGCCAGGCCCGCCATCGAGTCGGTGTTGAACGCGTAGACCGGCTGGCTCGACCGCGGCACCGTCCCGGCGCCGGGGTTGCCGATCTGCGTCATCGAGACCTGGCCGGGCAGCTGCCGGGTCAGGAAGCCGTCCCCGGCGAAGCCGCGCAGCAGCGAGTAGGACCAGGTGACCTCGTCATAGAAGTAGTTGAACGGCAGGTACGGGTTCTCACCGAGCACCGCCTGGATCCAGTGCTTGGTGCCCTGGGCCAGCGGGATGTAGAGCGTGCCGGCCGGCAGGGTGACGGTCGCGGTGCGGTCCGGCGATCCCTGGCCCGCGACCGCGTTGATGTCGAAGTTCCCGAACTGGTGCGCGCCCGCCGCGGTCACGGCCTTGTTCAGCCGGTACACCTTGACCCCGGCGTACTGCAGGTCCTTGATCGTCTGGGCGACATCACCGGAATGCTGGCCGGGCAGGTAGTAGTAGCCGCAGACGCTGACGTTCGGCTCCTGGTCGATCGAGCTCTGCCCGATCTCGTACTGGTCGACCGCGGGCGGGCTGACCTGGGTGTTCTCCTGGACCGTGCAGCTGCGGCCCTGGCTCACCGCCTCGGGCCACTGCTTGATCCAGGCCGCCTGCAGGCTGTCCTTCTGCTGGGCCACCACGTTGACCGTCGTGTCCATGGCCAGGTAGTGGTCGTAGACCTGCTTGCCGTAGTTCTCGTTGTTGCCCTTCTCGTAGGTCATCCCGGCCCCGCCCATCAGCAGGGACGGAACGGTGTCGCCGTACTCGGGCACGAACAGGTCGTACTCGTTGTAGTTGCGGTACTGCCCGGTCTGGTCGTTGAACGCGTTCTGGATCGCCGGGCCGATGACGTCCTGGATCTCATCCAGCGCCGGGTGCGAGATCTCGTTCAGCGCCGCGTCCTGGTCCGGCGGGAAGAAGTAGCCCGAGGACTGCTGGTGCGCGTCGATGAAGAACAGCCCGGGGTACTTGGTGATCGCGCCGATCAGCGCCTTGTTCTCCGGCATGTCGAACGTGCCCCGGTCGCGGTTGGGGTCGAAGTCCCACGCGGTGGTGCGGTTGTTGTGGTCGCGGTCGTCGGGCGCGGTGACCGGCTGGACGAACACGTCCAGGTTCCGCAGCCGCGCCAGGTTGTCGCAGTCGGTCCGCGCGGCGAGCTCGTACAGTTCCCTCACCGATGCCTCGCCGCCGGCCGGCTCATTGCCGTGCGGGGCGCCGGTGACCCAGGCGAATCCCGGCCGCGAGCTGACCTGGGCCAGGGCCTGCGACTGGGACACCGTCCCGTTCATCACGCCGGTCCAGAACCTCTGGTCGTTGCGGCCGGAGTCCAGGTTCGCGATGTTGCCCGGCGTGCCGATCACGACATAGTCGAAGGGCGTGCCCAGCACGCTCGTGCCCTCCTGCACGATCCGGGCCGCGACGCGCCTGCCGGTCGTGCCCGGGTTGCTGTTGATCGCGCTGACGACGGCCTGCATGTAGGACATCAGCTGGGTGGTGGTCCTGGCCGACGGGGTGGTGCCGGACAGGCCGTCGCCAGTCGTGCCGCTGCCGAGGGTCGAGCTGAAGAAGCTGTCGTAGCTGGGGATCTTCGGGTCAAAGGCCGACGCGCTGTTCGTGCACGACGACGAGCTGGCGGTGGCGGCCGGCACGCCCGGCGCGTCCGGGATCGGGTACTCGCCCTGCGCGGTGTCGGCCTGGTCGCCGGACCGGTAGGGGCAGAACGTCACCGCCGCCGAGTCCGACACCCCGGACGGGCAGGCGCTGTCGTCGGCCGCCGCGCCGTTCACCGGGTTCTCGGGCACCGGCGGGTTGTAGGTGGTCGCGGAGGGGCTGCCGATGTCCGGCCAGACAGCCGGTCCCGGCGCGGGCAGCGTGACCGTGCCGGTCCGCAGGCCCCACCAGTCGTTCTGCGCGTCGACCGGGGTCGCGCTGTTGGCGGTCATCCCGTCGGTGGTGGTGTTGAGCACGCCGAACGCGTTATCGGTGATGTTGCTGGCCGAGATCGTGGAGGCGGCCGCGCCGACCAGCCGCACGCCGGCGCCCAGGCGCAGGTTCTGGTTGTTGGTCGCGTAGTTCCCTAGCGGATACGGGTCGTTGGCCGGGGTCGGCGCGAGCACGCTCTGCACCGGCGAGCCGGTCCCGTTCACCAGGTTGGACGACACGGTGTCGCCGGTCATCTGCACCGACGCGCCGGCCGTCACCCGCACCCCGTCCTGGCCGAACAGCGGGCCGGTGGTCAGCGGCAGCGGCGGCGCGATGGGCGTCGACCCGCCGCTGGCCTCGCAGTCCCCGTCGATGACGGTCGGGCCGCCCGCGGTCGGGTCGTTGTAGTTCTGGCACAGGTTGCGGCCGATGATCTGGTCATTGGTCAGGACGGCCCGGTTCTGGATGCCGGACGGGACCAGCGGCACCGGTGGCTGCGCGTACTGCGAGTAGTCGGTGGTAGCGCCGTCGACCAGGACCCCGATCGCGTTGTAGTGGTCGATCCTGGTGTGGTCGATGGTCAGCGTGCGGACGGCGGCCCTCCCGGCGGGCGCGGTGGCCGGCGTGGCGCGGGTTACCTGGGCCACGCCGTAGCCGAACGGGCTGCTGCGGAAGCCGCCTGGCCGGGAGTAGGCATCGGCGGCCTCGCTGACGTCGACGCCGGTCACCTCCGAGCGGTCCAGCGAGCCCTGCGCGTCCAGGAACACCACGCCCGCGGTCGCGTCGACGCCGCCGGCGTTGACGCTGACCCCGGAGATGCGGACCGTGATCGGGTCCCGCACGGTGCCGATCGCGGCGACGATGTCGCCCTGCCCGTCGCGGATGTCGGGGCTGGCCTCGGCGATCTGGCCGCCCGCCGCCGCGCTGTTGCGCGGCTCGATGGTGACCTGGTCACTGCCGGCGCCGGCGAGCGTGAGGTCCTTGCGGATGGTGAGCGCATCGCTGCCGCGCGCGCCGCTGCCCTCGGCGTAGGTGCCCGGGCAGATGGAGATCGTGCCACCCGGCCGGGCGGCGTTGATGGCGGACTGGATGTCGCGGAACTGTGCCCGCGGGCAGCTGGCGTGGCTGGTGCCGACGACCAGGACGCTGGGCGGCCCGGCGGCGTGCGCGGCGGGTACCGCCGCCGACAGCGCCATGGCGCCGAGCCCGCACGTGACGACGATACTGAGCCTTTTCCTGCCCATGGTCTGGCCCCACTCCACCGGCGGCAAAAACGCCCTTAGCGTATGTTTCGGCGGCGCCCTTTACAAGACCATTACCCGCGATTGACCAAATATCGACATGTCGTCATGTCTGCGTAGTTCGCGCAGGCCGCCCCGCCAGCATGGGCGCTGCGGCGCGGTCAGCGCGGGCCGGAGGCCGGCGAGTTCCGCCCCGGCCGCTGGCCACGGCATCGGTAAGCTGCCGGGCACGGCCGGCGGCTGGTCACGCTGCGGAGCATCAGCAGGGCGCCTGTCGCCCGGCCGGAGCGCAGCCGGGGGAGGCTGCCCGGAGCGGGGAGGCCGGCTAGTGGCGGAGATAACGCTCGTGATCGGCGGCGAGGCTCGCTGCCGCGACGGGTCCGGCGGCCAGGTGCGGGGCCTGGTCGTGGACCCGGCGGCGCGGACGGTCACCCATCTGGTGGTCGAGCCGGATGGCCGGGCCGGACTGGCCCGGCTGGTCCCGCTGGAGATGGTCGACGCGGCCGCCGGCCAGCTCACGCTGAACTGCACCGAGCCCGAGTTCCGGGACTTGCGCCCGGCCGAGGAGATGCTCGCGGAGTTCGTGCGCGGCTACGACGTCCCGGTGCAGCTGCTGCCGGCGGGCTGGCGCGGCGCGGACGGCGATCCGGTCGTCGATGCCGCCGCCTCCGGTCCGCTGCGCACGCCGGAGAAGGAAGTCATCGACGTGCTGCCCGCGGGCGAGGTGGAAGAGCGCCGCGGGGACCACGTGCACGCCGCCGACGGCGACATCGGCCAGGTCCAGGCCCTGCGGATCGACGCAGGCACCCGCCAGGTGACCCACGTGCTGCTGCGCGAGGGGCACGTCCTGGGCCGCAGGACCGTGGCCATCCCGGCCGGCCAGGTGACCGGGTTCGGCGACGGCATCCAGCTGGGCGTCACCCGTCAGCAGGTGCGCGACCTGCCGGATGCCGGCGCCGATCTCTCCGGCAGCTAGCCGGAGCCGCGCGGGTCAGCGGGACGGGGCCTGCCACGTGAAGCCGTCCGGGTCGGTGAACGTCCCGGCGTCGCTGCCGATCACCAGCCGGTGCGATCCGCTGCCGTCCGCCGGGACGCCGGCGTCCTTGGCCAGTGCCGGGCGGCCGTAGAGCGCCAGCTTCACCGGACTCGACGGGGTGTCGAACTCGACATACTTGCGGCCGTAGCTCTTGGCCACGGGCAGGCCGTGGCCGACGTAGAACTGCCTGGTCGCCGCCACATCCGCGACGCCCAGCAGCAGGATCATCTGGTCGAACTCGCGGGCGGCCGGGCCGGTGTCCTTCTTGCTGGCGGTGGCGACCTTCCAGATGGCGCCGTCCGGGGCCTGGACGACGCCGCCGAAGCCCCAGAACGACTTCGCGGCCGGCTTCAGCGACGTGGCGCCAGCCTCGAGGGCGGCGTCGATGAGGCTGACGACATTGGCGGGCTGCGCCGCGGTCAGCGACAGCGTGAACCCGCGGAAGCCCGAAGTCGCTGCGTCCGAGGGTCGCACCTGCACCTGAGTGTCGAGGCCGAAGGCGGACTTGTAGAAGATCTCTGCGGTCGCGGGGTCGGTCACTTCGAGGGTGACGTATTCGATGATTGCCATGTCACTCACGCTAGGTGAGGCCCTGTGACCTGTGCTTCTTGATTCCTGACCGGTTGGCCCGAGGCCTCCGGCGGCAGCTGGCCAGCGGGTTAGCGGCGGACCTTGTCCAGGAAGGCGTCCAGGTTGGCCAGGGCCCGGATGATCTTCTCGTCAGCCGGCAGGCTTTCCTCAAGGTCGGTATCGGCGTCGGTCTCCCGGAGACCGCGGATGTACAGGGAGCAGGCCAGGTCGGTGCACAGGTACTGCCCGACCGAGTTGCCCTGGCGCCCGGCCGCGCCTGCGCGGCGGGCGGTCATCAGGGCCACGCCGCCGGCCGTATGGGTGGTCAGGCACACCGAGCACATGCTGCGCGCGGTGAAATTGCGCGGGTGCCCGCGGGTAGCGCGCAGGGTGATGCCGGTCAGGTGGTCGTCTCGCTCGGCGATCAGGTACGCCCGGTCCGGGGCGCCCTGATCCCGCCAGCCCAGGAAGTCCAGGTCCGGCCAGGGAATCCCGGCGAAGTCCGCGGGCAGCTTCATGCGCTCGGCCTCGCCCCGGGAGCAGTTGACAAAGGAGCGGCGGATGTCGCCCTCAGAGATCGGCTTCATGAAGGCGAAACTAGTCGGCCCCGCCAGCGTGATCCAACTCAAAATGGCCGGTAACAGGGGCCAGCCCGGTGCCCGGGCAGATCCCGCCCGAACGTGCTGTGCTCACCTCGGCCACCGCGCCGTGCTCCGAGCTGGGCCCGAGGTGTTGCGCATGAGGTACAGTAGGGTGTATCTCCTAGGCAACACTTTGGAGGATGGGTGACCGAGTCGCGAATGCTTGACGTCAGTTTTCATGAGCGCCGCCGCGCGGCCCGGATGGAAGATGCCGGTTACCGCGCCGACTATGAGCGGGCCGCAAGGGAGATCGCCCAGACCGATGCGGTGATCAGAGAACTCGATGCTCTCCGGGTGGACCTGGGGATGTCCAAGGCAGAGCTCGCGCGACGGGTTAACCGGAACGCCTCCAGCGTCCGGCGCTTGTTCACGGCAAGCCAGGCCCGGCCGGAACTGCCATTCATTGTCGCGATCGCTGATGCCCTGGGTACCGAACTCCGGGTAGTGCGCCGGACCCTGCCGGGGGACGGTCTGGACTAGCCAGCTGACCGGATAGCGGCGGCTCAGACGGTCAGCCGGCGGATGGTGGCCAGGCCGCCGGTGAGCAGGACGGCTGCGCCGGCCGCCAGGATCGCCGTGAGGCCGGCCGCGGTAATGGCGGTCAGGAAGCGGCCGAGGCCCGCCCAGTCGTGGGCCCAGGTGGTGAGGACAGCAGCGAGAGCCAGGACGGCTACCTGGGCTCCTCCGAAGATCACCGTGCCGACCATGCCGCCGCGCCGGTAGACCAGGCCGTACCACGTGCCGTAGGCGAACAGCAGCACGAAGGCCACCGCCGCGGTGAGCCAGGACTGGTACCAGGAGCCGCTGAGCAGGTAAGGCACGCGGAAGTAGGCCATGTTCATCCCCCATCCGCCGGTCGCGCGCTCGGCGATCTGGCCGAGCGCGACCAGGAGACCGAAGCTTGCTCCGAGGGCAGCAGCGAGCGAGGCGGCACCCAGGTAGTAGGTGCGCCTGCTGGCTCCGAGAGCCAGGCCGAAGGGCAGGGCGCGGGCCACGGTCTGGGTGCCCTGCACGAAGGCGAAGATGAAGACCGGGGCCAGGCCGGCGACCCAGCGGTGGCCGCCCTGATGGCCCGCCGGGGTGAGCTGCAGGACGACTACGTCGATGAGGAAGCCGAAGGCGGCCCAGGCCCAGGGCAGCGCCAGGTAGGTGATCTTGTCCAGGAGCAGGTACCGGACGACGTTCACGATCGGGGCGGGTCGCATCAGACTGTCCTCGCATCGGCCAGGGAGCGGTTATCTCGCAGCCCGGCCGCGTGGATCGCGAGCTGCTGGAGCGTGACGGGCTCGAGACGCAGGTGCAGCTGGCCGGCCAGGTCACGGTCGCGGCCATCGAGCCGGCCGGTCATCATCACGGTGGCCTGTGCGCCGAGCGTGCGCCGGCTGAGCGTCGCCCGGTCGGCGACGAACCGGTCGACGCTGGCGGCCGGCCCGGTGACGACGCTGGCATGGCCGCGGACGTCGTCGGTGGCGGCGTCCAGGACGAGGCGGCCGTGATCGAGGACCAGGATGCGCTCGAGCAGCTCGGCGGCCTCGTCAATCAGGTGGGTGGACAGCACGATGCACCGGGGGTGGGCGGTGTAGTCGGCCAGCAACTGGTCGTAGAACAGCTGGCGGGCCAGTGCGTCCAGGCCGGCGTACGGCTCGTCGAACAGGGTGATCTCGGCGCGGGCGGCCAGGCCGATGACGATGCCCAGCGCGGTGCGCATGCCGCGGGACAGCTTCTTGACCCGCCGCCGGGCTGGCAGCTCGTACGCTTCCAGCAGCGAGTCCGCCAGCCCGGCGTCCCAGTTCGGGTAGAACATCGCTGCCGCCGCGACCAGCTGACGGACCTGCAGGTCGGGGTAGACCTGGTCCTCGCGGATGAGAACCATGCGGCGCAGGACGGCGTCGCTGACCGGGGGCCCGGCCCCGAAGACCGCGACCCGGCCCGAGGTGGCGAACTCCTGCCCGGCCAGGATGCGCAGCAGGGTGCTCTTCCCGGCGCCGTTACGTCCCAGCAGGCCGACGATAGACGGCGTCGCGATCTCAGCGGTGAACTCGGCCAGCGCCTCGTGATCGCCGTACCGGCGCCCGACGCCGGTCAGCGAGATCGCCGGCGTCATGCCGGGCTCCCGGCAGCGGCCAGGTCGGCCGCCGCGGACTGACCGCGGACCAGCGTCACCAGATCCTCGACGCCGAGCCCGAGCCGGGCCGCCTCGGTCACCAGCGGCTGCACGTACCGCTCGGCAAACTGGCGGCGCCGGGTGCTGATCAGCTGCTGCCGCGCGCCCGCCGCCACGAACATGCCGATCCCGCGCTGCTTCTCCGCCAGCCCCTCCTCGACCAGCACGCTGAGAGCACGGGCGGCGGTCGCCGGATTGACGCGGTAGAACGCCGCGAGCTCATTGGTGGACGGCAGCCGCCCGCCCTCATCGAGCCCGCCGTCAGCGATCTGATCGGAGAGCTGATCGGCGATCTGGCCGAAGATCGGGCCGCCGTCGTCGGCAAGCGCCACGGAGTCACCTCACTGCTGGTCTGGTTACCTGGTTCATTAGCGTACTCATGAACCAGGTGACCGGCAAGCGGGGCTGCCGCGGCGGGCGGGCCGCCGGCGGCAGGATCGTGCGCTAGCCCTCGCCGCGGGCGATCGAGGCCATGTGCTCCATGCTGATGGCGTGCACCAGCGGGTCGGCATGGCGGTGCACCAGCCGCCACCCGTCCCCGTCGCGCCGGAAGACCAGGGTCACCCGCAGTGACCACTCCTGGTCCGGCAGCCCGGCGACCTCGCCGTGCTGCCGCTCAATGCCGGCGAGAACGGCCAGGTCGCCCGACGCGACGGCCTGCACGAGCTCGAGCTCGGCCTCGCCGCTGCGGAACATCTTCGGCGTGGTTTCCAGGGCTTCCTCGGTGTTGAATCCGTGCCTCGGCTCGCCGCCGTACGGCGGCATGAGCGTGAAGTCGTCGGCGTGCTTGATCAGTTCCAGGTACCTGCGGATGTCGCCGCGGATATAGGCCGAGGTGGATTCCTCGGCGCGCTCGATGAGCTCGGCGACGTCCGGATCGGTGACCTTTGCCTGCGCCATGCCGGGTTCCCCCATTCCGCAATGTGGTCCCTCACCAGAGCAGCACGGGGCCGTGCAGCCCGGGTGCGCGCGGTGTGTGCGGAAAATGGGAGGAGGTGGTGGCCAGGCGCTGCTAGCCCGCGGGTTACGGCAGTTTCACCAGGAGGTTCAGGACCCGGGTGAACTGGGTGGGGCTGAAGTTGTCGTCACTGATCATGCTCACCCCGGCCAGGCCCGGGCCGCCGGCCGTGATGGCCATGCCCTCGTAGTTGTCCAGCAGCGGGTTGGCCTGGGTTTCCCGGGACGGCGCGCTGAGGGTCGGGCAGCCGACGAGGTCGGCCACCAGCTTCTTGCTCACCACGTCACGGGCCGGGGCAGCGGGCAGGTTCGTCACATTGCTCACGTCCGGTGCCGCGCTCGTGTGCCGGATCGCGTACAGCTCGACCGAGTTCCCCGCCGTCGCAGAGAAGGCGGCCTCCTCGACGAGCAGCGAGGCGCGCCCGTAAGCGGCCACTTCGGGGATCCGGTTGCCCGCGTCGGTACGGTAGGCGATCTGCCTGGTCAGCTGCCAGGTCCCGGAGCGGCTCAGGTCGTAGACCAGGAACCGGTGCAGCGTCGCGTCGCCGCTGGCCGAGACATCCCCGGACAGCGCGCCTTCCATCGCGGCGATGATCTCGTGGCCGGAGCGCGAGATCGTCAGCCCCTCGAGCGTGGCATTGCTCGTGGCCTGGCCGCCGGGCGTCGTCCCGGTCACCGCGAACCGGGCCGGGACCGGCAGCGAGGCCTGCTGGATGCCGGTGCGGTCATAGATCCGGATCGACGGCTCGGTCTCGGAGCTGACCAGGTAGTTGCCGTCCGGCAGGACAGCAAGGCCCTCGTTGTCGGAGTTGGTGCCGTCGTAGGGGGTGCCGTCCGGCTGGCGGAGCACGAGGGGATCGCGGCTGACCGCCGGGTCGGCCAGGTTCCGGAAGAACCAGATCCGCGCCGGGTCGGTGGCGTGGTTGTCCACTGCGGACGCCCACGAACCGGACCGCGGGTCGAACGCCAGCGACGACAGGCCGCCGAGTTCGGCGCCGTTGCGGACCAGCTTGTCGAGGCTGTCGCTGAAGCTCAGCGCCCAGGCGGCGGGCGGGCAGGCCCGCGAGGCGACCGCGGGACCGGCCGGACGCGCCAGCGCGCTCGCGGCGGGGCCGAGGACGAGTGTGCCGGCCAGCGCAGCCGATGCTGCAGTGGCGAGTGCGGCGCTGGCCAGTGGCCGTCGCGGGAGCTTCATGGTCTGCCCTTCATGCCTGTGCCCGACAGGGATCACGCGCCCGAACCCGGGCGCGCTCCTGTTCTTACCCGCGCGAGGCGACCGGCCGTCATCGGCCCGGTGAAGAGGAGCCGAATCATCGGGCCGATGACTGGCGGCGGGCACGCGCTGCCTGCCGCCAGCCACCGCCCTCGAAGCTCAGGTGCGGTTGTAGGCGACCTGACGGAACCCGGCGGGCGGGTGCAGGGTGAACGGTGCCAGGCTGGCCGTGCCGGGCTTCAGCCACCGGTAGTCGAACCGGAGCTGGCCGAAGGTCAGCCGCACCGGCAGGTACGTGGCCGGGCTGACGTCCACGGCCAGCGGGTAGCGGGTCAGCCGGGTTGTGCCGGCCAGCTTGATCACGGACTGCCCGTTGACCCGGCCGCGGCCGGTGATGCGCAGCCCGCCGCAGGCCACGGCCGCGCGGATCGAGGCGGGGGAGGTGGACAGGTCAGTCCGCAGGACAGCCATCGGACGGCTCAGGTACTGCCGCTGCGAGCAGTTCAGCGAGACCGGCGGGGCCGGGACCCGCTCGCGGAGGGTGGCCTGGCCCCAGGTCCGGCTCACGTAATCCACCCGGGTGTAGGTATCCGACGACATCGACTTCGGCGCGGTGCTGGTGGCCCGCCCGGCCATGGCGAAGCGGACTCGGTGCGGGCCGCTGAACCCGGCGGGGCCGGTGAAGCCCTCGATGGCGGACAGGTTGCGGTAGGACCAGCTCAGGTAGTGCAGCTGGAGCCAGGTGCGGTGGCCGCCGGAGTACTGGAGGCTGTCCAGCTGGGCGCTGCCGGTGGACTCCAGGACCAGGTCGCTGCTCACCGCCTGCCCGGTCCGGCGGACGATCTCGGCCACGGTGCGGGCCTGCGGGCCAGCGGCCCGGACCGCCGTATGCGGGCCTGCTGGCTGCGCGGTGACTGCGGGTCCGCTGGTGGTGAGGACCGCGGCGGCGGCCACGGCGCCGGCCGTGGTGGCGGCGCCGGCCAGGCCGGCCGCCCGGACGGCCCGGCGGCGGCGGGCGTGCTGGCGCCGGGCGCGCGCCGCGAGTTCGCCCGGCAGCCGGACTCCGTCGGTGAGCTGGTCGATTCCCTCGCGCAGCAGGTGCCCGAGGTCGCCGTCAGTGATGTGCGGGCTCATGATCGGTCTCTTCCGTTAGGTATAGGTGGTGACGTGCTCAGGCAGTCGTGCAGCGCGGCGCCGGACAGCTCACGCAGCCGCCGCAGGCCGCGGGAGGCAGCCGACTTGACCGCGCCGGCCGAGCAGCCCAGCAGCTCGGCGGTCTGTGCCTCGGTCAGCTGCTCCCAGTAGCGCAGCACTATGACGGCGCGCTGCTGCGGTGGCAGCTGGCTCAGCGCCCGTACCAGGGCGTCGCGCAGGTCAACGGTGTCGGTGCCGGGGTCGGCGGGGGCCGGGCCTGGCTCGCGCAGCAGGGGCAGCCGGGCGCGCCAGCGACCGCGCCGCCGCCAGTTGTCGGCGGCCAGGTTGTAGAGGATCCGCCGCAGGTAACCTTCCGGGTCGCTGACCTGCCTGCCGCTCCGCAGCAGTCGTTCCAGCGCGGCCTGCAGCAGGTCCTCGCCCTCGGCCCGGCTGCCGGTCAGGGCCACGGCGGCGCGCATCAGCGCATCGCCCCGCTCGGCCAGCAGCCGCTCCAGGCCGCTGGTATCCGGCTCAGCCACGGATCCCCCGGCTTACCTGATACATCGCACCACCGCCTTGCTCTCGGTCAGCGATCTCCGGAGCGCTCCGGCTCCCGTTCCACCCGCCAAGGACGAACACGGGCGGTGCGGGGTTGCCGGCCAGACCCTGGTTCCTGCCGTCAGGTGCCGGGCGGCGTGACTGCCGCGCCGCCTTACGCTTGCGGCATGGCGAGAGCACTGCCGCGCAGCAAGCCGGCCGACCAGTACGTCGACCCGGCCGCGATCCTCCGCTTCGTGGACGCCGTGGATGATCATCCGAACATCGAGATGCACAGCCTGATGGTGCTGCGGCACGGCCAGGTCATCGCCGAGGGCTGGTGGGCGCCCTACAGCGCCGGGCGGCCGCACCTGCTGTACTCGCTCAGCAAGAGCTTCACCTCCACGGCCGTGGCCTTCGCCCAGGCGGAGGGCCTGCTCGACCTGGACGACACCGTGCTGTCGCACTTCAGCGAGCTCGACGCCGAGATCACCGACCCGCGCAGCCGGTCGATGCGACTCCGGCACGTCGCCGCCATGGCCAGCGGCCACACCCGGGAGACGCTGGGGGAGGCCATCACGCTGGGCGGCGGGGACGTGGTCCGCGGGTTCCTGCTCATCCCGCCAGATGAGGAGCCGGGCACGGTCTTCGCCTACAACCAGCCCTGCACCTACTCGCTGGCCAGCATCGTGCAGCAGCAGGCGGGCATGCCGCTGACGCAGTACCTGCGCCCGCGGCTGCTCGACCCGCTCGGTATCGGGCCGGTCAGCTGGCAGCGCGACCCGGCCGGACGGGAGGTGGGCTTCACCGGCCTGCACGCCCGCACCGAGGACGTCGCCCGGCTCGGTCAGCTGTACCTGCAGCGGGGCCAGTGGGAGGGATCCCAGCTGGTCCCCGCGCAGTACGCGGCTCAGGCGACCGCGGCTCAGGTCGCCAACCCCGGCGAGGGCAGCCCGGACTGGCACCAGGGCTACGGCTTCCAGTTCTGGATGTCCCGGCACGGGTACCGCGGCGACGGGGCCTTCGGGCAGTTCTGCGTGGTCTTGCCCGAGCAGGACACGGTGATCGTCACCACCGCCTACACGCTCGACATGCAGGCCGTCCTCGACGCCATGTGGGCGCACCTGCTCCCCGGCCTCGGCACGGTCTCACCGGGCGCCGGGTCCGCG
>DASXDJ010000006.1:0-36144 GCA_036490755.1 Streptosporangiaceae bacterium
GCTGCTCCCGCTGGGCGGCGGCCGCGGAGCGGGTGATCTTGCGGCGGCGCGCGTACCGGATGATGGCCGCGATCCCGAGCGCGCCCGCCGGCGGCAGGGTGACCAGGGCCGGGATCTGGTACCGCCAGCTGAACTCGAAGATGTCGGACATGAGCAGCACCGCGGCGCCGCCGATGGTGAACAGCAGGGCGCCGAGGGCCAGCCCGCGCTGGGCCGCGCTGGCCCGGCGCCGCAGCACGGTCAGCGCCCCCGCCAGGCCCGCGATCAGGGACAGCAGCAGCAGCGGGCCGGGCGTGTAGCCGCCGTACAGCATGTACCGGCGCAGGAACGCGGCCCCCGGCACCCACACGTGGGAGTTACCGCCGTAGGCCGCATCCAGCTTGCGGTAGACAGTCGGCCCGCCGGACACCGCGAGCTTGAGCGCGAAGATGATCGTGCCCTGGCCGTTCACCGCGATCGTGGGCGCGAAGGTCGGGTAGGTGGTGTGGAACTGCCACCGCGAGATCGGCGTATCGCCGGGGCTGGTCACCCGGGTCACGGCGAATAGCTTGGCCGCGTCGCTGGCGATCCGGCCCGCCACCCGGAGCGGCTGCTGGGTGGCGACGGCCTTGTTGAAGCTGCCGATGACCACGCTGCGGTCCATGCCGGGCGGCGTCGGGTACTGGCGCAGCGGGGAGGTGGGCCCGTGGTCCAGCCAGTCCGGTCCGAGTGCCTGCTCGTGGCTGGTCGGGCACAGCGCCCGCTCATCACTCGGCAGCTTCAGCGTCGCGCAGTCAGCCAGGCCCGCCATCCGGCCGTAGGTTGCCTGGTAGCCGTTGCGAGACAGCCAGAAATGCCCGGTCAGCGCCTGCGAGCCCGCCATGTAGGCCACGATCGGCACCGCGAACGCGACGATCACGGCCACCGACTTGGTCAGTGCCTTCCGCCAGCCGCCCGCGGCGAGCAGGACAAACAGCACGACGGGGATGATCATGATCTCGCCCACCTGCCGGACGGTCGCGCCCAGCCCGAGGATCAGGCCGCCCGCCAGGCAGAACCGCCAGGTCAGCCGCGGCTTCCACAGCAGCACCGCGACGCCCGCGACGATGATGGCCTCGAACCAGATGTCGGGCATGATCGTCGCCTCGGTCTGCAGCTGGTAAGCGTCCAGCAGGACCGGGCCCATGGCCAGGGCGGACAGCCAGCGCGGCACCCCGCGGCGGACCAGGACCAGGTAGATCGCCACGGCCATGCCCAGGCCGAGCAGGTGCTGGACCGCCTCGACCAGGCCGAGGTTGCCGATGGCCAGCAGGGCCTTCAGCGGCGCGTCGTAGCCGAGCGGGTCGGCGCCGGGCCAGGCGTTGTACAAGTACTTGACGGTGTCGATGTACAGCAGCGCCGGGCCGAAGGAGACCTGGACCAGGACCCGCAGCGCCACGCCCGCGGTCAGCAGGACGGCGGCCAGCCAGTTGCGGCGCAGCAGCGCCATCGGCCGGCGGGACAGCGCGGCGGCGGCGTCCGGGGCCGGTGCCTCGGCGGTGCCGTCGCTGCTGGCCGCGCCCGCCGGGTCCGCGGCGGAGCCAGAGCCGTCAGAGCCAGGGCCGTCAGAGCCGGGGCGGCCAGCGCCAGACCCGTTAGAGCCGGGGCGGCCAGCGCCGGATCCGCCGGAGCCGGATCCGCCAGAGCCGGGGGGAGCCTGTCCGCCAACCGCCCCGCCGGAGGCGGCCGACCCGGCGGCGGTCTTTGGCATTCGCATGACGGTAATCCCGACTGTGGCTCGACTGTCCGGCGCCCGGCTCAGGTCCGGTCTGCCCCGACTGCGGTCTGGCGTAACTGAACTCGGCTGGTCCCTGGCCGCCGCCAGCCTGCGCGCCCGGTGTGCGCCCGGGCGCGAGCGCCCCGGGCGGACGGACCCCCCGTCAGGACACCGCCGTGACTGTCGTGCTGCCACTCATCAGCTGACCGGGACCACCAGCAAGACTATCGCCTAGCTGCCGGGCAGCGTCCGGCAAGGCCGAACTGCCCCGGCCGTGCCGCTGGCCCCAGCGGGCGCTGCCCGGGCCGTCAGCGGCGCGGGCGGGCCGCCGGAATGCCGGCTGGGTGAATAGGCTAGACCGGTGCCAACATCCCCCCCGTCCAGGACCGCGCTGGTCCGCCGGGCCCGCCGGATCAACCGCGAGCTGGCGGCCTTGTACCCAGATGCGCACTGCGAGCTGCACTTCAGCTCGCCGCTGGAACTGCTGGTCGCCACGATCTTGTCTGCGCAGTGCACGGACAAGCGGGTCAACATGGTCACCCCGGTGGTCTTCGCCCGCTACCGGTCAGCGGCCGACTATGCGGCCGCCGACCGAGAGGAACTGGAGAAGATCATCCAGTCGACCGGGTTCTTCCGGGCCAAGACCAACAGTCTCATCGGCCTGGGCCAGGCGCTGTGCGACCGGTACAACGGCGAGGTACCGGGCAAGCTGAAGGATCTGGTCACCCTGCCGGGGGTCGGCCGCAAGACAGCCAACGTGGTCCTGGGCAACGCCTTCGGCGTGCCGGGGATCACCGTGGACACGCACTTCTTCCGGCTGGCGCACCGGTTCGGCTGGACCACCCTGGACGACCCGGTCAAGATCGAGCTGGAAGTCGGCGCGCTGTTCCCCAAGTCGGAGTGGACGATGCTGTCGCACCGGCTGATCTGGCACGGGCGCCGGATGTGTCACGCCCGCCGGCCAGCCTGCGGTGCCTGCCCGCTAGCCGCCCTGTGCCCGGCCTACGGCGAGGGACCGACCGATGAGGCCACTGCCCGCAAGCTGGTGAAGGCGGGCCCGTTCTCGTGACCCTGGCCAGCGGCGCGGGGCCGGGCCCCGGCGAGGATCCGCGCGGGCCGGGCCATCCGGCGCCGGCCTGGCTGACCCGGCTGGCGGCGGCGGCCGAGACGATGGCCGTGCCCGAGGCGCTGCTGCCGCCGCCGTCCGGCGGCCGCGAGTCGGCGGTGCTGATCCTGTTCGGCGAGGATGCGGCGGGCCCGGACGTGCTGCTGGTGCAGCGCAGCCCGTGGCTGCGCCAGCACGCCGGCCAGCCCGCGTTTCCCGGCGGCTCGATCGACGAGACTGACGGCGGCCCGGTGGCCGCGGCGCTGCGCGAGGCCGCTGAAGAGGCCTGCGTGGACCCGGCCTCTGTCGACGTGCTGGCAGTGCTCCCGGAGCTGTTCATCACCCGCAGCGGGTTCTCGGTGACTCCGGTGCTGGGCTGGTGGCGCCAGCCCGGCCCGGTCCGCCCCGGCGACCCGGCCGAGGTCACCGCTGTCTGCCGGGTGCCCGTCGCTGACCTGGCGGCCCCGGCTAACCGGCTGATGGTCATGTATCCGTCCGGCCACGTCGGCCCGGCGTTCCGGGTCGCCGGCATGCTCGTCTGGGGATTCACCGGCCTGGTCGTCGACCGGCTGCTCGCGCTGGGCGGGTGGGAGCTGCCCTGGGATACCGCCAACGTGACGAGCCTGCCGCCGGCCACGCTCGCGGCGCCCGGCGGCGACGCCGGGTCACGGTCATGAGCCGGCCCGGCCGGACGGGCCTGCCCGGCTCCCGGCTCGCTATAGGTTGAGCACGTGCCGGGTGACTTGCTGGACCTGATCCTCATTGCGCTGGCCGCGGCCTTCGCGGTCGCCGGATACCGTCAGGGCTTCATCATCGGCATCCTGTCGTTCGCGGGCTTCATCGGCGGCGTCGCCCTCGGCTCCATCTTCGCCCCGCGGATCTCC
Organism: Streptosporangiaceae bacterium; assembly: GCA_036490755.1. GTDB lineage: Bacteria > Actinomycetota > Actinomycetes > Streptosporangiales > Streptosporangiaceae > DASUBV01. Next base: position 3,725 of record DASXDJ010000006.1, read on the forward strand.
CAGGCCATGGCGGCCAGCCTGCCCTGGCAGGCCTTCGTCGCCATCCTGGTCGTGTTCAGCGCCGCGGTCATCGGCATGGTGATCGCTTCGGGGATCGGCGTCGCGGTGCGGTCCCGGCTGCGCGGCCGGCCGGTGACCGTCCTGGACTCCCTGGGCGGGGCAGCCGTCAACGTGGTCGCCGTGCTGCTGGTGGCCTGGCTGATCGGGTCGTTCGTGGCCTACTCGCCGTTCCCCGAGATCTCCGGCCAGGTGAACGACTCCGCGGTGCTGAAGGCAGTCGACGGGGTGGTGCCGCGCAGCGCGCTCACCCTGCCCGGCTTCCCGCCGCTGCGGCGGCTGCTGGCCAGCGGCCCCTATACCCAGGTGTTCAGCGCGCTGGGGGCGGAGAGTGCGCTGGCCATTCCCGCGCCCGACCCCGCCGTGCTGAACTCCACCGGGCTGGCCTCGGCCCGCAACAGCATCGTGAAGATCATGGGCGTGGCACCGAGGTGCTCCAAGCGGATCCAGGGCTCGGGCTTTGTCATCTCGCCGCACCACGTGCTGACGAACGCCCACGTCGTTGCCGGCGTGACCGACGGGCCGGACGTCATCACCCGGCGGAACCGGCAGTTCCGCGCCACGGTGGTGCTGTATGACCCGCAGCGCGACCTCGCCGTGCTCGACGTGCCCGGCCTGAACGCCCATCCGCTCCGGTTCGCCGGCCAGGCCGTGTTCGGGGCCAGCGCCATCGTGGCCGGCTATCCGCTGGATCACCCGTTCACCGTCGGCCCGGCCCGGCTGGATGTCGCCGAGTCGGCCATCGGCCCGAACATTTACCAGAACTCGCAGGTCCGCCGCCAGATCTACCCGATCAGGGCGCTGGTCCAGCCGGGCAACTCCGGCGGTCCGCTGCTGGCTCCGGACGGCTCGGTGTACGGGGTGGTTTTCGCCGCGGCGGTATCGCTGAAGAACACCGGGTACGCCCTGACGGCGGGCGAGGTGGCCAGCGATGCCTCGCATGGCAGCCACGCCACCACCCCGGTGTCGACCCAGGCCTGCCAGAGCTAGCGGCCTGGCCATTCATCCCGGCCGGGCCGCAGCCGCAGCGCCAGGTCCTCCTCGGACAGCAGCGGCACGCCGTCCCGCTCGATCCGGCCGGCCAGTTCCGTGGCCGCTGCGGCCAGCCCGCCCGCATCGATCCCGTGCGGGCAGTCCGGGACGTAGCCGCTGATCCGGGCGGCGCCGCGGCGCAGCAGGGCCGCCGCCCCGGCCCGATTGCCGCGCCGGGCGTGCGTCAGGCCGACCGCCAGCTGAGCCAGGCCCTGCCACAGGTCGCGCTCCGCGGCGGGCGCCGCCTTCCAGGACGCCTCCAGGACCTCGTGGGCGTGGAACGGCCGTCCGGTGTCGAGCAGGTTCTGGGCGGCGGCAAGCGCCCGGTCGGGGGGCAGGACCACGCCCTCGGGCATGGTCGGCTCGCCGGGGCTGCCGCGCTGCAGTGGCCGCCCGAGCCCGTCGCGCGGCCGGGCGTTCCTGGCCCGCCCGGCGGTGTCCCGGTCCCGGCCGGGCCGGCCGGCGGCAGCCACGGTTACCGCTCCGGCTCGGGATCCGCCAGCCAGGACAGCAGTTCGGAGTTGAAGCGGTCCGGCAGTTCCTCGTGCGGGAAGTGCCCGGCGCCATCCACCAGGCGCCACCGGTAGGGACCGTCGACATAACGGCCGGAGCCGCGGGCCGCACTCGGCAGGATGCAGCCGTCCAGAGCGCCGTGCAGGTGCAGGGTGGGGGCCTGGATCGCCCGGCGCATGACCCGGGCGTAGCGCAGTCCGTCCGGCCGGAACCGGGATCGCAGGAACCACCGGTGGTACTCCAGCGCGGAATGCGCCACGGACGGGACAGTCATGGCCTCGCGGTACCGGCGCTCGGTAGCCGGATCGGGCCAGCCCGGGCCGGACCAGGCGGCCAGCATGCGCCCGACACGCTGCGCGTTGTCTCGCAGCAGCTGCCGCTCCGGCAGCATCGGGAGCTGGAACCCCAGCGCGTAGCCGGAGCTGCGGCCCTGGCCGAGGGGGTCAGCCAGCACCGCGCCGCGCAGCCGGAGCGGATGCGGGACCGATACCACGGCCAGCCGCCGCACCACCTTGGGGAAGTAGGCCGCGGTCGTCCAGGCGATCAGGCCGCCCCAGTCGTGACCGACGATCACGGCATTGGCCTCGCCCAGCGAGCGCACCAGCCCGGCCGCGTCGGACGCCGCCGTCACCAGGTCGTAGCCGCGCGGTGGCTTGTCACTGCCGCCGTAGCCGCGCAGGTCCGCCGCGGCGACCCGGAAGCCCGCCTCGCTCAGCGACTCCAGCTGGCGCCGCCAGGTCCACCAGAACTCCGGGAAGCCATGCAGCAGCAGGATCAGCGGCCCGTCGCCGGCCTCGGCAATGTGAAACCGGGTGCCGTTAGCGCTGACCGACCGGTGCGACCAGGGGCCGTCGAGGTAGATCGACGCATCACCGCGCGCTGGCACAGGCTTACCGCGTCGGGGCAGGCGGCGGGGCACCTGCCCCGTCGCCGCGGCGCAGGACGGCCAGGTCCTCCTGGACGGTCTGGCGGGTCTTGGGCAGGCCGCCGAGCCGCTTCATCATGATCACGCCGATGCCGACGGCCAGGCCGGCGACCAGGACGCATGCCCCGGCGGTGATCAGGAAGGCGGCCCAGGACCAGATGCCCAGCGTGATGAGGCCGTAGGCCAGCGCAAAGCACAGCAGCATGAGCACCAGGCAGCCCACGAAAGCCGCGATGCCCAGCAGCGCGCCGCCGATCCCGAGCCGCCGGACGTCGGCCTTGAGTTCCAGCTTGGCCAGGTCGAGTTCGAACCGGACCAGCGCCGTGATGTCCTTGACGGCCAGGGATACCAGGCTGCCCACGGACGCCTCCGGTGTGCTGTCCGCCGGGTACCGCCCTGCCGGTTCAGCCATCGGTGCTCATCCCCTCTCCGCTCCTGCCATCCGCTCCTGTCACGTCAGAGTCTTGCTCATACCCGCTCAGGGCATTCGCACGGCGTGCCGGTAAAGGCGAAAAAGGCGAAGAGAAGGGGCCTGCCCGGCAGCGGGCAGTGCGCTCCGGACCACCTGGCGGCCGGGAGAAGCTCCCGCCGCGGGCAGGATCAGGCCGATCCGAGAACACCGGCCGGCGGCTGGCGGCGCCCCGGGCGGCCGGCTCGCGGCGCTCCGCGTCCGGGTGGCCGGGCGGTCCGGGCGCGGAAACGGCGTCCCGGGTGGCCGGGACGCCGTCTCCATCCACGTCACACCGGGTTACCAAGCGTGCACCTTCATCGCCGGGCAGCTGACTCCCGCCGGGGCATCGTTCCCGGTGCCCGCCAGGCGGGGCTCAGCTGCCTCGGCACGCCTCCCGCGGCTGGTCGCGCGTGGGTTCCCGGCTGCCGTGGCCGGACGTTGCCGTCCGTCCCACTGTTCTACGACGGATGGCCCGCGTTGGGAAGCCCTTCGCCGCATCGATAAGGGATGTCGATCGAAGACCGCTGTCATATGCGCTGAGCTGGGAGTTCATTTCCGCGCGAAGGTGCACGTGCCGGGCAGCGCGGCGTGCTGGGGGCGCCGGGCGGCCCGGGCCGCCAGCGCTGCGAGAACCGGCGGTCCGGAACCCGGCCCCGCCGCGGAGCCAGTGCTCCTGCGGGGCCAGGCCGGACCGGGAGCGGCGGTCCGGCGCCCGTGGCAGACGCGAGCCCTGGCCTTCCGCCGGCGGTTACGGAAAGTCGCGGTTGCGGGTAAAGCAGCAGCCGCGGACCCGTTAGTTCTGTACCTGATCCGCAGCTTCGCTATCGGCGTAAAAACTGCATAAATGCACCCAAGAACCCACTGGGCTGGACGAACTGAACACCGGATCCGGAACCTGGCCGCGGGCCGGAAATAACGGGTTCCCGGTCAGATGTGTCCGGTGCTTTCCACCGCAGTGACCAGTAACGACACGCCTCGCCGGGATCCGGATACCGGGGTGGCCGGGTTCGTGCAGGCACCTGCCGCCGGCCTCCCCGGCGCTATGCCGGATTTATCCGGCTGTACTCGATTGGGCCTGATGACCAGTTGGTTCACCGGCTAGTGCCGGATGATGTCTAGACATTCTGTACATGTTGCACACGCTGAAGGTGAGTTGCGCATGTGCGTCAAGGATTGCCAGGCCAGGGGCGGTGCGGTGACGATGGGGAACGAAGTTGCGAATCACAAGGCAGGGATCACGCGACGATTGCCTTATCTGCAAAGAAAGATGCGCTAGTTCTCGTTGGTCTCTCGACGGATGCGCCGACGATCCGGCAGCATAGGGGAAGACAACCGAGCCGAATCCGGTTCAGCCTGACCCGCTGGTAACTTGGCTCAGTCCCGCGTAGGCTTTCATGGGTAACGGTGCCGGCTCTGCCCCCCCGGAGCCGGACCGTACGGCGACCCCCGCTCTCCCCCCCGGCGGGGGTCGCCCCATTTCCGGGCCCGGGCGGGCCGCAGCGACTGCGGCCCGCCCGGCAACCTGGCCCCTCCCGCCCGGCCCGGCCGGCGGTGACCGGGATCGCGGGGGGCCAGGATCATCTCGCGGCGGATGAGTCCCGCCGGACGTACTTCCGTTCCAGGCACATGCGCGCTTCCTTCCAGACACATGCGCGGCCTCAGGCCAGGCTGGGGCAGGACTGGCCCGGACAGTCGTGGCCGCCGGCCAGCCGCCGGGGACAGCTCAGCGGGCGCCGCGCAGCAGGGAGTCCAGCAGGGCGACAGCGCCCTGCTTGGCCAGCGGGTGGTTGCCGTTCCCGCACTTCGGCGACTGGACGCAGGACGGGCACCCGGCTGCGCACTCGCAGCTCTCGATGGCTCGCGCCGTGGCCTGCAGCCACTCGCGCGCGACGGCGAACCCGCGCTCCGCGAAGCCCGCGCCACCATCGTGGCCGTCATAGACGAAGACCGTCAGCAGCCCGGTCGCGGGATGCGGATCGCCGGACACCCCGCCGACGTCCCACCGGTCGCAGGAGGCCACCAGCGGAAGCAGCCCGATCGCCGCGTGCTCGGCGGCGTGCGCCGCCCCGGCCAGGTCAACGCCCTGCCGTGCCAGGCTGGCTCGCTGGGCCGGCGAGATCGTCCACCACACCGCCCGGGTCCGCAGTGACCGGGCAGGCAGGTCCAGCGGCTCCGCCCCGGTGGCCCGGCCGCTGTCGAGGCCGCGCCGGACGAAAGAGGTGACCTGGCGAGTCACCAGCACGTCGCCGAAATGGATGCAGGCCCGGCCCCACGACTGGCTGGTCAGCTCGCCGGCTATCTCCACCCGGGTCTGCTCGCGCGCCGAGGTCGTGTAGCCAGGATCGCCGGGCTGGGCGATCGCCACCCCCTCGTCCAGGTCCAGCTTGCTGATCAGGTACATCTCGCCCTGATGCGGATAGACGGCACCGGCATGCGCCAGCACGTGCGCCGACGGCTCGTCAACAGTGCCGATCAGCCGGCCGGTGGTCTCCTCGACGATGCGCACCGGCGCTCCGCCGGCGCCGCGCAGGCCCGTGCGCGCGGCGATCCCGCGGCGCGTGCAGTACCAGCGGCCGTCCCGCGAGCGCAGCAGGCCGTCCTCGCTCAGCCGGGCCGCCACCGGGCCGGCGGCCCGCCCGAACTCGCGCAGGTCATCCTCGGTGAGCGGGAGCTCGGCCGCCGCTGCGCACAAGTGCGGGGCCAGCACGTACGGGTTGGCCGGGTCCAGGACCGTCGCCTCGACCGGGGCGCCGAGCAGCGCATCCGGGTGGTGCACCAGGTAGGTGTCGAGGGGGTCGTCGCGCGCGATCAGCACCGCCACCGCACTGCGCCCGGCCCGCCCGGCCCGGCCGGCCTGCTGCCACAGCGCGGCCCGGGTGCCGGGCCACCCGGCGATCAGCACCGCGTCCAGGCCGGCGATGTTCACGCCGAGTTCCAGTGCCGTCGTGGTGGCCAGCGCGGTAATGACTCCCGTGCGCAGCGCTTCCTCCAGCGCCCGCCGGTCGGCGGCCAGGTAACCGGACCGGTACGCGGCGACCCGGCCGGCCAGGTCAGCGGCCCCGGCCTCCACGACGTGCCGCCGGGTGGCCATGGCCAGCGACTCCGCGCCGCGCCGCGACCGGACGAAGGCCAGGGTCGGCACCCCGTCCACCACCAGGTCGGCCAGCAGCCCGGCGGCCTCGGCCGTGGCGCTGCGCCGGACCGGGGCTCCGGCCTCCCCCCGGTAGCCGGTCATCGGCGGCTCCCATAGCGCAAGGGTGAGCGGCCCGCGGGGCGCGCTGTCCGCGGTAACGGCCGCGGCGGGCAGGCCGGTCAGCAGCTCCGCGCAGCGGGCCGGCTCGCTGATCGTGGCCGAGGCCAGGATGAAGACGGCGTTGCGCCCTGACCGGGCGGCGGTGACGCGCCGCAGCCGGCGCAGCACGTGCGCGATATGCGAGCCGAACACGCCGCGGTAGGTATGGCACTCGTCGACCACCACGTACCGCAGCCGCCGGTAGAAACCGTCCCAGTGCGCATGCCGGGGCAGCAGCGTGTGATGCAGCATGTCGGGGGTGGTCAGCAGGTAGTTCGCATGCGACCGGGCCCAGGCGCGCTCGGCGGCCGGGGTATCCCCGTCCACCACGGCGGCGCGCACGCCGCGCAGCCCCAGCGAGGTGACCAGCCGCAGCTGGTCGGCGGCCAGCGCCCTGGTCGGCGCGATATACAGGGCGGTGCTGCCGCCGAGGACCGCCGTCAGTGCCGGGACCAGGTAGCCCAGCGACTTTCCCGAGGCGGTGCCGGTGGAGATGATCACGCTGCGCCCGGCCCGGGCCAGCCGCGCCGCGCGGGCCTGGTGCACCCACGGCCGGTCAGCCCCGGCGGCGGCCAGGGCCTGCCGGAGCTCGCCGGGAACCCAGTCCGGCCACTCCGCCTGCCGGCCGCGGCGGGCCGGGATCTGCTGCACGTGGGTCAGGCGGCCGGCATCCGCGCCACGCCGGAGGATGCGCTCGCAGGCCAGCCCGGCCCGCGCAGTGCCAGACTTGGCGGTGCCCGGCCGCCCGGTGGCGTCCGCGGCGCCGGGCTGCGCGGTGTCACCCGCCACCGGTAGCTTGACTGTAGGCATCGGGTTTCAGTGTGTCATCACGAGGCAAGGTGCCTCGAACTGCGATCTGGTATAGACATGACCTCAGAGCGTGGTTGAATGCGCGACGGGGCAAGCTGTCGGCACCGCTGACCGGGCCTGGCTTGCCCGCTCACACGAGAGCCTTATATGGCGCTGGAGGATTTGTGGATCTGAAGCTAGATCACCACACCAAGGACGGGATCGAGATCGTCGATGTGGAAGGCGAGATCGACGTCTACACCGCGCCCCGCCTGCGTGAGCTGCTGATCGACCTGGTGAATAACGGCTTCTACCAGCTGGTCGTCAACATGGAGAAGGTCGAGTTCCTCGACTCCACCGGCCTGGGCGTCCTGGTCGGCGGCCTGAAGCGGGTCCGGGCGCACGACGGGTCCCTGGACCTGGTCTGCACGCAGGAGCGGATCCTGAAGATCTTCCGGATCACCGGGCTGACCAAGGTCTTCGGGATTCACGAGAGCGTGGACGAGGCGATCGCGGCACGGAAGTCCGAGAAATAAGCGAGGCAGAAGTCCCCGAGATGGCCACGGTCGAGCTCAGCTTTACCCCGCTGCCCGCGCATGTCCGGACCGCCCGCCTGGTCGCCGCCGCCGTCGCCCGGCGCAGCGGCGTTGATGAGTCGCTGCTAGACGAGGTCCGGCTGGCGGTCGGCGAGGCGTGCTCCCGTGCGGTAGAGGAGCACCGGCTGCACTGCCCGACGGAGCCAGTCCGGCTGGCCCTGACTGAGATGGGCGGTCGCTTCGAGGTCGAGGTGACCGACACCGTGACGCAGGGCGGCGGTGCCGGCGGGTCCGGCGCCCCGGCGTTCCCGCCGGGATTCGGAATCGCGGTCATCGCCGGCCTGGCCGACGACGTGCAAATCAGCGAGTCCTCAGACGGCACCAGCATCCGGATGAGCTGGCCGTCGGCAGTGCCGGCCAGATAGCGCGCTGCCCTGGCCGGCCAGCGCCGGCCAGGGCGAGCCGGTTATCCGGGCGCCCGGCACGGGATCGCCGGCGTTCTCCCGGGTGCCGATGTGGCCAGTGGGCCGGTGTCATGCTCTCGTGTCACAAATAAGCGGCGATCAGGGCCAGATCGCGGACCCGATTTACCATCCGCTTGCCGCGATGCGTAGACTCCCGGCACCGATCCGTGGCGCAACCTCGCCAGCTTGCGGGCCAGAACGGCCACGCCGGGACGCCGTGAGTCTGCCACCTGGGCAGTGCTCCGCGAGGTTTGTTTCCCCTGTCAAGGAGGACAGATGTTGAGGCTGCACCCCGCTCTCGCGAGCGGTGCAGCTACGGTCACCGGCGCGAACCTGACCTGGGTCGCCGTCGTAGCCGTGGTTGCCCTGCTAGCGCTGGCCATGGCCGGATGGCTGGTCCGGGACGTGCTGGCGGCCAGCAAGGGCTCGCCGAAGATGCAGGAGATCGCGCTCGCCGTCCAGGAGGGCGCGGCTGCCTTCCTGCGCCGTCAGTTCAAGACCATCGGCGTCTTCGTCGTCCTGATCTTCTTCGTCCTGCTCGTCCTCCCGGCGGACTCCGAGTCGATCCGGATCGGGCGCTCCCTGTTCTTCCTGGTCGGTGCCGTGTTCTCGGCGCTGGCCGGCTTTACCGGGATGTCGCTGGCGGTGCGCGGCAATGTCCGGGTGGCGGCCGCCGCGCAGGAGTCGGGCGAGCGGTCCGCGATGCGGATCGCGTTCCGCACCGGCGGCGTGGCCGGCATGTTCACCGTCGGCCTGGGCCTGCTGGGCGCGGCCATCGTGGTGATCATCTACCGGGCCAATGCCTCGGGCGTCCTGGAGGGCTTCGGGTTCGGCGCGGCGCTGCTGGCCATGTTCATGCGCGTCGGCGGCGGCATCTTCACCAAGGCGGCCGACGTCGGTGCCGACCTGGTCGGCAAGGTCGAGAAGGGCATCCCCGAGGACGACCCGCGCAACGCCGCGACGATCGCCGACAACGTGGGCGACAACGTCGGCGACTGCGCCGGCATGGCGGCCGACCTGTTCGAGTCCTACTCAGTGATGCTGGTCGCCGCGCTGATCCTGGGGCGGGCCGCCTTTGGCTCGGACGGCCTGGTGTTCCCGCTCATCGTGCCGATGGTCGGCGTGCTGACCGCCATGCTCGGCATCTTCGTGGTGGCGCCCCGCAAGAACGACCGCAGCGGGATGACCGCGATCAACCGCGGGTTCTTCATCTCGGCGATCTTCTCCCTGGTCCTGGTGGTCATCGCGTCCTTCGTCTACCTGCCGTCGAAGTTCAGTGACCTGAAGGGCGTCACCGACACGGCGATCCTGCACCACGGCGGCAACCCGCGGCTGCTGGCGATCGGCGCCGTCCTGATCGGCCTGGTCCTGGCCAGCGCCATCCAGCTGCTGACCGGCTACTTCACCGAGACCAACCGGCGTCCGGTCAAGGACATCGGCGAGAGCTCGCTGACCGGCCCGGCCACCGTGATCCTGTCCGGCATCGCCGTCGGCCTGGAGTCCGCCGTGTACTCCGCGCTGCTGATCGGCGGCGCGGTGTACGGCGCCTTCCTGCTCGGCGGCGGCAACGCCACCATCGCTCTGTTCGCGGTCGCGCTGGCCGGCACCGGCCTGCTGACCACCGTCGGCGTCATCGTGTCGATGGACACCTTTGGCCCGGTGTCAGACAACGCCCAGGGCATCGCCGAGATGTCGGGCGAGATCGAGGGCGAGGCGGCGCAGGTACTGACCAACCTGGACGCCGTCGGCAACACCACCAAGGCGATCACCAAGGGCATCGCCATCGCCACCGCGGTCCTGGCCGCGACGGCGCTGTTCGGCGCCTTCCGCAACCAGGTCGAGTCGGCGCTGGGCGGCGCCGCGAACACCTTCAGCCTGTCGATTGACAAGCCGAACGCACTGTTCGGCCTGATCATCGGTGCCGCGGTGGTGTTCTTCTTCTCCGGGCTGGCCATCATGGCGGTCGGCCGAGCGGCCGGCCGGGTGGTCTACGAGGTGCGCAAGCAGTTCCGCGAGCACCCGGGGATCATGGACTTCACCGAGAAGCCCGAGTACGGCCGGGTGGTGGACATCTGCACCCGGGACTCGCTGCGCGAGCTGGCCACCCCCGGCCTGCTGGCGGTGCTCGCCCCCATCGCGGTTGGCTTCGGCTTCGGCTACGCGCCGCTCGGCGCGTTCCTGGCCGGCGCTATCGCGGCGGGCGCGCTGATGGCGGTGTTCCTTTCCAACTCCGGTGGTGCCTGGGACAACGCCAAGAAGCTGGTCGAGGACGGGCATCACGGCGGCAAGGGCTCGCTCGCCCACGAGGCGACCATCATCGGCGACACCGTGGGCGACCCGTTCAAGGACACCGCGGGCCCGGCCATCAACCCGCTGATCAAGGTCATGAACCTGGTGTCCCTGCTGATCGCCACCAGCGTGGTCCGCTACAGCCACAACCTCGGCCTGCGGGCCGGCGTGGCCGTGGCCGCCGTGGCCATCGTCGTCGCTGCCGTGGTCATCTCCAAGCGCCGCACCAACAGCATGAGCGCGGACTCGCCCGACGCCTCGGCCAGCGGCACCACCCCGGCCGTCGAGGGAGCCGGTGCGGCCAGCTCCGGCGCCACCAGCACGGCCGAAGCCGCTGACCCCAGCAAGGCCGAGGCCAACACCAGCCCCGCCTGATCCGCAGCTGAGCAGCCAGACGCCGGCGGCCAGGGCCCAGTGCCCAGGTCGCCGGCGTTTGCTTTGCCCAGCCGACGCGATTTCGGAGCGGCGCGGCGCCGTCTGGACTGACGAGCCTGCGAGGAGGGAAGACGGCGCCCCAGAGCGCCGCTCCGAAATCGCACAAGAAGAGGAGCCCGCGTGCCGGCGAGCATCTGGGGCCGTTCTGCCCGACGATGGGTGCCATGCAGCTGCGGCTGATCGTGATGCGGCACGCCAAGGCAGGTGAGCTGCCCGGCGGCCCGGATGCCGAGCGTGCGCTGCGCGAGCGCGGCCGGCACGACGCGACGGCAGCCGGCCGCTGGCTGCGGGACAGCGGATACATCCCGGACACCGCCATCTGCTCCCCGGCCCGGCGGACCCGGCAGACCTGGCAGCAGGTGTCCGCCGAGCTCGGCGGTGCCGTCCCCTGCAGCACCGACCAGCGGCTGTACCAGGCCGACGCGGGCGACCTGCTGGAGATCATCGCGGCGACGCCCGATGAGCCAGGGACCCTGCTGTATATCGGGCACAACCCGGCTGCCGCGGAACTGGCCGCCGGCCTGACCGGGACGGGACTGGACTTCCCGACCTCGGCCATCGCGGTCATCGCCCTGCCCGCCCCGTGGGCGCAGATCGCAGCCGGCACCGGCGGGCTGCAGGCGTCCTGGACACCGCGGCAGGCCAGCTGAGCCGCCCGCTGCGGCGGTCCGGCGACTACCGGGGGGAGCTGTCCCCGGCCCCCGCCTGGTCCTCGGCGTCGGCCGCCTCGACATCGTGCCGGGAGATACCGAGCAGGTACAAGATCGCATCCAGGTGCGGCACGCTGAGCGAGGTGTCGGCGGCGCTGCGGACCACGGGCTTGGCGTTGAAGGCGACCCCCAGGCCCGCCGCCGCGATCATGTCCAGGTCGTTGGCCCCGTCGCCGACCGCGACCGCCTGGCTCAGCGGGACCCCGGCCTCGGCGGCAAAGCGCCGCAGCGCGCGTTCCTTCCCCGGCCGGTCGACGATCTCCCCGCTGACCCGGCCGGTCAGCCGCCCGCCAGCGATCTCCAGGGTGTTCGCCTGGGCGAAGTCCAGGCCGAGCTCGCCGGTCAGCCAGTCGGTGAACTGGGTGAAGCCGCCGCTGACCACGCCGCACCGGTAGCCCAGCCGCTTCAGGGTCCGGATCAGGGTCCGCGCTCCCGGCGCCAGCCGGAGGCTGGCCAGCACCTTGTCGATAGCGCCGGCATCCAGGCCGGCCAGCAGGGCTACCCGGTCCTGCAGGGCCTGGCCGAAGTCGATCTCCCCGCGCATCGCTGCGGCGGTCAGCTCCGCGATCTCCGCGGTGCAGCCCGCTTCCGCCGCCAGCAGATCGATGGCCTCGTCCTGGAGCAGCGTGGAATCGACGTCCATGACCACCAGCCGCATCGCCCGCCGGTGCAGTCCGCCCCGCTGGACGGCGACGTCCACCCCGAGCCGGACCGACTCCCGGGCCAGCGTGGCCCGCAGCGTCACCGGGTCGGCTCCGGACACATCGAACTCGATGCAGGTCACGGGCTTGTGCGCGAGCCGCCCGATCCGGTCGATGTTGGCCCCGTTGGCGGCGATCTGCCCCGCGATGGCCGCCACGACGGCGGGCGTGAGCGGGCTGCCCAGGACAGTGACATGCAGGCTGCCCCGGCGGCGCGGCGGCCGTTCTCCCGAGCCCATCGTGATCTCGGCATCCATGCCGAGGTCGGCGGCCAGCTCGGTGACCTGCCGGTGGATCACGGTGAGGTCAGGGGCGTCGCCGCAGGTCAGCAGGACACCCAGGATCAGCCGCCCGCGGATCACGACCTGCTCGACATCGCCGACGGTCAGGTCGTGAGCGGCCAGCGTGCCGAACAGCCGGGAAGTCACCCCGGGCCGGTCCCGGCCGGTTAGCGTCACCAGCAGCGTGGTTTGCGCGTCCGCCATAGCGCTGCCAACATACCGGGCTGTCTGGCTGCGTCCGTTCGTGGCGTGCTCAGTCCAGCCGAGCGTGTAGGACTGAAGGGTCAAATTCCCCCGCGGGAGTGGTGCAGTGCGGACAATCCTGGTCTCGGCAGTGGTGTCCTTGCTGCTGGCGCTGTTCGGGACGCCCCTGGCGATCAGGATTTTCACCCGGCGCGGCTACGGCCAGCTCATCCGCGAGGAGGGGCCGGCGGCGCACGTCACCAAGAAGGGCACGCCCACCATGGGCGGCGCGGTCATCGTGCTGGCCACGGTGATCGGGTACTTCACCGGCCACGTGATGACGGCCTTCCCGCTATCGGCTTCCGGGGTGCTGGTGCTGGGCCTGATGGCCGGCCTGGGCGTGGTGGGCTTCATCGACGACTTCATCAAGATCTACCGGCAGACCAGCCTGGGCCTGCGGAGCGGGGCCAAGCTGGCCGGGCAGGCCATCGTCGGCGCCGGGTTCGCCGTGGCCGTGCTGCATTTCCCGGACACCTTCGCCATCACCCCGGCCAGCGCGACGCTGTCCTTCCTGCACAATGTCGGCCCCGTCCTGGGCATCGCCCCGTTCGTGGCCTGGATCGTGCTGCTGATCGCCGGCTGGTCCAACGCGGTGAACCTGACCGACGGACTCGACGGCCTGGCCGGCGGATCAGCCGTGCTGGTGCTGGCCGCCTACGTGCTCATCGCGAACTGGCAGGTTCGCAATGCCTGCACCGGCGTGCCGGTGACGGCCAAGTGCTACCCGGTGCGGGACCCGCTGGACCTGGCCGTGCTGGCCGCCGCGGCGCTGGGAGCCTGCATCGGGTTCCTGTGGTGGAACGCGCCGCCCGCCCGCATCTTCATGGGTGACACCGGCTCGCTGGCGCTGGGCGGCATCCTGGCCGGCCTGGCGGTGTGCACGCAGACTCAGCTGCTGCTGATCATCCTGGGCGGCCTGTTCGTGGTCATCACCCTGTCGGTGATCATCCAGGTCGGCTCGTTCAAGCTGACCGGTAAACGGGTGTTCCGGATGGCGCCGCTGCAGCATCATTTCGAGCTGCTGGGCTGGGCCGAGACCACGATCGTGATCCGGTTCTGGCTGATCTCCGGCCTGTTCGTGGCCCTCGGCCTGGCCATCTTCTACCTCGCCTGGCTGCCCGGATAGGGGCAGTTTGCCGGGCCCGGATGAGAGCCTCGAAGCGTGGCGAGGCAACGACATCCGGTCAAAGAACTTGAGGCGGTCTTACGCGAGGCAGAGGATCGCGGTTGGATCGTTACCAGGGGCAAGCGATACTTCAAGTTGTGGTGTCCGCGCCAGTGCAAATGCCGCAAGACGGTTCACTTAACCCCTCGGGGGGACGCTACGAGGTGAACCTGCGGCACGTACTCACCGTGACACCTGCTGGGATCGGAAGGCGGGGCAATGACGGCATGGCATGTGGAGATGCATCTAGATGGCAGCGGCCCGCTAGATGACGCGCGGTTCGATGCACTAGCCGATGCGCTCGCCGAGATTGACGCTGCCGATTCCGAAGTTTCCGATGCGGACGTCACTGCGTCTCTCTCGGCCGGGCGAGTCATGGTGTCCATGGCCGTCGAGGCCGACGGGGTCGAGAATGCTGTGCGTAAGACGATTGCCACAGTTCAGGCCGCCATCCACATGATCGGTGACGGAACGCCGCGGTGGGAGCAGCTCACGACCTTCCCGGCTCTTTCGATCCGGCCCGCTGAGTCGGTGCCCGCCTGACTGGGAGACGCCCCGGTCAGGGCAGGAGCAGGTGGGTGTCGCCGAACTCGTGCCAGAGGTAGCGGCGCTCCAGCGCGGCGGCATAGCAGCGGCTCAGCAGTTCCTCGCCGGCGAAGGCCGCCAGCATCCACAGGTGCGAGGAGCGCGGTTCGTGCAGTCCGGTCAGCAGCCCGTCGACGGCGCGGACCCCGGTAGCGGGGGTGACGACGTGCTCGGTCCAGCCGGTCGCCGGCGCGAGCAGGCCGCTGTCGCGGCCGGGCTGGCGCGCGCCGGGCCGCTCCGCGCCGGTGCCCAGGGCGGCCGTCTCCAGCGCCCGGACGATGGTCGTGCCTGCCGCGATGACCCGGCCGCCCGCCTGCCGGGTCAGGTTGACCAGCCGGGCGGTGGCGGGCGGCACCTCGAAGAACTCGGGATACGGATCCTCGTCGCCCTCCAGTGAGGAGACCCCGGCGTGCAGGGTGATGGGCGCCAGGGTGACGCCCCGGCTGACCAGCCGGGTCACGATCTCGGTGGTGAACGGGCGGCTGGCGCTGGGCATCTCGGCGCTGCCGGGCCGGGTGGCGAAAACAGTCTGGTAGGCCGCGGCGGGCCAGTCCTGGCTGACGTAGGAGTACCGGATCGGGACGCCGTGCCGGAGCAGGTAGGGCACGACGGCCACCGACAGCCGGGCACGCCACAGCCGGGACGTGCGCCGGCCGTCCAGCGTCAGCCGCGCACCGCCGGGCAGCTCGATCACCTGCCCGGCTACGCCGCCGCCGTAGGGGATGGTCGCCGGACCGCGGGCCGCCCGCAGCTCGATCAGCCAGCCGCCGTCCGGCCGGGCGGTGGAGAAATGCACCACCAGGCCCTCGCCCGCCGCGACCGCGGCCGGCAGCGTGCCCGAGGTGTTGACCACGACCAGGTCGCCGGGCAGCAGCAGGTCAGGCAGGTCCCGGAACGCGTGGTGGCTGATCCGCCCGTCGGACCGGCGGCTGACCATCAGCGCGACATCGTCCCGGCCGCCGGAGCGCACCTCGGGCGGCTCGCGAGCCTCCAGGTCGGCCGGCAGGGCGAAGTCCACGGTCATGGCCGGGCCCCCGCGGGCAGCAGCTCGGCAGCCTGGTACCGGCCGCTGGGCATCCGCTCGGTGATCAGCCGCAGGAACGCCGGGACGACCGTCTCGGGCAGCGGCCGGTCGGAGATGTCCTCGCCGGGGAAGGCGTCCTGGTGCATCCGGGTGCGCAGGTCGCCGGGATCCACCCGCCAGACCCGGAC
Organism: Streptosporangiaceae bacterium; assembly: GCA_036490755.1. Taxonomy (GTDB): domain Bacteria; phylum Actinomycetota; class Actinomycetes; order Streptosporangiales; family Streptosporangiaceae; genus DASUBV01. The sequence goes on from DASXDJ010000006.1 coordinate 19,405, forward strand.
CGCCGGCTCCTCAGCGGCCAGGACGTTGCCAGCCTGCTCCAGGGCCGCCTTGGCCGCGCCGTACCCGCCCCAGCCCGCGTAGGCCTCCACGGCCGCGTCCGAAGTCACGCAGATGACCGCTCCGCCGCGGGCCCGCAGGTCCGGCAGCAGCAGCTGAGTCAGGGCGACGGGCGCGACCACGTTCACCTCAAGCGCGTCGCGGAGCGCGGCGACCGGGTAGTCGGCCAGCGCGGGCAGCGGGCTGGCCCCGAGCGTCCCGGCGTTATGGATCAGCAGGGCCGGGCCGCCCAGCCGGGCCGCGGCCGCCTGCAGCTCAGCGCGGTGCGCCGGGTCGGTGATGTCGCCCGGCACCGCGATGACCGGCCCGTCCGGTGTCTGCGGGCCCGGCGCGAGGAAGGCCAGCCGGGCCGCGGCGGCCTGCAGGGCGGCCGGGTCCCGCCCGTCGATGACCAGCCGGTACCCGGCGGCGGCCAGGCCGCGGGCCAGCGCAAAGCCCAGGCCGCGGGAGGCACCGGTGATGACGGCTACTTCTGAGGTACTCATGCTGGTCACGCTAGGCAGCCAGGGGCCGCCGGGCATCGGCCGCCGGCCGGGCCGGGCCCGGGCCGTTAGTCCTAGGACCGCAGCCGGATCCGCGCGGCGCCTGGCCCCGGTACCGTCGGGTTATGCCGCAGGCCAGAGGCGAGGACGAAGTGCTGGAGCAGGTCAGCCAGGTCGTGCTGGCGGTGGCCCGCCAGGTGTCGGCCAGGGACGTGCTGCAGATGATCGTCCGGTCGGCGCGGACGCTGGCCGGGGCCCGGTATGCGGCGCTTGGCGTCCCCGACGACCGGGGCTCGTTTGCTGAGTTCGTGGTCGACGGCATCTCCCCCCGCCAGCAGCGCGCGATCGGGCCGCTGCCGCGCCAGCACGGCATGCTCGGCGTGCTGCTGCGGGAGGGCCGGCCGCAGCGGCTGGCCGACATCCGCGCTGACCCGCGCTTTGAGGGCTGGCCGGCCGCTCACCCCGACCTGACCGACGTGCTGGGCGTCCCGATCCGGGACGGCAGCCAGGTCCTGGGCTTCATCTTCGCGGCCTGCAAGCAGGAGCCCGGCGGATTTACCGAGCGGGACGAGCGGCTGCTCGGGCTGTTCGCGGCGCACGCGGCGATTGCGCTGACCAACGCCCGGCTGTACGAGCGGGGCCGGGAGCTGTCGGTGCTCGAAGAGCGCGCCCGGCTGGCGCGGGACCTGCACGACGCCGTCTCGCAGAAGCTGTTCAGCGTCCGGGCCCGGGCCAGCGCGGCCGCCGTCCTGGTCGGCCGGGACCCGGACCGGGCCGTAGCCGAGATCCGCAGCGTGGCGACGCTGGCCGGCGAGGCGCACGCCGAGCTGCGCGCGGTGATCGACGGCCTGGTCCCGCCCGACCTGACCGCAGGCGGGCTGGCCGGGTCGCTGCGCAGCTATGCCCGGCTCGCGGGCCGGACCTACGGGATCGACGTCCAGGTAGTGGCCGGCGAGCTGCCGGACCTGGACCCGCGGTGCCAGGCCACGCTGTACCGGGTGGCGCAGGAGGCCCTGCAGAACGCGCTGCGGCATTCCGGGGCCAGCCAGGTACGAGTCACCCTGGCGCAGCGCCGCGGCCGCGTCGTGCTGGACGTCAGCGACGACGGCACGGGGCTGCCCGCGCAGCTTGCGCCTGGCGGTCTCGGCCTGCCCTCGATGCGGGAGCGGGCGGCCTCGGCGGGCGGCACGCTGACGATCCGGGCTGCCCCCGGCGGGGGGACGCTGGTCCGGCTGAGCATCCCGCCGTGCCCGCCGGGGCACCCCGGTGCGCACGCCGGGGAAGAGCTGTCATGAGCGGCCCGATCAGCGTCCTCATCGCTGACGATCACCCCGTGGTCCGGCAGGGCCTGCAGGTCCTGCTGAGCGTGCAGGACGACATCGTGGTGGCCGGCGAGGCGGCCGACGGAGCGCAGACGGTGCGGCTGTGCGCCGAGCTCGCCCCGGACGTGCTGGTGCTGGATCTCAAGCTGCCCGTCCTGGACGGCGTGGGGGTCCTGCGCGAGCTGCGCGAGCGGGGCAGCGCGGTCCGCACCCTGGTGCTGACCAGCGCCGCCGACGAGACGCTCGTCACGCTGGCCCTGCAGGCCGGCGCGGCCGGGTTCCTGTACAAGGACGTGGACCCGGACGCGCTGGTCCGCGCCGTGCGCTCGGTGCACGACGGTCATACGCTGCTGGCGCCCGAGGCGGCCGGGCTGCTGACCGCGCCGGGCCGGCGCAGCGCGGTGACCGGGATCGCCGCGCTGACGGGCCGGGAGCGCCAGGTGCTGACCCTGATCGCTGACGGGCGGTCGAACCGGGAGATCGCCCGGCTGCTGAGCGTGTCAGAGAAGACGGTAAAGACGCACGTCAGTGCTGTCCTGGCCAAGCTGGGCGTGGCCGACAGGACCCAGGCCGCCGTGCTCGCCGTGCGGCACTCCGGCCGCTGAGCCGGCCCCGCCGGCGCCCGGTTCTGCCCGTGCGGGCGGGGGCCCCGCGCATGCCGTAGGTTCAACCTGTGGCCCGCGCGCGGGCGGGAAGGGAGCAGCGTGTCCGATGAGGTGCTGCGGCTGCGGGCCGTGGCGGTCACCCATGACAAGTCGATGCTGCTGCGCGACATCGACTGGACCGTGCACAGCGACGAGAGCTGGGTGATCATCGGGCCGAACGGCGCAGGCAAGACCACGCTGCTCCAGGTAGCGGCCGCGCTGCAGGCCCCGACCTCGGGCACGGCCGAGATCCTCGGCGAGCGCCTGGAGGACGCCGACCCGGCCGAGCTGCGGACCAGGATCGGCTTCGCGAGCGTGGCCGTCGCGGACCAGGTGCCGCCGGCCGAGAAGGTCATCGACCTGGTGCTGACTGCGTCCTACGGGATCCTCGGCCGGGCCGCCGAGGCCTACGACTCCTTCGACGTCACCCGCGCCGTGGAGCTGCTGGACGCGATGGGCTGCGCGCACCTGATCCGGCGCCGGTTCTCGACGCTGTCCGAGGGAGAGCGCAAGCGAGTCCAGATCGCCCGGGCGCTGATGTCCGATCCGGAACTGCTGCTTCTCGACGAGCCCGCGGCCGGGCTGGACCTGGGCGGCCGGGAGGACCTGCTGCGCCGGATCGCCGGGCTGGTGGATGACCCTCGCTCGCCCGTGATGGCCATGGTGACGCACCACGTCGAGGAGGTCCCGGCGGGCTTCACGCACGCCATGCTGCTGCGCCGCGGCGCGGTCCTGGCCGCAGGCCCGGTGCAGAGCGTGTTCACCGAGCGGAACCTGTCCCGCTGCTTCGGGATCCCGCTGCGGGTCAGCCAGCACGGCGGCCGGTGGGCGGCGCACGCAGTCGAGCCGGGCTAGCTAGCCAGGCGCCTGAGCAGCGCCAGAGCCGGCCGCGACTGCGGAGCCGATCGGGCATTCCTTTACGATCATGGTCATGCGAGGAACGCGTGGGCATAGCTGAAGCACTCGGGATCTTCGCAGCAGGCATCGGCGCGGGCACGATTAACGCCGTGGTCGGCTCTGGCTCGCTGATCACTTTCCCGACGCTGCTGGCGTTCGGTTTCCCGCCGGTCACCGCCAACGTGTCCAACAACATCGGCCTGGTCCCCGGCAACGCCGCCGGGGCGTGGGGCTACCGGCGCGAGCTGGCCGGCCAGCGCAGCCGGCTGCTGTGGCTGGGCATCTTCTCCGCGCTGGGGTCGGCGGCCGGCGCTGTCATGCTGCTGGCCCTGCCCGCCGGCGCCTTCAGGTTCATCGTGCCGGTGCTGATCCTGATCTCCTGCGTGCTGGTGCTGCTGCAGCCCCGGCTCAGCGCCCGGATCGCCGCCCGGCGGGAGCGGGCCGGCACGAGCGGTGCCAGCCGCGACCGGGGCGGCTCGGTGCTGGCCGGCGGGGTCCTCGGGGCCGGCATCTACGGCGGCTACTTCGGGGCGGCCCAGGGCGTGCTCGTCATCGGCCTGCTCGGCAGTTTCCTCGACGAGAGCATGCAGCGGATCAACGGGGCCAAGAACGTCCTGGTCGGGATCGTCAACGGCGTCGCCGCGATCATCTACATCATCTTCGCCCCGGTGTCCTGGCCGGCCGTGCTGCTGGTGGCCGCGGGCTCGACCATCGGCGGCCTGCTGGGGGCGCGCGTCGGGCGGAAGCTGCCGCCGCTGGTGCTGCGGATCATCATCGTGGTCATCGGCGTCATCGCCATCGTCAAGCTGCTGTTCTTCCCGTGATCGCCGGCCCGCCGGGCTGATTCCGCCGCCGGCCCGGGTCAGCTGGCCCCGGGGCGGGCAAACTGACGGCATGAGGGGCGACCGAGTCGAGATCGTGATCGATGCCGGCGACGTGACCAAGACCTATGAGGTGGCGGCCACCCGGGCCGGCCGGCGGGTGGAGGTGGTCACCCGGCGCGGCCAGGTCGAGGTCAGTGAGCTGACCCGCGGCGGCACGCCAGTGCGGACAGCCCGCTTCATGGTCAGCCGGGTCATCGCGGTCGTCGAGCACCCGGCGGCCCGCCAGCCGCCGCGCTCCCGGCCCGTGGCCCTGCCCGGCCCCCGGCCGGGCCGGCGCCGGGCCCAGCCGGACGACGACCCGGGCTGAGGGCCGGGCACCCTGGGCGGCCGAGCGGCTGCCGGGTACCCCCCGTGCACGGGCCAGGACCCTCCGTGTCATCCTGTGCGTGGGGGACCCAAAGAGATGAAACCGGGGGGACCGGTCATCAGGGCCCGTCCCGGGTCAGTCAGTGACTAGCCCGGGGCGGGCTTTCTCCCTGTCCGGGGGCCGTGGCCGCCCGGACTGCCCGGCCCGGGCCGGTTTGCCCGGTATCCGAGCCGGAATCGCCCGGTGCGCCGCCAGCGGTGTCAGCGAGCGGCCCGGCCGCGCCTAGCTGGCCGACCGGTCGCGGATCACGAGCAGCGTCCACAAGGTGAGCGGCACGGTGACCGTCCTGCCGTCAGCGGCATCCGTCACCGGGAGCCGGGTGAGCCCGGCCGCCGGGCTCGCCGCCCAGCAGGCCGGCTCCTTCAGGTGCCGGGGCAAGGTGATCGTCACCTGACCCGGCCGGGCTGGCGGCTGCGGGCGATCCCAGGCCGGGTCCGCTACCCCCAGCAGGTTCACCAGCGACAGTCCGGGCGCCGCCGGGATCGGTCAGGCAACCGCGCCGAGCAGGGCCACTGCCGGGAACTCGCCGGCGGGGAGCTGCGGGCCGGCCTGCGCTGCCCCGGCCTGCGCTGCCCCGCCCGGCGCTGCCCCGCCCGGCCACCCGCGCCGACGGCAGACATGTCGCGCGACCTGCGCGCGGACCTCTCGCGACGCAGCCGGAGGGCGGGTTAGCCGGCCGCGCGGCGGGCCGTGGCCAGCAGCGTCTCGCTGAGCCCGCGCAGGTAGCCGCGGCCATCGGCGTCGATGCCGGCGCTGAACGTCTCCTGGCCGGCGACCAGACCCTCGACGTGCAGCCGGGTGCCGGCCTGACCCGGCCGGGGCGGCCTGATCGTGATGCGGCCCGCCGGCACGTCGACCTCCAGGCCGAGCATGGCGACGACCAGGGCACCGGCCGCCGCCGCGGCCCAGGCCTGCGGCCGGCAGGATGCCGGGTAGGGCGACGGCCACGGCACCTGCTCGCGGGCGTCGCCGGCGAACAGTTCCGGCAGCCGCCAGCCGAACGCTGCGGCGGCGTCGAGCAGGCCGCTGGCCAGGGCCGCCGCGGCATCGGCGTGGCCGCCGCGGGCCAGGCCGAGGATCACGATGGCCGTGTCATGGCTCCAGACCGATCCGCAGTGGTAGCTCAGCGGCGAGTAGCCCCCGCTGGCCGACGACATGGTGCGCAGCCCGTAGCCGGAGTCCATGCCGGGGCCCGTCAGCCGGGCCGTCACCAGGTCCTCTTCCGCCGCCGAGAGCAAGCCGGTGCCGAGCAGGTGACCGATGTTGCTGGTGACCGAGTCCACAGGCTGCTTGCGCGCGTCGAGGGCGAGCGCCGGGTACGGGCCCGCGCCATCAGTAACCCAGAACGACTCGCGGAAGGCGCCGGCCAGCCGGGTAGCCCAGGCCCGCCACTCGGCCGCGCCCGGCTCGCCGAGCGCGTCCAGCAGATCGGCGCCGCGGCTCGCCGCCTCGTAGGCGTAGCCCTGCACCTCGCACAGCGCGACCGGCGGCGACGCGATGGCCCCGGTGGCGAACCGGATGGCGTCACCAGAGTCTTTCCAGCCCTGGTTGGCCAGGCCGCGGCCGCTGTCGTCGATGTACTCCAGGAACCCGTCACCGTCGGCGTCGCCGTAGTCGCGCAGGTATCCCAGGGCGGCGCGCAGGCCGGGCAGCAGCTCGCGCACCTCGGCGGCGGGCATGCCCCAGCGCCACGCATCGTGCAGCAGGCAGATCCACAGCGGGGTGGCGTCGATCGTCCCGTAGTACAGCGCCGGAAGGCCGCCGGCGCCCTGGCGGCCGGCCGTTCGCAGCTCATGCACGATCTTGCCGGGCGCCTCGCCGGTCGCCGGGTCCAGCCGGGTGCCCTGCAGGGCCGCCAGCACGCGCAGCGTGCTGGCCGCGAGCTGCCAGCCGAACGGCAGCATCAGCCGGGCGGCCCAGATGCTGTCGCGGCCGAACAGCGTCAGGTACCACGGCGCGCCGCCACCCAGGAAGACCTGGCCCGGCGCCGCGCCGGCGACCAGCCGCAGGGCGGCCGCGTCGGACATGGCCTGAGCCAGCAGCTGCGGCAGCCGCGGATCATCGCCCGCGGCTCGAACCCGGGCCCACGGCCCGGCGGGCTGACCGCTGGTCCCGGCCGGGCCGTCGTCCGGGTGCCCGTCAACGCCGGCGTGGCGGCTCGCCCGGGCCGGGCCGTCAGCCCAGGCCGGGCTCTCGCTCCCGGCCAGGCTCTCGGCCCCGGCCAGGCTCTCGGCCCGGACCGGGCCCGCAGCTGGCGCGGGAGCAACGACAGCGGCCGCGTCCTGCACCGCTAGCTCCCAGCCGACTTCCAGCCGCTCCCGGCCAGCCAGCCGCACCGGCCACCGCAGCACGCAGTCATCGCCGGCCGGAAGGACCGCCGCGCCCGGCGCGGAGAGCACGACCGTCACTGCCTCTGAGCGCCAGCGCAGGGTGACCCCGGATGCTTCCTGCACGGGCTCAGCCGGTCGCGCCCGGCCCGCCCGCCCGGCCTTGATCTCGCCGATGCTGGCCAGGTCAGCCGCAACCCGCACGGTGACCTCGGTGGTGACCGGCGCAGCCGACGCGGAGATGATCCGGACCCGCTCAGCCAGGCGGCCGGGGCCGACCACCCGCTCGCGTTCCACCCGGACGGTGGGATCAGCGATGTCGTCGCCCAGCTGCCGGGCCGCGCCGATGAACAGCGCCCGGTCCGCGGCCAGCAGCCCGCCGCTGACCGGCGCGGGCTCAGCCTGGCCGACCTCCAGCACGGCCGTGCTGAGCACCCGGGAGTCGGCGTGCAGCACGCCCTGCGCCCCGGCCGGCCGGATCTGGCCGCTCGGCTCGCTGAGCACCGCGGTCGGAGCGCTGAGTGCCGTCACTAGCTCGTGCAGCCACGGCTGGACTGATCGCGACATCCATCCCCTCACTCCCGATTCCGGCCTGGCCGGGCCTGCCGGGGCTTGACAGCAGGCCCTGACAAAGCCACCATAACACTAATTTGAACGCTCAAATGGAACGCTCAAATTGCGCGCTGAGCCGGCGGTTCTCTCGGTGCGGCGGCCCGGCGCCGGGCCGGTGCCGGGCGGCTGCGCCCCCGGTGCCGGCCCGCCGGCGCGGGCATGCCGGGCCCGGGACGCCCCGGTCCCGGCGCCAGCGGCAGCGCATCCCGCACAGCCACGGGAGGTAGCGGACATGGGCCAGCAGCGACCCACGCTGGAGACGGTCGCCCGGGCGGCTGAGGTCTCCCGGCAGACGGTGTCGAACGTGCTGAACGCGCCGCACCTGGTCCGGCCGGCCACCCGGGAGCGGGTCCAGGCGGTGATCGCGCGGACCGGGTACCGGCCGGTGAAGGCCGCGCAGACGCTGCGCACCGGGCGCTCCCACCTGATCGCCATGGGCATCCCCAATCCCGGCGAGGGCGCCGGGGAACTGCTCGACCGGTTCCTGCACGCCCTCACCGATCAGGCGCAGCAGCGCGGCTACCGCATCCTGCTGTTCACGGCCGGCGATGACACCGCTGAGGTGGCCGCCTACGACAGCCTGCTCGGCGAGTACAACCTCGACGCGTTCGTGGTCACCAGCACCCACACCGCTGACAGCCGGACCACCTGGCTGGGCCGGCAGCGCGTGCCGTTCGTGACGTTCGGCCGCCCGTGGGGCACCATCGCGCGGCACTCCTGGGTCGATGTCGACGGGGCCTGCGGGATCCGGGCCGCGACGGACCACCTGATCGCCGCCGGTCACCAGCGGATCGCGTTCCTGGGCTGGCCCGGCGGCTCGGGCGTCGGTGACGACCGCCGGTCCGGCTGGGAGCAGGCCTGCCAGGCGGCCGGGCGGCCCGTCGCCGGGCTGGCCAGCCAGGCCGAGGACGGCATCGGCAGCGGCCGGGCCGCGTGCGCCGCGCTCCTGGGCTCCCCGCTGCCGCCCACCGCCTTCGTCTGCGTCAGCGACACCATCGCACTCGGCGCCTGGACCGAGCTCACGGCCCGCGGCCTAGTGCCCGGCAAGGACGTCGCCGTGACCGGGTTCGACAACTCGGCCGCCGCGGCCGCCGTCGGGCTGACCAGCGTGGCCCAGCCCGTCGCCGAGGTGGCCGGCGCCTGCCTGGCGGCCCTGCAGAAACTGCTGGCCGCGCGCGGCGCCCGTCTCCGCCACGACCGGGTGCTCCTCGAGCCCCGGCTGGTGCTGCGCAGCTCGGCCTAGCCCGGCTGCCGCGGCAACCCCCTGCACCCGCACGGCCGCGCTGATCCGCGGCCCGTCCGCACCGTCCGTTCCGGCCCCTGGCCCCCGACAAGAAACCGGAAGACAGATGAGGACACCAAAATCCCGGATAGCAACGGCCGGCATCGCCGCCGGCCTGCTCCTGCTCGCGGCTGCCTGCTCCTCGGGCGGCAGCGCGACCACCACCGCGGCATCGGGTAAGCCGAGCAAGACGCCGCTCACTCTGATGTTCGGCTCCAGCGGTACCGCGGAAACCAAGGCGGTGCAGGCCGCCGCGTCGGCCTTCACCGCGCACAGCGGCATCAAGGTCAAGGTCATCGCCGCGTCCAACCTCACTCAGCAGCTGGCTCAGGGCTTCGCGGGCGGCGCGCCGCCGGATGTCTTCTACCTCGACCCCGGCAGCTTCCAGAACTACGCCAAGCAGAACGCCCTCGAGGCCTACCCCGGCCAGCTGGCCAACTCCGGCGGCTTCTACCCCGCGCTGCGCGCCTCGTTCAGCTACCAGGGCAAGTTCGAGTGCGAGCCCAAGGACGCCAGCACGCTGGCCCTGTACATCAACAGCCGGGACTGGAAGCAGGCCGGGCTGACCAAGTCCGACATCCCGGCGAACTGGAATCAGCTCAAGGCCGTGGCGGCCAAGCTCACCACCGGCGGGCGGGCCGGCCTGGTGCTGGACCAGTCGCACTCGGGCATCGATGAGTTCCTGTACCAGAACGGCGGCACGGTCATCGGCAGCAACGGCAAGGTGGCGCTGAGCAGCCCGCAGAACGTGCAGGCGCTCACCTACCTGAAGGGCCTGATGACCCAGGGCATCATGAAGTTCCCGTCCCAGCTGGACTCCGGGTGGAGCGGCCAGGCGTTCGGCGAGAACAAGGCGGCCATGGCCATTGTCGGCAACTGGGTCGTCGGGGCCATGCAGTCGGACTACCCGAAGATCAAGTATCAGGCCGCGGCGCTGCCCGCCGGGCCCACGGGGACCAAGGCCACGCTGGCCTTCACCAACTGCTGGGGCATCCCGGCGACGTCGAAGAACATGGCTGGCGCGATCAGCTTCGTCAGGTTCCTGACCACGCCGCAGCAGCAGATGGCGTTCGCCAAGGCATTCGGCGTCATCCCGTCGCTGAGCTCGCTCCAGTCGCAGTGGCAGCAGCAGTTCCCGGCGCTCGCCGTGCACACCCAGGAACTGCCGTACGCGCACCCGGACATCGCGCTGCCCGGGGACACCCAGGCGCTGGCCGCGTTCGACTCGGCGCTGGCCCAGCTCAAGTCCGCCAATCCCGCCGCCATCCTGAAGAACGCGCAGCGCAACCTTCAGGCGGTGGACACCCAGGCGCCCTGACCGCCATGACTACCCGAACGCCGCTGCTGGCCGCGCAGCGCCGGGGTGCCCCAGCCAGGGCGCCCCGGCGCGGCCACCGGGCCCGGCGCCGCGAGGCGGCGGCCGGCTGGCTGTTCAGCGCGCCCGCGATCGTCATGCTGATCGTCTTCCTCGCGGTGCCGATCGGCATGGCCGCCTGGGTCAGCATCAGTGACTGGGGCGGCATCGGCAGCCCGCTCTCCGCGGGCGTCCGTGCCGTCGGGCTGACGAACTACCGGGCGCTGCTCACCGAGCCGGGCCTGCCCCAGCAGGACCTGGCCCTCAGCCTGCGCGACAACCTGTACTACGTCCTGCTGGTCGTGCCGCTGCAGACCACCCTGGCGCTGTTCCTGGCCATCGTGGTCAGCCGCCGGGCGCTGCGCGGCCGCGGCTTCTTCCGCACCGCCTTCTACTTCCCGTCGGTCACCAGCTCGGTGGCCATCTCCATCGTGTTCTTGTTCCTGTTCGCCAACGGCGGGGTCGTCAACGGCCTGCTGGGCTACGTCGGCGTCCGGGGCCCGAACTGGTTCAGCGATCCCAGCGGCGTGCTGCACCTGATCCTGCGGGCCGCCGGGGTCAGCCGGCCGCCGCACCTGCTGGCCGCCCACGGCCTGCTCGGCATGTCCTGGTGGGGCTGGCTGGCCGGCCCGAGCATGGCCATGCTCACCCTGGTCGTGCTGGCCGTCTGGACCACCGCGGGCATTTTCATGCTGCTGTTCCTGCCCGCCCTCTACAACATCTCCGGCGACATCGAGGAGGCCGCACTGGTCGACGGCGCGGGAGCCTGGACCCGGTTCCGCCGGATCACCCTGCCGCTGCTGCGGCCAGTCCTGTTCCTCGTCCTCACGCTAGGCCTGATCGGGACCTGGCAGGTCTTCGACCAGGTGTTCCTGATCACCCAGGGGAACCCGGCCGGGACCACCCTGACCCCCGCCTACCTGGCCTACCAGGTCTCGTTCGGCAACGAGCAGTGGGGCCAGGGAGCGGCGATCGCGTTCATCCTGTTCGCCATCATCCTGGCGTTCACGATCCTGCAGCGGCTGCTCGTGCGCGAGCGCGGCGGCGGCGCTAACCCGTGGAGCCAGACGTGACCGCCGCCGGCCCGGACGTGACGGCCGCCGCCCGGCCTGCTGGCCAGCCGGGGACCGACCCCGGCGCGCGCAAGCCCAGCGCCGGGCGGGCCGCCGGGCGGCGCAACCCGTGGCTGCGCGGCATGGTCTACCTCGCCCTCGTGGTCGCCGCCATCGCCTACATCTACCCGTTCCTGCTGGAACTGGGGACGGCATTCAAGACCGAGACCGACGCGGTCGGCCACCCCACCAACCCGCTGCCGCACAACTGGGTGGTCACGGGCTTCACCCAGCTCGGTCAGGAGGACTTCCCGCGCTGGCTGCTGAACTCCGTGATCGTCGCGGTGTTCGTGACCGCGGGGCGGCTGCTGTTCGACTCGATGGCCGGCTACGCCCTGGCCCGGCTGCGCTTCCGCGGCCGCCAGGCGCTGTTCACGGCCGTCGTCGCGGTCATCGCGGTGCCGGGCGTGGTGCTGCTCATCCCCAAGTTCCTGGTCATCAAGGAACTCGGCATCTACGACAGCTACCCCGGCCTGATCGTGCCGCTGCTGGCCGACGCCAGCGGCGTGTTCATCATGAAGCAGTTTTTCGAGTCCATCCCGCGCAGCATCGAGGAGGCGGCGCACATCGACGGGGCGGGGACCTTCCGCACGTTCTGGTCGGTGGTGCTGCCGATGGCCCGGCCGGCGCTGATCGCGCTGACCATCCTGGCCTTCCAGGCCTCGTGGAACGACTTCTCCGACATCCTCATCGCGCACCAGAGCCCGGCCCTGGACACGCTCACCACCGGGGTAGGCCGGCTGGTGAGCGGCCAGCTGGGCACGGCCACGCAGTACCCGCTCAAGCTGGCCGCCGCCGTGGCCATGACCGTGCCGGTGGCGGTGATCTTCTTCGTCTTCCAGAAATACATCATGCGCACCACCGACGGCGCGGTGAAGGAGTGACCGGCGGCCAGCCCGCCCGGCCTTACTGATGCGGGCTGGGCGGCACGTCGAGCGCCGGGTTGCGGTCGAAGAAGCCCCACGGCCGCAGCCAGAACGACGTCCGGTCCACCGGCATCACCGGCCAGTCCTCCGGCCGGGTGATGTGATGCAGCCCGAACACGTGCCACAGCACCACGTCGGTATCGGCGATGGGCCGGTCGGCCGCCGTCCACCGGGGCAGCCCGCTGTCGGCCGCGCTCAGGTTGGGGAACTCGCCGCATGGCCAGCGCTCGTCGGCCTGCCAGGGCGTCACCCAGAGCTGGTGCCCGATGACCTCGGCCCGGCGCAGCGCGGGGGATGACGGGTCGAGCTGAGCCGGGAATGACCCGGACGGCACGAGCTTGTAAGCCGGCGCGGCACCGAGCCCGTTACGCGTCGTCGTGCTGGCTACCTTCCAGGACCGCTGCACCGACCAGTCACAGTCCTGGCGGCCGTCCGCCTCCGTGCGCAGGGGCGTCTCGCGGAGCACCAGGGCCAGGCCGTACGGGTTGTCCGTGCTGACCGGCAGCGGCTCGCTGTCGCAGGCGGAGACCGTGTTCGCGGTCCCGTCCACGTCCAGGTCGAGCCGGGCGACGATGAAGTGCTGGTGGAAGGGCGCGTAGGTGCGCTCATCGACCAGCGTCCCGGTGGCCGGCTGGCGGCCGGGCGGGAAGTACGAGGTGACCATCAGGCCGGTGGCCCGCACCTCGCACTCGATGCTGCCGTCCTGGTAGAAGCGCCAGTAGACCAGGTACTCGTAGTTGGCCACGGTGGCGTGGAAGGAGATCGCCAGCCGCCGGGCCCGGCGCACCTCGACGCCGGCCGACTCATCGACGTGCTTCCACAGCACGCCGTCGTCCTCCTCGTGCACGCAGATCGCCCGGGGGATGGCCCGCGCCTGGCCGCGCGAGTCGGGCACCGCCGCGTCCAGGTAGGTGATCTCGCCCAGGCAGTCGCAGCCCCGTTCCAGCGACGTCGTCATGTAGCCCAGGCCCCACTCGCCGATGTCGAAGGCGGTGCGCCGGTAGTGGTCGGGGGTGGCGTCGCGGTAGGGCACGATCATCTCGGCGAACGACAGCCGGTGCGCGACCGGCCGCAGCCGCCCCGCGTCGTGGTACCCGACGGTGTGCAGGACCAGGCCCTCGCGCGCGGTGAACCCGAGCCGCAGCTGCCAGTTCTGCCAGCTGAGCAGTCTTCCTTCCAGACGAAACGAGGTGCCCTCGGGCTGACTGACCTCCAGCGGCGCGACGTCGCGCAGCGGGACCCGCAGCAGGCGCGGCTGATACTCGCCGCGGACCTCGGGCGGCCCGGCGGCCCCGCCGGCGTCGCGGTCGTCCTCCAGTTCCAGCAGTTCCATCCGGTTCAGGTCCACCACCGGGTGCAGCCCGGTGACGTGGTGGGCGTAGGGGTTGCCCGCGGCGCTGCCCCGGTACCAGACGTCGGCCCAGCCCAGCCGGCGGCCGCGGTAGCGCTCGGGAACGAGATCCGCGCCATAGGCCCAGACGTCGGTCAGCGCCAGGGCCGGATCCTCGTGGCCGCGCGCCGCCAGTGCCGCGATGACCTCGGGGTGGGCGCGCAGCATCGCGTCGCACTCGTGCCACTCATCCACGGTCAGGTTCGGCTGCTGGCCGGGCAGGTGCTCCCAGGACGTCACCGCGGCGCCGGTCAGCGACACCCGGGCCCGGTAGGCCTGGCCGTCACCGGTGTTCCAGCACACCGCCATCGCCTCGCGCGGGACTGGCCGGCCGCCGGCCAGCGCGTCCTTGCCCGGCTCGGCCAGCTCGACCGAGGCGAACCGCCACTGCGGCCCGGCGGCGTACCGGGCGGCGACCAGCGCGGCCGCCTGCTCGATCTCGGCGGCGGTCAGCGGGTCAAGCGGATGCCCGGTGGCGTCGGATGTCACGGGCGGGCCCGGCGCTGGCGCGGGACCCCCGCCGGGTGGCTGGGCTGCGGGCATGCGATCCCTCCGGTCCGGTGTCCCGCCATTGTGGCCGCCCGCCGGGCAGCCGGGCACCGCCGGGGCCAGCCGGCGCGCACCATACGGGCCACCGCGGCCGGTCAGTCGGCCCGCAGCACGGCGGCCGGGGCAGTCCGGGCCGCGATCACCGCGGGCCCCGAGGCCAGCACGTTGCCGGCCACCAGCAGCCCGGCCAGCCCGGCCAGCAGGATCCCGGCCGGCACCAGCGGCGCCGGGACGATGCCGAGCGACCCGGAGTAGGCCTCCCACGCCCACCGGCCGGCCGCGATGCCGAGCGGGATGCCGGCGGCGGATGCGGCGAGCAGCGTGAGCGTCGTCTGCCAGGCCACCGTGGCGCCCAGCTGCTGCCGCGTCATGCCCAGGGTCTTGAGCAGGGCCAGCTCGCGCCGGCGGCGCCGGACGGCGGCCAGGATGGTGAGCGCGAGCGAGAGCACTGCCGCGGCCGCCAGTCCCAGCGCCAGGGCCAGCGGCTGGCTGCCCATCTGCGCTGCGTCGACGACGGCCGCGGCCGGCGAGCGGGGCAGCGCGTAGGTCCCGCCCGGGGTGCCGTCCGGGTTAGCCGCGCTGATCGTCGCGATCAGGTGCCGCCGCTGCGCGGCGGTGGTGCCGGGAGCCAGGTCGATGGCCACTGCCGACGGAGCCGCCTGAGAGACCTGCGCCGGCGACACCGGGTGGACCGCCGACCCCTCGGCGCGCAGCAGGGTTGCCTCGGACATCATGGCCCCCTGGCCGAGGGAGACGTGGTCGGTGATGGCCACCCCGAACGACGGGAGCGTCACGGTTCCGACAATGGTGAGCGGCAGGTGGCGCTGGCCCACCTCGACGGTGTCGCCGATCTTCTTGCCCAGCTGGCGGAGGGTAACGGCGCCCAGTTCTATCTGATCGTCGCCGTAGATCGGGTGGCCGCTGGTGGTCGGCGGCTCGACTGTGCCGCGCTCCGGCTGCACGCCCATCGCGGGCACCACCCGCGTGCCGATGGCGACCTGGCTGAACCCGAATTCCGACCAGGCCGCGACCGCGGGCTCGGCGCGGATCAGCCGGGGCATGGTGGCCTCCGGGTAGAAGTTGCCGTACCCGCCCTCGGCCTGGATCAGGACATCCCAGTTCCAGCCGTACTGCGGCGGGTGGCTGAGCAGCCCGGTCAGGCTCGCGCCGAAGACGACCGCCGTGACGACGGCCATCACGGCGGCGGCCGACCCGAGCAGCACGGCCCGGACGGGAACCCGGTCCGAGCCCGTCTCCATGGCGTTCCGGCTGCCGATCACCGCCGTCGCGGACAGCCCGGCCCCGGCTGCCAGCTGCGCGAGCACCGACGGGCGGCGGACGGGGAGGGCCGCGGCCGGGCGCACGGCCCGGGCCGCCAGGACGGCCAGCAGGACCAGCAGGATCACCGCCAGCACCGCGGCCCCGGCCCCGAGGACCTGGCCGTCGAACTGCGCGCCGCGCGCCGGGTCAAACCGGCGCACCGGCCCGACGGGAGCCAGCGGCGACAGCGCCACCGCGCCCGCCGCGGCCAGGACAACACCGGCGAGCACGGCGGCCGCGCCGGGCAGGCTGGCGGCTAGCGCGGCCTGGCCGCGCGTGGCGCCCAGGGCACGGCCGGCCGTGATGCCCGGCGCGGCGCGGCCCAGCAGCTGTCCCATGGCCTGGCCGGCGAGCACGAGCAGGGCCAGGGCGGCGAAGGCGCCGAACAGGCTGAGCGCGACGGCCTGGGGCCGGATCGCCTGCTGGACCTCGCCGCGCAGTAGCGCGGAATTCCTGATGGCGAAGGACAGGCCCGGCGTCTGGAAGTGCTGGCGGGCGGCCAGCTGCCGGACGGTGCCGGCCAGGCCGGCAAGATGGTGCTGCAGGGCCGGTATGCCGCCCGAGCCGGGCGCCAGCCGGACCCCGACCCACGCGTACTCGTAGGAGGCCAGCACCTGCCGGGTGGCCGCCGGCGGCAGGATCGCGCCCTCCTGGGCATCGGACGGGTCGCCGAGGACCGGCGGGACCTCCACGATCGCCGTGACCCGGTAGGACCGGTTGCCGAGCGTCGTGACCGCGTACGTCCGCGGGTTCTGGCTCTGCAGCTGGTACGTCACCCGCCCGCCGACGCCGACCCCGAACATCCGGGCGATGGCCGGGCTCACCGCGATCTGGCCCGTGCCGTGCGGCATCCGGCCCGCCAGCACGGTCATCCGGTCCTGGTCGAAGTACGCGCCGCCGGCCCGCCCGGCGGCGAAGCTGCCGATCAGGTCGTTGGTCAGGAACGAGTCAGCCACGTGACCGTGGACGACCGGATTGGCGGCCAGCCCGATGTAGCTCGCCGCCGACCGCACCCCGGGCAGGCCCGCGATCAGCTCCATCGGTCGGTCCAGCGGGATGCCGGGAATCCGGCCGGGCACGTTCACGAAGGCATCGCTGGCCTTGACCGCCACCAGGTACCGGCCGTAGGCCGAGTCCGTGCGGCGGGCCCCGGCCAGGGCGGCCAGCGCGACGGCGCCCAGCAGGCCGGTCAGCAGCGCCACCGCCAGCGCCGG
>DASXDJ010000007.1:0-2534 GCA_036490755.1 Streptosporangiaceae bacterium
ATTCACCACGATTGCCGGATGTCAGCGTTCTGTCCTGTGTAACTGCTGTTAGTGCGATACCTTTCTTCTTTGCACGTTATCCCACGGTACTTGCGGGGGCTGCCTGAGCCCTGCCGCGGCCGGCCGGCGGCCGAGCGGCAATGGCCCGGGAGAACGCAGGGGGACCGGCGAATACGTCGTCAAGGTTGGTGCACATACCGGTGGAGCCACACGTAGCCGGCGTCGGGCTGCCCGCCCCGTCCGGCCCGCGCAGCCCGGACCTGGCCGGGCTGGCCACCTTTACCCTGGACGCGCAGGGCCGGGTGGCCACCTGGACCGTGGCCGCGGCCCGCCTGTTCGGCTGCACGGCCCGCGCGATCGTCGGGCACGAGATGTGCGAGGCGCTGATGCCCGGCACGGGCCACGCCCCGCTGCTGGGGCAGGCGCTGAGCGAGGCCCGCGCGGGGCGGGTCTGGACGGCGACGCTGTCGATGGCCCTGGCGGGCGGCGACACGGTGGCGCTGCGCTGCGAGCCGCTGGCCGAGCCGGGGGCCGGCGCGCTGATGATCGCCCAGCGGGTGCCGCGGCGGGCCGGCCAGGTGCTGCTGAGCGAGGCCGCGACCCGGATCGGCACGACGCTGGACCTGACGCAGACGGCCCGCGAGGCCGTGGACCTTACCGTGCCCGGCTTCGCCGACGCCGCGGGCATCGTGGTGCCCGAGCGGATGCTGGCCGCCGACGAGTTCCTCCCGCCCGAGCCGGGCAGCCCGGTGGTGCTGCGGCGGCTGGTCACCTGCCTGGCCGGGTATCCCGCCGCGGACACCGACCGGCTGCTGGCGCCGGGCGAGGCGCTGGTGTTCGCCGGGGACTCGCCGGTCTCCCGGGCGATGGAGTCCGGTCGCCCGGTGCTGTACCGCCACCTGGACGACGCCACCCTGCAGCGGCTGAGCGCGAGCCCGGAGGGCCAGGCCATCGCGGCCGGCCTCGGGTCGTACCTGGCCGTCCCGCTCATCGCCCGCGGGCTGGTCGTGGGGTGCGTGATCTTCGCCCGGGCCATGGCCAGCCCGAAGTTCCGGCGGGCTGACGTCGAGCTGGCCGGCCAGCTCGCGGCGCGGGCCGCGCTGTGCATCGACAATGCCCGGATGTACAACCGGGAGCGGCGGATCGCCACCGCCCTGCAGCGCGGCCTGCTGCCGGCCCGCCCGGTGAGCCCGCCGGGCCTGGAGGTCGCGCACCGCTACCTGCCGGTCGGCGAGAGCGTGGTCGGCGGGGACTGGCATGACATCGTCGCCCAGCCCGGCGGCAAGGCGGCGCTGATCGTCGGGGACGCGATGGGGCACGGGCCCGAGGCGGCGGCGGTCATGGTCCAGCTGCGCACGGCCGCGCATACCCTGGCCGACCTGGACCTGCCGCCCGAGGAGGTGCTGCGCCGGCTGGACCGGCTGGCTGCGGGCATGACCGTCACGGCGTTCGCGACCTGCATCCTGGCCGTCATCGACCCCGCCGACGGATCCTGCGTCATCGCCAAGGCCGGGCACCTGCCGCCGGTCCTGGTCGAGGCGAACGGCGCCACCCAGGTGCTCGACCTGCCCGCCGGGCTGCCGCTCGGGCTGGGCGTCGAGTCGTTCGAGGCCGTCCCGCTCCGCCTGCCGCCCGGTGCCACCCTGGCCCTGTACACCGACGGCCTCGTGGAGAGCCGCCACCAGCCCGTCGACGCCGGCACGGCGGCGATGCGCGAGGCCCTCGGCCGCTCGCTGCGCGAGCCCGGCGCGACCCTGGCCAGCGCGTGCGACCTGGTCACCGGGTCCCTGTGCCACCACGGCGAGGACGACATCACGCTCGTGCTGGCCCGCGTCCGCGGCTGACCGGCCGGCCCGCGGGACGCCGGCCGCCAGCCGGCCATCCGCCGGCCGGCACTTACCATCGACACCATGCCCGCCGACCCACTCCGGCTGCTCGCCATCAGCGACCTGCACGTGAGCTACCCGGAGAACCGGGCGGCCCTGGCCGGCCTGCGACCGCAGGCGCCCGGCGACTGGCTGCTGGTCGTCGGGGACGTCGCGGAAAAGGTCGAGGACATCGAGTGGGCACTGCGCACGCTGGCCGACCGGTTCGCGGTCGTGATCTGGGTCCCCGGCAACCATGAGCTGTGGACGCATCCCCGTGACCCGGTGCAGCTGCGCGGGGACGAACGTTACCGGCACCTGGTGAGCATCTGCCGGAGCGCGGGGGTCCTGACCCCGGAGGACCCCTACCCGGTGTGGGAGGACGCGGCCGGGCCGGTCACCATCGCGCCGCTGTTCCTGCTCTACGACTACACGTTCCGCCCGGCCGGGACGGCCACCAAGGAGGAGGGCCTGGCCGTCGCCTACGAGTCCGGCGTGGTCGGCACCGACGAGACCGTGCTCCACCCGGACCCCTACCCCAGCCGCGAGGCCTGGTGCCAGGCCCGGGTCGAGCTCACCGAGCGGCGGCTGGCGGAGCGGGACGGCGGCCTGCCCACGGTCCTGGTCAACCACTGGCCGCTGACCCGCGAGCCGACCGCCATCTTGCGC
>DASXDJ010000008.1:0-13214 GCA_036490755.1 Streptosporangiaceae bacterium
CCGTTTTGCCGACCCTGCACGCACGGTGGTGGACATCCTGGACCGTCCGATGCTCGGCGGTGGAATCCGCCACGGCGCCGAAGTGCTTAGCGCGTTCGTCGATGAGCATGACCCGATGCTCCTGGTAGCAGCCGGGGACCGACTCGGAAACCGGGCTGTCTTCAAACGGCTCGGCTACCTCATCGAGACGCTCGAGATTGATCAGCGCGCTCTGCTGTCCGCCTGCGAGGAGCGAGTGTCCTCGGGCATCTCGAACCTCGACCCTGACGGGCCATCTAGAGGCCGCCGAGTCATGAAGTGGGGGCTCCGGGTGAATGTGACAGTGGTCCAGGAAGGTGCGTCGTGATCCCCCAGCGGGAACTCGCCGCGCTGCGAGCCGAGTGGGTGCTCGACCAAGACGTCATCGAGAAGGACTACGTACTCGGATGGCTTCTGGCCGGCATCGCCAGCCACGCCGAGCTGAACCGCACCTGGATCTTCAAAGGAGGCACTTGTCTTCGCAAGTGCTACTACGAGACGTTCCGGTTCTCCGAGGACCTTGACTTCACCATCGTCGACGGCGGCCCCGAAGAACCCGAAGCGCTCATGCCCATCTTCGGTGAGGTCACCGAGTGGATACGCGAGGAGTCCGGTCTCGAACTCGTCCTTGACGACAGGTCCTTCCAGCGCAAGCGGAACAAGCGAGGGAACCCCACCGCCCAGGGTCGGATCGCCTATCGGGGTCCGAATGGCAGCCCGACGATGCCGAAGGTGAAGCTGGACCTAACTGCCGACGAGGTCCTGGCCGATCGTCCCGCGTTCCGGCGGATCGGACACCCATACAGCGATCGGCTCCCCATCGATGGGGTGCTCTGCTACTCCATCGCAGAGCTGTTCGGTGAAAAGCTCCGGGCACTCGCCGAGCGTTGCCGTCCACGCGATCTCTACGACGTTGTCCACCTGCACCGCCACCCCGACCTCGCCGGACTTGCCAGGGGCGTGCGCCGTGTGCTCGAAGAGAAGTGCGCCCACGCCGGGATCGAGGTACCGACCGCCGAGATCATCCGCTCCTCGCCGTTCCGGGCCGAGATCGAGAGTGAATGGGAGAATATGCTCGGCCACCAGCTCCCCAGGCCGCTCGTCCCCTTCCAGGGTTTCTGGGAGAGCCTCGCCGACGTCTTCTCCTGGCTTGACGGCACCCTCCGGACGCCGGCGCTTCCACGAGCGCAGTACGGGAAGCTCGACGCCACCTGGGAAGCGCCCAAGGCGATCACGTCGTGGCGGCGCCGCGTTCCCCTGGAGCTACTGCGCTACGCCGGCGCAAACCGGCTCATGGTCGATGTGGACTACCAAGCGGAACTGGGACGACAGGGTCCGCGTCGCGTCGAGCCCTATTCCCTCCGCCACACCCAAGACGGCAACCTCGTCCTGTTCGTGGTGAACGACCACGGAGAACTGCGGAGCTACCGAGTCGACCGGATCGCAGCCATCCGCCCGACTGCCGTCCAGTTCACTCCGAAGTTCCGGGTCGAGTTCTGACTCGTAGCCGCTGAATGCGCGTCACGTCATAGCGCCATGATCTGAGCGTTACATCCCTTACCAGGACGGGGCGACAGACCCTTAACCGTACGCGGCAACGGTCGCAGGCGTCCCATAGGGCTACCTGGGGTGGGGTTGGATCAAGCAGTGATCGCGCTGGGCGCCGGGCGGGTCGAGTACGGGGCCATCAGGCAGATCGGCAGCGCAGCCCTGATGGTTGGGTGGCGGTACCGGGCGTGTCTGCAAGCCGGTTACGGCCGCAGCCGCTTCAGCTTGGTAGACGGGCCTCACGGCTAGGGGGTCAGCACCAACTCAGCACGCCGCCGGGAATTGACGGGAGCCAACCAGGAATAACGGGCAAACGACCAGCCTCGAGAAGTCCGAGTTCAGGACCTCGCTCAGACCCAGCATCAGCGCCATGACCTGCGGTTATCACCGCACGTCAAGCCCGGTGACGGCCCTACCGATGATCATGCGCTGGATCTCCGACGTGCCCTCGAAGATGGTGAAGATCTTGGCGTCCCGGTGCCAGCGCTCTACCGGGTACTCGCGGGTGTAGCCGTTGCCGCCGAGGATCTGGATGGCCTGCTCGGTGACCCGGACCGCGGTCTCGCCGGCGACCAGCTTGGAGATCGATCCCTCGGCGTGCTCGAACGACTGCCCGGACCGGGCCATCCACGCCGCCCGCCAGGTCAGCAGGCGCGCCGCGTCCACCGCTGCCTGCATGTCGGCGAGCATGAAGGCCACGCCCTGGTTCTGGCCGATGGGCCGGCCGAACTGGACCCGCTGGGCGGAGTAGTCCGCCGCGAACTCCAGCGCCGCGCGGGCCACCCCGACGGCCATCGCGGCCACGGCCGGGCGGGAGGCCTCGAAGGTCTTCATGGCGGCCTGCTCGCCGCCGCTGCGGCCCTCGGCCAGCCGGGCCAGCCGGGCATCGAGCTTGTCCTTGCCGCCCACCAGGCAGCGGCCGGGCACCCGCACGTCCGCCAGCACGACCTCGGCGGTGTGCGAGGCGCGGATGCCGTGCTTGCGGAACTTCTGGCCCTGCGACAGGCCCTTCGTTCCCGGCGGGACGATGAACGTGGCCTGGCCGCGGCTGCCCAGCGCCGGGTCGACCGAGGCGACGACGACGTGCACGTCGGCGATGCCACCGTTGGTGGCCCAGGTCTTAGTGCCGTTCAGCACCCACTCATCGGCGGCCTGGTCGTAGACGGCGCGGGTGCGGATCGCGCCCACGTCACTGCCGGCGTCAGGCTCGGAGGAGCAGAACGCGCCGAGCTTGATGTCGCCCGGCGTGCCGAACATCTGCGGCAGCCACTCGCCGGCCTGCTCGGGGGTGCCGTTGCTGGCGACCGCCACTGCGGCCAGCCCGCTGCCGACGATCGACAGGGCGATGCCCGCGTCTCCCCAGAACAGTTCCTCGAACGCGACGACCAGGCCCAGGCCGCTGGGCTCGAGCCACTGCTCGCCGAAGAAGTCCAGGGAGTACAGCCCGATCTTGGCCGCCTCCTCGATGACCGGCCAGGGGGTCTCCTCGCGCTCGTCCCACTCCGCGCCGGCCGGGCGGATCACCTCACGGGCGAACTCGCGGACCCAGCCGCGCATCTCGCGCACATCGGGTGCCAGGTCCAGCGAGAACCCCGCGCCGCTGCCCTGGTCTGCGCTCATGTCGCTCCTCATCCCGCCGGCCGCGGCCGGCTCGCTGTCTGCTCCCGGACACTAAGTTACTCGCCAGTAATCCGTTCTGCAAAGCCCGGGCCCCGCCGCGCCTGCCGCCTGCGCTGCGCACGTGCGTGACGCAAGCCGTGACCCAGGGCCAGCCGCGGACAGTCCCGGACAGAATCCGGTGCAACCGGCAGGCCGGATTAGTGGTCATAGAAGGTGACAACGATGCCGACGCGCCTCGCTTCCGGAAGCCCGTGCACCCGAGCACCACATCAGGCAGCACCACCACTGGCCGCCCGGGCCAAGAACGGAATCACCATGAGCATCACCAGCCACATGGCGCGGCGTGTCACCGCCGCCACGGCCGCGGCCGCCGCGGCCATCCTCATCCCGGCCGTGGCCCTGGCCGCGCCCGGCCGCACCGCCGGCCACGCCGCCCCCGCCGCGGCGCCGCGCTGTGCCTCCGGCCAGCTCGTCGCCTGGCTCGGCATCCCGGCCGGAGCGGCCGCGGGCAGCCTCGGCTACCAGCTGGAGGTGTCCAACATCTCCCGCAGCACCTGCACGCTGTACGGCTATCCCGGCGTGTCGGCCTTCGGGCCGCATGGCGGTCAGCTGGGCAGCGCCGCCGCCCGCGACCACGCGCACGCGCCGCGCCTGGTGACGCTGGCGCGGGGCGCGACGGCGCACATGGAGCTGTACCTGGCCGACGCCGCGAACTACCCGCCCCGCACATGCCAGCCGCGGCAGGCCGCGGGCCTGCGGGTGTACCCGCCCGGCGCCTACCGGTCGCTGACCATCCCCTACAGCTTCCGCGCCTGCGGCGCGAAGGGGCCGCGGTACCTGCACGTCACCACGACGCTCGGCGGCACGGGCGTCCCGCTCTACAGCCACTGAGCTACGGGGGCCCTGGCGGGGCCGGCGGCATTTCCGCCGCCGGCCCCCGCCGGGCTGGCTGAGCCGGGTCAGCGGCCAGGCCAGCGAGCACGGCGGTGACGGCGAGGGCCCAGCGGCGGTCGCGGGAGGCCGGCGAGGCGCCGAGCCAGCCCGCGGCTTCCTGGGCGGCCAGGCCCTGAGCCAGGGCGACGAGCACGTGCGCGATGTCGGAGTCGGTGCCGTGCAGCAGGCCGGCGGCGGTGCAGCGGCGGACCGCGGCGACGATGAACTCGCGCACCGTGCTGCCCGCGGCCAGCTCCGCCGGCCCGGGGTCGAAGTCGGCGAACGGCCGGGAGAACATCAGCTCGGCCAGCACCGGGTTGTCCCGGCCGAACTCCCGGAACGCGCCGAGCACGGCCATCAGGTCGGCGCGCGGGTCCGCGGTGGCCTCCAGGGCGCCGAACCGCTCGCCCAGCCGCCGGAATCCCTCGAAGAACACCTCGCGGACCAGCCCGGCCTTACCCCCGAACAGCTCATACACCGCGGGCGTGGAGGTCTGCGCCTGCCCGGCAACGCGCCGGGTCGTGAAG
Source organism: Streptosporangiaceae bacterium (assembly GCA_036490755.1). Taxonomy (GTDB): domain Bacteria; phylum Actinomycetota; class Actinomycetes; order Streptosporangiales; family Streptosporangiaceae; genus DASUBV01. Next base: position 4,647 of record DASXDJ010000008.1, read on the forward strand.
GCGGCGACACCGCCGTCGGCCAGGGTGGCAACCGCGACGCTGAGCATGTGCTCGCGCAGCTCGCTGGTGCGCTGCTTGATCCTGGGCACCGGTTGCTCCCCGCCCCGTCCGGGATAGCTCCGCGCTCAGCTGGCGCCGGCGCCGCGCTGGCCGGCCAGCGATTCCTGGATGGCCGCCACCGCCGCGCCGCGGACGCTCAGCTTCGCGGCGGCGTGCGCCGCCCGGTCCAGGGCGGACAGCCGCCCGGCGACGGCCCGGGCCGGCTCGACCGGGTCGGCGGCGGGGGCGAGCTCGTCGAGGAAGCCGGCGCTGACGGCGTCGGCCGGGGCGAACACGTCCGCCAGGATCACCGCGCGGGAGTAGGCGGCGGGAGTGAGCCGCTGGCGGCACAGCTCCAGGGCGGGCGGCGGCACCTGCAGGCCGATGGCCACCTCATTGGCCGTGATCCGGAACGGCCCCGCGGCACCGACCCGGTAGTCGGCCGCCAGCAGCAGGAACGCGCCCATGGCGACGGCATGGCCGGTGCAGGCGATGACGACCGGCAGCGGGAAGGACAGGATCCGGGCGGCCAGCTCGAAGCCGGCGGTGACCATCTGGCCCACGGCCGGGCCGCCGTCCCGGATGACTGACAGGTCAAAGCCGCCGGAGAAGATGCCCGGCCGCCCGGCGAGCAGGACGGCGCACCCGGCCGCCTGGCCGGCGGCACCGGCGGCCGCGTCGGACTCGGCGCGGTCCAGGGCCGCGTTCAGCGCGCCGAGCATGGCCGGCGACAGGACGTTGGCCTTGCCGTCGTCCATGGTGATCGCGGCGACGGAACCGGCGAGGTGGTAGGTGACGAGCGTCCCCATGACACGGCCTTCCTGCTCGGCTGGCCGGCCGCGGGCAGCAGCCCGGCGGCGGGCGGCGCGATCCCCGGGCGGGTCCGGAGGTATCGTGACATTGTCACGATACGGCGTCCCGGACCATTGCCGCTGGTCATCACAACCCCCGGGCTGGCGGCATCGCGACGGCAGTACGACAATCAGGGGAACGGGCCGCAGTGCGGCGGCCTGCCCGATGAGGTGAGCGCGATGACGACGCCCACAGCGACGTGGACGAGACTAGCCCGCCGGCTCGGCGCGGATCACAATCCGCTGCGCCGGCGTAGCGACCTGGTCGAGGCCTGGCTGCTGCCCGCCGCCCTCGCGCTGTTCCTGATCCTCGGCCCGCTCGCGGCGGCCGGGGCGATCTGGTCCGGGCACGCCCAGGCCGCGGCCGCCCGGCAGGCCCAGCAGACCTGGCACCGGGTTCCGGCGATGCTGCTGAAGGCCGCGCCGGGGCCGCTGTCGGGCGGCAGCTCGCATGCGTGGACAGAGCGTGAGCCCGCGCGCTGGGTGGCGGCGGACGGCACGGTGGCGACGCGGCGGGTTCCGGTGCTCGCGGGCACCCGGGCGGGCAGCGTGGTGCCGGTGTGGCTGAACCGGGCCGGCGCGCCGCAGCCGCTGCCGCTGAGCGCCGCGCAGGCCCGCGACCGCGTCGTGGTGACCGCCGCGGCGGCGCTGACCGCGCTGGCCATGCTGCTGACCACCCTGGTGCTGGTTACCCGGTGGCGGCTGAACCGCCGGCGGCTGGCCTCGTGGGCGGCGGACTGGGCACGGGTCGGCCCGCAGTGGAGCCATCACCACCAGGACTAGCCGGGTCCGGTGGCCCGCCGGGCGGCGCATCCGGCCCCGGTAGCTCCGCCGCGCCGGGCACCGGGCGGGCCGGGCTGAGGTCGAGCAGGCGGTTGCGCCGCGGGTCGACCCGGGCGTGCACGATCATCCCGGCCCGGGCACCGTCGTAGGCCGGCTGGCCGATGCTCAGCGCCCAGGCCTGGTCCCGCTGGCCGTCGTCGATGGCCACGCGGTAGTGCGTGACGTCGGCTGAGTTCTCATCACCGCTCTCGACGTAGGTCCAGCGCCGGAGCACCAGGCCGTCGAACTCGGCCTCGGGCGTCAGCCGCCGCGCCGCCGCCGCGCGAAAGTAGACATACCAGCAGCTGCCCCACCAGATGCAGCCGGGGAACACGGTGAACGCCGCGCCCCACTTCAGCCCCCACTGGCCGGTGATGACCAGCGCCGCCGCGGCGAACAGGGCGAGCAGGGCGGTGACGCCGGCCAGCGCGCCCGGCCCGGGCGCGTACTGCTCGGCCGGGTCACCGACGCGGACCTGGCGCCAGCTCCCGGTGTAGGCCGACCACAGCAGCCGGCCCGACGGCGCGAAGACGGCGATCGCCTCGGGTGCCTCGCCGAGGGCCGCGGCGAAGGCGACGGCGCGGTCGCCGCCGGCAGCCTGCCAGGGCTGCGCGCCGGGCAGCACGGCCCGGTAGTCCCGCCAGTGCGCGCGGGCGGCCCGGCCGGCCCCGGTCAGCCGGGTGCCGGCGTAGAGCATGGCCAGCAGGCGAAGCCCGCCGACGTAGCCGAGGACGACGGCGACGATCCAGCCCGCGTAGCTGCTGACGGCCAGCGCGGCGATGCCGAGGGCCAGCGCGCCGGTTAGCCAGAGGGCCAGCAGCGTGCAGGAGGCGCGGCTGATCCGGCGGGTGAGCAGCCCGAGCGCCGTCACCTCGGCCTGCACGTCCGCCGCGAACTGCTCCGCGAACTCCGGGTCGCCGATCTCGAACCCGGAGCCGAGCGCGGCCGCCGGAGCGGTCCCGGTGAGCTGGGCGCGAAGCGCGGCGTGGGCCAGGGCCCGCTGCTCGTAGGCGGTGAGCTCGCCGGCCGGCGGCCGGGCCGGCAGCGCGCACATGAGCTGGCCCGGCTCGGCCTCGGCCAGGCTGAGCCAGCCGCGGGCGGCCAGGTCGAGCAGGGTAGCCGGATAGCCAGTCCGGGCCAGGCGCCCGGCGAGCAGGCTGACCACGGCGGGCCGCTCGGGCCGCCCGGCACCGGGCGCTAACGGGCAGGACGCGGTGCCCGACAGCCAGGGCCGGGCGGCGGCCGGCCACCATGGCCGGGCGACGACGGAGGTCACGGCGAGCAGCGCCAGCCAGGCACCGGCGGCAAACTCGGCGGCGTGCGCGATCATGGCCGTCTTCCTCGCTCGGGTGGCCGCGGCCGGCGCGGGGAATTGCCGGCCTGATCCCCATATCAGTGAGAACGGCGGCCGGGCGCAACTGGCTCACCGCTCCGGCGGACGCGCGGGCCGCCTGCGGCTGGCCGGCCCCGGCCGGGAATGAAACCGCGGCGGCCGGGTTTGCTGAACACTGCCGACCGGCCCTCCCGCCCAGGGAAGGCCGACCCTCCTGCCCGAGAAGAAAGCAGGCCCCATGCCGTCCACGCCGGCCACCATGCGCGCCGTCCGGCTCTCCGCCCCCGGTCCCGTCGCCAGCCTGCGGCTGACCACGCTCCCGCTGCCGCCCGAGCGAGACGGGTGGGTGCGCATCCGCGTCGAGGCGTTCGGCCTCAACCGCTCGGAGCTGAAACTCCGGCTGGGCCTGAGCGCGGGGGTCAGCTTCCCGCGGGTGCCGGGCATCGAGGCGGCCGGCACCGTGGACGCGGCCCCGGCCGGCAGCGGGCTGGATCGGGGACAGAAGGTCGTCGCGATGATGGGCGACATGGGACGCACCTACGACGGCGGCTACGCCGAGTACACCTCCGTGCCCCTGTCCCAGGTCATCCCCGTCGACACCGGCCTGCCCTGGGAGGTGCTCGGCGGCCTGCCGGAGATGGTGCAGACCGCCTACGGCTCGCTCACCACCGGCCTGGACCTGCAGCCCGGCCAGTCCGTGCTGATCCGCGGCGGCACCTCCTCGGTGGGCCTGGCCGCCGCCGCGCTGGCCACCTGGCGCGGCGCCACGGTGCTGTCCACCACCCGGCAGGCCGGCCGCCTCGCCCTGCTGAAGGAGCGCGGCGTCGACCACCCCCTGCTCGACACCGGCGAGGTCGCGCCCGCCGTGCGGGAGCTGTACCCGGACGGCGTCGACGCCGCCCTCGACCTGGTCGGCACGCCGACCCTGCCCGACACGCTGCGCGCGGTGCGCGTGCACGGCACGGCCTGCTTCAGCGGCAGCCTGTCCAACCAGTGGACGGTGCGGGACTTCTCCCCCAATGAGTACCTGCCGAGGGGCGTGCGGCTGGCGGGCTACTTCGGCGACGCCGCCGACCTGCCCCGGGAGGCCTTCCAGGAGATCCTCGACGCGGTCGCGGACGGGCGGCTGGCCTTCCCCGCGGACCGCGTCTACGACGGCCTGGAGCAGGTACCGCAGGCCCACGACGACATGGAGCACGACCGCGCCGCCGGCAAGCTCGTGGTCCGCGTCCGGCACGAGCACGCCAGCTAAGGCGCGCAGGCCACCAGCGGGGTACGTCCTGCAGCCGGGCCCCCCGGCGGCCAGGCCGGCCGTCACCAGGTCGGTAACCCTCGCCAGCGAAGACCCGTAGGGCGCGGCGCTGGCCCGGCCTCAGCTCCGGGCCCGGTCGAGGGCTTTCTGGGCCCGGCTCTGCGCGGTCCGGGCGCGCTGCGCCTGCTGGCGCGCATCGGCCAGCCGCTGCCGGGCCTCGGTGAGCGTGCGCCGGGCGTCGTCGGCCTCGGCTTCTGCCTCGCGGACGGCGGCATCCTCTTCCCGCTCGATGCGGGAGGTCTTCCGGACAGCCCGGTCCGCCGCGGCCAGCGCCCGGTCCGCCTCGGCGACGGCCCGCTGGCGGCGCTCACGGGCGGCCTTCTCCCGCGCGGCGGCCAGCTCGGTGACCCGGGCGCCGCCAGCGCCCTTCGCACCGCCTGCCGTCGCGCCGCTCCCCTTCACGCCGCCGCTGGCCCTGCCCGGCTGGCCCGCCGCCCCGGACCGCGCCGCCGGGCGGCTGTGGTCCGCGGCGCCCGCGCCGTCGCGGCCGGCTGCCGGACGGCGGGCCGGCAGCCGCACGACAGTCGAGTCGGGGTCCCCGTCGCCGCCGGGGTCAGCCAGGGCCGCCGCCGACCCGGCCAGCGCGGCGGCCAGGTCCGGCTCGGGGTCCCCGAGGCCGGCCCGCTGCACGGCCTTCGTCAGGGTGCCCGCGCGCAGGCCGGCGGCAACCTCCGGGTCCGTGATGGCCGCGCCCAGGGTGCCGGTCACCTCATCGCGCAGCGCGGCGGGCGGCTGCCGCAGGCCGGCCACGGCGAAAACCTGGCGGGTCAGCTCGTCCAGCAGCTCGCGCCGCTGCCGCGACAGGTCCCGGATGGCGGCGCCGTCCAGGCTGTCCTGCGCGGCGCGCAGCTGCCCGCCCAGGCCCGCTAGCTGGTCAGCGGCCTGCGGCGCGGCCCGGGACAGCTGGTTGACCAGCCACGCTGAGCGCGTCGGCTTGTGCAGGGCCGCGATCTTGCGGGCCGCTGCCGCGTCCCCTGCCTCGCGGGCCCGGGCCGCGAGCTCGCCGCGCCGGGCCACGAAGGCATCCGGGCCCGCCGCGTACAGCTCCGCGGCCGCCTCACTCAGCAGGTCAGCACTGCTCACCTGATCCATCCTGCCCCGGATCCGGGCTGCTGTCCCCTGCGGCTCGCTCCGCCTCGCGCCGCCGCGCCGGGCGCGGCCGCGCGGCCCGCCGCGGGATGCCCGGCAGAATGGAGCTATGGAGCTGCCCGATCCCGCGCCGGAACCTGACTCCCTGCCGCTGCGCCGCGCTGCTCGCGTGCTGCTGCTCGACCCGCTGGACCGGGTCCTGCTGATGCGCTACGACGACCAGCCACCCGACGGCCGGCACTGGTCGACCCCGGGCGGCGGCCTGAACCCGGGCGAGGAGTACCCGCAGGCCGCGTTGCGCGAGCTGGCCGAGGAGACCGGCTGGGACGACATCGCACTGCAGGACCAGGTGCTCGCGCAGACCCGGGTGCTGACCCACGGCGACCGGCGGACGCGCCAGTTCGAGCGGCTGTACCTGGCCCGGACCGGCACGCCGGGCCGCGAGATCCGCGGCGTGGAGGCGATGCACGCCGCCGACGGCATCGCGGCCTGGCGCTGGTGGAGTCTGGCCGAGCTGGAGTCCACTGCCGAGGTCATCTACCCGGCCGGCATCGCCCGGCTGATGCGCGAGGTCCTCGGCACCGCCGCGCCCTGACGGCCAGCGGGCCGTCGGCAGCGGCCTACTGCTCCGTCTGCCGGCGGGCCCGGGCGCGGCGCTTGCCCTCATGCATGGCCTGCACCCGGGCGACCGGGATGGTGTGCCCCTCGGCGACCAGGGCGGCGGGCAGCTGCTGCGGCTCGGGCATCAGCTCCGCCCACGGGTCGCGGCCCGCCAGCAGCCCCGGCGCGGTGTGCACCGTGAACTCGCCCGGCGTCACCGCCTCCAGGTCCGCCCACGGCAGCGGGAACGACACCGGCGTGCCGGGCCGGATCCGCGGGCTGTAGGCGGAGATGACGGTCGCCCCGTAGGCCCGGGTGGAGTCCAGGAACACCTTGCCGCCGCGGTCGTCCTTGATGAACGCGGTGGTGGCCAGGGCCGGGTCCAGCCGCTCGGCCCGCGCGGCGATCGCCCGGGTCGCCGCGGCCACGTCGTCCATGCTGGTGCCCGCGGCGACGGGCGTGAAGACGTGCACGCCCTTGGCCCCGCTGGTCTTGACCGCGGCCTGCAGGCCGGCGTCGGACAGCGCCTGGCGGACCAGCAGCGCGGCCTGCACGGCCAGCCCGAACGCCTCCGGCGACGGCGGGTCCAGGTCCATGATGAGGAACAGCCGCCAGTCCTTGGCGTCGGCGGCCAGCAGCGCCGGGTGGTACTCGACCGCCCGCTGGTTGGCGAACCACAGCAGCGACCGGCGGTCGTTGCACAGGGCGTAGGTCACCTCGCGGTGCGAGGTCTCGGCCCAGACCGTGACGGTCTCCAGCCAGCCCGGCGCGTACTTCGGCACGTTCTTCTGCATGAACGGGTCCTGGCCGCGCAGCACCCGGATCACCGACAGCGGCCGCCCGGACAGCTCCGGCAGGATCCGCCCCGACATCACGTCCAGGTAGTCGACCAGATCCCGTTTTGTCGCGTTCGCCCCGGCGAACAGCGGCTGGTCCAGGTTGGTCAGGGCCACCCCGTCACGTTCTTCGCCGCTCACGTCATCAGCCTGTCACAGGCGGCCGGTACCGGTCCCGGATGCCTGCCATCCGCGGCCCCGCCCGCCGCGCCGCCGCGCACCCCGGCCGCGAACCGCGCTGGCCCGGCCCGCACAATGGCCACGGAGCCCGTTCCCCTCGACTCTCGCGAAGGCGGTCCCGATGACGCTGGAGATCAAGCGCCTGCACCTGGCCACCCTGGACGTCTCCGACGACGGCCCCGGCACGCCGGTACACGGGTTCGTTGTCGCCCACCCCGGCGGCGCCGTGCTGGTGGACACCGGCGTCGGCGGCTGGCCGGACCTGCTGCGCGACTGGCGCCTGGTGAACCGGACCGCCGCCGAGGCGCTGGCCGACATCGACATGGTCCCCGGCGATATCGACCTGGTCATCAACACCCACCTGCACTTCGATCACTGCGGCCAGAACGCGGTGTTCGGGCACGCGAAGATCTACGTGCAGCGCGCCGAGCTGGACCGCTGCCAGCGCGAGGCCCGCGACATCTACGACTGGTTCGATTTCATGAACGCCAGCTTCGAGCTGCTCGACGGCGACGCCGAGATCGTGCCCGGCCTGTCGGTCATCACCACGCCGGGGCACACCTCCGGCCACCAGTCCGTGCTCGTCGAGGCCGCTGACGGCAGCCGGGACCTGCTGGCCGGCGACGCCGCCTACACCCCGGACCAGTACGCCGACGCCGACGCCGCCGAGGGCGACCTGCCGCCGGGCCAGGCCCATGACGTGCCCAGCTGGCGGGCGTCGGTGCGCCGGATGCATGCCGCGGCGCCGGCCCGGGTGCACTTCTGCCACTACACGCCGGTGCTGCACGGCTAGCCCGCCGGGCGGCCCGCCGGCCCGGCAGCTGAGCAGGAATCAAGAAGCAGGGCAGCCCCGGGCCCACCTAGCATGACCAGCATGGACCTCATCATTAACGCCACGTTCCTGCCGGCTGATGATCCCGAGAGCTCGCTGGCCTTCTACCGCGACGTGCTGGGCTTCGAGGTACGCAACGACGTGAGTTACGGGCGGCTGCGCTGGATCACCGTCGGGTCTGCTGACCAGCCGAACACCTCGATCGTGCTGCATCCGCCGGCCGTCGACCCGGGCCTGACCGAGGAGGAGAAGCGCACCATCGCCGAGATCATGGCCAAGGGCAGCTACGCGACCATCATCCTGGCCACCACGGACCTGACCAGCACCTTCGAGCGGGTTCAGGCCAGCGGCGCCGACGTCGTCCAGGAGCCGGCCGACCAGCCCTACGGCATCCGCGACTGCGCCTTCCGCGACCCGGCCGGCAACCTGGTGCGCATCAACCAGCTCACCTGACGCCGGCCTGGTCCGGCACGCAGGCGGGCGCCTGGCGGCCTCGCACGGCGCCGTCCCGGTCGGAGCTCTGACCGATGCCGCCGGGGTGAGCAGCACCCACCTGGCTACCCAGTTCAGGTATCACGTCGGGGTGACCCCGAAGCGGGTGGCGCGGATCTACCGCTTCGCGCGGCTGATCCTGTCCGTCGACGCCGGGCGCCCGGTCGACTGGTCGGACCTGG
>DASXDJ010000009.1:0-21837 GCA_036490755.1 Streptosporangiaceae bacterium
GCGCGCACCTGGAGGCGGGCGCCGATCACGTGTGCGTGCAGCTGCTCGACGAGCCAGGTGCCGACCCGATGGCCGGCTACCGGCAGCTGGCCGCGGCGCTCGGGCTGGGCGGCTAGCTCGCCGCTCGCCGCTGCGGGCTAGGCGGGGCCGGCCTGGCTGCCGCCGGGAACCGCGGGCAGCGCGCTGGCCGCGGCCAGCGCCTGCTGGCCCAGGTGGGCCTCCAGCCGGCGCAGCATGTCCAGGTGCTGGCTGGTCCACAGCACCACGAAGGCCGTGCGCAGCACCGCGGGGTCGCTGCCCGCCAGGGCCTCGCGCACGAAGGCCAGCAGCTGGTCCCGGCCGGGGTCGGTGGTGCGCTGCGGCTGCGGGACCGAGGTGCCGTTGGCCAGCGAGTCGCCGAGGGTGACATACCAGGCGCGAACCGCCTGAGCCTGGCCGTCCAGCGCCGCGCTGTACAGGGCCAGGCTGCCGGCTGTCCCGCCCGGGCCGCTCGCGCTGTCGCGACGGCCAGCGGCAGGCGCGCCAGGGGCGGCGGCAGGCCCGCCAGGGGCGGCGTCCGGCGCGGGTACCTTCACCGCGGCCATGGACCGGGCCGCCCGGACGATTCTTGATGCCCCGGCCACGAGCCGGCCGGCGCTCTCGGGGTCGGCCTTGCCGGCTGACCGCTCAGCCAGGTACTGCCGGAAGGCATCGTCGAGCTGGTGCAGCGACGCCGTGGCCGCCAGCTCGGCCCGGTGCGGGTCGCCCGCGCCGGCCCCGGCGGTGAGCTGGCCCACCGCTACCGACAGGAAGTCCGCGCCGCGCGAGTAGGCCAGCCCGATGTTCTGCCGCAGCACGAGCGCGGCGCCGCGCGGCCAGAAGACCAGGCCCACGCCGAGGCTGACCGCGAATCCGATCGCGACGTCCTCGATCCGGATCAGCCCGACCCGCCAGCCGATCGGGTCGATGAGGTTGAACAGGATGACCAGCGCGATGGTGAAGCCGGCCTGACCGAAGGCAAAGGAGATGACCCGCGGGGCATAGGCGGCCAGCAGCACGGCTACCGGCAGCACCCCCCACAGCACCGGGTCACTGGCCCCCAGCAGCTGCAGGATCCCGGCTCCGACCAGGATCCCGGCCGCGGTGCCGGCCAGCGCGCCGACGATGGACCGGCCGGTACCCAGCGCGTTAGAGCGCAGCACCGACAAGGTCCCCAGCACCACCCAGTACGAATGCTGGAGCCCGGCGCGCTGGGCGATGAACACCGCGACCGCCAGCCCGGCCGCGCCGCGCACCGCGTTGCGGAACGAGACCGACCGGCTGGCGGCATGCTCGCGGGCGAAGTCCCGCACGGCCGCCACGACCGGCCGGCCGGGCCGGGCGGCCTTGCCGGTGCTGGCCTCGGCCGCGTAGACCGAGATCTGCCGGGTGGTGGAGGCGATCAGCCGGACCCGGAACGTGCGGCCCACCATGTCTTCCAGCGTCTGGTTGTCGGGCAGCTCGGGCAGCTCGGTGAACCGGCGGGTCAGCGCCTCGGTCACGGCCTCCTGGGCCGCGTCCAGCGCGGTGGTGTCCGGGGCGCCGCGGCTGCGGCCCGCCAGCTGCTGGCCGGCGCCGCGCAGCACCGTGGCCGCGGCCGCCATGGCCTGCCCGTTCTCCGCGCGGCACATGAGCGACCCGGCGGACTCGGCCGCCATCCGCAGCGACCCGAGCAGCCAGCGCAGCTCATCAACCAGGGCCGCCAGCGCCGCGGCCTGCCGGGTCGGCCCGGTCGGCCGGTGCGAGGTGGCCTCGAACTTGCCCCGCAGCGTGTCAACCGCGTCCGCGGCGGCGGTCAGCCGGGCCCCGATGACCTCCTCCTGCCCGCCGAGCACGCAGTCCGCCGCCTCGGCCAGGGCCAGGCAGGCGCGCGCCGCGGCGCCGCGCAGCGTCCCGGCCTGGCGCGGCGGCCACACCAGCATGACAGCGACTATCGCGACGGCCCCGGCCAGGCACCAGCCGGCCAGCCGCGACCCGACGACCGACATCGGCGCCGGGAGCGACACCGGCAGCACGAAGGGCAGGATGGCCGCGGTGGCCGCGCCGGCGAAGTAGCCATTGATTGCGCCGCTGAACAAGATGATGAAGCCGACGACGGCCATGGAGCCGGCCGCCAGCCAGGCGTTGCGCGAGCACAGCGTGCCGAGCACCACCAGCACGGCGCCGGCCGCGGCCAGCGAGACATAGGCGGTCAGGCGGCTGCGTGCGGTGCCGCGGAAGTCGACGAAGGCCAGCAGGGCAAAGGACCCGAAGGCGGCGAAGACGGCCAGCTGCGGATCCTGCAGCACCTGGGTTGCCACCGCGAACACGGCCGGTATCAGGACCGCCGCGCGGATGGCGAATCTCAGCGATGACAGGCCCGGGTCACTGATGTGCGGCCAGGCCACTTTCATATCCTGGTCCGTCCCGTCTGCTCGGCCGAAAGCAGGCGGGCGCGGCTGCGCCCGGCCTGCGGACGGCAGGGCGGCCGCCGTCCGCGCCAGGCCAGGGTAGCGAAAACCGCCGCGCGGCGGCGCGCACCGCCGTGCCGCCCCCGCGACCGGGCACCGGGTGTCATACATTCATGCTGCGCTCTGACACCCGGGCTGGCGGGCCCGGGGGCGCCGGCCCGGATGGGGGAGTCGATGGCGCACGAGGCACGAATCGGCGCGGCGGTCATGTTCGTGCAGCAGCTGGACCGCTCGGTGGACTTCTATACCGGCGTGCTGGAGCTGACTGTGGCCGACCGCAGCCCCACCGCCGCGCTGCTGGTCAGCAGCAGCGGCGCCCAGCTCATCCTGCGGGCGATGGGCAGCAACGCCGTGCACCCGCTGGGCGCGGTCGGCGTCCAGTACGTCGTCTGGACCGTGGCCGGCCTGGCTGCCCTGGAGCGGTGCGAGCAGGCACTGCGCGACCGGCGTGCCTTCCGGCAGACCCGGGCCAGCGAGGGCTCCACGGCGGTCGAGGGGCGCGACCCTGACGACATGGTCGTGATGGTCACCTACCCCGGCCCCGACCAGGTGCACGCCGGCCGGCTGCCGGCCCGGATCTACGGCTGGTAACAGCGCATCGGCCCGGTCACGGCTCGGTGACGCGGTGCCCGGGCCCGCCCCGGATCGGTACCGTTGAGGCGTGAATGACCCGCATCCGGGCATCCCCGTACTGCTGGTGGGGATTGACGGCTCGGACACCTCGCTGCGGGCCGGCGCCTATGCTGCCGGCCTGGCCTCCCGCCAGCGTGTCCGCCTGGTCTGCCTGTACGTGCGCACCTACAGTGTTGCGGCCGGCGTGGGGATCGCAGCCATCCCGTCCATGCAGAAAGCGCATGACGACATCGCCACCGAGCTGCGCGAGATGGTCGAGAGCCAGAGCGCCCGGATCGGGATCCACGCCGAGTTCGTCGAGCGCGAGGGCAACCCGTTCACCGAGATCGTCCGGCTGGCCGATGAGCTGCCCGCCGACGCGGTGATCGTCGGGGCCTCGACCAAGGCCGGCCACCGGTTCGTGGGCTCGCTCGCGGTGCACCTGGTCCGCGCCAGCCGCTGGCCGATCACCGTCGTGCCCTGACCGGGCCGCGCCAGCGGCCCCGGGAGGTCTAGCGGCGCTCCGCCGCCCACTTGCGCAGCATGACGATCCGGGCCCGGATCTCCGTTCCGGTGGCCTGCGGCACCGGCGGGCCGCCGCAGGACCGGCGCAGGTCCGCGTGGATGACGCCATGCGGCTGGCCGGTGCGGTGATGCCAGGCTGTCACCAGCCCGTTCAGCTCCTTGCGCGCCGCGGCCAGGTTCTCCCGCGCCGACGCGCCGCCGCCCGGCACGGCGACCGCTTCCGCGCTGCCGGCCTGGGCCGGGACGACGCTGGCCAGCCCGGCGGCGTGCGGGCTGGCCGCCACCGCTGGCGCGTCCGGGCCGCCGGCCACGGCGCGGGCCGGCAGCCCGGTGGTCTGCCGCCCCCGCAGCAGCAGCCGGACCTGCTCCGGCTCCAGCAGCCCCGGCAGCCCGAGGAAGTCCTCCTCCTCGGCCGAGGTGCCGAACTCGCCGCCGTCATACAGCACGCGGTCAAAGTGCGCGGAGGCCTCCAGCGCCTTGAACGGCGCCTCGTCCAGCTCGTCGGCCGTGCTGCGCTGGCGCTGCGCCTCGGCCAGCTCGCGCTCCTCGTCCTCCGGCCCGCCGCGGCGGGCCAGCACGTGGTCGCGCTCGGCCTCCAGCTCGGCGGCGTAGCCCAGCAGCACCGGGACCGAGGGCAGGAACACCGAGGCGGTCTCGCCGCGGTGCCGGACCCGGACGAACCGGCCGATGGCCTGCGCGAAGAACAGCGCGGTGCTGGTGGAAGTGGCGTACACGCCGACGGCCAGCCGCGGGATGTCCACGCCCTCGGAGACCATCCGGACCGCGACCATCCAGCGGTCCTGCGACGTCGTGAACGTGGCGATCTTCTTGCTCGCGGCCGGGTCATCGGACAGCACCACGACCGGGCGGGTCCCGGTGATCCGGCGCAGCAGCGCCGCGTAGGCGCGCGCGTCGGCGTGATCATTGGCGATCACCAGCCCGCCCGCGTCAGGCATGCCGCGGCGGACCTCGGTCAGGCGGCGGTCCGCTGCCTCGAGCACCCGGCCGATCCACTCGCCGTCCGGGTCGAGCGCGGTCCGCCACGCGTAGGCCAGCTGGTCGGGGGTCATCGGGGCGCCCAGCGTGCCGGACAGCTCATCGCCGGCCCGGCTGCGCCAGCGCATCTCGCCCGAGTACGCCAGGAAGATGACCGGGCGGACGACGCCGTCGTCCAGCGCCGGGCCGTAGCCGTAGACGTAGTCGGCGCTGCTGCGCCGGCCGCCGTCGGGCTCCTCCAGGTAGGTGACGAACGGGATCGGGTTCGCGTCGCTGCGGAACGGGGTGCCGGTCAGTGCCAGCCGCCGCCGGCCCGGCTCGAATGCATCGCGGGCCGCCTCGCCCCACGACAGGGCGTCGCCGGCGTGATGGATCTCATCGAAGATGACCAGCGTGCGCCGCCCGGAGGTGCGCTGGCGGTGCAGCGCCGGGTGGGCCGCCACCTGGGCGTAGGTCACCACCACGCCGTGGTAGTCGGCCGAGGCCGGGCCCTGGCTGTTGCGGTAAGCCGGGTCGAGCGCGATCCCGGTGCGGTGCGCCGCGGCGGCCCACTGGTACTTGAGGTGCTCGGTCGGCGTGACGACCGTGATCGCGGCAATCTCGCGCCGGGCCAGCAGCTCGGCGGCGATGGTCAGCGCGAACGCTGTCTTGCCCGCCCCCGGCGTGGCGACAACCAGGAAGTCTCTGCGCGGCACCCGGAAATACTCGCGATAAGCGGCCTGCTGCCAGGGACGCAGCGTCTCCAGCAGGTCCACCCGCAGCGCGGGGGCGGGCTGGCGCGCGTCATCTCCGATCGCGGGGGCGGGGGTGCTCACGAGGCCGAAACGCTACCAGCCGGCAGCCGCCGAATCCCGGCAGCCGGGGCCGGCGGGTCGCGGCGCGGAACGTGATAAAGGTCATCCCGCGCCCGGGTCAGCCGAGCGTGAACGGGTCGCGGGTACCGCCGGTGAGCTCCACCCAGATGGCCTTGGTCTGGGTGTACTCGCGCACCGCGTCGATCCCGTTCTCCCGGCCCAGCCCGCTCATGCCGTACCCGCCGAACGGCACGTCGGGGGCGACGACCCGGTAGGCGTTGACCCAGACGGTGCCCGCCCGAAGCTCGTGCGCGACCCGGTGCGCGCGGTGCACGTCCTTGGTCCACACCGCGCCCGCCAGACCGTAGCGGGTGTTGTTGGCCAGGGCGACGGCCTCGTCCTCGGTGTCGAACGGCAGCACCGCCAGCACCGGCCCGAAGACCTCCTCGCCGGCTACCGACATGCCCGGCGTGACCCCGGTCAGCACGGTCGGCTCGACGAAGAAGCCGCCCAGCGCGGCGGCCGCCCGGCCGCCGGCGGCCACCGTGGCGCCCTCGGCCGCGGCCGAATCCAGGAACGACAGAACCTTGCGGTACTGCGGCTCGGTGGCCAGCGGGCCCATCTCGGTGTCCGCGGCGCGCGGGTCGCCCAGCCGGATGGCGGCGGCCCGCGCGGTGATCCGGGCTACTAGCTCGTCGTGCACGCTGCGGTGCACCAGCAGCCGCGAGCCCGCCATGCAGGTCTGCCCGGTGGCCGCGAACACCCCGGCCAGCACGCCGTTGCAGGCTGCGTCCAGGTCCGCGTCCGGGAAGACGACGTGCGCGGACTTGCCGCCCAGCTCCAGCAGCACGCCGGTGATGTTGCCCGCCGCCGCCCGGGCGACCTCCGCGCCGACCGCGGTCGACCCGGTGAAGGCGATCTTGTCGACGTCCGGGTGCGCCGCCAGCGCCTGGCCCACGGCCGGCCCGAACCCGGTCACCACGTTGAACACCCCCGGCGGGAACCCGGCCTCGGCCATCCGGCCGGCCAGCTCGACCGCGGAGGCGGGGGAGTAGTCGCTGGGCTTGGCCACCACCGTGCAGCCGGCCGCCAGCGCCGGGGCCAGCTTCCAGCACAGCAGCAGCAGCGGCGAGTTCCAGGGCACGATGGCGGCCACCACCCCGGCCGGCTCGCGCCGGGTGTAGACGAGGAAGTTGGGCTTGTCGACGGGGATCGTGGTCCCCTCCAGCTTGTCGGCCAGGCCGGCGAAGTAGTGGAACCACTCCGGGATGACCTCCAGCTGGCCGCGCATCTCGCGCAGCAGCTTGCCGGTGTCACGGGTCTCGACCTCGGCCAGCTGGCCGGCGTCGCGCGCGATGATGTCGGCCAGGCGGCGCATCAGCCGGGCCCGGCCGAAGCCGGTGAGCTGCCCCCACGGCCCGGCCAGCGCCTGGCGTGCCGCGGCGACGGCCAGGTCCACGTCGCGGCCGTCACCGTCGGCGGCGGTGGCCCAGCCCGCGCCCAGGAACGGGTCGACCGACTCATAGCGCTGCCCGGACGCGGCCTCGGCGGGCCGGCCGTCGATGACCAGCTGGTAATGCGGGCGGCTCGCCGGCGGCCCGGTGACGGCGGGTGCAGCCATGCTGTCCTGCCTCTCGCGATACCGGATCTGGCTGTCTGCCCAGCATCACCCGCCCGGCGCCGGGCGGGCAACCGGCACGGTCGGCTGCAGAACGGTCACGCATCGACAATTTCCCGGCTCCCGTGCCGGGAATTTCGGCAGTATGGTGACCTGGCAACCGGGGCCACTGGAGGTCAATGAAGGTGCCGCAGCCCATCCATGAGTCGCTGCGCAGGTGGGATCCCGAGCGGATAGGGCCATTCACCCTGCTCGGCCGCCTCGGCTCCGGCGCGATGGGTCAGGTCTACCTCGGCAGGTCGCAGGCGGGGCGGCTGGTCGCGGTCAAGACCATCAAGATTGAGCTGGCCGAGGAGCCAGGTTTCCGCGACCATTTCGCCCACGAGGTGGCCGCCGCCCGCCGGGTTAGCGGGCTGTTCACCGCTGCCGTGGTCGCGGCCAATCCCGAGGCGGACGTGCCGTGGCTGGCCACCGCCTACGTCCCGGCGCCGTCGCTGAGCCGCCTGGTCCGGGCCTGCGGCCCGCAGCCGCTGGAGACCATCTGGTGGCTCGCGGCCGGCTGCGCCGAGGCCCTGGAGTCCATTCACAACGTCGGCCTGGTGCACCGCGACTTCAAGCCGTCGAACGTGCTCGTGGCCCCGGACGGCCCGCGGGTCATCGACTTCGGCGTGGCCAGGGCGGCCGAGCGGATCCAGCTGACGGTGACCCGCGGCGCGGTCGGCACGCCCGCCTACATGGCGCCCGAGCAGGCCCGCGACACCCGCCAGGCATCGATGGCCAGCGACGTGTTCGCCCTGGGCGCCACGCTGCTGTTCACCGCGACCGGGCACCCGCCCTACCAGGGCGAGACCGTCATGGACGTGCTGGTGCGGCTGGCTACCGAGCCGCCCGACCTGGCCGGGCTGCCTGCTGAGCTGACCGAGATCATTACCGCCTGCCTGGCTCGCAGCCCGCGGGACCGGCCGACGTCGGCGGCCCTGCTGACCCGCCTCGGGCCGCTGCTGGACACCGCCGCGCCCGGCGGCCCGCATTCCCACCTGACCGGCCCGGCGATGGACCTGATCGCCGAGTTCGAGCGCAGCCCGCAGTTCGAGCCGGGCGCCAGCCTGCCCGGCGAGCGCAGCGAGGCCAGCCTGACCAGCGCGCCCAGCAACCCGAGCCGGCCGGGCGAGGGCAGCCAGTTCGGCAGTCACCCCTCGCACCCCAGCAGCCCCAGTAGTCCCAGCCAGGCGGGCGCCGACGGTGCCACCTACGCCTCCCGCACGGCGCTGCCCGGCCTGGCCGCGGCCGGGCCGGCCCCGGACGACGCGGGTGCGGCGAGCGGGCGGCGGCGGCCCGGCCGGCGGCAGCGCGGGCCCGGCGGGCCGCGGCGCCAGCATGAGGCGGTGCTGGGCCTTGCGGGCCGGGCGACCGCCGCTGTGCTGCTCATCGGGGCGGGCACGGCCATCGGCGCGCTGCTGGTCAACCCCGGCACTACCCCGACGCAGACCACCACCCAGAACGTCAGCGCGCCGCCGAGCCCGCCGCCCGGCCCGCCCCCGTCGACATTCCGGTCCGTCGCGCCGGGCGGCCCGCCCAAGATCAGCATGGTCCAGCCGTTCGGGGACGTGACCACGGAATTCGTGGTGCACGGCACGGGCTGGCGGGCGGGCAGCCAGGTGACGGTCGAGCTGACCGGGCCCGGGGTACACAAGGTTTCCCCGGTCTATCCGGCGGTGGACGCCGTGGGCACCTTCAATTACCTCATCAACCAGGGCCACGAGTTCTTCGCCGGAGCACTGCCCGCGGGGGACTACCACGTCATCGTGACCGGGCCCGGCGGGGCGCGAGCGCGCGTGCCGTTCCGGGTCGTCCCGGCCCCGGCGCCCGGCTCGGGCGGGCCGCCCGGCGGGTCAGCCTCCGCCCGCCCGGCCTCGTCTCCGTCCGCGTCCTAGCCCTGGCGGCCGCGCCCGTCACGGCGTGGTCCACCACAGGTCCTCCTGGCGGGAGCACCAGGCCGGGTCGTTGAGCCGGCCGAGGTCGGCGGCGGTGATGATCCCGTGCTCGATCAGCACCCGGACCACCACCTCATCCGACAGCCGCACATCGCCGCGGATCAGCCCGCGCTCGCTGATCTTGCGGCGGAGCACCTTGATGTGCTCGGCGACCCGGCCGGACAGCTTGTCGCGGTAGCCGGGATCGGTGTCGAACCGCTCCAGCTCGTGATAGGCGCCGGTGACCTCCAGCGCCGCCCGGGCGATCTCCGGCGTGCGCGGCAGCGGCTGGGTGGCGGCCGGGTCCAGCAGCCAGGGCCGGCACCACATCAGGGCCACCAGGTACAGCTTGGTCATCGGGTCCAGGTACAGCGGCAGCACCGTGGCGTCGCCGTCGGCGCGGATCCCGCCGGCGTCGCCGTTCCAGTCGCCGCCCTGCCCGGCCACCATCACCGACAGTCCCTGGCCCTCGTCCAGCATGGCCCGCGAGCCGATCAGCGCCGTGCCCGCACGCAGGAACCAGCCGCTCTCCGGCTCGCCGCCGTTCTCCATCCGCGGTAGCCGGATCCGGTACCCCTCACCCTCGGTGTACAGGGCGTGGGTGCGGCTGATGTTGGCGATCCAGACGCCGTCGGCCACGGTGCTGATGACCCCGGCGCGGCGGGACAGGCCGCGGCCGACCGAGATCGTCAGGTCGGCGTCGGGCCCGCGCCCGAAGACCAGCCGGCCGCCTTCGGGAATCCCCACGACCAGCCCGGACGGCGTGCTGACCCGGGCGGCCATCGCGCTGCTGGGCTGGGGCGCCATGAGCCTCCTGCCTGGGTCGCCGGTCGGGGTGGGAGGAGCGGGACGTCGCGGCCGCGCGGCCGCCGGGCCGCCCGTGGTGACACCTCTCGCTGCCGCAGATTGTAGGGCGGCTTGTCCAGCCCGGCAGACCCCGGAATCCGGGGATGGCCCGCGCCGGGAATACACGATTTGCTAGCACAAGTCTGGGGCGAGGCGCCAGACACGGCCCGCCGGGGAACTGCCGCTTGCGGCAGTGGGCCTGGGCCGGCGTACGCGGCACCGGGCAGGACGGCGGGGCGGGAGCAATTCCGCCGCGGTGTCCTGGGGGGGGTGCCCGGCGGGCCCGAGTCAGGTTCCTCGCCCCAGGCTCAGGACCGGTCAGGCCCGCCAGCCTGGCCACCTGGGGGCCAGCCCTGGTCGCGGGGGAGCACTGGCCGAGCCCGCCCGGCTCCACCCGGACGGCCCGGCCAGCCCCTGCGTCAGGCTTCCCGCCCGGTCTAGCTGCTGGCGGGTGTGGTAGCCAGCCTCGGCAGGGCGGGGACGTCGGCCAGGTGGCGCATGAGGGCGGCGAACTGGGGCGGGGACAGGCTCTGCTCGGAGTCCGACAGGGCGGCATCGGGGTCCGGGTGCACCTCGATCAGCAGGCCGTGCGCGCCGGCCGCCCGGGCCGCCCAGGCCATCGGCGCGACGTAGGGCCGGCTCCCGGTCCCGTGACTGGGGTCCACGATGACCGGCAGGTGCGACCGCTCCCGGACGACGGCGATGGCCGACAGGTCCAGCGTGTTGCGGGTCGCGCTCTCGAAGGTGCGGATGCCCCGCTCGCAGAGGATGACCTGCTGGTTGCCCTGGGCCACGACGTACTCGGCGGCGGCCAGCCACTCCTCGATGGTGCTGGACAGGCCGCGCTTGAGCAGTACCGGCCGGTCCACCTTGCCCAGCTCGCGCAGCAGGTCGAAGTTCTGCATGTTGCGGGCCCCGACCTGCAGGATGTCGGCCGCGCCGGCCATCCGCGGCACCTGGTCGACGGCCATCACCTCGGTGATCACCGGCAGCCCGGCCTCGCGCCCGGCCGCCACCAGCAGGTCCAGGCCGTCCCAGCCCAGCCCCTGGAACGAGTAGGGCGAGGTACGCGGCTTGAAGACCCCGCCGCGCAGGATGTGCGCGCCGTGATCGGCGACGAACCGCGCGGTGGCCGTGATCTGCTCCTGGCTCTCCACCGCGCACGGCCCGGCCATCACCACGAAGCCGTCACCGCCGATCAGCAGCCCGCCGACGCCGACCAGGGTGTCTTCCTGGCGGGCTGCGCGGTCGACCAGCTTGTAGTGCCGGGACCGGCCCGCGGCCGGCCGCGGTGCGGCGGCGACGGCCTCCAGCATCTCGGCCGGGTCCTGCGCGGCGCCCGCCGCTGCTGACTCAGATGATGAGGGCTGCTGCTGGCCGGTCACCTCCCCGGCCCGGGCCGGGGCTCGCAGCGCCTTGGCCGGGTAGCTGCCCAGGATCTTCACGAACAGTGCTGCCGCGCGCAGCTCGTCCAGGGCGGCCGCGGTCCGCGGATCGGCGGCGTTGCCCTCGATGTCGACGAAGAACATGTACTCCCAGGGCCGGCCGGGCCTGGGCCGGGACTCCAGCTTGGTCATCGAGTGGCCGCTGCCGGACAGCACCTCCAGGCAGCGCAGCAGCGCGCCTTCCTCGTGCCCGGTAACCAGGATGAGGCTGGTCTTGCAGGGGATGCGCAGGTCGACGGCGGCGGCCGTGCGGGACAGCACCACGAACCGGGTGTAGTTGTCGGTCAGGTCGGAGATGCTGTGCCGCAGCACGGTCAGCCCGTAGGCGGCGGCCGCGTCCGGGGAGCCGATCGCGGCGGCGGACGGGTCGCCCTGCTCGGCCACCGCGCGCATCGCCTCGGCGGTGTCGAAGTAGCTGGTCGCGACGGCCTGCGGGACGGACTCCAGGAACTGCGTGCACTGCTCCAGGGCCTGCGGGTGAGACAGGATCCGGCGCAGCGAGGTCAGCGGCACCTCGGCCGCGGCGGCCAGGCAGTGGTCGACCTTCCAGGTCTCCTCGCCGATGATGAACAGCTCGTGCTCGCGCAGCAGGGCGTAGACCTCGTTGATGCTGCCGGCGGTGGTGTTCTCGATCGGCAGCACGGCCAGGTCGGCCTGCCCGGACAGCAGGGCCGCGGCGGCCTCGCGGAAAGTCCGGAACCCGGTCAGCTGACCTTCCTGGCCGCGCCCGGCCAGGTACTTCTGCGCGGCGGCGTCGCTGTAGGCGTGGGCCACGCCCTGGAAGGCCACCTTGACCTGGCCGCCCTCGTCGTCACCGGTCAGCCGCCGGGCCTGCTGCGCCACCGAGTCGCTGATCAGCTCGCGGAAGATGCGCCGCACCAGGCTCGCTGAGACGCCCAGCTCGGCGGCGGCCGCGGCCACGCCGTCGAGAACCTGCCGCTCGCGGCCGGCATCCTGGATGCCGGCACTGCCGGCTTCCTTGACCGCCGCGATCGCGGTGATGATGTCGCTGCGCTGCGCGATCAGCCGGACGATCCCGCCGTCGACCTCGTCGAGATCCCGCCGGAGCCCGGTGATATCCGGACGCTGCCCGTTCATAGTGCGTACCCGCCCTCTGCGCTGACTGTGATGTCCGGCGCCGGGACAGCTGCGGTGGTGTCACCCGGCGTAGCCGGCGAGGTCGCCACGCTATCGCACCGGCACCGCTAGCTGAGGTAAGAGAGCCGGACGCTGCGGTGCGGGTTGTCCGGGTTGATGTCCACCAGGACGATCGACTGCCAGGTGCCCAGCGCGATCGAGCCGCCGACCACCGGCAGCGAGGCGAATGGCGCGATGAACGCCGGCAGTACGTGGGTCCGGCCATGGCCGGGCGAGCCGTGCTGGTGCCGCCACCGGTTGTCGGCCGGGAGCAGGTCGCGCAGCGTGGCCAGCAGGTCAGTGTCGCTGTAGGCGCCGACTTCCAGCACCGCCAGCCCGGCGGTGGCATGCGGCACGAACACGTGCAGCAGCCCGTCGCCGCCGCCGGCCACGTCGGTGACGAACTGCTGGCACCGCGGCGTCAGGTTGAGCACGGTCTCGCGGGTGCCCGTGGACACCTCGATCAGCTCGGTGCGCATCGGTGCATCAGCTCCGCAGGTAGGAAGCGCCGTTCAGGTCGACGATGGTGCCGCTGGCCCACTCGGCCGCGGGCGAGGCCAGGTACAGCACCGCGGCGGCGATCTCGGCCGGGGCGGCGATCCGGCCGAAGGGACTCTGCCCGCGGATCTCGTCGCCGGCCGGGCCGGCCAGCGTCCCGGTCACCATGTCCGTCTCGACGTAGCCCGGTGCCACCCCGGTAACGGCAATCCCGTGCGGGGCCAGCGCCCGGGCCAGGGACTGGCCGAGGGCGTTCAGGCCGGCCTTGCTGGCGCCGTAGGCGGGCTGGCCCGGCTCGCCGCGGAACGCGCCGCGCGAGGACACGTTGATAATCCGCCCGCCGCCGCCCGCCTTCATGTGCTGGACCGCGCACCAGCAGGCATTGGCCGCGCCGGTCAGGTTGACCCCGAGGGTGGCCTGCCAGGCGGCCTGCCACTCCTCGTAGGACACCTCGGTGATCGGGTGCTGCTTGAAGATCCCGGCGTTGTTGACCAGCACGTCCAGCCCGCCCAGCGCGGCGGCGGCCTGGTCCACCATGGCGCGGACCGCCGCGGGATCGGCCAGGTCGGCCTGAACGACGGCATGGCCGGTGCCCGGCAGCCCGGCCGCCACCTCGGCGGCGAGCTCGGCCGAGGCCCGGTGGTGCACCGCCACCCGGTCGCCCGCGGCGGCGAAGGCCTCGGCGATCGCGCGGCCGATCCCGCGCGACGCCCCCGTAATCAAGATCGCTCGGTTGCTCACGGACCTGACCTTAGCGTCCGGGCCCGGGGCAGCCGGCGCCCGTTCCCGGGTCCGCGCGCCGTCACCCCGGCCGACAGCGGCGGTTGCGCGAATATGACATTCACGACATCTTTGTTTTCCGTTACCGGCGGGAAGGCGGCGCGTGGTGAGTAACCAGGCATCCGGGTTACGGCAGAACAAGAACTGGCAGCGGCTCTGGCTGGGCCAGTCGGTGTCGCTGCTCGGCGACATGGTCTTCCTGATCACGGTCATGCTGTGGATCGCCACCGTCATCGCCAGGGCCAGCGACGGCGTCATCGCCTCCTGGGCGCCGGCTGCCGTCAGCGGTGCGCTCATCGCCGTCGCCGTCCCGGCCCTGATCATCGGGCCGTTCGCGGGCGTCTGGGTGGACCGGTGGAACCGGCGCCGGACCATGCTGACCGCCGATGCCGCGCGGTTCCTGCTCATCGCCGGCCTGCTGGTGGTGCCGCTGCTGCGGCACCGGATCCCGGTGGGCGGGCAGCTGGCGATCCTGTACGCGGTGCTGGCGGCGGCGAGCTGCTTCGCCGAGTTCTTCGATCCCTCGCGGCTGGCGGTCATCGGCACGATCGTGCCCGCCGGCGATCAGGCCCGGGCCAGCGGGCACCTCCAGGCGATGGCGGCGTTTGCCCAGGTCCTCGGGCCGCCGGTCGCTGCTCCGCTGCTGATCACCTTCGGCGTGCAGTGGGCCCTGATCCTGAACGCGGCGAGCTTCGGCATCTCCTTCCTGTGCGTGCGGGCCATGCGCATTCCGGCGGCCCCGGCGCCGCCCGGCGCCGGGCGGGCCAGCTACGGAACAGAGTTCCGCGAGGGCCTGAAGTACTTCGCGGCCAGCAAGATCCTGGTCAGCATGGCGATCAGTGTCATGATCGCGATGCTGGGCGTCGGTGCCATCAACGCCGTCGGCGTGTTTTTCATCGTGCACAATCTGCACGTCTCGGCCAGCTGGCTGGGCACAGTCTCGGGGGTCATCGGGGCGGGAGCGGTCGCGGGGGCGCTGAGCACGGGACTGATGGCCAGCCGGGTCCAGCTGGGCAAGCTGCTGTGGCTGGGGCTGATTGTCGGCGGACTGGGCCTGGTCGTCCTGTCCCGCTGCACGTCGCTGCCCCCGGCGCTGGTGGCCGGCCTGGTGCTCGGCCTGTCGGTGGGCGTGATCAACGCGGTCGACGGGCCGCTCCTGCTGCGGACCACGCCGCTGCACCTGATGGGCCGCGTCAGCGCCGTGTTCAGCCCGCTGCAGCAGATCGCGTCCCTGACTTCGATGGCCCTGGCGGGGGTGCTGTCCAGCACCGTCCTGCTGCGCTTCCACGCGGTGATCGCGGGAGTCGCCTTCGGGCCCTACGACACCATCTTCGGCATCAGCGGCCTGATGTTCGTCGTTGCCGGCCTGGCCATCATCCGGCCCATGCGGGCCCTGCCCGCGGCCGCGCCCGGCAGGACCGACGTCCGCGAGGCCGCTGCTGCTGGCGACGCGCCGGAAGCAGCCCCGGCGGGCTGACTGCGGGCACCCGCGGGCCTCGCCCGCCGGGCTGCGCCGCCCATCGCCGGCCAGCCCGATGACGGGCTCCGCGAGCTAGCAGCTCGTCGTCCTCCGGCCGCCATCCGCCCGGCTGCTCCGCGGGCCAGCACTCGGTCAGCGGGCTTCATCGACCCAGCTCCGGGGCTGATTGACCGCGTATGGTACGAATTTGAGAATGATCGCGACTCGCCCGCCCGCCCGCCTCGCTGCAGGCGCCCCCCGGCGGCTCCCGTGACCGCGGGCGGCTGGCCGGCCAGGATCGGCGACCTGCCGACGCCCGCGCTGATCGCAGACGCCGGGGCGCTGCAGCACAACATCGACGTGATGGCCGCCGCGCTGCCCGGCGAGCGGCTGCGCCCGCACGTCAAGGCGCACAAGTGCACCAGCCTCGCGCGGCGGCAGGCGGAGGCGGGGCACCGGTCGTTCACCTGCGCCACGATCCGCGAGTGCGAGGGGATGGCCGCCGCCGGGCTGGGCGAGGACCTGCTGCTCGGGAACGAGGTCCTGGACGCCCGGCGGCTCGGCAAGCTGGTCGCCGACGGCGCGCGGGTCACCGTGGCGGTGGACTCCGAGCCGACCATCGAGGCGGCGGTGACCGGCGGCGTGCCCGAGGTACTCATCGACGTCAACGTCGGCCTGCCGCGGTGCGGCTGCGCGCCGGGCGACGCCGGCGCGCTGGCGGACCTGGCCCGGGCGCGCGGCCTGCAGGTACGCGGCGTGATGGGCTACGAGGGGCACGTGGTCGGGCTGGCCGACGCCGCTGAGCGCGAACGGCAGTGCCGGGAGTCGATGGAACTGCTGCTGGCGGCCCACGCCGACGTGGGCGGCGAGCTGATCTCGGCCGGCGGCACCGGCACGTACACGATCAACACCTGGGCCAACGAGATCCAGGCCGGGTCCTACGTGCTGATGGACACCGCCTACGGCAAGCTCGGCCTGCCCTTCCGCCAGGCCCTGTTCGTGCTGGCGACGGTGGTCTCGGCTAACCCGGAGTGGTCGGTGGCCGACGCCGGGCTCAAGACGATGGGCATGGACCATGGCAACCCGGAGCTGGAAGGCTCCGCGCTGTGGTTCCTGTCCGATGAGCACGCCACGTTCTCGCCGCCGCGCCCGGTGGGCGACCGGGTCCGGCTCATCCCGGCCCACGTCGATCCCACGATGGCCTACCACGAGCGGATGTACATCTGCTCGGGCGAGGACGTGATCGACGTCTGGCCGGTTGACCTGCGCGGCTGGTGACCACCGGGACGGCAGCGCCCGTCCCTCGCTGATAACAGCAAGAGGAGGGCGGGCTGCGTAGCGTTTGGCGGCCCGCGGGTGATGTACACCCAGAGGGGGATCGCGGCTGCATTCGCGGGCTTTCGCCGCGGCTCATCCCGCAGCCTGCGCAGGATCATCCGGTTGTGAGCGTTAAAAACGGCGCCAATCTGGAAATCCTGTAAACGGGGTTGCTGCTTGGAGAAGGGCGACGTGAATGGCCTGGACCGAGGACGAGCAGGCGCGGCATGATCAGCTGGCCGCCGACCTGGAGCGGCTGAACGACCGGGCCGAGGCATTCGTGGAATGCTTCCGGCTCATGCGCGAGTACGTGATCCGCAACCCGCCGCGCACCGAAGGGGACAGCGACCTGGTCCGCCTGATGGCGATGACCGCGGGCGGCAGCCTGGGCGAGCAGGCGTAAACCTCAGAGGTCGCCGGCCGGACGGCCAGGATCGGCGCCGGGCCCCGGGCGGGCCGGGAAGAGCCGGCCCTGGATTCGCATCACCAGGGGGATGGCGACCCAGCACAGGTAGGCGTAGGGCGTCGCGAACGAGATCGGGATCGAGATCACGAACATCGCGATGATCACGATCAGGCCCCGGATGCGATCGCTGCCGATGTACTCCGGGGCTCCGGGTCGCAGCAGCTGGCCGCGCCGTACCTCGAGGGTCATCAGCAGCAGGCACAGGCCGGCCACGGCCTGAACTCCGGCGTAGATGGTGAACCGGATGCCGAGCGCTCCGGAGCCGGAGACCAGCCGGGTGGCGAACGGCGTGAGCACCATCGTCAGCAGCCACACCATGTTCAGCTGCATCACGAACTTGTCCAGCCGGTCAACGTAGCGGAAGAGCCGCCGGTGCGCGCTCCAGTGATTGCCGATGACCACGAAGCTGATCAGGAAAGCGATGTAGGCGTCGCCGTCGGCCTGCAGCGACTTCAGCATGTCGATGTTGTGTATGCCGGTCGGCAGCGGCAGGGCCAGGGCCAGCAGCGTGATCGCGATCGCGACCACCGCGTCGGAGAAGAAGATGGTGCGCTCGGCGACAGCCGCCTCAACCTCCGCGGCGGTGGCCTGCGCCGCAGGGGAGGCGTCCCCGGTCGCGGCGGCCTGCGCCTCGGGCGGGGGGTCGCCGGCCGGGGCCGGGCCGGATGCGGTGGTCATGATTCGGGCCGCTTTCGGTGCGCGTCGAAGGCGGCAGGCTATCAGTCCGCCGGGCGGATGCCGTAGCTGCCCAGCGAGGGCTCCAGCAGGTCGAACGCGCGCTCCGCGGCCGCGGTCAGCGCGGCCAGGATGTCCGGGCGCGCCTCGCCGGCCAGGCTGCGCGCGCTGCCCTCGGCGAACAGCACCCGGTGCACTGACGCCAGCTGAGCGGCCACGATCCGCTGCTGGACGTCATCGCGCCCGGTCTCCGCGGCGATCACGTCGCCCAGCGCCTGCTCGCGCGCGGCCAGGATCTCCAGGCCGCGGCTGGCCAGCACCGGGCTGCTCTGGATCATCCGGGCGAACTCCGGGCCGACCAGGCCGAGCGTGACGTCGGCCCGGGCGGCCGCCTCGGCGTAGGACCGCCGGACCGCGGCCAGCATGCTCTCGCCGGCCCGGCGTCCGGCGACGGCATCGGCCAGGCCGGCGATGATCGTGTCCGCGCGGTCGAAGACGAGGTCTTCCTTGCGCGGGAAGTAGTTGGTGACCGTCATCTTGGCCACGCCGGCGGCCTCGGCCACCTGGGAGATGGTGACCGCGTCGAAGCCGCGCCGGGCGAACAGCAGCGTGGCGATGTCGGAGATCGCCCGGCGAGTCTCCTGCTTCTTGCGCTCCCGCAGTCCGCTGGTCATGGCCCTACTGTAGCAGATTTTAGGTCGAATACAGAATTAGGTTTGACAGAAACTTAGGTCAGACCTAATGTTAGGTCCATGCTCAGCGACAAGGATACGGAGGCTCCCGCCATGCATGCCACCCCAGCGCTCGGCCCGTCCGCCGCCACTGCCGGCCGCGCGACTCCGGCCGTCGGCCCGGCGGCCGGCGTCACCGCGCCGGGCCGCGGTCAGGCCACGGCCAGCTCGCTGCGGTCGCTGGCCATCGACGTCGCGGTGCCGCTCGGCACCTACTACCTGATGCGCGACGCGTTCGGCCTGAGCCTGTGGCTGTCACTGGCGCTGAGCAGCGTGGTCCCGGTCATTCGCTCAGTTTTCGCGGCGGTGGCCCAGCGGCGGCTCAACGTGCTGGCGGTGCTCATGCTGGCGGTGAACATCGCCGGCATCGGGATCAGCTTCTGGACCGGTGACCCGCGCATGATGATCGCCAAGGACTCCGTCGTCAGCAGCGTGATCGCGCTGGCTATCCTGGGCTCGGTGGCGCTGCGCCGCCCGCTGATGACCGAGGGCCTGAAGGTCTTCGTGACCCGGGGCTCCGCGGACCGGGCCGCTGCCTGGGACCGGCTGGCCGCGGCCAGCCCGCGGTTCCGCCGCCTGGAGCTCACCTTCAGCGCCATCTGGGGCACCGCGCTGCTGGCGGACTGCGTCGCCCGGCTGGTCGGCGCGTTCACCCTGCCGGTGACCACGATGGTGTGGCTGGGCACGGTCATGCTGCTGGGCGCGATCGGCCTGGCCATCATGGCCGGCGGCCTGGCCGTCGGGCCGATGGAGAAGCTGATCGAGGACGAGACCCGCTAATGCGCGGCAAGGGCATCAACTACGACACCGGGTTCTTCCCCGGCGGCCACAACAGCCGGGAGCAGTTCGACCCGGCCGTGGTCCGCCGCGAGATGCAGATCATCGCCGCCGAGCTGCACTGCACCGCCGTCCGGGTCAGCGGGGGCGACCCGGAGCGGCTCAGCATCGCCGGGGAGCTGGCCGCCGCGGCCGGGCTGGAGGTCTGGCTCGCCCCGTTCCCGTGCGA
Source organism: Streptosporangiaceae bacterium (assembly GCA_036490755.1). Classification (GTDB taxonomy): domain Bacteria; phylum Actinomycetota; class Actinomycetes; order Streptosporangiales; family Streptosporangiaceae; genus DASUBV01. Next base: position 19,347 of record DASXDJ010000009.1, read on the forward strand.
GCTGAGTCCCGGCGAGCTCAGCCAGGTGCTGGCTGACTGCGCCGGCCGGGCCGAGCGGCTGCGCCGGTCCGGCGCCGAGGTGGTCCTGGTCACCGGCTGCGAGATCAGCCTGTTCAACTCCGGGATCCTGCCCGGCGGAACGGTGTATGAGCGGATCTCCGGCCTGACCTCGCGGGGCCCGGGAACGGGCGCCGCGTTCGGGGCCATGCCGGGCAGGCTGAACGGGTTCCTGGCCGGGGTCGTCACGGATGCCCGCCGCCGCTTCGGCGGCCGCATCACCTACGCCTCCGGAACCTGGGAGCCGGTGGACTGGACCCCGTTCGACATCGTGGCTGCCGACGCCTACCGGGATGCGGACAACGCGGCCGGCTACGCCGCCAGCCTCAGGCAGCTCACCGGGCACGGCAAGCCGGCCGCCGTCACGGAGTTCGGCTGCTGCACCTATGCCGGGGCCGCCGGCCGGGGCGGGCTGGGCTGGGCCATCGCGGACGAGCACGCCGATCCGCCGCGGCTGAACGATGACTATGTCCGGGACGAGGCCGAGCAGGTCCGCTACCTCACCGAGCTGCTGCCGGCGTTCGAGGAGGCGGGCATCGACGCGGCGTTCTGGTTCACCTTCGCCGGTTACGGCCAGCCGCACCGCGATGAGCCGCGCGCCGACCTGGACCTGGCCAGCTACGGGGTGGTGAAGATGCTGCCCGGCGGGCCGGGCACCGGCCGGGAGGGCCTGGGCTGGGAGCCGAAGCTGGCGTTCGCGGCGCTGGCCCGGGCCTACCAGCCAGCGGAGGCCGGCACCGGTGAGGCGCCTGTGACGTGACAAGGCACAATGGCGGCATGCCGGATATCACGCCAGATGACATACAGCGGCCGGTACGCGCGCTGGCCGAGTCCTACGTCGCGGCGCTGGCCGGACTGGACCCCCTCCTGGCCACCCGGCTGGGGACCGGCTCGGGCCAGGACCGGCTGCCGGACCTGTCGCCCGCCGGGCAGCAGGCCCGCGACGACCTGGCCCGGACCACGCTGACCCGGCTGGCCGCGCTGGAGGCGGGCCGCGGGCCCGGCCCGGCCGCCAACGGCGACGCGGCGGCCGCTCAGGAGCGGCGCTGCGCCCGGCTGCTGCGCGAGCGGCTGGAAGCCGAGCTGGACATGGCCGCGGCGGGGGAGCACCTGCGCTCGGTGTCGAATATCTTCGGCCCGCTGCAGGGCGTCCGGAACGTCTTCACCATCATGCCGGCCGCCACGGCCGGTGACTGGGCCGTCATCGCCCGCCGGATGGGTGCCGTCCCGCAGGCCCTGGCCGGCTACCGCGAGTCGCTGGCCGAGGGCGCCCGCCAGGGGCTGCTCGCCGCGCCGCGCCAGGTCCAGACGGTCACCGGCCAGATCTCCGACTGGCTGGCGGCCGCGGGCGGCGCGGGCTGGTTCGCGGAGTTCACCACGGGCGCCGACGTGCCCGCCGCGCTGCGCGCCGACCTGGACGACGCTGCGGCCGAGGCGGCCGGCTCCGCCGCCGACCTGCGGGACTGGCTGACCGCTGAGTACCTGCCCCGCGCGGACGGCACGCCGGACGGGATGGGGGAGGAGCGGTACCTGCGCTCGGCCCGGCGCTGGACCGGCGCGCGGCTGGACCTGGCCGCGACGTATGAGTGGGGCTGGGCGCAATACCGGGAGATCCTGGCCCAGATGCAGGACGAGGCCCGGCATGTGCTGCCCGGCGCCAGTCCGCAGGAGGCGATGCGCTATCTCGACGAGCACAGCAAGGCCGTCGAGGGCGTCGAGCAGATCCGGCGGCGGCTGCAGCAGATGATGGACGAGGCCATCTCCGACCTGGACGGCACGCACTTCGAGCTGGCCGAGCCGATCAAGACCGTCGAGGCGATGATCGCGCCGGCCGGCAGCGCGGCGGCGCCCTACTACACCGGGCCGTCGCAGGACTTCTCCCGGCCGGGCCGGACCTGGCTGCCGACGCTGGGCCGAACCCGGTTCCCGGAGTGGAACCTGATCAGCGTCTGGTATCACGAGGGGGTCCCCGGCCACCATCTGCAGCTGGCCCAGTGGACCTACCTGACTGACCAGCTGTCCACGTTCCAGACCGTCGTCGGCGGGGTCAGCGCCTGCCTGGAAGGCTGGGCCCTGTACGCCGAGCGGCTGATGGACGAGCTGGGCTACCTCAAGGCGCCCGGCGCCCGGCTCGGCTACCTGGACGCCCAGCAGCTGCGGGCCGTCCGGATCATCATCGATATCGGCATGCACCTGGGGCTGGCCGTCCCCGCGCACGCGCCGGTCGGCGCGGGCCAGGCCTGGACCCCGGAGCTGGCCGGCGAGTTCTTCCGGGCCAGCAGCGGCCAGGGCCCGGAGTTCATCGACAGCGAGATCGTGCGCTACCTGAGCGCGCCGGGCCAGGCCATCAGCTACAAGCTGGGCGAGCGGGCCTGGCTGGCGGGCCGGGACCGCGCCCGGGCCGCGCGCGGCGGCTCGTTCGACCTCAAGGCCT
>DASXDJ010000010.1:0-3651 GCA_036490755.1 Streptosporangiaceae bacterium
GCGCCGGACTGGATGTCGCCCAGCGCGGCCAGGATTCCCGCCTCGTCGGCGCGGCTGCCCAGGCCGCGGAACAGCGCCATGGCCCGCTCCAGGCACGCGGCGGCCGCACCGGGCTCGCCGAGCAGCTGATAGGAGTCACCCAGGCTCTGCCACGAGCCAGCTGACCCGTAGACGTCCCCGAGCTCGGCGTGGATGTCCATCGCGGTCGCGATCGAGGAGATGGCCCGGTCGGGCTGGCCGAGCCGGTTGGCGCACGACCCGATGCCCGCCATCGCGTAGGCCTCGCCGATCCGCAGGTCCGCCGCCCGGTACAGCTCGAGCGCGCGCCGGTGGTGCGTCATCGCCTCCTCGGGCCGGCCGAGACGGCTGAGCACGCTGCCGAAGTTGCTGTGCAGGTAGGCCTGCTCGGCGGGCAGGCTCAGCCGGGCCAGCAGGTCACGGGCGCGCTCCAGCTCGGCCAGGGCGGCCGAGCTATCACCGAGATGAAAGCACGCGCCGGCCAGGATGCGGTGCATGCACGCCTGCCCGTCCTGGTCGCGAGCGGCCCGGGCGGCGTCCAGGGCCGTCCGGGCGGTGGCCGCCCAGTCGTGCCACAAGCCGCTGCGCTGGTAGAAGGGCGTCATGACGTAGGCGAGCTGCCAGGCGTAGCGGACCAGCCCCTGGTGGGCCGCGTACCTGACCGCAGCCTCGACCACCCGGTGCTCGGCGGTGAACCAGGCCAGCGCGCCGGCGTAGCCGTCGGGTTGCTCCGGCGCGGCGCTGTCGGCCGCGGGTTCCAGGCCGGGGAGCCGCTGGTGCGGCTGGAGCAGCAGGTAGCTGCGGTGCGCGGAGTGCAGGTAGTGGCTGAGCAGCCGGGAGGCGGCCGCGTCGCGGTCGCCGTCCAGGTCGGTCTCGGCGCACAGCTCGGCGGCGTACGAGCGCAGCAGGTCGTGCAGGCTGTACCGGCCGGGTGCGTACTCGGTGAGCAGCCGGGTCCGGGTCAGCTCGGCCAGCAGGGCCCGGGCCGGGCGGGCAGGAAGAGCAGCCAGGCTGGCCGCAGCGGCCGGGGAGATGTCCGGGCCGGCCTGCAGGGCGAGCAGCCGGAACAGCCGGGCGGCGGGCGGGCTGAGCATCCGGTAGGACCAGGAGAAGACCGCCCGGACGTCGGTATCGCGGGCGAACGCGTCCAGGCTGCCCTGCGCGTCGCGCAGTTCGCCGGCGATGGCGGCCAGCGGGAACACCGGATGCGCGGCCGCCCGCGCGGCTACCAGGGCCAGCGCCAGCGGCAGCCGCCCGGACGCGGCGATGATCTCGTCGACGGCGGCCGGCTCGGCCGCCACCCGGTCGCCCCCGAGCCGGCGGGCCAGCGCCTCGCGCGCGTCGGCGGCCGGGAAGACATCGAGGGTGAGCATCCAGGCACCGTCGCTGGCGACCAGGCCGGTCAGCCGGTTGCGGCCGGTGACGATGACCATGCAGCCCGGCGAACCCGGCAGCAGCGGCCGCACCTGCGCCACGTCCCGCGCGTTGTCCAGGACGACCAGCACCCGCTGGCCCGCCAGCAGGCTACGGTACAGCGCGGCCCGCCCGTCCAGGTCGGCCGGGACCTGCGGTGGCGTCACCCCCAGGGCGGCCAGGAACCCCCTCAGCACCTCGGCCGGGCCGAGCGCCCCGCCGGGGCCGAAACCGCGCAGGTTCACGTACAGCTGGCCGTCCGGGAACCGGTCCGCCACCAGGTGCGCCCAGTGCACGGCCAGGGTCGTTTTCCCGGCCCCCGGCATGCCGTCGATCGCGCCGATCACCATCGCGCCGGCGGCGGGCTCCTCGAGCAGCGCCGATACCCGCGCCACCTCGGCCCGCCGGCCGGCGAAGGCGGCCAGATCGGCCGGCAGCTGGGCCGGCCGGACCACCCGGGGAACCTCCGCCTTTTCCGCCTGGACCTCGTCCACCTGCTGGCTCAGCACCCGGCGGTGCGCGTCGCGCAGGTCCGTCCCGGGATCGATGCCGAGCCCCTCGGCCAGGGCGGCCCGCGTCGTCTCGTACACGGCCAGCGCCTCGGCCTGGTGGCCGGCCGCGGCCAGCAGCAGCATCAGCCGCGCCTGCAGCGGCTCGGCCAGCGGCTCCTGTCCTGCCGCGCGCCGCAGCGCGGGCAGCACCTGGGGCGCCAGGCCCGCCGCGAGCGCGGCTTCGGCCGCCTCGTCCGCCAGGGCCGCGCACTCGCGGTCCACGGCGGTGAAGGCGGGGTGCCCCTGGACCGCGGCCAGGTCGCCGGCACAGCGGCCCTGGCACCAGGCGAGGGCCTCCAGGTACAGCGCCACGGCCCGGCTGGGCGGCTGCTCCACCGCGGCCTGCCCGGCCAGCCGGCGCAGCCGCAGCAGGTCCAGGGTGTCCTCGCCGGCCGCCAGCCGGTAGCCGCCCGCGTGCGGGATCAGCCAGCGGCCCGGCGCCCGCGATGGCAGCCCCGGTTCCAGCACCCGGCGCAGCGCTCCGATGTAGCGGTGGACGATGTTGGCCGCGCTGGACGGCGGGTCCGCGGCCCAGAGCAGGTCAATCAGCTCGCTCAGGCTGACCGGCCGGCCGGCCGCGGCCAGCAGCAGCGCGAGCACGGCCCGCTGCTGGGGCGGGCCGAGCCGCAGCTCGGTATCACCCTGCCAGGCGCGGACCGCTCCTAGCAGGGTAAATCTGATCGCGCACATGCTTTCCCCCGAAACATAAAAGCATCGGCAATTCCCGCGCCATCGGGGTCGCGGTTACTACATTTATGCGCCTTAGGTGAAATTGGTACCTGCATCTTACTGATCACGACCGTGAAAATCCTGATATTCATGCAGCAAGGGGGCACCTTGAGGTCAGCTACGGGACGCAATGACAGGGTCACGCTGCCGCCCGACAGCTATTTCGGGATCACGGCTTTAGCATCCGGAATTCACCGCTGGACGCTTTCTGATGCCCGAAACTTTCGCCAGTATTGATCATGGAATAATTGCCATTCATCAGTGGATTTCCGCTGGCCAAACGCCGGCCGGGGCTCCGCGCAGTGAGCCGGGGCGGTGAGCCTGCCTCGTTCGGCCGGCGGGTCTGGCCTGAGGTATCCGGTGGCTTTCGGTGAAGGGGGCCAGCGGGGTCAGTAACCAGCGAGACGGCCATCGCGCTGGCCCTGGGTGATCTTCCCGCCACGACTCGCGGTTTTCCTGCCTCAACCCGCCGGTAAAACCTCTAAGCCATCTGCCTGCATGTTTCCGGCATGTCATCCTGGTCCGGTCATAACGGCGGCCTCCGGCCCCAGCACCGCAGGAAGGCTCCCGGGTGAACCAGGCACAGATCATCAGCAACACCATCAAGCAGTTCCGCGAGAACGTCCCCGACTACGTAGGCTGCGGGTTCGTGGATTTGTCCACCGGGATGCTCCTGGATGTGGACACGGTAGAGGCGCACCCGCGCGAGATCCTCGACGTGGTCGCGGCGGCCACCGCCCACCTGTTCGAGGGCAGGAACGTCGTGCAGATCGAAGGGCTCTGGAAGCAGTATCGCGGTCAGACCGAGGGCGGGCACTATTTCAAGGAGATCCTGGTCAACAGCGATCACCTCGTCCATTTGTTCATGCGGAGCACCAGCGACCCCGACATCGTGGCGGCCGTGATCTGCACGCGCGAGGTGCGCGTCGGGATGCTATTC
>DASXDJ010000011.1:0-4615 GCA_036490755.1 Streptosporangiaceae bacterium
GATCAGGTGTACAACGAGCTGTTCACGATGCACGGCACGATCATGCTGCTGCTGTTCGCGACGCCGCTGTTCGTGGGGTTCGCGAACGAGATCATGCCGCTGCAGATCGGCGCGCCGGACGTGGCGTTCCCGCGGCTGAACCTGCTGAGTTACTACTTCTTCCTGTTCGGCGGCCTGATCCTGCTCGTCAGCTTCCTCACGCCGGGCGGCGCGGCCGGCTTCGGCTGGTATGCCTACTCGCCCCTGACTAGCGCCCTGTACTCGCCGGGGATCGGCGGTGACATGTGGATCATGGGCCTGGTGCTGGCGGGCCTGGGCACGATCCTGGGCGGGGTTAACTTCGTCACCACGATCCTGTGCATGCGGGCGCCGGGCATGACGATGTTCCGGATGCCGATCTTCACCTGGAACATCCTGCTCACCAGCATGCTGGCGCTGCTGGCGTTCCCGGTGCTGACCGCGGCGCTGCTGGTGCTGGAGATCGACCGCAAGCTGGGCGCGCAGGTGTTCGCGGCTAACAGCGGCGGCGCGATCTTGTGGCAGCACCTGTTCTGGTTCTTCGGCCACCCCGAGGTCTACATCGTCGCCATCCCGTTCTTCGGGATCGCCACGGAGATCCTGCCGGTCTTCTCCCGCAAGCCGTGCTTCGGATACAAGGGCCTGGTCGGGGCGACCATCGCCATCGCCGGCCTGTCGCTGACGGTGTGGGCGCACCACATGTTCACCACCGGCGCGGTGCTGCTGCCGTTCTTCTCCTTCATGACCTTCCTGATCGCGGTGCCGACCGGGGTGAAGTTCTTCAACTGGGTCGGCACGATCTGGCGGGGCCAGCTGACGTTCGAGCCGGCCATGCTGTTCATCCTGGGCTTCCTGGTCGTGTTCCTGTTCGGCGGCCTGACCGGGATCATCCTGGCCTCGCCGCCGCTGGACTTCGCGGTGTCGGACTCCTACTTCGTCGTGGCCCATTTCCACTACGTGCTGTTCGGCACTGTGGTGTTCACGATGTTCGGCGGGTTCTACTTCTGGTGGCCCAAGTGGACCGGGAAGATGCTGAACGCCACCATGGGCAAGTGGCACTTCTGGCTGGTGTTCTTCGGCTTCAACGGCACGTTCCTGGTCCAGCACTGGCTGGGCGTCATGGGCATGCCGCGCCGCATCGCCAACTACCCGTTCCTGCCCCACCTGGCGACCACGCTGAACGACATCTCGTCGATCTCGTCGTTCGTCCTCGGCGCGTCCACGCTGGTCTTCCTCTACAACATCTACTGGACGCACAAGCATGCCGAGCGGGTCACCGCCGATGACCCCTGGGGCTTCAGCAACTCGCTGGAGTGGGCCACCTCGTGCCCGCCGCCCCGGCACAACTTCACCTCCATCCCGCGGATCCGGTCTGAGCGCCCGGCGTTCGACCTGCACTACCCGCACATCACATCCGGCCGCGACCGCGAGCTAGAGCGGGCCCAGCAGGGGATCGGAGAGAGCTCGTGAAAGTCGAGGCCTACCTGTTCCTGGGGTGCGCCGGGTTCTTCGGCGCGTCCGACCTGGTCTACTGGAACCTGTCGCACGACCCGACGGGCACCACGGCCCTGGCGCTGGCGGTCTGCCTGGCCTTCCTGATCGGCTTCTACGTCATGTTCACCGGGCGCCGGCTGCCGCCCCGGCCGGAGGACAACCAGCAGGGCGACATCGTCGAGGGCACGGGCGAGCTGGGCTTCTTCAGCCCGCACAGCTGGTGGCCGCTGTTCGTCGGCCTGGCCTCGGGGCTCGCGGTGATTGGCGTGGCCATCGGCTGGTGGCTGTTCCTCATCGGCGCGCTGGCCGTCATCCTGTCGATGATCGGCTTCGTCTTCGAGTACTACCGCGGGCACTACGCGCACTGACCCGCGCGGCTGGCCGGTCCCTAGGCGGGGCCGGCCGGGGTGCCGGCCAGGATCTGGCTGAGCCGCTCGGCCACCAGCTCCCAGCGCCACTCGCTGTCCACCCACGCCTCGCCCTTGGCGCCCATCGCGGCCGCCCCGGCCCGGTCGCCCAGCAGCTCGATCAGCCGCGCGGCGAGCGCGTCCTCGCTCCGGCCCGGCACCACGTAGCCCGTCTCGCCCTCCAGGATGGCGTCGGGCGCGCCGCCCGAGTCGCCGCCTACGACGGGCAGCCCGGTGGCCGACGCCTCCAGGTAGACGATCCCGAGGCCCTCCACGTCCAGCCCGCCGCGCCGGGTCCGGCACGGCATGGCGAACACGTTGGCCGCGTCGTAGTAGGCCGGCAGCTCCTTGGACGGCACCGGCCCGGCGAACATCACCGAGTCGTCCAGCCGCAGCCGGTCGGCCAGGCGGCCCAGCTCGGCCCGGTACGGCCCGTCGCCGACCAGCAGCAGCAGCGGGTCCCCGCCGACCCCGGCCCGGACCCGACGCCAGGCCCGCAGCAGCGTGTCCTGGCCCTTGCGCGGCACCATCCGCGAGACGCAGACCACCACCGGGCGGCCGCGGCCGATGCCGAGCCGCTGGCGGATGGCCGCGCCGCCCGCGCCGGGACGGAAGGCGCCGGTGTCCACGCCCGGCGCCAGCCGGACCATGCGCGCGGCCGCCTGCGGGGACAGGGCCCCGGCCAGCCGGATCCGGAAGTACTCGCCCAGGTAGGTCATGACGTCGACCTCGTCGCCGATCCGGCGCAGCAGCGACCGGGCCACCGGCAGCGCGGCCCAGCCGGCCTCGTGGCCGTGCGTGAGGGCCACGATCCGCTGGGCGCCGGCCCGGCGCAGCGCCGGGGCCAGCAGGCCGAGCGGGGCCGCCGCCCCGAACAGCACGGTGTCGCAGTCATAGGCGGCCAGGATCCCGGCCGCGCGCCGGGCGACGGTGGGCACGGGCAGCATCAGCGAGGTGCGGTGCCGGACGACCGGGAACGGCTGCCGGGCGTCGAACCCGGCCGCCCCGTCCCAGGCGGGCGCGTAGACGCACACCGCGTCCTCCGGCAGCCGGGCCGCGAGGGCGTGCACGAACGACTGGATCCCGCCGCGCCGCGGCGGGAAGTCGTTCGTCACGATCAGGACCCTGCGCATGCTGCTCCCCGGTGCCGCGACGGCGTCGTCAGGTCGGATACGGCCACGCGACGGGCCGCGCCAGTGCTCCAGCGAGCCTAGCCCGGCGGCCGACCGGCGCCGACGCAGGCCGGCGGCGCCGGCGGGCGGCGGGCGCTAGCGCATTACGGGCGGACAGCGAAGTCCAGTTCGGTCTTGTACCAGCCGGTCAGCGCGACCTTCTCCACGTCCAGGCCGGTGTGCGGGGCGTCGATCATGAAGCCGCCGCCCACGTACAGGCCCACGTGACTGTCGCCCGCGAACTCCAGGATGTCGCCGGGCTCCAGGGCGGAGGTGCTGACGTGGGGGAGGTCGGCCTGGTCGTAGCTGGTGCGCCCGATCGACACGCCCGCGGACGCCCACGCCTGCGACGTCAGCCCGGAGCAGTCGAAGCCGGAACGGCACGGCCCGGTGCCGCCGAAGACGTACGGGCAGCCGAGCTGGGCGTAGGCGAAGGCGACGGCCTTCTCGGCCTGGGTGGCGGTCGGCCCGGTGTACTTGACCGGGGCCGGGCTGCCGGTGCTCCCGCCGCCGCCCGGGCCGAGGCCGACGGCCTGGGCCGGCGTCAGCCGGGCCAGCAGCGTGCTCTGCTGGGAGATCAGCTTGCTCAGCGTGGCCTTCTGGCCGGTCAGGCTCTTCCGGAGCCCGGCGATGCCCTGCTGGGTGTGCAGCGCGGCCTGCTGGGCGCCGTCGAGCCGCCGGGCGGCGGCCAGGAACTGGTCCATCTGGGCGTTGTTGGAGGAGCTCAGCTCCAGCAGGATCGAGGACTCGTCCAGGATCTGCTGCGGCCGGCCGGTGGTCAGCAGCTCGATCGAGGAGTTCACCTGGCCCTGCATGTAGGCCTGGGCGGCGATCCGGCCGATCTGGGAGCGCATCGCGTTGAACTGCGTCGTGAACCGGCTGACCTGGCTGTTGACGACGCCGAGCCGCTGGTTGGCGGCCTGCAGCTGCTGCTGGGCCTGGTCCAGCTGCTGGTCCAGCTTGGCCGCCTTCGCGTTGAGCTGGCTCAGCTTGGCCTGCACCTGGCTGATCGTGGGCGTGGGCGCGGCGCTGGCGGCGCCGCCAGTCACGAGCATCGCGGCCGCGGTCGCCCCGGCCGCGGCGACCGCCGCGGAGAGCCGGAGCCTGCGGGACGCGGCCAGCTTCCGGAGCCCGGTCGGGCCAGCCGGTCGCGGCGCGCGAGCTAGGGCCGGGGTATCACCTGGCGGCGTATGCACGTGCGTGACACGCTCCTTCTCCCACTGTCCGCCTACCGGGTCAGCTGACGGGTTCGGGCTGTGGTAGTCGCCCTACGGCCCCATGTCGGCGGCCGTTTCACCCCTGGCGGGCCCTGGCGCGGACACTGCCCGCGGCCCGCCGGTGGTTCCCCGGCTCCCCGCGCCCGCCCGGCTGGGCCGGCGGCGGAGACTCGGCAGCGTCCGATCGCTGCTGCCTTGCTGGCAGCTGGTGAGCGATGCGGCTCGCTGACTGAGACTAGTGACCTGCAATAGGGGATTCAACCGGTTCGCGAACACCCGTGATTCGGGCGTACCGATGCGCGGGCAT
>DASXDJ010000012.1:0-23679 GCA_036490755.1 Streptosporangiaceae bacterium
CGGCAGCCGCCACAGCTGGCGGCGATGCCTGCGGAGCGGACGTCAGACACGGCGAGGAAACTCCTGTGCAGTCTGCGGTGAACCAGGAACCCCGGCGGGCGACCGCCGGAATCCCCGTCCTTCAGGACGGGGAGTAGTCAAGGCATCAGCTCCCTGCTGGCTGGACATGGCCGGGCAACCGGATCATCTCGCAGGATGACCGGCGGACGGGCCGCTTCGGCGGATAACGCCAGTTCCCGGGGCACCCGCGTCCGGAAGCCACCCGGCCGGCGTGCGACCTGAGGCGTAGCCGTTACGCCTCAGGTCGGCCCTGCCCGGCGCCGAAGATCGGCCTCGCGGCGGTCGAGGCCGATGGCCTGCGCTCCCTAGCGTGAGTTCCGCACACAACGAATGAAGACCCTGGACCCTCTCCTGGAGCGACACATGATCGAGGCGCGCGGCCTGACCAAGCGCTACGGCGACAAGCTCGCCGTTGACAACCTCACCTTCACCGTCCGGCCCGGCATCGTCACCGGGTTCCTCGGGCCCAACGGGGCCGGGAAGTCCACCACGATCCGGATGATCCTCGGGCTGGACCGGCCGACCGCCGGCCAGGTCACCGTCGACGGGCGCAGCTATGCCAGCCAGCCCGCGCCGCTGCACGCCGTCGGCGCGCTGCTGGAGGCGCGGGCGGTGCACACCGGCCGCAGCGCCTACAACCACCTGCTGGCCCTGGGTGCCACCACCGGCATCCCGGCCAGCCGGGTCGATGAGGTCATCGACCTGGTCGGGCTGCGCGAGGTAGCCCGGAAGCGGGCGGGCGGGTTCTCGCTGGGCATGGGCCAGCGGCTGGGCATCGCCGCCGCCCTGCTCGGCGACCCGCGCACGCTGATTCTCGACGAGCCGGTCAACGGCCTGGACCCCGAGGGCATCTTGTGGATCCGCAACCTGCTCAGGCGGCAGGCCGCCGAGGGCCGGACCGTCTTCGTGTCCTCGCACCTGATGAGCGAGATGGCGCTGACCGCCGAGCAGCTGATCATTGTCGGCCGCGGCCGGCTGATCGCTGATGTGTCGGTGGCCGACTTCACCCGGGCGTCGGCGACCAGCGTGCGGGTGCGCTCGCCGCAGGCCGGCGAGCTGCGCGACGCGCTGGCCGGACCGCGGGTCACCGTCACCTCGGCCGAGGCCGGGGTGCTGGAGGTCACCGGCATGGACAGCGAGGACATCGGCCGCATCGCGGCCCAGCGCCAGCTCACGCTCTATGAGCTCGCGCCCCGGACAGCATCACTGGAGGAGGCATTCATGGAACTGACCCGCGACGCGGTGGAGTACCGCGCGGCGGTCCCGGATGCGCCGGCCGAGCTGGCTGGCGCGGGACGGAGCGCGTGATGGCGGGCACGGCGCTCGCGCAGCGCCCGGCGGCCGTCCCGGCCGGCGCCGGGCTGAGCTTCCCGCGGGTGATCCGGTCGGAGTGGATCAAGCTCCGCTCGCTGCGGTCGACGGTCTACACCCTCGCCGCGTCGGTGGCCATCACCGTGGGCCTGGGGATCCTGTTCTGCTCGTTCGTCGTCGCCCGGTGGAGCGTGCTGAGCCCGGCCGACCGGGCGTCGATTGACCCGGTGAGCACCAGCATCCGCGGCGTGCTGCTGGCCCAGCTGGCCATGGGCGTGCTCGGCGTGCTGTTCATCACCGGCGAGTACGCCACCGGCCAGATCCGGGCCACCCTGACCGCGGTGCCCCGCCGCCTGCCGGTGCTGGCCGCCAAGCTGGGCGTGTTCGCCGTGGTCGCCGCCGTGGTGTCGGTGATCTCGACGGTCATCGCGTTCCTGATCGGGCAGGCCATCTTGTCGGCCGACCACATCGGCGTCTCGCTGGCCGACCCCGGGGTCGCGCGGGCCGTCATCGGCGCCGGGCTCTACCTGGCCGGGGTCGGCCTGCTGGGGATGGCGCTGGGCTTCATCTTCCGGGCCACCGCCGGGTCGGTCGCCACGCTGTACGGGATCTTGCTGGTGCTGCCGCTGCTGGCCGACGTGCTGCCCGGCAACTGGGCCGCGCACATCGTCCCCTACCTGCCCGGCGACGCCGGCACGGCCGTCATGCAGGTCCACCCGGACCCGCATACCCTGGCACCGTGGACCGGGTTTGCCCTGTTCCTCGGCTATGTGGCCGTCACCGTGGTGGCGGGCGTGGTCTCGCTGCGGCGCCGAGATGCGTGACGCCGCGGCTGGCCAGCCGGTGACCAGCGGCGGCCCCGGCTAGCCCCCGACCGATCAGGAATGGACATGACCCAGCAGCCACTGGCCGGCCTGCGCCTGGAGCGCGGGCCGGCCCGCGGCATTGCCGGCTGGCCCGGCCGCTACCTGGCCTGGGCCCGGCGGCACCCGCGGCTGGTCGACAGCACCCTGGTCGCGATCCTGCTGCTGCTGGCCCTGCCGAACGTGCTGGAGGGCGTCCGGCACCACCGGCCGCTCTCCTCGGTCATGACCGTACTGGTGGTGCTGGGGCTGACCCTGCCGCTGGCCTGGCGGCGCCGCGCCCCGTTCCTGGTCTTCCTGATCGTTGCGGCGGCCGCGCTCGGCGACTGGGCGGCCCGCCAGCCGATGGCCGCCGACCTGGCCCCGCTCATCGCCTTCTACACGGTCGCCGCCAACGAGTCCGGCCGCCGGATCATGATCGCCAGCGGCATCCTGGAACTGGGCGCGATCCTGGCCGCCATCTGGTTCGTCGGCCAGGGCGCCGGAACCGTCGTATTCGTCATCCTGTCGATCACCGCGATGATCGCCGCGGCGGGCTTCGTCGGCTACAACATCCGGACCCGGCGGGCCTACCTGGCCGCGCTGGAGGACCGGGCGGCACGGCTGGAAGCCGAGCGGGACCGGGAGACCCAGCTGGCCGCGGTGGCCGAGCGGGCCCGGATCGCCCGGGAGATGCACGACATCGTGGCGCACAACATCGCCGTCATGATCGCGCTGGCCGACGGGGCGGCCTACACCAACGCGGCCAGCCCGGAGCGAGCCGAGAACGTCATGCGCCAGGTCTCCGACACCGGCCGGGCCGCGCTGACGGAGATGCGGCGGCTGCTCGGCGTGATGCGCCAGCCCTCCGGCTCCGCCGCGCCGGGGACGGCCGGGCCGGCGAGCGTGGCCGGAGCCGGCGGCGCCGGGGCGAGCATCGCCGGGCCCGACAGCGGCCTGGCCCCGCAGGCCACGCTCGATGACCTCGAGGACCTGCTGGCCAAGGTCCGGGCGGCGGGCCTGCCGGTCCGGCTGACCGTGTCCGGCCAGCGGCCAGCGCTGCCGCCGACCGCGCAGCTGGCGGTCTACCGGATGATCCAGGAGTCGCTGACCAACACCCTCAAGCACGCCGGCGCCAGCGCCGCCCGGGTGCAGCTCAGCTACCGGCGCGGCGAAGTCGAGCTGGAGGTCACCGATGACGGCACGGCCCCCGGCCCCGCCGTGGCGGGCGGGCACCTGGTCGCGCATCCGCTGCTGCCCGCCGCCGTGCTGCCCGGCGCCGTGCTGCCCGGCCCGCCGCCCGCGGCTGGCCGCGGCGCCGGGAGCCAGGCCGCCGCCCGCAACGGCAGCGCCGGGCCGGCCGGCGCCGGCCACGGCATCGCCGGCATGCGGGAGCGCGCGGCCGTGTTCGGCGGGCAGGTCGCGGCCGGGCCGCGGCCGGGCGGCGGCTGGCGCGTGCACACCGTCCTGCGCGTGGACCCGGAGGTACATTCAGTTCCCGGAACGGCCGTGACCGGACAGGCGGAGGGCGCTTGATCTCAATCCTGCTCGCCGATGACCAGCCCATGCTGCGGATGGGCTTCCGGCTGGTGCTGGACGCCCAGCCCGACATGCGGGTCGTCGGCGAGGCCGGCGACGGCGCCGCCGCGGTGCGCCTGGCCACCCGTCAGCACCCCGACGTGGTGCTGATGGACGTCCGGATGCCGGGCATGGACGGCATCGAGGCCACCCGTCGCATCGCGGCCGACGCCAGCCCGTCCCGGGTCCTGATCCTGACCACCTTTGACCTCGATGAGTACGCCTACGCCGGGCTGCGCGCCGGAGCCAGCGGCTTCCTGCTCAAGGACGTCCCGCCGCCCGACCTGCTGTCTGCCATCCGGGCCGTGGCCAGCGGCGATGCCGTAGTCGCGCCGAGCGTCACCCGGCGGCTGCTGGACACCTTCCTGCCGCACCTGCCCGGCCCGGCCGGCAGCGGGGGAGAGCCGCCTGAGGTGGCGACGCTGACCGTGCGGGAGCGCGAGATCCTCATCGAGGTGGCCGGCGGGCTGTCCAACGCCGAGATCGCCGCCCGGCTGGTGCTGTCGGAGGCCACGGTGAAAACGCACGTCGGCCGGGTGCTCAGCAAGCTGGCCCTGCGCGACCGGGTGCAGGCCGTCGTCTACGCCTACGAGCACGGCCTGGTCCGGCCCGGAGCCTGAGCAGTGGTCTCCGCTCCGGTGCCGCCCGGCCCCGTGCCCGCCGGGGGAGCGCCTGCGGGGAGAGCGGCCGCCGGCGCCGGGCCGGCCGAGATCTCGCCCGCCAGGGCAGCGCCGGCCGGCCCTGAGCCGGCCGGCGTCCCGGCCGCCGTGGCGCGGCTGCCCGCCGGACCCGGCGTCTACCGGTTCGCCGATGCCCGCGGCCGCGTGCTCTACATCGGCCGGGCCACCAGCCTGCGCAGCCGGGTGGCCTCGTACTGGCTGGACCTGCGGGACCGCGGCCACCTGGCCCCGATGGTGGCCCGGGTCGCCGCCATCCGTGCCGTGGCCTGCGCCTCCGTCCACGAGGCCGCGTGGCTGGAACGCAACCTGCTGGCGGCCGGCCTGCCGCCGTGGAACCGCACGCCCGGCGGCCAGGAGAGCGAGGTCTACATCCGGCTCGACGAGCGGCCCGCCGCGCCCGGCCTGAGCGTGGAGTACCAGCGGCAGCCGGGGGACGGCCAGCGCTATTTCGGGCCGTACCTGGGCGGGCTGCGGGCCCGGCTGGCCGTGACCGCGCTGAGCCGGATCCTGCCGCTGGCCGAGGCGGGTACCCGGCTGACCGGCGCGCGGCTGGAGATCGCCCGCGCTCGCGGCCGGGCTGGCGCTGACTGCGCGGACCTGGCCGGGGCCATCGCCGCCATCCTGGACCGCCAGCCCGAGGCAGTCGCGCTGGCCCGGACGGAGCTGGAGCAGCTGCGGGACCGGGCCTCCGCCGCGCTGGCCTTCGAGCTGGCCGGCCGGATCCACGACGAGATCCAGGCGCTGGACTGGGTGACCTGCCGCCAGCGCGTGACGACCAGCGGCGGCGGCGATTTCGCCGTGCACGGCTGGGCGGACGGCGTCCTGGTCACCTTCCGCAGCCGCGACGGCCGGCTGGGGGACTGGTCGCAGCGGCGCTGCTCGAAGTCACAGGCGGCCGCACCGCTGGCCGCGACGCCGCCGGCCTGGGCCGAGTTCGCCGGGCGCAATGCCGAGCTGGCTGCTGTCCTGCTGGCCGGCCTGCGACCATGCTGAGATGAGCGACGGGTCCGGTGCGGGTCCAGGCGAGGTCGAGATCCAGGTCGGGGCCGGATTTCAGGCGCTAGCGGCAGGGGACTGGCGTGGCGCGCGCGATGCTTTCTCGGCGGTGCTGGAGGTCGCCGAGGTGCCCGCAGCGCTACTCGGCCGGGCGATTGCGCTGTTCTGGCTGGGCGATCTCGTCGGCACGATCGCCAGCTGCGAGATGGCGTACGCGGCCGCCCGCCGCCGCCGCGACCCGGCGCTCGCGGCGGGCGCCGCCTTGTCGCTGGTGGGTTACAACAAGGGGTATCTCGGCAATTCGGCCGCGGCGCGGGGATGGCTGGCCCGGGCGACCCGGATTATCGAGAACGAGGTTCCGGAGCTGCGCGGCCAGCTCCTCGGCGCGACGGCCTATGTCACCGATGACCCAGTCCAGAGCGAGGCGCTGGCGCGCCAGGCGGCCGAGATGGGGCGGGTCAGCGGCGACTCCGGGCTGGAGCTGATGGCGATGCACGCCGTCGGGCAGGCCCTGGTGCAGCAGGGCCGGACCGAGGAAGGCATGACGCTGCTGGATGAGGCGATGGCCGGGGTGGTCAGTGGCGAGGGCAGTGATCCGCTGCTGGTCGCCCAGCTGAGCTGCATGACGATGGTCGTCTGCGGCAGCTGCCTCGATATCGAGCGCGCGACGCAGTGGGTGCAGTCGCTCGAGCGATTCACCGACACCTACGGCTGCCCGTTCTTGTATGCGGAGTGCCGCGCCTACTACGGCCGGGTCCTGTTCGAGAATGGTGACTGGGCAGCGGCCGGGAAGTCCCTCAGCGAGGCGATCACGATGTCGAGAGGCGTGTTCGCGGCTCCGCATGCGTTCGCGTCCGGCACCCTCGCCGAGCTCAGGCTCGCGCAGGGGCGGATCGAGGATGCGGCCCGGATCCTGCGCGACGTGGAGGGACGTGCGGAAGCTGCCGAGGCGGTCGCCTCGCTGCACCTGCACCTGCACCAGGGCAGGCCGGCGGCGGCGGCCGTACTGCGCCGCCGGCTGGCGGCGACGAGCCGGGACCGGCTCGATGTCGCCGCCGCCATCGGGCTGCTCGGCGAGGCGGAGATCGGCCTGCAGGCTGGCGATGCGGCAGGCGAGCGGGGACGGGCCCTCATCGCCCTGGGCACCGCGAGCAACTGCCGCCTGATCATCGCGTACGGCGCGCGCCTGCTCGGCAGGCGCTCGCGCACGCCGACGCCCCGGCCGCCCGCGCGCAGCTGGAGACGGCGCTCGCGGCCTTCGGCACGGCCGGGATTCCGTATCGCACCGCGCAGACGCGGCTGCTGCTGGCGAAGCTGCTCGGGCGTGCCGAGCGTGAGGTAGCCGGGGCCGAGGCCCGGGCGGCGCTGACGGTCTTCGAGGATCTGGGCGCGGCCCGCGACGCCGACGACGCCGCCGCGCTGCTGCGCGATCTTGGCGTGAAGGCGGCGAGGACCGGGCCGGTGAACGCCGGCCGCCTTACCCGGCGCGAGCAGGAAGTGCTGGCCCTGCTGGGCGACGGGCTCTCGAACCCGGAGATTGCCGGACGCATGTTCCTGTCGCGCCGGACAGTCGAGCATCATGTGGCCCGCATCCTGTCCAAGCTCGGCCTGCGCGGCCGCGCTGAAGCCGCCGCGCTCGTGGCCCGGCGCGCCCCGTGAAAGACACCGGCATGTAGGTAAGTTCGCCGATGCGCTAGCGGGGGCAGGCTGTGACGCTGGGCTCTATCACCAGGCGCGGGCGACGTCCGCGCAGGAAGACTGCCCGCGCACTCGTCGCGGCAGCGCAGCCGGAAGGACGAGCCCATGTACGCACTCATCGGACAGGTCACGATCAAGTCAGGCGCGGCGGGCGAGACACTCGCCATGATCGAGGACGGCGGCGTCGCGATGCTGCACGGCATGGCCGGCTCAGCAGGCGGCTACTGGGCGCGCACCCTGGAGGGCGAGATCACCCAGCATTCTTTCTGGCTCTTCGATACCGAGGACGCCGCCCGCGCAGCGGAAGCGATGTTCAGCCATCTCCGCAACATGCCGGATGCGCCCGCGACATTCGTCAGCGCCGACGTCTGCGAGATCGTCGGGCACGCCTAGCCGGGGACTGGCGACCCGGCGGGCGGGACCAGGCCCGGGGACGCGTGCGCGCCCCCGGGCCAGCCGTCAGCGCCGTGACCCGATCAGTGTGCCGAGGAAGAACGCCGGGCCGTCGGGGGTGCCGACTCCGGTCTCGTCGTCGTAGCCGGGCGTGTCGTGCAGGGTCGAGTCCTGGACATCGATGGTCTGCAGGCGGAACAGCTTGCCGTCGGTGTTGTCCAGGAAGTTCGCGTAGTCGGTCCGGACCTGGGCCAGCGGGGCGGACGGCGCGGTGATGTCATGCAGCGCCCTGGTGCCGAGCAGCCGGTAGTACAGGGGGTTGATGAAGCCCAGTGACCTGTGGCTGAACTGGTCGGCCACGGCCACGACGCCGGCCATCAGCGGGGAGGACAGGCTGGTCCCGCCGATCCGGTACTGATCCCAGTAGGTGCCGTCGGGGAATTCCTGGGTCTCGCCCACCTCGAAGCCGGTATTGGGGTCGCCGGGCATCGCGATGTCGGGCACGGCCCGCATCGGGGTGCTGCCGTAGTACCGGGAGATGCTGGCCGGCACCCGGTGCGCCTGGTAGAAGGGCTGGGTGAACAGCTGGCTGGTCCCGCCGCCGCCGCCCGAGCTGTAGTCGCCGGGCGGGGCCGGGTCCCACGCCCCGTTGGTCAGGGTCGAGTAGGCGCTCTGCCAGCCGTGCTCGCCCAGCCACTGGCCCCGGCTGCCGATCAGGACGCTCGTGCCGCCGACGCCGGTGACGTAGGGCAGGTCGGCCGGGAACTCGACGGTCTTGGCGGCCGGGTCCGTGCCGCCGGCCGTGTGGTCGCCATCGTCGCCGGAGGAGAAGTTCACCGTGATCCCGGTCAGCGCCGCTTCCAGCGAGAACTGCTGGTAGAAGGTCACGTACGCGGACCCGAGCAGGCTGATGTCGTCGGTCCCGTCGGTCCAGGAGTTGGTGATGACGTTGGCGACGTGGTTGTCGATGGCGCTGGCCCAGGCATTGTCCAGCCCGCTGGAGCAGTCAGCCGCGCCGACGTAGACGATCCTGGCGCCGGGGGCCATCGCGTGCACGGCTTCGACGTCGAGGGTTTCCTCGCCGTACCAGCCCTGCGCGCCGCACTCGTCGATCAGGCCGTAGCCGTCCGGGGCCGGAGTGATCTGGGAGAACTGGCCTCGCTTGAACAGCGGCTGGTGGTGCACCCGGTTGTACTTCTGCGCGTCCTGGTAGATCGTCGGCGCGGCATAGGCGTCGGTGATCGCCACGGTGACACCGCGGCCGTCCACGCCCCTGCGCAGCAGCCCGCTCTCCCCGTAGGCCGACTGGTACTGCTGGGGTACGTACCCGCAGGGAGCGTAGGGCTGGTGCTTGCCGTAGGCAGCAGGCTTGTTGTCGGCCGACTTCTGGCCGTAGTACGCCGAGCAGGGCTGCACGCCGTACCGGGAGCCGGGCGGCGGTCCCGGCAGGGTGTCGGCGGGCACCTTCAGGGTGGAGCCCTGGTCAATCCCGAGCACCCCGCTGATGGCCTTGGTGACCGTGGCCGGAGTGCTGGCCGGCAGGCTCAGCGCGGTGGCGTTGGCCCGCACCGTCTTGCCCAGGTAGGAGTAGTTGCGCAGCCTGGTCGCGAAGGTCTTCTCGACCTGGGCGGCCGAGCCGCTGGCCTCCACGTACATCCCGCTGGGCAGGGTCGTGGTGACCTGGAAGCCCTGCGACCGGAGCCAGGCCCGGACGGCCGTGACAGCGGACCTGGCCGGGGCGTAGCGGGCGTTGAACGTCGCGTTGGACAGCCAGTGACCGTAGCTGGCGCTGGCCGGGTCGGAGACCGCCCGCACGGTGGCGGCCGCCCCGGCCTGATTGCGCATGCCGAGCAGGACGCCGAAGCTGACCCGCTGTCCTGACCGCGTGGCGCCGAGATCGTGCGCCCGGTGCAGCCAGCGGGGAGTGCTCCCGGCCAGGGGATGGCTGCGCGGCCCGGGCGATGCCGAGGCCGGCCCGGCCGTGGCCATCCCGGCGACTGCGACGCCAGCCACCAGGCCGATCAGCAGTCTGTGCCGTGAAAATCGTGTCGATCCCATAGCAAGGCCCCAGTTTCTGTGCGATTACGACCACAACAGGAACGGATTTAGCAAACGCTTCAACCGGCTGTGCGTCAAGCTTCTGGCCGGGCTCAGGCCGGGGGGTGGGCTACGGTGAGCTTCCAGGGACGGACGACGTCCGCGGGCAAGCGAGGAGCGGGGTTATGGGACTGCAGCTGGGCGACATCGCACCGGATTTCGAGGCTGACACCACTGAGGGAAAGATCAGCTTCCACGACTGGATCGGCGACTCCTGGGCGGTGCTGTTCTCGCACCCGAAGGCCTTCACGCCGATCTGCACCACCGAGCTCGGTTACGTCGCCAGCATCAAGCCCGATTTCGACCGCCGGGGCGTCAAGATCATCGGCCTCTCCGTGGACTCCAACGAGCGCCACGACCAGTGGTCCGACGACATCGAGGAGACCCAGGGCGCCCGGCCCAACTACCCGATCATCAGCGACACCGACTTCGCCGTGTCCAAGGCGTACGGGATGCTGCCGGCTGCTACCTCCGGTGACTCCGCGACCCGGACGCCGGCCGACAACCAGACCGTCCGGAACGTCTTCGTGATCGGGCCGGATAAGAAGGTCAAGCTGGTGATGATCTACCCGATGACGACCGGCCGGAACTTTGACGAGGTGCTCCGGGTCATCGACTCGCTGCAGCTGACGGCCGGCCACCGGGTGGCTACCCCGGTGAACTGGAAGCAGGGCGAGGACGTCGTCATCTCCAGCTCGGTCTCGAACGACGAGGCCCGCGACATCTACGGCAGCTGGCAGGAGCCCAAGCCCTACATCCGGATCGTGCCGCAGCCCAGCTAAGCAGGCGGACACTGCCCTGACGGCCAGGGCCGGGGACGCCCGGCCGCCAGGGATTCCGGCAAGGGGGGAGAGCGGATGAGGGTGCTCGTGCTCGGGGCCGGCTTCGGCGGCCTGGAACTGACCTCGCGGCTGTCGGCCGGGCTCGGCGACGGTATCGAGATCGTGCTGATCGACAAGGCGGACGGCTTCATCTTCGGGTTCTCCAAGCTCGACGTGATGTTCGGCCGGACCTCGCCGGCAGCCGTCCTGCATCCCTACCGGGATGTGGTCAAGCCGGGCGTCCGCTTCGTGCAGGCGACGATCACGTCCATCGACCCGCAGCAGCGGCGAGTCGAGACCGATGCCGGGTCATTCGATGCCGACGTGCTGGTCGTGGCGCTCGGCGCGGACCTGGACCCGGCGGCGACGCCAGGCCTTGTTGAGGGCGGCCACGAGTTCTACACCGTGCCCGGCGCGTTCGCCCTGCGCGAGGTCCTGGGCTCCTTCTCGGGCGGGCACGTCCTGATCGGGGTGACGTCCACGCCGTTCAAGTGCCCGCCGGCGCCGAGCGAGACCGCGCTGCTCATCCATGACTTCCTGCAGGAGCGCGGCCTCCGGGATCGCTCGGAGGTCACGCTCGTCATGCCGCTGGGAGTCCCCATCCCGCCGTCTCCGCAGGCGTCGGAGGCGCTGCTGTCAGCGTTCGCCGACCGGGACATCCGGTGGCGGCCCGGCCAGCAGGTCGCCTCTCTCGACCCGGCCCGGAAGGTGGCGGCGACCACCGGCGGCGAGGAGATCGGCTACGACCTGTTCCTGGGCGTGCCGGTGCACGTCGCCCCGGAGGTAGTCCGGCAGTCGGGGATGTGCGCCGACGGCTGGATTCCGGTGGACGCCAGCACGCTGCAGACCCGGTTCCCCGGCGTCTACGCCGTCGGGGACTGCACCAGCGTCGGCACCCCGAAGGCGGGCGTGTTCGCGGAAGGCCAGGCCCGGGTGGTGGCCGCCGCCATCATCGCGCAGCTCACCGGGCAGCAGCAGTCGGCCGGGTACGACGGGCGCGGCCAGTGCTACCTCGAATTCGGGCACGACCAGGTGGCCACGGTGGAGGTGACCTTCACTCAGGGGGCCGCGCCGTCGGGCTCCTTCGAGGGCCCCTCCGGCGAGCTGGCCAGCCAGAAAGCCGAGTTCGGCGCCTCCCGCATCCGGGACTGGTTCGGCCGTGACTGGACGACAAGCTGACCGGGTGTCAGCCGGGCATGTGGATGAGCTCAAGCTGGATGTTGTCGGGGTCCCGGAAGACGACCACCGAGTAGGGCACCGGCTCGCCGGTGTCGATCACGCCGGAGTTCTCGACGCCGAGGCTGTCGAGCCAGCCGGCCCACATGTCCAGATCGGCGCGGTCAGCGACACCGAACGAGATGTGGTCCAGGCCAGTCTGCCGCTCGTCAAAGGAGACGGTCGTCAGCATCCGCCCCGCAGGGCCGGGGACAGGCAGCAGCTCTCGTCCAGCGAGCCGACGCGAGGATCGTAACTCGCGGCGCCGGCCGGCAACAGCGGGCGAGGCGGCCGCATTGCGCCCTAGCGCGCTCCGGCGCGCTGGACTGCCGCGGCGCCTGCGCGCAGCCCGGCAGCGACAGCCGCATCGAGGTCCGCCGCCCGGCTGAGCGCCGCGGCCAGGGCGCCGGCGAAGGCGTCACCCGCTCCGGTGGTGTCCACGACCCTGTCCACCGGCTCGGCGGGCAGCAGCCGGACGCCGCCGCCGTCGGCGACGGCCGCTCCCGCCGCCCCGAGCGTCACGACGGCGGAGGCCGGCCCGAGGCGCAGCAGCTCCCGGGCTGCGTCCCGGGGATGGTCCCTGATGGTGTCCGTGCCGAGCAGGAACGCGGCCTCATGCTCATTGACCAGGAGCGGGTCGAGGCCGGCCAGCAGCTCAGCCGGGACCGGCTGCGCGGGTGCCAGGGTCACGACCGGGCGCAGGCCCGTGCTGGCGGCGAGCCGCACGGCCGCGGTCACGGCGCCGACCGGAATCTCCAGCAGCGACAGCAGCACGCCCGCGGCCGGCAGCGCCGGCCAGGCGTCCTGCACCGCCGCGGCGTCCACGCGGGCGTTGGCGCCGGGGTCCAGCACGATGGTGTTCTCGCCATCCGGCGTGACCGTGATGTAGGCGGTACCGGTGCTGACGCCGGCCACGGTCCGCACCGCCTCGGTGCGCACGCCGCGGCCGCGCAGGTCCTCGATCAGCCGTGTCCCGGCGGAGTCGTCGCCGACGGCCCCCAGCATCGCTACCCGGGCCCCGGCGGCCGCCGCGGCGGCCGCCTGGTTGGCTCCCTTCCCGCCGGGCAGGCGCTCCACGTGCACGGCGGCAATGGTCTCTCCCGGCCGGACGGGCCGGTCGACCTGCAGCACCACGTCCTCGTTGAGGGAGCCGACGACAACGACGAACGGGGAGTCACCTGAGCTCATGACCGCATCGTGGCACGCGGCCGGGTCACCGGGATGCCCGCGGCGGCGCGCGAGCCCGTGCGGCAGGCGGCCCGGACAACAGCCGGCCGGCTGGCGGCGACCGCACTAGCCCGGCGCGCCACAGCTGGACGATGGCCGTTCTGTGGTCGCCTTGTCACGGAACATAACGATAAACGGGGCCTTGACGGGACAAGAATTCGTAGTGCAATATAGCCGAAACTCGGACGCAAAACGATTTGCAATCCGGGTCACCGACGATTCGGGGAACTGAGTGCAGGCAGCCGGCCAGCGGGTGACCATCCGGGACGTGGCCCGGGCGGCCGGGGTGAGCACGGCGACGGTGTCGCAGGTCCTGAACGGCGGCCGGCCCGTCGCCGACGCGACGCGGCAGCGGATCGAGCAGGTCATCGCGGAGCTGAACTACCGGCCCAACACCTTCGCCCGCGGGCTGAAGACGCTGCGGTCGCAGCTGGTCGGCGTCGTCCTGCCGGACCTGTCGAACCCGTTCTACCCGGCACTGGTGCGCGGTGTGCAGGACCGGCTGGGGCTAAGCGGCTATCACGCCCTGGTCGTCAACACCGACGCCGATCGCGCGCAGGAACGCGAGCTGATTGCCGAGCTGGTCGACCGGCAGGTCGATGGGCTGGTGCTGATCACCTTCACGCTGAGCCGGGCCGACTATGCCGCCCTCGCGCAGAAGGACGTCCGGTTCGTCGTCGTCGGCCGGGCCGACGGTTTTGATCATGTCCACTCCAGTGACTACGCGGCCGCGTTCGAGATGACGGCCTACCTGCTGGACAAGGGGTACGCGAGCGTGGCGCACCTGGCCGGGCCGGTCGGTGGCGGCGGTCCGGCGGGGCCCCGCCTGGCCGGGTACCGGGCCGCGATGCGCGAGCGGAAGCTGCGCGGCGCCAGCGCCCCCGTGGTCCACGGTGAGTTCACGCTGGCGGGCGGCTATCAGGCGATGGCCGGCCTGCTGACATCCGGCGCCCGGCCCCGGGCCGTGTTCTGCGCCAACGACCTGATGGCGCTGGGCGCCATCGAAGCAGCCCGGGCCCACGGTCTCCGCGTGCCGGAGGACGTGGCCGTGGCCGGATTCGACGACATCGATGCCGCCTCGCTGGTCCGCCCGCGCCTGACCACGGTCGGGCACCACGCGGGAGAACTGGGCGCCAGGGCGGTCGACCTGCTCCTGGACCGGATGCGCGGCGGCGAGCGGCCGCCGGCCGATGTGGTCGTTGACTTCGAGCTGCAGAAACGAGAGTCCGCTTAACCCCGGGGCCGGCGCTCAGTCTGAACGACGGCGCCCCGACCACAAAGGCAGGTGTACTGCGTGCACGAGGTAAGCAACCTGCGGGGCCTGCTGGGCGACGAGCTTGTCCAGCGGCAGCAGAGTGGCTACGCGGTCGGCGACGACCTGGCGGAGCAGATTGCCGATGCTGTCGCCGGCGGGACCGTCCCCGGCCGGGACGTAGCTGATCTCTACCAGCAGCTCGAAGGCACCGGCCTGCGGGCCGGCTGGGACTACGAGGAGCCGTCCGCGCTGCCCGACATCCTGGCCGCGGCACCCGATGCGCCGCCCGCCCGCCCGGCACCGGGCGAGGACGAGCTCGCCGACCGCATCCTCGGGGCGTGGCTCGGCCGGTGCGCGGGGTGCAACCTGGGCAAGCCGGTCGAGGGCTGGGGGAGCCGCGTCAAGCTGCGCGAGTACCTCGACCAGGCGGGCGCCTTCCCGCTGGATGACTACGTGCCGGCCCTGGACCCGATGCCCGACGGATTCAGGTTTCACCCGAGCTGGCCCGACGCGGTCCGGGGCCGGGTCACCGGGATGGCGCGAGACGACGACCTCGACTACACGATGCTCGGGCTGCGCATCCTGGAGACCTACGGCCGCGGCTACACCAGTGCCGATGTCGGATCCGAGTGGCTGCGCGGCATGCCGTACCACACCGTGTACACAGCGGAGAGAATCGCCTACGGCAACCTCGTTCTCGGGCTGGCCCCGCCGCTGACAGCGCGCCACCACAACCCGTACCGCGAGTGGATCGGCGCCATGATCCGCGCCGACATCTACGGGTACGCATCGCCCGGCGACCCCGCCGGCGCGGCGCGGCTCGCCTACCAGGACGCGGCGCTGTCGCACACCGCGAACGGCATCTACGGCGAGATGTGGGCCGCGGCGCTCATCGCCGCCGCCCTGACCTCCTCGACCGGCCGGGAAGCCCTGGACCAGGCCATCCTGGTCGTCCCCGCGCGCTCCCGGCTCCGGGCGTCGCTGCAGGCGACGACCGCCGCCCGCGACGCCGGCCAGTCGTGGGAGCAGGCCATGGAATCCATGGAACAGCGCCTGGACGGCTACAGCTGGGTGCACACCATCAACAACGCCGAGGTGGTGGCGGCGGCGCTGCTGTGGGGCGAGGGGAACTTCGACCGCACGATCGGGCTCGCGGTCGAGGCCGGGCTCGATACCGACTGTGACGGGGCGACGGCCGGCTCGGTGTTCGGCGCCCTGCACGGAACCACGTCCATCCCCGGCCACTGGACCGATCCGCTGCAGGACACCATGCACAGCGCCCTGCTCGGCTTCGACGGCGACTCGATTACCTCCCTCGCCCGGCGGACCACCGCGCTCGCGGCGGCGGCCCCGGCCGGCCCCCATCCGGAGAAATGACAGCGATTCCGGGCACCACGGTGCACCGCGAAAAGTGAAGGGAACCACCGCCATGCCACTGGAGATGAACCGCCGCTCGTTCCTGGCCGCCACGGGTGCCCTGGGCGCCGCCGCCGGCCTCGGTGCCTGCGGCACCAGCGCCCCCTCAGGAAGCAGCGGCGGCCCGATCACGCTGTGGACCGGGTTCCAGGAAATCCAGCAGGAGGACTACTTCAAGCAGCAGTACCTCAATCCCTGGAACAAGCTCCACCCGAACACCCCGCTGGAGATCTCGGTCAAGCCGCTCAACACCCTGGCCCAGCTGCAGCAGACCGCCGTGGGCGCCGGCCAGGGTCCCGACATCCTGGGCGAGGACGGGTCCAGCACCGTCCTGCCGCTGGCCCAGGCCAAGCAGATCCTGCCCCTCGACGAGTACGCGAAGAAGTACGGGTGGGACAAGACCCTGCTGCCCTGGGCGTTCAACGCCTCCAGCTGGAAGGGCAAGCTCTGGTCCATCCCGAACGCCTACGAGACCATGATCATCTACTACAACCCGGGCACCTTCGACAAGTACAACTGGAAGGCGCCGACCAGCCTGGACGAGATGGAGGCCCTGTTCACCGAGGCCCACGGCCGCGGGATCCAGCCGGTCACCGCGGGCAACGCCGGCTGGCGCGGCGTGAACGAGTGGTTCGTGACCATGCTGTGGAACCACTACAGCGGCCCGGACGCGCTCTACCAGGCGCTCAGCGGCCAGATCAAGTGGACCGACCCGGTGTTCGTGGAGCCCCTGCAGATCCTGCAGAAGTGGTTCAAGAACGGCTGGATCGGCGTCTCGAGCCAGGACTACTTCACCACTCAGTTCGCCACCTGCTACACCAACCTGGCCAAGGGCAAGGCCGCGACCTACTGGTCGGGAACGTGGGAGTTCGCCAACCTGCCGCTGTACTTCGGGCCGAAGGGGCACAACGACGCCACCTGGACCTGGATGAACACCCCGCCGCTGCGCTCGGGGATCCCGGCGAGCCTGAACGAGCTGTCGATCGGCGGCACCTACTCCATCAACGCCCAGACCAAGGACCCCGACGCCGTGGCCAAGTTCCTCGGCTGGTACCTGGCCAACAGGAAGGCGGCCCTCGGCGGCCTGCAGAAGTTCGGCAATGAGCCCCCGCCGGTCAACCTGTCCTCGTCGGACTGGGTGGCGGGAACCAACCCGAACTACTCACGGGCCTATGACGAGATGGCCGTGAACAGCAAGGCGGGCAACATCGGCTACACGACGTGGACCTTCTGGCCGCCGAAGTCCGACACCTACATCATCGACCAGCTGGACAGCGTCATCAACGGCTCCGCCACGGCCGCCGCGTACTGCGCCGGCCTGGACAAGGTCTTCTCGGCCGAGCTGGCCCAGGGCAAGGTGCCGCCGCTGTTCAAGCCGCATGCCTATGCCGCCTTGTGATGACGCGCGGCGCGGCGCTGCGCCGGGCCAGGCGCAGCGCCGCCCGGGCGGAAAGGAGTAAGACATGAGCGCCCCCTTGGCCACGGCCGGGGCACTGCAGGACGAAGCAGCGTCCGAGCTTGCCGACGCCGAGATCCTGCGCCGGATGACGCGCAAGAGCCGCCGGCGGCGCCGGCGGGCCTGGATCTTCATGATTCCCCTGCTTGCCGTCAACCTCCTGGTCATCGTCGTGCCAACCCTCGAGGCGATCTTCTACGCCTTCACCAACTGGAACGGCTACGGCAAGGCGAAGTTCATCGGCGTGCAGAACT
Organism: Streptosporangiaceae bacterium; assembly: GCA_036490755.1. GTDB lineage: Bacteria > Actinomycetota > Actinomycetes > Streptosporangiales > Streptosporangiaceae > DASUBV01. Next base: position 17,300 of record DASXDJ010000012.1, read on the forward strand.
TCCAGACGATGTTCACCTCCGGCCAGTTCTGGCAGGCCTGCTTCCACAACATTCTCTGGACGGTCTTCTTCCTCATCGTGCCCATGGCGATGGGGCTCGCCGGCGCCTTCATGCTGTCGCGCATCACGCGCTTCCAGTCGCTGTTCCGGGCCCTGTTCTTCATCCCCTACATCCTGGCCACGGTGGTCAGCTCGATCATCTGGGAGAACCTGCTGAATCCCAACGGCGGGATCGGCTCGGCCGTCGGCTTCCTGAAGGACGTCAGCTTCTTCGGCAACCAGCACCTCGCCCTGGGCTCGGTCGCCTTCACCAACAACTGGCAGTGGTGGGGGTTCCTGGTCGTCATGTTCCTGGCCGCCATGCAGGGGACCGACCCGGTGCTCTACGAGGCGGCCCGCATTGACGGGGCGACGACCTGGCGGGAGTTCGTGCACATCACGCTGCCGTCCATCCGCCCGGTCCTGATGTTCCTGGGCCTCATGACGATCATCTGGTCGTTCCTGGTCTTCGACTACATCTACATCATCACGCAGGGCGGCCCGAACAACGCGACCCAGGTGGTGAGCACGCTGATGTACACCGAGGCCTTCAGTGACCAGGCGGCGGGCTACGCCTCGGCCATGGGCCTGTTCCTGGGCGTGATCGCCATCGTGGTGGTCATCATCTACACCCGGCTCCGCCGGCGGGGGTGGAACGTATGAGCCTGGTCACAGCCCTGCGAACGGGTCCGCGGCCGCCAGCCGCACCCGGCCGCGGCGCATCGATACGCGGCAAGCGGCTCACGCGCACCGTGTACCTCCTGGTCCTGACGGTCCTGGCCATCTATGCCGTCGCGCCCCTGGTCATCGTGCTGTTCGCCGCGCTGAAATCCGAGCAGAGCCTCGCCGCGAACCCGCTCGGCTGGCCCTCTCACTTCGAGTGGAGCAACTTCTCCACGGCCTGGACGCAGGGCAACATCGGCACGGGCATGCGCAATAGCGCCATCATCGCCACCGGCACGATCATCGGCGTCTGCGTCATCGCCGGCCTGGCCGCCTACGCCATGGGGCGGCTGGACATGCCCGGGACCAACGGGATGCTCGTGTACCTGATCGGGATCACGGCCCTGCCGATCCAGCTGTTCCTGGTCCCGCTGTTCTACCTGTGGTCACACATCCACCTGTACAACTCGCTGCTCGGCGTGATCCTCATCTACTGCGCGATGTTCTCCCCATTCGCCACGCTCCTGCTGCGCTCGTTCATGCTGTCGCTGCCGCGCGACTATGAGGAGGCGGCCCGGCTGGACGGCGCGAACGAGCTCAAGGTCTTGTGGCGGGTGACCCTGCGGCTGGTCGCTCCCGGCTTCCTGACCGTTGCGCTGATCGCCGGCCTGTCGGCCTGGAACGAGTTCCTGATCGGGATCACGTTCCTGCAGAGCCAGAGCCTCCAGCCGGTGTCGGTCGCGCTCTACTCCTTCCAGCAGGGATTCAGCCAGAACGACGCGCTGATCTCCGCGGCCGGGATCATCATGCTCCTGCCGATGATGGGCCTGTTCCTGGTCCTGCAACGGCACTTCATCGCCGGCATCGCCTCCGGCGGCCTGGGCGGCGGGTAGCACCGGAGGAATCTCCCGCCGCAGTCACAGCCGGATGCCCGGCTGACGTTCAACAGCAAGGAGTTCTGCGTGGTAATGACCGTGCCCTATGACCGGATATACGGCGCGCTGATCGGGCAGGCCGTGGGCGACGCCCTCGGCGCCCCGACCGAAGGCATGTCGCGGGCGGAGATCACCTCCCGGTACGGCTGGGTCGAGGACTTCGTGAGCGATGACCCGACCGGCACCGATGACACCGAGTACGCGGTCCTCAGCGCCCGGATCATCCTGGAGCATGGCCACGAGCTCACCCTCGCGGATGTCACGGCTGCGTGGCGGGACACCCTCGTCGGGCAGGCGGGCGGCTTCAACCGCGGCGGCTTCAGCGAGATGGCCGCGATCAAGAACATCAGCGAGGGGCTCGTCGCCCCGCAGACGGGATCCGACAACCACGAGATGTGGAGCGACGGGACCGCGATGCGGATCGCGCCGGTCGGCGTGTTCTGCGCCGGCGACCCGGCGGAGGCCGCCCGGCTGGCAGCGATTGACGCCCGGGTGTCGCACGCCCGCGACGGCATCTACTGCGCGCAGGCCATCGCGGCCGCGGTGGCCGTGGCGCTGGTGGAGTCGTCCTGGGAGGCGGTGATCGAGGCCGGTCTCGGCGCGGTGCCGCCGGACTCCTGGTCGGCGCGGACCATCGCCAGGGCCGTCGATATCGGGCGCCGGGCGCCCGACCTGCGCGCCGCGGTCGACCAGCTGTATGACGAGCTGTCCATCTTCTGCTACCCGTGGGCCGACGTGGCCCCGGAGGCGACGGCCCTGGCCTTCGGCGTGCTGGCCGCGGCCCGCGGCGACTACGTCGACGCCGTCCTGGGCGGCACCAACGTCGGGCGCGACGCCGACACCATCGCCGCCATGGCCGGGGGCATGGCCGGAGCCCTGCACGGCGCGCAGGCGGTGCCGGAGCGCTGGCGCAGCCGGATCAACCTGGTGCGCGGGGACTGCATTACCGCGACGGCCGGCACGGACCTGGCCGAGCTGGCCCGGGAGTTCGAGCGGGCGCTCAGAACCGGGCCCGCCGAGGAAAGGAATGCGGACCGATGAACGCGCACGAGTCGTCGCTGCAGTCCCGCGCCGAGGGCGCGCTGCTCGGGCTGGCCGTGGGAGACGCGGCGGGCTTCCCGGCCCTGTTCCACCGGACCGTCCGGCTGGGCCGCCGCCGGTCGGCCCTGTGGCGCTTCGCCACCGAACTCGACCAGCAGCATGTCCTGCGGTTCCTCATGCCCATGAGTCACGGGCGTCCCGATGCGCTGTCGGTCTCGGCGACCGATGACGGAGAGTTCGCCGCGGTGGCCGCCCTGATGCTCCTGGATGCAGGCGGCGACTACAGCTCCGAGACACTGTTCGCGGGCTGGCTAAAGCACGTCGTCCAGGCGGGCGACGAGATCTGGTCCGGCATCTCCGAGCGGGCCTCCATCGTCAACGCGCGCCGGGGACTGCGCTCCCCGGAGACCGGGAACGACAATCCCGCCCACTTCGACGACGGCGCCGTGGCCAGGGCCGTCCCCGCCGGCATCGCGCTGCCCGGCGACCCGGACCGCGCGGCGGAGGTGGCCAGGCTCCTGGCGGAGATCACCAACGCCGCGGACGGCGTGTGGGCCGCGCAGGCCATGGCGGCGACGATCTCGGCCGCGGTGGGCGGAGCCGGGCTGCCCGAGGCCATCGAGACCGGGCGCCAGCGGATACCCGCCGACAGCTGGCTCGGGCGGCAGATGGCGGCCGCCATGTCCCTCGCCGAGCGCGCGACCTCGCCCTTCGACCTCGCGGCGGAGCTGAACGACCAGGTAGCCAACTGGAACTACAGCTTCGGCGCCGTCGCCCCGGAAACGCTCGCCAGTGCCTACGCCCTCGCCCTCGCCGCCGATGGTGACCCGATGACGGCCATCCCGGCCGCCGCGACGATCGCTAAGCAGGCCGACAGCGTGCCAGCCATGGCCGGTGCCATCACCGGCGCCCTGGCCGGGGCGGACCGCCTGCCGGCGACGTGGTGCGCCAAGGTGTCCACGCTGCGCGGCGTCTGCGTGCCCGCGCTGCACGGTGTCTCGCTGCGTGACCTCGCTGGTCAGCTCATCGCGGAAGTAGCCGAGGAGGCCTGACCCGCGATGACCGCCGGGCCGGCGGCGGCGTGCTGGCCGGCCCGGCCCGGCGGGGCGCGACAGCGGGTCCTGGCGGCGGCGCGGGCCGGCGGGTCCGGGCAGCCCTGGCCTACCCGGGCGGCCTCAGCGCGCTCCGGCGTCCGGGGCGGCGGCTTCCGCGACCGGCCGCTGCGTGAGCTGGGTCACCGCCCGGGCGTGAGCCTGGACCCTGCCCTGGTCTTTGCCGAACACCTCACGCGCCACCGCGGCCATGGTCCGGCCGCCGGCCGCCAGGTCGATACGGCTCCCCTCCGACACCGCCGCGGCCCAGGCGCCGGGAATGGCAGCCGGGCCGTGCAGGGCGCCGGCGATAGCGCCGGCCATGGTCGCGATCGAGTCGGAGTCGCGGCCGTAGTTGACCCCGCCCAGCACCGCGGCGGCGTAGTCGCCCTGCGCGACGAGCAGCATGCCCAGGGCGATCGGCAGTTCCTCGATCGAGTGCAGCCGGCTGGGCCGCCGCGCGGCCAGCCCGGGCTCCCGGTACGCGGGGCCGACCGAGTCGTAGGGGCGGATCGCCTCGCGGAGCGCGGGACCGGCGGCCACGCCATCAGTGTGCCCGGCCGCCGCCGCGCAGACGGCCCGGATGGCCTCCCCGGTGCCGTCCCTGGCCAGCTCCAGGCAGGCGGCGATGACCGAGGAGACAGATGCACCCGGCGTCATCGCCGCCGCGACCGCGGCGGCGAACACCCCGGCCGCCTCGCGGCCGTAGCTTGACTGGTGCGCGCCGGCGATGTCGATCGCCTCGGCGTAGGCCCGGGCGGGATTGGCCGCGTTGAGGATGCCCACGGGCGCCATGTACATGGCCGCGCCGCAGTTGACCATGTTCCCGACGCCCCCCTCGCGCGGGTCGGCATGCGCGTGGTGCAGGCGCATCACGAGCCATTTCTCGGCCAGGAAGACGCGCTGCAGCGGGACCGTCTCCTGGTGCAGTTCCGGGATCCAGACACGCTCGCTCATCATGAGCGGGACCAGGTAGTCGGCGATGTCATAGGCATCCAGGTGATCCCGCTTGCTGGCGTAGACCTTCACCAGCAGGGAGGTCATCAGGGTGTCGTCGGTCACGTGGCCGTCGCCCTTGTGATACGGCGAAGCTGGCCTCCGGGTCTTCCAGTCGTCGTAGAACGGCCCGACAATCCCGGTGACCGGGCCGCCGTAGCGCTCCTGGATCGCCTCGGGCGGGTACCCCTCGGTGGGGCCGCCCAGCGCGTCGCCGACGGCGGCGCCGGCCAGGCATCCCGTCGCGCGCCGCTCGAGTTCGTCGGGGGCCTGGGTCATTGCGGTCTCCCATCTGCGGCAGCGGCGGCCTGCGGCCGCGGCTGACTCGACTCCCGGATCACGAGCCGGGGCAGGACGGTCTCCCGGCGCGGCGGAAGGTCAGGGCCGGCGAGCCGCTCCAGCAGCAGCCGGGCCGCGAGGCTGCCGCGGATTGCCGACTCCAGCGACACGCTGCTCAGCGAGGGCAGGTGCATCTGGGCCGGCTCGGTGTCATCCATGCCCACGACGGCCACGTCGCCCGGTACCGACAGGCGCAGCTCGGCGAGTTTCCGGATCACGGCGAAGGCCAGCAGGTCGTTGCCGCACATGACCGCATCGGGCCGGAACCGGCTGAGCAGGGCGCCGGCGGCGGCCAGGCCCGCACGGTAGGTGAAATCGCCTGCGCATTCCCGGGCGGAAGATCCGGCGGGCAGCGCGCTGGCCCGCACGGCCGCGTCGAAGGCGGCCAGGCGGCGGGCGCCGGGGCTGGTGTCCGGCGGCCCGTTGACCAGTCCGAGCGCGCGCCGCCCGGTAGCGAGCAGGTGCTCGACGGCCAGCCGGACGCCGAGACCTGAGTCGGTGCGGACGTTGTCGGCCAGCGAGCCCTCGGGCAGGTTGCCGACGACGACGACCGGAGCAGCGGCCGCCGCCAGCGCGCGCAGCAGCTCGTGCGTGACCCGGATCGGGCAGATGATCAGCCCGTCGACGTACCGCCGGGCGAGGCTCTGCACCAGGCTGACCTCATCCGCCGGGTCAGACCCGGTGGAGCGGACCAGCAGCCGGTAGCCCGCGGGCTTAGCGATCGACTCGATGCCGCGCATCATCGCGACGTAGGTCGGGTTCCCGACATCGGCGACCGCGAAGGCGAGCTGCTGAGTCCGGCCCGCCCGCAGCGAGCGGGCGGCGGCGTCCGGCGCGTATCCGAGCTGCCGGGCCGCCACGCGCACCCGCCGGTCCATCTCCGGGGTCGCGGTACCACCGGTCAGGACCCGCGATGCCGACGCGACCGAGACACCCGCCAGCCGGGCAACGGTGACCAGGGTGGGCCGGGTAGCCGAACGGGACATGCAGCCTTCCTCATCGCAGTGGCGGTCCCGCCGTCAGGACTATGAGAACGTTCTCTTCTTATCATGATATATCCGCACTCAGTAGCCCCCGGGGCTGGACAGATACAGGAGCAGACAGCTCTGGGAATGTTCTTATGGGCAGGCTGCTGTGCGGCGGCTCAGATGGGGGCGATGGTGGTGGCGGCACCGCCCCTCCTGCACGTCATAACCACACAGGTGAGGTGCCACCGTGCAGATGACGCCGAGGAGGTCCAGGAGCCCCCGCGTCGGACGCTGCCGGATCATGCCTGC
>DASXDJ010000013.1:0-3661 GCA_036490755.1 Streptosporangiaceae bacterium
GGTGGCTCACCTCGGCGGCGCCGACATCTCCTGGATCCTCGGGCTGATCGTCGCCTCCGGCCTGTACTACGTGACCATGCGCCCGGTGGTGCAGCGCACGTCGCTGGCGGCCGCCACCCGGTTATGCCAGCCCAGCTAGCCCTGCTCCCGGCTGTCGACCTCGTCGGCGGCCGGGAGCACCGGCTGACCGGGGACGAGGGCGGCGACCCGCTGGCCGTGGCGCTTGGCTGGCAGCGCGACGGGGCGAGCTGGATTCACCTCGTAGACCTCGACGCGGCGTACGGGCGCGGCTCCAACGCGGCCCTGCTGGCCGCGATCACCGCACGGCTGAGCTGCGCCGTCCAGGTGTCCGGGGGGATCTGCGACGAGGCCGCGCTGACCAGGGCGCTGGCCGCCGGCGCCGCCAGGCTGGTGCTGAGCACCGCCGCGCTGGCCAGCCCGAGCTGGGTGGCCCGCGCCATCGCCGCGCTCGGCGGGCGGGTCGCCGTCGGGCTCGACGTGCTCGGTTCCCGCCTGGTCCCGCGCGGCTCCGACGCCGATTTCGGCGACCTGCTCGCGGCGCTTGACTTCCTGGAGGCGGCCGGCTGCCGCCGGTATGTCGTCACCGACAAGACCGCCGATGGCGCCATGACCGGTGCCAGCCTGGACCTGCTGCGCCGGGTCTGCGCCAGGACCAGCCGCCCGGTCATCGCCAGCGGCGGCATCGCCGGCCTGGCCGACCTGCGCGCCCTGCTGACGCTGGCCTGCCCGGCCCCCGGCGCGCCCGGCGTGGAGGGCGTCATCGTCGGCAAGGCCCTGTACGCCGGGCAGTTCACCCTCCGCGAGGCGCTGGCCGCCGTCGCGGGCTGACCCGACCTGCATGCGGCTCCCGCCGGCCGGGGCCGGGGGAGCCGCGAGCAGGGCCAGCCGCTGATCGCCCAGCGACGGCAGTCCGCCGGAGAACGGTGCTTAGCGGCGGGCCAGCCGTTCCGGCGTATTGATCTTGTCGGGGGTCACCACGAGGATGACCCGGCCGTGCGGGCCGACCGGCGCCTCGAAATCGTGGCCGGTGTAGCGGCGGGACAGCTCGTCGATGTGGTCCCGCGCCCGGTCGCCGCCGATGGCGGCGGTCACCCGGCCGCGGATCTCGGCCCAGTCCTGCGAGTCGGTGGCGGAGTGAATCAGCACGGTGGCCCGCGGGTCCCTGGCGGCGTTGCGCGCCTTCTGCCGCTGCGGCTCGGTGTTCACCAGGATGTTCTCGCCGTCGTGGTCGATCCAGGTGAGCTGCGCCTGCGGCTGGCCGTCGGGCATCAGGGTGACCACGGTCGCCAGGTTCGTCCCCTTGGCCAGCCGGGCGGCATCGGTGTCCAGCGCCATCGCGCTACCTCCTGAGCGGTCGCCCGGCCTCTCGGGGAAGCCGGGCTTACCCGGTCATTCTGCCCGCCCGGCGCGCCGCGCCCAGTCCGGGGCCCAGGTCAGCGGATCAGGCCGTGTACCCGGTGCGGGCTGAGCTTTGCCTGCGGAGTGGGCAGCCCGGCCAGGCCGGATTCGCGGATCTCCTTCATCGCCTGCTTGCGGGTGGCCGGGTCCATCCGGTCGATGAACAAGATGCCGTCCAGGTGATCGGTCTCGTGCTGGAGGCAGCGGGCGAGCTGCTGGTCGCCCGCGACCTGGACTGGCCTGCCGTCGGAGTCGACGCCGGAGGCCACCGCGTTCAGGCGGCGCGTGACGTCGTAGTACATGCCGGGGAAGGACAGGCAGCCTTCCGGGCCGTCCTGCTCGGCGTCATCGGGGAAGCCAAGCACCGGGTTGATCAGGTGACCGCGGACCCCGTCCACGTCGAAGACGAAGACCCGCAGGCCGACCCCGATCTGCGGGGCGGAAAGGCCGGCGCCGTGCTGGTCACGCAGCGTCTGGGTGAGGTCTTTCACCAGCGAGCGGAGCTGCCGGTCGAAGTCGGTGACCGGCTCGGCGGGAGTGCTGAGCACCGGGTCGCCGAACAGGCGGACGGGACGGACGGGCATCGTGCTGCTCCTTCGCTGGCCGCCAGCCGGGCAGGCCGGCGAAGCGCTAGAATACTTTGCAAACAATTACTTTGCAAAGTATGAGACCGGCCGCGTCGGCGACGGCCGGGCACGGGGAGGGGACGGGATGAGCGGCCAGGCACGGCCCGGCAGGCCCGCGAGCGCCCTGGGGCACCCGCTCCGCGCGGCGCTGCTTGACCTGCTCGCCGAGCACGCCATGCTGACCTCGACGCAGGCCGGGCGGGAACTCGGCGAGAGCTCTGGCGCGTGCTCGTTCCACCTGCGCCAGCTAGCCCGCTTCGGCGAGGTCGAGGAGGTGCCGGGAGACTGGGGCCGGGCGCGGCCCTGGCGGCTGGCGGCCGGCGCGGCGCGAGCTGTCGGCGGCGGCCCGGCCGGGGAGGCGGCGGCCTGGCCCGATGACCAGCGGTTCGGGGAGCTGGCCAGGGAGCTGGAAGACGAGGGATACCGGCGCTGGCTGGCCGGGCGGACCGCCGCGCCGCCTGGCTGGCACGACGAGGCGTTCAGCACGGTGCTGCACCTGACGCCGGAACGGATGACGGAGCTGGCGGCGCAGATCCGCGCGGTCATCGCCGCCTATGAGACGGGGGGAGCCGCTACAGGCCCGTCGCGGGGCGGCGGGCAGAGCGCTGCGTCTGCGCCAGAAAATACTGCTGCTGTCCCGCCACGCGGCGGCGGGCAGAGCGCTGGGTTTGCGCCAGAGAATACTGCTGCTGTCCCGCCGCGCGGCGGCGGGACAGCAGCAGTTCCAGCCGGAGTAGTGGTCCGGCTGTTCCCGCTGCTCCCGCCCGCCGCGGACGGCTAGCTGTCAGCAGCCGAAGACCGGCACGATGACGGCACGGGCGATGGTGTGGAACCGGAGGTTGAACCCGGCGATGGCCGGGGTGACGTCCGAGTCGATGCCCAGCTTGTCGGTGTCGAGCGCGTGCACCGCGAACACGTACCGGTGCGGCTCGTCACCCGCGGGCGGCGCCGCGCCGCCGAAGTCCTTGGTGCCGAAGTCGTTGCGCACCGAGAACGACGCGCCGGGCAGCTCGCCGCCGGCCGTGCCGGCGCCGGTGGCCAGCTCCGTCACGCTGGCCGGGATGTCGAGCACTAGCCAGTGCCAGAAGCCCGACCCGGTCGGGGCGTCGGGGTCGTAGCAGGTCACCGCGAAGCCCTTGGTCTCCGCCGGGAAACCGTGCCAGCGCAGCTGCGGGGAGAGGTTCTTCCCTGTCATGCCGAACCCGCTGAAGACCTGCGAGTCGCTCATCTGCTGACCCTGCACGACGTCGTCGCTCTCGACGGTGAACGACGGGACCTCGGGCAGGAATTCGTAAGGGAGCGGGGGCCGAGCGGTCATCGATCTCCTCCTTCTCGCCATTCCCTTCGGATACGTGATGGCGGCAATGGGCACCATGCTTCACGCTACACAGTCGGCCTGTGACCGGATTCGGGGGCATCCGCGGCTACCGCTACGAGATGGTCTCAGCTCCGCCGGCCGGGGTGCGGCACCCGGCGGCCCCGGCTAGCGTGAGGCAGAGGCGGTCAGCGCGGCGGGACGGGCGGCCACCCAGTGGCTGGCCAGGGAGTCAGCCGGCACGAAAGGGTCAGTCAGCAGTCGTGGGGTTCACGCGCGGGTCGGGGGTCTGGGCACGGCG
>DASXDJ010000014.1:0-5399 GCA_036490755.1 Streptosporangiaceae bacterium
GACCATCACTTCGATGCCCAGACCGCTGAGGTCGACGCCCGCCGGAGCGACGACCTGCATCACCCGGATACCGGACGTGTCGTCTCCCGACAGCAGTACGACCAGCCTCCGCTCGTCGAACTGGACCCACCAGACTTCGCCGCGTTGCACAAGTCCTCCAGACACAGGATGGCAGGCAGACGCTGCGCGAGCCCGACGCGCTGTGGAGACGGGTGCGGCCACCGTTGATCATCGGTGTGTGAAGACTGAAGAGCATGCGGTGGCCGCACGTCACAGCGTAAACCCTGCCCGCTGGCAGGAGGCGTTCGAGGGCCTGATGAGCCGGATAGCGGGACGGTTCACGCGGGTCGAATCCCGGCGCCGGGCCCGGAAGTTGGTACTCGGCCTGCTGTTGGAGTACTAGGCGTCAGGCCCCGCTGCCGGGATGCGGCCGGGGCTGCGATCCGGCTGCCTCCCGGTGTCCGGCGCCGGCTTATGGTCCAGGCAGCAGCGGACGAAGTCCTGCACGACGGGGCTGGCGTCGCTGGCGGGCGGCCAGGCCACGCCGACCTGACTCGGGCTGACCCCGGTCACCGGCCGGTAGGTGATGCCGGGGCGGGAGTAGTAGCGGGCCGCGGACTCGGGCGCCAGGGCGATGCCGTAGCCGTTGGCGATCGCCGTCAGCCAGGCGTCGGGCTGGTCGGTGACGAACCCGATGCGGACCGGGTGGCCCTCCCGCTCGCTGGCGGCCAGCCAGTAGTCGCGCCACCAGCCGGTGTCGGTGCTGGCCGCGACGAACGGCTCGTCCCACAGCTGGCGGAACGGGATCTGCTGCCGGGCGGCCAGCGGATGGGCGGCGGGCAGCACGGCCCAGCGCGGCTCGGTCAGCAGCACCTCGACTCGTACCTCGTCCTGGCCGGGGAACGGCAGCCGCAGCAGGGCCACGTCGACGTCGCCGGCGGCCAGCCCGGCGGTCGGGTCGGACCCCCCGGCCTGCCGCATGTCCACCCGCCAGCCTGGCCGGCGGCGCCCGAACTCCGCGATGATCAGCTGGGTGGCCTCGTTGGCGGCACTGGAGATGAACCCGACCCGCAGCACCCGCGCTGCGCGGCTGGCCGCGGCCAGTGTCGCGCGCAGCGCCTCTTCCCAGCCGGCCAGCACGGCCGCCGTGCGCCCGGCCAGCTCCTGGCCGGCCGGGGTCAGGGTCATCCCGGCCCGCGACCGGGTGAACAGCGGCACGCCCAGCTGGGTCTCCAGCTGCCTGATCTGCTTGGTCAGCGCAGGCTGGGAGATATACAGCCGCTCCGCCGCCCGGGTGAGGTTCTCCTCGGCGGCAACGGCCGCGAAGTAGCGCAGCAGCCGGGTATCGACATCCATGCCGACAGGTTATGACCGCGAGTATTGGACGGCGGGTGCTCCGCCGACCAGGCTGCACCTGTCATGTGCACGCGCACGTCAGCCACGCCCGCAGCGGAGCGGCTGGCGGCACGATCAGGCGGGAGCCGCGGATGAGGCGAGTGGTGCTGCAGATGGGGGTCACGGTGGACGGGTACGTCGCCGGGACGGGCGGCGAGGGTGACTGGGGGCTCCCGGACGAGAACGCGGGCGTGCGGGGGTGGAAGGTGGCCTCGCTGCGCCGGGCCGGCACCCACATCATGGGCCGGGTCACCTATGAGCAGATGGCCGCCTACTGGCCCACCGCCGGCGGCGACTACGCCGGCTTCATGAACACCCTGCCCAAAGTCGTGTTCTCGCGGACGCTGACCGACGCCGGCTGGGCCGGCACCCGGATCGCCCGCGGCGACACCGCTGCGGAGATCGCGGCCCTCAAAGCCGAGCCGGGCGGCGAGATCATGGCCCACGGCGGCGCCGCATTCGTGCAGGCCCTGTCCCGGCTGCGGCTGATCGACGAGTACCGCCTGGTCATCCTGCCCGTCGTCCTCGGTGCCGGGCTGCCCCTGTTCGCGGACCTGGCCAGGCCGCTGCGCGTCAGCCTCACCGAGGCGCAGACGTTCCCCGACGGCACGGCCATCCACGTCTACCAGCCGGTCAGCGGGACGACGTAACGGGGTCCGGCGGCGGCCGCAGCGGCTCAGAGTCAGCAGCCCCGCCGGGTGCGCAAACCAGGCGGGGCCGGATCCGACAGGAAGGAATCGGGATCACCTAAGATATTAGGGCAATTACTGCCGCGGCAGGCCCGGCCCTGGCGCCTATCCGAGATAGGCCCGGCTCGCGCTAATCCACTTGTTCCCGCACGCATGGTGGCCGGGCACGCCGATGCCGTCGGTGCCCACCGCGTCCCTGGTGCAGAAACCGACCCGCCACCGGTAGCCGTGATTGCCGACCCGGAACTTGAACCGGAGAGTGACCACGAACTCGTAGCCGTGCAGCTTCACCCGCCTGCTGGCGGTGGCATGAGTGTTCAGCCGCAGCACCGTCGGCGGGGCAGGCTTGCGGTGCGCGGCCAGCTTCAGCCGCGAGTACAGGTACCAGTGCTTGGCCGCCTCCGCGCGGTAGGCCACGGCGGGGACCTTGACCCAGACCTTCAGCTTGATGCGGCAGACCGGGCGGCCGCAGTGCCGCCCGCCGGTGACCGAGCCGTGCGGCGTGACATAGACCGTGGCCACGGGCGAGGCCGGCGGGGTGCCGGGGATGTCACTGCCGGTGACCTGGACCTGGTACCTCGCCCGCCGGGATGGCTTCACCGCGAACGAGTAGGTGCTGGCGGCGCGCAGTTCGTGGTGCGCTATCCCCGTGAAGCCGGTGCCGCCGAATGACTCGCGCAGCAGCGTGACGGTGTCCCCGGCGGCGGCGCCGGTGACCTTGCCGTGCACGGTGGCCATGTTCGTCTTCCTCGGGCCCATGAACACCACGAGGGTGTGGCCGCTGACCCGGGGGACAGCGGATGTCGCGGCGATGGTGACGGTGACGGCGGCCGGGCTGGCGGCGGCCGCGGCGGATGCCGCGGTGCCGAGGCCGGCTAGCCCGCCGACGGCCGCGATCAGGGCCGTGGCGCGCCAGAGCCTGCTGTGCTGCATGGGTCAGTTCCCCTCCCGGGTCCGCAGATAGACCCCACGGGAGGATAACTGGCCAGGCGCGCCGGGATACCCCGTTACGCCTGGCCAGTCGCGTTATCTGGGCTCGTGCGCCCCAGATGGCTACGCCAGGCTCAGCTGTCACCACGAAGCGGCCGGGCCTCCGGCGGGGGAGCTGCGGGCGTTGTCAGGCGGCGAGGAAGTCAGCAAGCTTGCCGAGCTGGCTGCCCCAGCCCTGCTCCGCGCCGGCCCGGACCTCGTCGGCGAAGTCGGCAACGATGTGCACGCGGAGCATGGTGGTAGCCGCATCGACCTCGGTGAACGTGACGGTGGCGGTGCCCCGGCCGCTGCCGTCACCGAAGCCGTCATCGGACCAGACCAGCTTCGCGGGCGGGTCGACCTCCACCACGGTGCCACTGTTCGGGTAGCGCGCGCCGGTGGCGTCGTCGACCATGTCGAAGCTCATCCGGCCGCCGGGACGCAGGTCGATCGTGATCGACTCGCGCGGCGTGCTGATGCCCCGCGGCCCCCACCACTGGGCGATCTGGTCGGGATCGGTCCACGCATCCCACACCAGCTGACGCGGCGCGGCGTAGGTGCGGACGAATTCCAGCTCCACCATGGCTCAGGATCCTCCCGGCTCGCTGCCCGCCGGCCCGGCTCCCTGCAGGCGGGCCAGGTGCTCGCCCAGCCGGTCGAGCGACTCCTCATAGAAGTGCCGGTAGTAGGCGAGCCAGGCGCTGGCCTCGGCGATGGGCTCCGCGCGCAGGTGAGCCGGGCGCTGCCGGGCGATGCGGCCGCGCGCCACCAGCCCGGCCCGCTCCAGCACCTGCAGGTGCTTGCTCACCGCCTGGAGCGAGATAGCCGGGAAGAGCGCCGCCAGCTCGCTGACGCCGGCGTCGCCCTCGGAAAGCCGGGCGAGGATGGTCCGGCGCGTCGGATCGGCGAGTGCGCCGAACGTCAGGCTGAGGGCGTCGCTGGTGCCGGCGGCGGCCATTACCCGGCGGCCAGCTTGAGCAGCGTTACCCCGGACGGTGCCGTGGCGCTGCTGGTGACGGTGAACGTGCCCGGCGTCGGCCCGGTGAAGAGCCGCCGGCCGCTGCCCTTGATGACCGGGCCGATCAGCAGCCGGTACTCATCGATCAGGCCCGCGGCGCGCAGCGTCTCGGTGAGCTGCCCGCTGCCGTAGATGACCAGGTTCTCGTCCCTGGCCTTGAGCTCGGTGACCGCCTTCACGACGTCGCCGGACAGGAACGTCGCGTTCCAGGCCGGCTCGGTCAGCGTCGAGGTCGGCACGTACTTGCCGATCGAGTTCATGATGTCGCCGCCGGTGGCGGGGTCGTTCCCCATCGCCGGCCACGCCTGGCTCATGCCGTCGTAGGTCACCCGGCCGAGCAGCAGCGCGTCCGCCCAGCCCATCGCCTCGGCCTGGAAGGCCGCGACTGCCTCGTCGAAGTACGGCCGGGTCCAGGCCGGGTCCTCGAAGACGCCGTCCAGGGTCAGGTACTCCACTGCCGCGATGCGCCCCATGTGCTCTCCCTCGGATCTCATTCAACCAGTGGGTTGAATATAAGGCAGGGCAGGCCAACGGTCAACCAGGTGGTTGAATGTCGCCCGGCCGGCCGGTCACCAGGGCGGGCCGCCGCCAGCGCCGGCCCGGACCGGGACGGGGCCGGGTCCGGACCGCGGGCAGGCAAGAAGCCCGCAGGCACGCCATCCGCCTGCGGGCTTCCGCTGTCCCGGGCACCGGGCCCAGGACGGTGGCCAGGCTTCCTCGCCATCGTCCGGCTCAGGTCCGTTACGGGGCTAGCAGTCGAAGTAGAGCTCGAACTCGTGCGGGTGCGGGCGCAGCCGCATCGAGTCGATCTCGTTCAGCCGCTTGTAGTCCAGCCACGTCTCGATCAGGTCCGGGGTGAACACCCCGCCCTCCAGCAGGTACTCGTGGTCGCGCTCGAGCGTGTCGAGCACGGTCTCCAGCGAGCCCGGCACCTGCGGGATCGACCGGGCCTCGTCGGGCGGCAGCTCGTACAGGTCCTTGTCGACCGGCTCGGGCGGCTCGATCTTGTTCTTGATGCCGTCCAGGCCGGCCATCAGCATGGCGGCGAAGGCCAGGTAGGCGTTGGCTGACGGGTCGGGCACCCGGAATTCCAGCCGCTTGGCCTTGGGGCTCGGGCCGGTAATCGGGATCCGCACGCAGGCCGACCGGTTGCGCTGGGAGTAGACCAGGTTGACCGGCGCCTCGTAGCCGGGAACCAGGCGGTGGTAGGAGTTCAGCGTCGGGTTGGTGAAGGCCAGCAGCGACGGCGCGTGGGCCAGCAGCCCGCCCACGTAGTAGCGGCCGGTGTCCGACAGCCCGGCATAGCCGGCCTCGTCGTAGAACAGCGG
>DASXDJ010000015.1:0-44447 GCA_036490755.1 Streptosporangiaceae bacterium
CACGAGGTTCCAGCTGCCCATGGCACTGATGGGCAGTGCACCGTTGCTGACGTAGAACGTCGCGATCCAGGCCAGGCCGAGCAGCAGGCAGCCCAGCATCGTCGGCGCCAGCCAGCGCGGGCTGACCTTCGACTTGGCGGACCTCTGCGGTGGCGTGTAGACCGCCTTGCTTCTGGTGCGGGACTTAGGCACGGTCTTCTCCTGGTCGGCTCGCCCGCCGCGCAGATCCGGGCGGCGGTGCGGGACGCCGCGCTGCGCGGCCTTCGCGGTAAGCGTAGTTGCTCCGGGGCTGTGCCGGGCTCGGAGCCGGACAGGCACACACCGGGCCGCAGTCCCCCGCGCGGCGCCGCGGCCGGGCTATCACGAGAAGCTAGCCTCTGATTACATTCTGTAACCAGAGGCGAGAGCTCCGTGCGCAACCTGCGGCCCTACCTGCGACCTGCCGGCGAGATCCTGGTCACCCTCGGCGTGATCGTGACCCTGTTCATGGGCTATATGTACTGGGGCACCGCGCAGCGCGCGACTGATGCTCAGCGGCGGTTCGCCAGTGAGCTGGGCAGCCAGTGGGCCTCGGGGCTGAGCATGGCCATGCTCAGCCGGCCGGGACACCTGACCCTGGGCCAGCCGTTCGCGTTCATCCGGATCCCGAGCTTCGGCCCGCACTGGCGCTTCGCCATCGTGCAGGGCACCGGACTCAGCCAGCTGGCGTTAGGCCCGGGGCACGTGCCCGGCACCCAGCGACCCGGCCAGCTGGGGAATTTCGCCGTGGCCGGACACCGGGTCACCGCAGGCAACCCGTTCTGGAACGTGCCCCGGCTGCGCGGCGGCGACCTGGTGTACATCGACACCGCCGCCGGGACCTACACCTACCGCATCACCGGCAAGCCGTCCTGGGTGCCGCCGGGCGACACCGCGACGCTGGCTCCGGATCCCGGCCATCCGGGCGAGCGCCCCCAGCACAAGTGGATCACCCTGATTACCTGCGATCCGGCCTGGTCGGGAACCAGCCGCGTGGTGGTCACGGGCGTGCTGACCGGCCAGACGTCCCGGCTGGCCCGGACGGAGGGCTGATCATGTACACGTGGATCTGGCACCGGCTGCCGGGCCGCCCGGCGGCCAGGACGGCCTGGCTGCTGCTGCTCGTCCTGGCCGTGGCCGTGCTGCTCTGGCTGGTCGTCTTCCCGTGGGCATCGGTGCGCCTGCCGATCGATCCGGCCTGACGGTCCCGGCCGGGACCGTCAGGCCGGGACCAGTCGGCGGACGCGGCCGACTACGGCCGGCGAGCTGGTCGGCGGGCTCGGGCTGACCGGCGGGCTGGAGCTCGTCGGCGGGCTGGAGCTCGTGGGCGGCGGTGAGGTCGTTGTTGAGCCCGCCACCACGTCAATGGTGATAGTCGTGTGCGCGGCGACCACCGTGTTCGCTGCCGGGTTCGTGGCGAACACCTGGCCGGGCCCGTAGGTGTTGGACGTCGGCGTGCCTTGCACGGCATTGACCTGCAGCCCCGCGCCCTGCAGCATGGCCGTGGCCTGCGCCTGGGTCTGGCCGAGCACGCTGGGCACGGTGACCCCGGGCTCGGAGACAGTGATCCGCACCACCGTCCCTGGTTTCACCTGGGTGCCGCTCTGCGGATTCTGGCTCAGCACCACGCCGGGCGCACCGCTGGACAGCTTGTGGCGCACCTTGACCTGCAGCTTGGCCTGGTGCAGCTGAGCCTCCGCCTGGCTCTGCGGCAGGTTGAGCACCGACGGCACCGAGACCGTGCCCAGGCCGGTGGACACCGTGATGGTGATCACGGCGCTCTTGGACACCGTCGTGCCGTTCGTCGGGCTGGTCGAGATGACATTCCCGGCCTTCACCGACTGCGAGAGCTGGTGCCGGATGGGCGACCCCACCACCAGGCCCGCCTTCACGATTTCCTTTCGCGCCTGCGAGAGCGGCAGGTTGTCGACGGCGGGCACCGAGATGTTGCCGCCGCTGCTGGAGGCGAACTTGAACGCGTAGACGCCGCCGCCGATCAGCAGCAGGGCGATCACCCCGACCAGCACCCACGGCCAGACCTTGCGGCGGTTCTGGTCGCCGTAGTCGCCGTCGCCGCCCTCGGGCCCGTAGGAGTAGGGCGGGATGGCGCTGGTTGCGCCGGCCATCTGGGTCGAGGTGCCCATCCGCCGGGTCCCGGTGGCGTACATGTCCGGGTGCATCATGGGGGCGGCGACCGGTGCGCCCGACAGTGCGCGCTGGATGTCGTTGCGCATGTCGCCGGCCGACTGGTACCGGTCGGCCGGGTCCTTCATCATCGCCTTGAGCACGATCGCGTCGGCCCAGTCCGGGACCTCGGGATCGATCCGCGACGGCGGGACCGGGTCCTCGCGGACGTGCTGGTAGGCGATCGCGACCGGCGAGTCGCCGGTGAACGGCGGGCGGCCGACCAGCAGCTCGTACAGCAGGCACCCGGTCGAGTACAGGTCGCTGCGGGCATCCACCCGCTCGCCGCGGGCCTGCTCCGGGGACAGGTACTGCGCGGTCCCGATGACCTGCGCGGTCTGGGTCATGGTGGCCTGCGCGTCGCTGGTCGCCCGGGCGATGCCGAAGTCCATCACCTTGATCTGGCCGTCGCGGGTCAGCATGACGTTGCCGGGCTTGATGTCCCGGTGCACGATGCCGTGCCGGTGGCTGTAGTCCAGCGCGCGCAGCACTCCGTCGGTGATCTCGGCAGCCCGCTCGGGCAGCAGGCGGCGGTCATCGCGCAGCAGGTCGCGCAGCGTCCGGCCGTCCACGAACTCCATGACGATGTAGGGCACCGGGGTCTGGCCCATCATGTCCTCGCCGGTGTCGTACACCGCGACGATGGACGGGTGGTTCAGCGAGGCCGCGGACTGGGCCTCGCGGCGGAACCGGGCCTGGAAGGTCTGATCACGGGCCAGGTCATCACGCAGGGTCTTCACCCCGACGATCCGGTCCAGACGGATATCGCGGGCCCGGAAGACCTCGGCCATGCCGCCACGCCCGACGATCCCGTCGAGCTCGTAGCGGCCGCCGAGCAGCCGTGGCTGGGTCATGTCTCGCACTAACGTTACCGTCCTGCGTAGATTCGGGTGCTCATGACAGCTTCAGGTAGGCCCGGATGACCTGCACGGCGATGGGCGCGGCGGCTGCCGCCCCGAAACCACCGCCCTTCACGATGACGCCGACAGCTATCCTCGGGTTGTCGGCCGGCGCGAAGCAGGTAAACACTGCGTCATCGAGCCCGGTGTTGTTGACGCCGTTCTGTGCCGTTCCGGTCTTGCCGGCGATCTCCACCCCGGCAATGCTGCTGTTGGCCGTCGCATAGGCGGTTCCGGCCGGGTTCTGGGTGACCTGCTTCATCATCTGGGTCAGGTAGCCGGCCACGGTGGAGCTTACGGGGTGGCCGAGCACGGTCGGCTGGGCCGAGTCGATCACCGACAGGTCGGGCGCCTGTACCTGCTGGACCAGGTAGGGCTTCATCAGCGCCCCGCCGTTGGCGACCGCTGCGGACAGCATCGCCTCCTGCATCGGGGTGACCTGGTCATTGAACTGGCCGATGGCCGAGATGGCGGTGAATGCCGGGTCGCTAACCCGGGGGAACACGCTGGGGACGGTGGTCAGCGGGACGTCGAGGGAGGAGTTGAAGCCGTAGGCGTTGGCCTCCTGGCGCAGCCGGGTGCCGCCGACCTGCATGCCGAGCTTGCCGAACGCGGTATTGCAGGACAGCAGGAACGCCTCGATGATCGGCGGGTGGCCGTCGCCGCACGTCTCGTTGTCGTCATTGATGAGCACGTGCCCGTTGCCGAGCGACAGGGCGGTCGGGGCGTCCACCGGCGAGCTGGTACTGGACACCCGGCCGGCCGCGAACGCGGCCGAGCTGGTCACGATCTTGAACGTCGAGCCGGGCGGGAACGTCTGCTGGAGGGCCCGGTTGAGCAGCGGCTGGTCCGGGTTCTTCCGGTTGGCCTTGTCGATCTTGTCGAGCTTGGTGCCGTCCAGCGTGGTGTACGCGTTGGGGTTGAAGCTCGGGTAGGACGCCAGGGCCAGGATGGCCCCGGTGCGCGGGTTGATCGCGACCACGCCGCCCTCGTGCCCCCCGTCCGAGGCCAGCGCGTTGTAGGCGGCCTGCTGCGCCTGCGGGCTGATCGTGACCGACACGGTGGCGCCGAGCTTGGGCTTGCCGGTGATCAGGCTGATCAGGTTGTGCACCTCCAGCTGAGGCGCGGTCCCCGACAGTTCCTTGTTCGAGGTCCCCTCGATGCCGGACTTGCTGAAGATCGAGTCATACCCGGTCACTGGCGCGTAGGCGGGCCCGTCCGGGTAGTACCGCTTGTAGGTCCCGTGCCCGCCCTTGACCAGCCGCGACTCGGCGATCTTGGTGGCGCTGTTGTCGCCGGTGGCGATGATGGACCCGCGCTTGTACTGGAACTGCTGGTAGAACACGCGGCTGTTGCCCGGCTTGTCGGCCAGGCTGGTGGACTGGAAGGCCTGCACGTAGTTCACGTTGATCAGCAGCAGGACGAACATGACCAGGCAGGCCAGGGACAGGCGGAAGATGGCACGGTTCATCCGGCTCGCACCACCTGGGTCATGCCCTCATCCTGGATCGGCTGCGGCGCGGGCCGCCGGGCGGTGTTACTGACCCGCATCAGCAGCCCGACCAGCGCCCAGCTGGCGACCAGCGAGGACCCGCCCTGAGACAGGAACGGCGTCGTGATCCCGGTGAGCGGGATCAGGTCGGTCACCCCGCCGACAATCACGAAGATCTGCAGCGCCAGCACGAACGCCAGGCCGCCGGCCAGCAGCTTGGCGAACGGGTCCTTAACTGCCACGGCGGCCCGCAGCCCGCGCTGCACTAGCAGGCCGAACAGCAGCAGCAGGGCCATCAGGCCGGCCAGGCCCAGTTCCTCGCCGAAGCCGGTGATGATGAAGTCGCTTTGCACCAGCGGCGTCCAGTACGGCTGACCGTGACCGAGCCCGGTACCGAAGATGCCGCCGAACCCCATCCCCTCCAGGCCCTGCACGAGCTGGAAGCCGCTCGTCGTCACGTGATCAAAGGGGTGCAGCCAGTCGGTGAACCGGGCCTGGACGTGCGGGACGATGGTCCCGGCCAGCCAGGAGCCGCCGACGAACAGGAAGAGCCCGATCAGCAGCCACGAGGTGCGCTGGGTAGCGATGTAGATCATCGCCACGAACAGCCCGAAGAACAGGGCTGAGGTGCCGATGTCGGTCTCGAAGAACAAGATCAGCAGGCTGGCCGCCCAGGCGATGAGGACCGGGCCCAGGTCCCTGGCCCGGGGCAGGTCAATGCCCAGCACCCGCCGTCCGGCCAGGGCCAGCACGTCCCGCTTGGCCACCAGGTAGCCGGCGAAGAAGACGGCCAGCGCCAGCTTGGCGAACTCGCCGGGCTGCAGGGAGAACCCGCCGATGAGAATCCAGACCTTCGCGCCCTGGACCTCGCTGAGACTGCCGGGCAGCAGTGCCGGGATGGCCAGCAGCACCAGGCCAACGGCGCCCAGGGTGTAGGTGTAGCGCTGCAGGGTGCGCGGTTCCCTGATGACCACCAGCACGGCGATGAACGCCGCCACGCCGATGGCTGACCAGACCAGCTGGATGAGGGTCGATGAGGAATGCAGGGTGCCGATCACGTTGCCGGGATTGCCGCCGCGGCCGGACTGCTGCAGCCGCCAGATCATCACCACCCCCAGGCCGTTCAGCATGGCGGCCAGCGGCAGCATGAGCGGGTCGGCCCACGGGGCGAACCGGCGCACGGCCAGGTGGGCGACGCCCACGATGGCCGCGAACAAGACGCAGTAGAGCGGCAGGCTCGCCGGGAGCTTGCCGCTCAGGCCCAGGCCCGCGCAGGCATAGGCCAGTACGACCACCAGGACGGCGAACGCCAGCATGAGCAGCTCGGTCCGGCGCCGGCCCCGGGGCATCGGGGCTGGCTCCTCGGTCAGGGCCGGTGCTGCTGCGTGCGCAGCGGACAAATCCGTCACCCAGCCCCCTGCGAGGGGCAGGAGGCAGGCACCTTGGGCTTGGGCGGGTAGGCCTTGACCTTGGCCTCCTGCTGCCTCTGCTGCTTGGTGGGCTTGTGTCCCTTGGCGATCACCGGCGGCTTGGGCTTGCCAGCCAGCCACTTCTGCACCGCCTGCGTCGCCTGGGTGCAGGTGTAGGTCTGGCGGATGTTGGTGACCGTCCGCTGCGCCTCGGGCAGGCTCCCGGATGCGGTCGGCAGCTCCAGGACGCTGCTCTGCACATGCGAGACCGGGATGCCGGTCCGCTGGAAGGTACTGGACAGGTTCAGCCCGGCCACCTTCTGGTTGATCCCGCGGTAGATGATGACCTGCTGGCCGTCCGTGCCCACGTAGTACTGGCCCTGAGTGATGCGCCAGGCGGTATAGCCGCCTCCGGCGACCAGCAGGATCAGGATGACCAGGATGGTGGTGACCACGGGCCACCGGCGACGGCCCGGATCGGCCTCCGCCTCGTCGTCGTCATAACTGGGGCCGGGGGCCCGGTGCCGGCCATCGGCCGGCTGGCCCGCTGGCCGCGCCGGGGCCTGCTGCGGGACCGGCCGGGCCTGCGTCAGCAGCGAGGCACGGCCGGCCGGGCTGTCCTCTCGCGAGTGCGGCCGGCCGTCGCCGTTGGCCGCGGCCCCGGCCAGCACCGTGCCCTGGCTGGGCGGCACGGGCCCGGACACGGTGTCCACCACATCGGCCACGATGCAGGTGATGTTGTCGGGCCCGCCGCCGTGCAGGGCCAGGTTGATGAGCTGATCCACGGCCTGGGCCGGATCCGTGCTGGAGACCAGGGTCTTGTGGATGGTCTGGTCGGTCACGACATCGGACAGGCCGTCCGAGCACAGCAGGTACCGGTCACCGAGGATGGCCTCGCGCATGACCAGGTCCGGCTCGGCGTCGGTGCTGCTCTGCAGGGCGCGCATGACCAGCGACCGCTGCGGGTGCGTGGCCGCCGCCGCGGGAGTGAGCCGTCCCTCGTCCACCAGGGACTGGACCAGGGTGTGGTCCCGGCTGATCTGGTAGAAGTCGCCGTCGCGCAGCAGGTAGGCGCGCGAGTCACCGATGTGGCACAGGGCCACCTGGGACCCGGCCCACAGCAGCGCGGTCAGCGTCGTGCCCATGCCCTCGGTGGACGGGTCAGCGATGCTCATCTCGTGCAGCGTGGTGTTGGCCGTGGCCACGGCGTTGGCCAGGGCCCCGAGCATGGCCTGGCTCTCGTGCAGGTTCTGGTGATCCAGCGGGGCAATCGCGGATATCGCGACCGCGCTGGCGACCTCACCCGCAGCGTGCCCGCCCATGCCGTCGGCGATCGCGAGAAGGCTGGGGCCCGCGTAAGCGGAGTCCTCGTTGCCCTCGCGGAGCAGCCCGACGTCTGAGCGGAGCGCGTAGTGCAGTGCCAGAGTCATCTGCGCAGCTCCAGGACGGTCTTGCCGATACGAATAGGCACGCCGACTGGTACCGGGGTGGGCTGCGTCACCTTCTGCCGGTCAAGGTAGGTGCCGTTGGTGGAGCCGAGATCCTCCACGAGCCACTGACCATCCTGCGGAAAGAGCCGGGCATGACGGGTCGAAGCGTAGTCATCTGCGAGGACGAGTGTGGCGTCATCGGCTCGACCGATAGTGATCTGGGTGTCCGATAGGCCGATGATGGTGCCGGCCAGCGCGCCGGCTGTCACCACCATCTGATGCGGGTCGGCGCGGCTCGGCCGGGCCGGCGCGCGCCGGGGCGGTGCCGCGGGCCGCGGCGGCCGTGCCTTGCGGGACTGCCGTCGCCGGCGCGGCGACGAGCCGAACAGGTCGGTCCTGACCACGCCGACCGCGGCGATGACGAACAGCCACAAGACGGCGAGGAACGCAAGCCTGATCAGGGTAAGGGTGAGCGCGTTCATCGGGTCATGAGTCCTTGGCTGGCCTTAGCTGCCTCTGGTCCTGCCCGGGCGGCCCGGGCTGCGTGTCTCAGTAAATGCTGTCCCGCCGGAACACCAGCGTCGTGCGGCCGAGGGTGACCTGGGTGCCGTCCGCCAGCTTGACGCGGCGGATCGGCTGCCCGTTGACGAAGGTCCCGTTCGTCGAGTCCAGGTCGACGAGGATCACCTCGCCATCCTCCACGCGCAGCTCGGCGTGATGCCGGGAGACTCCCGGGTCCACCAGCCGCAGGTCAGAGTCGGTACCCCGGCCCAGGATGGTAATCGGGGCGGTCAGGTCATACGTCCGCTGCGTGGCGCCGTCCGACCCGTCGGGCCCCGACACCAGCAGCCGCGGCTTGCCGTTCAGGTTCCCCGGCGGCCGGGGCAGGTCGCTGGTCGGGCGGCGGATCTCGCCGTCCTCCACCGTGGTGCCCCGGATGACACCGGAACGGATCCGGAAGGTGCCGGTCGTCAGGTCAGGGACGCCTTCAAAGCGCATCTGCACGGGCCCCACGAAGGAGTACCCCTGCTCCCTGGCGTACTCGCGGGCCAGGGTGGACAGCTCGATCCCGAGGCTGTCGGCGTAGACCTCCAGCCGCTCATGATCGGTGTCGGCCAGCTCGACCACGAAGTCATTGGGAACCAGGGTCCGGCCCTGGGCCACGATGGCCGCGCGGTCATCCATCTCCCGCTGAACCGCGCTCGCGATCTCGACCGGCTGCAGCTCGGACTTGAACGCCCGCGCGAAGGCACCTTCGACCATCCCTTCCAGCCGGCTTTCAAACCGCTGCAGGACTCCCACGGTTGGTACCTCCTCTCGCTACTCGCATCCGATCGTATAGGCGACATGGCAGCGCTTGCGGACGTGCTAGCCTATGGGCTGCCCCGGGCGGGTGGCGGAACGGCAGACGCGCACGGTTCAGGTCCGTGTGTCCGAGAGGACGTGAGGGTTCAAATCCCTCCTCGCCCACAGATACTTCCTGAGTACTTATCTCCCGAGCACCCTCAGCAGGAGCTCTCCGCGCGAGCCCGGCACCAGCACGCCGGGCTTCGATCATGTCGGGCATCGTCCCTTCCGCTGGCACGTCCCGGTCGGGATCCGGTCCGCTGCTCGTGCCCCTGGCCAGGAGCGCATGCCGCAGCTTAGGCGCCCGACTGGCTCCTTGTCACCGGATGCAGCCAGCGCATGGCGGGCTGGCACCATGGGTCGGATGGCAGCGACCACGGGCCTGGACCGTGCGAGAAATATCACTGACGACTTGCTGTTCCCCTCGGCGATGGCGGTGGATGCGGCCGACCGGGTCCCGGCCGGGCACCTGGCCGCGCTGGCCGACGCCGGGCTGTACGGCCTGGTCGGACCGGCTGCGGCCGGCGGCCTGGGCGGCGGCATGGCGGACCTGTGCGCGGTCGCCGAGGTACTGGCCAGCGGCTGCCTGGCGACAACGTTCGTCTGGCTGCAGCACCACCGCGCGGTCCGCGTCGTGGCCGTCGCCCGGCCCGCCGTGCGAGAACACTGGCTGGCGCCGCTGTGCCGGGGCCAGGTCCGGGCCGGCATCGCCCTGGGCGGGGCCTTGCCCGGGCCGCCGCTGCTGCGCGGCCGCGCGGCCGATGGCGGGTACCGGCTGGCGGGCAGCTCGCCGTGGGTAACCGGGTGGGGCCTGGTGGACGTCCTGTATGTCGCGGCCCGCGATGACCACGGCGACCTGATCACCATGCTGGTGCCGGCCCGGGACGGCCCGGCCCTGGCGGCCCGGCGGCTCGCCCCGGTGGCCACCAGCGCCAGCGGCACGGTCGAGCTGAGCTTCGACGGCCTGTTCGTGCCCGCCGACCGGGTGCTGGAGCGCATCTCGCTCCCGGACTGGCAGGCCGGGGACGCGCGCGGCCTGCGCTCGAACGGGTCTCTCGCGCTCGGCGTCGCGGCCCGCTGCTGTGCGCTGGCCGGCCCCGGCCCCCTGGACGGCGAGCTGGCCGGCCGGCGCCTGGCCCTGGACTCGGCCACGCCGCGGGAACTGCCCGCCGCCCGGGCCGCCGCTGCGGAACTGGCCATGCGGGCCGCCGCCACCTTGGTCACGACGGCGGGCAGCCGGTCGATCCTGGCGGGCGAGCATCCGCAGCGGCTGGCCCGCGAGGCATTGTTCCTGCTCGTGTTCGCCTCCCGGCCGGCCATCAGACAGCACCTGATCGCCCTGCTGACCTCGGCAACCTAGACTCGGTACCGTGCCGGAGCTACCGGAAGTCGAGTCGCTCGCGGCCGACCTCCGCGAGCGGGCGGCCGGCCGCGTGATCGACCGTGCCGACATCGCCGAGTTCTCGGTCCTGAAGACCTACGACCCGCCGCTGACCGCCCTGCAGGGCGGCACCGTCACCGCGACCAGCCGGCACGGGAAATTCCTGGACCTGACCGTCACCCCGGCGGGTGAGGGCCCGCCCCTGCACCTGATCACGCACCTGGCCAGGGCCGGCTGGCTGCGCTGGCGGGACGCACTCCCCGACAGCCCGCCGCGGCCGGGCAAGGGCCCGCTGGCCTTCCGGCTCCGGTTCGCCGATGGCGCCGGCTTCGACCTGACGGAGGCGGGCACCCGCAAGCGCCTGGCTGTTTACCTGGTGACCGATCCGGCCGCGGTGCCCGGCGTGGCGGCGCTGGGGCCCGATCCCCTCGACCCGTCCTTTACCCCGGAGGTGCTGGGCGCCATCCTGGCCGGCCGCCGGACCCAGATCAAAGGCGTGCTGCGGGACCAGAAGCTGATCGCCGGGATCGGCAATGCCTACTCCGATGAGGTCCTGCACGCCGCGAAGATGTCGCCGTTCCGGCTGGCTTCCAGCCTGAGCGCCGATGACGTGGCGGCCCTGCACGCGGTCATCGCCAGCACGCTGTCCGAGGCGATCGCCCGCTCCGGTGGCCTGGCCGCCGGGGACCTGAAGAAGGAGAAGAAGGCCGGCCTGCGGGTCCACGGCCGGGCCGGCCAGCCCTGCCCCGTCTGCGGGGACACCATTCGCGAGGTCTCGTTTGCTGATTCCGCGCTGCAGTACTGCCCGACCTGCCAGACGGGCGGCAAGCCGCTGGCCGACCGGCGGATGTCACGCCTGCTGAAGTAGACCCAGCACGAAAGCGAGCCGGAGATCCAGCGTCCCGGAGGCGAGCCGGCAATACAGCGTCCCTCCGGCTCGCAGGAAAAGAACAGAAGGCCGGCCGGCGCGCGAGCGGGGATGGGACGCGCCGGCCGGCCTGGCCGGGAGCCGGGCACCGGCGCCGGGGGCGCCTGGTACCCGGCGAGGTCACGGGCCGGGGGACAGCCGGCCCGTGACCTGCGGGCTAGCTAGATCCGCAGAGCAGCACGGGTTAGTTCATCACCTGGTTGAGCTTGGTAAACAGGGCAAGGTCGCAGCCGCCGTCGACGACGGTCCGGTGGATCGTCTGGCCGTACCAGGTGCCCGAGATCAGGATCCGCTTCGAGCCGGCCATGATCATCGGGCACATCTGGTGACGCTTGGGCTTGGCGAACGGGTCCTTGTTCGCCAGCAGCGCCGTGCACGTGGCAGCGGGATGCGGGTGCGTGCCGCCGGCCGGACCGCAGTGCAGCGTCCAGTGCTTGGCCGGGGTACCCGGCGCACCCTGCAGGGTGATGTTGAGCGCCGCCTTCGGGGCGGGGGCTGATCCGCTGCTGCCCGAGCCGGGCGCGGCAGCACTACCGCAGGCGGCGACGGCGGCCAGGCCGGCGACGGCGATCATGCAGCGGGCGGCGGCGGTCAGTGATCGCGGCCGCCGCAGCGCGGTGAGCTTGTCTAGCGTCATGCCCCCTTGGACGCACCGCCGGCCGATCCGGTTCCCGGTCTTCTGATCGGCGATCCGGGGTCGGCGGGCCACGGTGCCCCGGCCGCCGCGAACGCGGACGGGATGGCTCTCACGTCGCGTTTTGCTGACCACCGGGCCTGGTGATGGGACCATGAGGCCGTGGGGCTGAGGCTAGCGGTGGCGCGCAGGGACCGGAATAACGACCGGTCCCCGGCTGACGCGATCGCCCGCGCGGTCATTGACAGCGCGGCCGACGCCGTCATCGCCGTCGGTGCCGACCGCACGGTCACCGTGTGGAATCCCGCTGCCGAGCGGATGTTCGGCTGGTCGGCAGCCGAGGTGACCGGCCAGGAGCCGCCCTTCATTCCCGCGGAGCTGATGGCCGAGCACAATGCCGTCCTGGAACGGGTGGCCAGCGGCGGCCAGGTGTCCTTCGCCACCCGCCGGATCCGCAAGAACGGCGACCTAGTGGACCTGCGGATCGACGCCAGCGCGCTGCGCGATGCAGCCGGGCAGATGGCCGGCTGGGTGAGCATCTGCCACCAGACCAGGGACGAGGAGGCCGTCCGGCACTACATGGCCGAGCGGGCCCGGGTGGTGCGCCGTCTCGGGGATGTTGTCGCCGACATGAACGCCCAGCTCGACCTCGAGCCGGTCCTGGACCGCATCGCGGCCAGCCTGCGGGAGCTCACCCGCGCCGACGCGGGCGGCTTCGTGATGATCGAGGGGGACCGGCTGCGGCTGGTCAGCCTGGACGGGCTGCCCGAGAGCCTGCGCGGCCGGACCGCCGACCTGGCCACCAGCACGGTGGGCGAGCTGATGCGATCGGGCAAGACCGTGCTGATGGCCACGGGCGAGTCGGGCCGGTTCGACGACCTGATCTGGTCGGCGCTGCCGGGCCTGCACACGATCACCCTCAGCCTGTCGCACGTCTCGGGCCGGCCCTACGGCGCGCTCTACGCGCTCTACAGCGGCCGCAAGGTCGGGCACATCGACCTGGAACTGCTGGAACTGCTGGCCGGCCACGCCAGCGTGGCCCTGTCCAACGTCACAGCCTTCGAGGAAGTCGTCCGTCAGCGCGCTCACGAGCGAGCGGTGATCGATGGCAGCGCTGACGGCATCGCCGTGCTCGACGCAGCCGGGCTGGTCCAGCAGTGGAATCCGGCCGCGCACCGCCTGACCGGAGTCTCGCCCGACGACGCGGCCGGCCAGCCGCCGCCGTTCCCGGTGCCCGAGCCGGGGGCCAAGCTCAGCCACCGGCTGCCCAGCGGCCGCTGGATGGACGTGCTGTGCACGGGCCTGACCGGCCGCGAGGAACAGGTGGTCGACTTCCGTGACATCACCGCGGCCAAGGACCTGGAGGAGGCCAAGGACCTGTTCCTGGCCACCACGAGCCACGAGCTGCGCACGCCCATCACGGTGGTGCAGGGCTTCGCCAGCACGCTGGCCAGCAGGTGGGACAAGCTGCCTGACCCGGACCGGCGCTCGGCGGTGCAGACCATCGCGGAGCGGGCCGGGTCACTCGGCCGGCTTGTCGAGCAGTTGCTGCTCGGCTCGCGGGCCGGCGCCGACCAGCTGACCATCAGCAACGGGCCGTTTGACCTGGCCGGGATCCTGCGGGGCGCGACTGTCGCATTCCGGTCGCTAGCCGGCCAGCACACCCTGGTGACCGATGTTCCCGACGACCTGCCGCAGGCGCACGGTGACCCGATGGCCACGGACATCATCGTCGGCCAGCTGCTGGAGAACGCAGTCAAATACTCGCCGGACGGCGGCACCATCACCGTCAGCGCCCGGCAGGCCGGCCATCGCATCGAGGTGAGCGTGGCGGATGAGGGGATCGGGATCCCGGCGGCAGACCGGGAGCGGGTTTTCGAGCGCTTCGTCCAGGGCGAGGCGGGCGACCGCCGCCGGTTCGGGGGCATCGGCCTGGGCCTGTACATCGTCCGGCAGCTGGCCAGGGCGCAGGACGGCGAGGTGGCGGCTGAGGGCGGCCCGGCCGGCGGGACGGTCATGCGGCTGCGCCTGAGCCTGGCGTCCGGGCCAGTACCGGCCGCGGAGGCCGGCCCGGCCGCGGGGCGCGGCCCGGCCGCGGGGCGCGGCCCGGCAGCCCAGGCCGGCCCGGCCGCGCAGGCCGCCCCAGGCGCGCGGGCCGCGGTCCCCGATCAGCCGGATTCCGCGCCGGCATCGGTCCCCGAGCCCTCGCCCGCTGCGCCGTTAGCGGGACCGCCGGCCCCGCGAAATCCGCCCGCCACGGGGATACCCGGCCCGCGGGCCCGGCTGCCGCGCCCGCGGGCGGCCAGCGAGCCACCAGGCGACTGAACCGGATCCCGGCGCAATCCGAGGGGGATCCAGTCCCTTTTCCGGCCTGTAATCGCGGCATTCGGGATGATCCGTGATAAGCGAATGACGCGCCTTCAATTCCAGTAAATGTGCAGCTAGACGCGTTCCTGGCAGATTCCGGTCAGATCATGGTTGAGCTGATTGGCCTGCTCGTCCCGGCTATAGTCACTGATGCTTTGAGTAGTGGAAGACGCTCTTATTCAGGGCATTTACCGGAAGCACATGATGCCCTTCCTGCGCGTCTATTCAGGCATCAGCGGCGGAGGAGGCTCCATGCGGGTAGCAGGGCGAACGCGGCGTGCCGGACTGCTCACGGCGCTAGCCGCGCTCGGGCTCGCTGGCCTGACGATGGCGCCCGCCGGGCCGGCTGCGTCGGCCAGTGCCCGCCCGGCCACTGCGGGTGCATCCAGCGGAGGTGCATCCAGCGCGCGTGCGTTCGCCGCGGTCAGCCCGGGCTTCGTCGCGGCGCCCCGGGTCGCGCCCGCCGGCTCCGGACTGCGGCAGGTGTGCCCCACGCCGACCCGTCCGGGCCAGATGACGTGCATGGCCCTGCTGCCGGCCCGCTCCCGGACGGCCGCCGCGGCCCGGCGGGCCGGCCGGGCCGACGGCCTGTCGCCGGCGGCGGCCAGCCCGCCCGCCCGCGCTTACGCTCCGGCCGCCCTGCAGCAGGCCTACCGGCTGCGCGACGCGGCCGCGACCAAGCCCGGCGGCGGCACGGACACCGTCGCCGTGGTCGATGCCCATAACGATGCGCACGCTCTCTCCGACATGGCCGTCTACCGCGCCAAGTACGGACTGCCGTTCTGCACGGCGTTCAGCGGCTGCGCGAAGGTCGTGAATCAGACCGGCGGCAGCACGCTCCCCGCAGCCGACCCCACCGGCGCCTGGGAACTCGAGGAGTCCCTGGACCTGGACATGGTGTCGGCTATCTGCCCCTACTGCCACATCCTGCTGGTCGAGGCCAGGTCCGACTCCATCGCCGACCTGGCTCAGGCCGTGCGGTATGCGGCGGCCCACGCGAGCGCGGTCTCCAATAGCTGGGGCAGCGGAGCGGAGTTCGTCGGCGAGAATGCCTTCGACGGTGCGTTCTTCCAGCCGGGCGTCGCCATTACCGCGTCGGCCGGCGACGACGGGTACGGAACGCAGTTCCCGGCGGCCAGCCCGTACGTGACCGCGGTCGGCGGGACCAGCCTGCGGGGTGCCTCGGCGACCAGCGCGGGCACGCAGACGGCGTGGCAGGGGACGGGCTCGGGCTGCTCGGTGCTGGAGCCCCAGCCCTCCTGGCAGCACAACGAATCCGGCTTCCCGGCCGACTGCCCGAACCGGACCGAGACCGATGTCGCCGCGGTCGCCGACCCCGATCCCGGCGTGGCGGTCTACGACACCGTGAATTTCGGCTCCGCGGCCCCGAAGTGGATCTCGGTCGGGGGCACCAGCGTGGCCGCCCCGATCGTCGCGGCGGCCTACGCGCTGGCCGACATCAGCACCGGCCAGCCGGGCAGCGGCCTGGTCCCGGGCACGATGCCCGCGGCCTACCCGTACGCCAGCCGGCTGGATTTCACTGACATCACCAGCGGCTCCAACGGCAGCTGCCCCGCGGCGCGCGCCTACCTGTGCCGCGCCGAGCAAGGCTACGACGGGCCAACCGGCCTGGGCACGCCCAAGGGCCTGGCCGGGCTGCGGGCGCCCGGCAAGCTGCTGTCGGTCATCAACCCCGGGGCGCAGGTCTACCGGGCGGAGTCGGCTGCCCGGCTGGCGCTGCGGGCGCAGGGGGCGGGCACCGGCGCGGTCAGCTATGCCGCGGCCGGACTGCCGGGCGGGCTGAAGCTGAGCGGGGGCACCATTACCGGGACCGTCAACGGTGCCCCCGGCAGTTACCCGGTGACCGTGACGGCCGCCCGCGGATCGGCCGCCGGGTCGGCTGCGTTCAGCGTCGTCGTGATCGCCCGGATCACCGACAGTCATCCCGCGGCCGGGCGGGTGCGCCTGGGCCTGAGCGGGACCTGCCTGGGCACCGCGTCCGGCCGCCTGGCGGCCGGAACCAGGGTCGAGATCAGCGGCTGCACCGGCCGGACGGCGCCGCGCTGGACATTCATCCCCGGCACCGGGCCCGCCGGGCCGGGCCACCTGATCGCCGGCGGCCAGTGCCTGGCCGTTGCCGGCCCGGCGAGCGGCACGAAGGCGGTGCTGCAGAAGTGCTCGGCCAGTTCCGCCGGGCAGCGCTGGCAGTACCGGGCCGGCGATGAGCTCGCCAACCCGGCCGCGGGCCGCTGCCTGGCCGACCAGGGCAGCAGCCGCACGAGCGGCAGCCCGGTCACGCTGCGGGACTGTTCGGGCGCGCTGGCCCAGTCCTGGCAGCTGGCCGCCGCGCCGGTGCTGGCCGGACTGCAGGGCCGCTGCCTGGCTGACGCCGGCAACAGCGCGGCGCCCGGCACCGCCGCTGAGATCGCCGTGTGCGGCTCCGGCGCCGCCCAGAAGTGGATCATGCAGCGGAACGGCGCGCTCACGATTCACGGGCGCTGCCTGAGCGTGGCGGCCGGCTCGGCCGCCACCGGAGCCGCTGTGCAGCTCGCCACCTGCGGCAGTTCCGCGGCGCAGCACTGGGTGCCGGGCCCGCACGGGCAGCTGCTCAACGAGAACTCGGGCCTGTGCCTGACTGACCCGCGCAGCACCCCGGCGGCCGGCACGAAGCTGGTCCAGGACGACTGCGCGGGTCAGCCGGGGCAGGTGTGGGCCGTCAGCTGACCTGATCCGCCCGGCACGAGCGCGGGGCCATGAATCCCGCTCCGCCCGCCGTCTGGCGGGCCGGTGGTTCAGTTGACCTTGGCGGCAACCTTCTTGCGCCGCTCGCCGCCGAGGCGCTCGCGGGTCACCGGGTCCCGGATGACCGGGGCACCGCCCGACGCCTCGATGTACTTGTCGATGATCCCGATGACGTCCTCGCCCTGCATCACCATCTGGCCGCGCTCCATCCAGATCACCCGGTTGCAGGTCTGCTCGACTTCTTCCAGGTTGTGCGCGACCAGGAAGACGGTGCCCGCATCCTGGCGCAGTTCCTCGATCCGGGCGTGGCTCTTGACCCGGAACTCCGCGTCACCAGTGGCCAGGGCCTCGTCGACCAGCAGGACGTCGTGGCTCTTGGAGGCCGCGATGGCGAACCGCAGCCGGGAGCCCATACCGGAGGAGTAGGTCTTCATCGGCAGGTCGATGAAGTCGCCGACCCCGGAGAATTCCACGATGCTCTGGTACTTCTCCCTGGCCTCGGCCTTGGTCATGCCCATGGCCAGGCAGCCCAGGATGACGTTCCGCTCGCCGGTCAGGTCCTCCAGCAGCGCGGCGTTCACGCCGAGCAGCGAGGCCTCGCCCGTCGAGAAGACGTTGCCCTGCTCGGGCGGCAGCAGGCCGGCGATCGCGCGCAGCAGGGTGGACTTGCCCGACCCGTTGCGGCCGATGACCCCCACCGCGTCGCCGCGGTAGGCCACGAACGAGATGCCGCGGATCGCGTGCACCTCGCGGATCGAGCCGCGGGTCTTGCGGCCGACGATCCGCAGCAGCGCCGTCGCCGCCGTGCCGCGATCGCCGCCCGCGCCGTAGACCCGGTACACGATATGCAGGTCGTCCACGACCACCATGGGTTCAGCCACGGCCGTACCTCGCCTCCGCTCGCCAGAAGAAGAAGAAACCGACCACCATGGCAACTACGGCCCAGCCTACGGCGTAGAACCAGAAGTGCGCCGGGTTGGCGATGGCCGGGCAGTGCGCGCTGTAGTACATGATGTATTTCGGCTCGCTGGGCTTGTAGGCATGCCACTCGGCGCACATCCGGGCGTTCGGGAACGAGCTGCCCGGGAAACTGGCCCGCTGGCTCGACAGCAGCGCGTTGCGCATCATCGTGATGTACAGGGCCGCCGGGTTGAGCTGGAGCACGGCCTTGGCCTCGGTGGGCACGTGGGTCAGCGTCGCGATGCTGAACATGACGCCGGACAGGTACATCCACGTGCGCAGCAGGAACGGCAGCAGCTGGCTGAAGTCGTTGACCTGCGAGCCGAGCCGGGCCACGAACAGCCCGACGCCGATGTTGAAGATGGTCTGCAGCAGCAGGATCGGGATGACCAGCAGCCAGTACACGCTCGGGTGCTCGCCGCGGAACAAGATGATGACGAACAGCACGCCCATCGACAGCATCATCTGCTGCAGCTCGATCATCACGTAGGCCAGCGGCAGGGATGCCCGCGGGAACTGCAGCGCCCGGATCAGCGGCAGGCTGTCGGTGATTACCTTGGAGCTGGAGATGAACGAGCGCTGCGTGAAGTTGAACACGAAGACGCCGACGACCAGGAACGAGATGAAGTCCGGGATGCCCCTGCTGGTGTCCAGGATCACGCCGAAGATCAGGTAGTAGACGGCCACGTTCAGCAGCGGGGTCAGAACCTGCCACAGCTGGCCGAGCCGGGCCTCGGTGTACATGGCGATGTTCCGCGCGGTGGCGAACGCCATGATGAAGCTCCACCGGCGCCACAGCTGTCGCAGGTAGGACGGGATCGGCGGCCGGGCGGCGCTGGGCCGCAGCCCGTGCTGGGCCGCGTAGTCGGGCAGCGGCTCGGCGGGCAGGTCAGCGGTCAGGACACCGCCGACGGAGACGCCCTCGTCTTGCAGCAGCTGGCCGGGCGCGGCCAGCCGGCCGGCCTCGCGCAGGGTTACCCGGGCGGCTCGGGCCGCGTCGCGGCCGCGCAGCCGCTTGTCGTCACTCACGCCGCTGACCCTATGCAATGACCGGACCGCCCGGAGCCCGTTACGCGGTTCGGGGACCGGCCCGGCGCGGCCGGGGCCCGGGCGGCCAGCCCCGGCGCCGGAGCGGCCGGGCTGGTGAACGGCTGGTTATCCGGCCGTGGCCGCGAGGCGGCCGGCCGGCGGGCACCGGGCCGGCGGCCCTGCCCTGAGTTGTAGAGAGCAACTGTCACGCGGCGACTGTACCACCGACCTAGTTGTACGGTACAACTGTGGGCGTGGTTGGTGAGTCGATGGACGACACGGAGCTGGAGCGGCTGCTGACGCAGCTGCTCCGGGTGGTGAGCCCGGCCCCGGCGGGCGAGGCACCGGTTGCGGCCCGGGCGGCCGGCAGCATCGTGGCCAGTGTCCTTGCTGCGGCCGGGGATCAGGCTGACCCAGGTCAGCAGGCGCCGGGCCAGGCCAGGCCGGCGGGGAACGGCACGGCCCGGTCGGCCGGCGAAGACCGGCCGGGCCCGGTCGGCGGGCCCGCTGCTGCGGCCGCCGCCGACGTGCCCGCGGTGTCCCCGTCCGAGGCTAGGGCGCTGATCGAGCTGGTCTCGGCCCGCGGCATCGCCCAGGGTGAGCTGGCCGGGCTGCTGGGCCTGGAGAAGAGCACGGTCAGCAGGCTGGCCGCCGGGCTGGAGCGTAAGGGCTGGATCCGGCGCGGGCGGGATGAGGGGAACCAGCGCTATGTCCGGCTGTACCTGACCCAGGAGGGCCGCGCGATCGCGACCAAGGTGTGGGGCGCCTGGCAGTCCCGGCAGGCCCGGATACTCGGCGCGCTATCGGCCGAGGAGCGGGTGGGCCTGTCGGCCGGCTTGCGCGGCCTGGTCCGCGGCCTGGCCGCCGAGGGGCTGCTGGGCGACTCGCCGCCGTCCGGCGCCAGCCGGGATGAGCGCGGAGCGCCAGGCCAGGACCCTGACTCGCGGTGAGGCGCGGCCCGGCCTGTTTCGGCCGCCTGTCATCGGGCATCCTCGGTCGCAGCGCTTGTTCCACGTTGTGACATGGCAGTGGGTCGATTGCCGCGTCGGATGCCACAGCGCGGCATTGGGTCGGATGCCGGGGAGGTGAGAGCGACGAGCGTGGTGGTCTTGCCGTACGCGCCTGCGAGCGTCGCGGTCGCCCGGCAGCGGCTGACCGACGACCTGTCGGCGGCCGGTGTCTTCGGGACCGCGGTAGGTGACGCGGCCCTGGTGGTCAGCGAGCTGCTCAGCAACGCGATCAAGCATGCCTGGCCGCTGCCCGGCGCCAAGGTCCAGGTGGCCTGGATGGTCGAGCAGGGGTCGGTGCAGGTCGCCGTCAGCGATGGTGGCGGGCCGACGCGCCCCCGTGAGGCACACCCGTCCCGGTCGGCACTCGGTGGCCGGGGCCTGGGCATCGTCGAGGAGCTGTCGCAGGACTGGGGCATTCGCGCTGACGGCAGCGGGCAGACGGTCTGGGCCGTACTTCCCGCGCCGCGGCCGAGAGTCCCGGCGGACGCCTGCTGAACCTGCGACCTGGTCGTAACCAAATGGCATGAGTAACCCCGCAGCTAACCGGTGATAACTCACCACGGGGGCATCGCGTAGGGGGCGCGGTGATCGCCGCGGGGGGAAATCGTGAGCCACACGCACGGAGTGGACAGCGAGATAGGCAGGCTCCGGAGCGTGCTGGTGCACCGGCCCGGCCTCGAGCTCAGGCGGCTGACGCCGCGGATGGAGGACCGGCTGCTGTTCGACCGGGTGCCCTGGGCGGCCCGGGCTCAGCAAGAACACGACGCCTTCACTCAGTCCCTGCGGGACGAGGGCGTGGAGGTGCTGTACATCACCGAGTTGCTCCAGGACACGCTGGAGTATCAGCCCGCCCGGGACGAGGCCATCGAGTCCGTCTTGCGAGCCGGCGACCTGGGGGAGGAACTGCGCGCCCGGGTGCGGGACCGGCTCGACGCGCTGCCGCCTGAGGACCTGGGCCAGGTCCTGATTGCCGGCCTGGCTGCCGAGGACATGCCCGAGGGCAGCGGGCTGGTCTTCCAGATGCTCGGCCGGCACGACTTCGTCATCGACCCTGTCCCCAACCTCACCTTCACCCGGGACTCCAGCTTCTGGGTCGGCGACCGGATCGCCATTGCCAGCCCGGCCGATTCGCGCCGCCGCCGGGAAGCGGACCTGCTCCGGGTGATCTACGACCATCATCCGAGGTTCGCCGGCATCAAGCGGCTGTATGGCCCCGAGCTAGA
The DNA here is from genome assembly GCA_036490755.1 of Streptosporangiaceae bacterium. Taxonomy (GTDB): domain Bacteria; phylum Actinomycetota; class Actinomycetes; order Streptosporangiales; family Streptosporangiaceae; genus DASUBV01. Next base: position 21,054 of record DASXDJ010000015.1, read on the forward strand.
GAACGTCGATGGCGGCGATGTCCTGCTGCTCGCGCCCAGCGTGCTGGCCATCGGGGTAGGGCAGCGCACGACAGCGGCCGGCGCCGAGCGCCTGGCCCGCCACGTCCTGGAGGCCGGCCTGGCCCACACTGTGCTGGCTATCCCCCTCGACCAGTCGCGGGGAGCGGGCTACCTCGACACGCAGTGCACGGTAATCGACACCGACACCGTGCTCATGCACCCGGCACTGGCCTTCACGCTCAACGCCCACCTGATCACCTTGCGGCCAGCCGGGCTGCGGGCGTCCCGGCCACAGCCATTCCTGGAAGCGGCCGGCCAGGCGATGGGAATCGACCGGCTGCGGGTCATCGACACCGGGCTGGACCCGGTCGGCGGCCGGGGACCGTGGGATGACGGCGGTAACGCGCTGGCGCTGGGGCCGCGGCTGGCCGTGTGCAGCGAGCGCCATGCCCAGACGACCGCCCGGCTGGAAGCGGCCGGCGTCACTGTCATCCAGGTCCCCGGCAGCGAGCTGGGCAGCAGCCGGGGCGGCCCGCGGTGCCTGGCCAGCCCGGTCAGCCGGGATCCGGGAGCCGAGGGTGAGCCGGAGAAGGAGGGCAGCGACCACGGCCAGCCCGTCGCGCAGCCAGGCCGGGAAAAGGTAGCGCTCAGCGGCGGCACTGCCGCGGAACTGAGCCGATCGGGACAGCCGGACCCGGCGCGGCCGGGATCAGCTGAGACGCGGCCCGACCAGCCGCCGGCGGCTTACCCCGAGCCAGGCCATCCGGACCGCGCTCAGCCGGAACAGCCGGCGATCGCGCAGCCTGAGCCGGAGCTCGCGCCCGTCTAGCCGGCGGCGCCGCTGGCCGGGATCGTGGCCCTAGCCGGGCGAGTTGTCCCGGCTCCGGCGGCTGAACCGGAAGGCCAGGAAGGTCACCCCGGCGACCAGCACCAGGACCAGGCCGAAGAAGAAGACCTTGATCAGGATCGAGATGACAAAGATCGCGACAACCAGCGCGACCAGGCCTAGCAGCAGTGCTCGCATGTCTCCACGGTACGGCGTGCCGGCCGGTGCCGCCACCGTGGCCCGGCGCGCCGGCAGCTAGCGGCCCGCGCCGCCCCGGCCCTGGCCCGTCAGGAATTCGGTCAGCAGCCGGAAGGTGGGGCACGGCCACCGCCACATGCAGCTGCGGCAGCGCAGCGCCGGATTGGCCGGGTCGCTGCTCGTCCCCCCCGCGTCCAGGGGCCGGTGCAGGTCGGTCAGCCGGAGCCCCAGGTCGGCAAAGCTCAGCAGGTCCTCCCGAGCCCGGCCCAGGAAGGCCAGGTCCCGGGCGTCGAACCGGGCGGTGACCGGAACCACGCCCGCCGAGTTGAGCAGCTGGGCGTAGTGATCGCTGCTCTCAAGCCAGGATGCAGCGCCGGCGGCCTGCTGCCGCAGCTCAGTCAGGACGTCGCGCACGCTGGCCAGCCTGCTGTCCGGATCGGGTGCGGGCGGCTCCGGGGCGACCCGCTCCATGGCCGCCTCCAGCAGGCTGGCCGGAACGGCCGTCCCGGCCCGCGGGAGTCCGGCGCCGGGGAGCTGCGTTCCGGGGAGTTCCGTGCCGGGCAGGCTGACCCGGGAAGGCCCGGCGTTCGTGCTTTCCGCCTGGCCTGGCTGCCTGGGCATGCGACTCCAGCTCCGTTGGCGATGTAAGTCATGACCAGCTTCGCGCACAACAGTGGTCACCGCACGTGGATTGGACATCTGCGCAGAGTGACCGTCTAGGCGACACCAGCCGCCAGCCGGTAGGGTGCGCTCGTGGAGCTAAAGGTAACGACTCAGGCGCAAGGTGATCACGCCATCATGTCCGTCGCGGGCGAGATCGACCTGTATACGGCGCCTAAGCTCCATTCCGAGCTCATGACAGCACTGGCTGGCAGCGCTCCGCTGCAACTGGTCGTCGACATGACAGGCGTGGAGTTCTGCGACTCGACCGGGATGAATGTCCTGCTCGCCGCGCAGCGCCGGGCCCGCGAGTGCGGCGGTGACGTGCAGCTGGCCAGCCCGCGGCCGGCAATAAGGAAGGTGCTGCACGTGACCGGGCTGGAGTCGGTCTTCACCGTGCTGGACAGTCCCGCGCCGGTGACCGGCCCGTAACGCCACGCCGGATCGCCGGGAGGCCGCCGGTCTCGCGGGCCGGGCCAGAGCGCGGATGAGCCGCCGCCTGCCGCACTAGGATCGCAGCTATGCCAGCTGACCTCGCTGTCGTCATCCCCGCCATGAACGAGGCTGAGCGGATCGGCGCGACCGTCAAGGCCGCCCTGAGCCTGGCCGGCACAGACATCGTGGTGGTCGTCGATGATGGCTCAACCGATAGCACGGCCGCCGTCGCGGCAGGCGCAGGCGCCCGGGTGTTCCGGCATGCTCGCAATCGCGGCAAGGCGGCGGCCATCGAGACCGGCGCCGAAGTAGTCCGGCTGCTGGAATCCGGGACGGCAGCCGCTGCCGGTGCCCCGCACCACCTGCTGTTCCTGGACGCCGACCTGGGCGAGACGGCAGCGGAGGCGGGCCCGCTGGCCGAGCCGGTCCGCGACGGCACTGCCGACATGACCATCGCCGTCTTCAGCAACCGGGTCCGCAAGGGCGGGTTCGGCATCGTCACCGGCGCATCCGGGGCCGGGATCGAGCGGGCTACCGGCTGGCGCCCGGCGCAGCCGCTCAATGGCCAGCGCTGCCTGACCCGGGCCGCCTTCGAGGCCGCGCTGCCGCTGGCAGCCGGATGGGGCATCGAGACCGGCATGACCATCGACCTGATCCGCCGCGGCCTGCGCGTGAGGGAGGTCGAGGTACCGCTGGCCCACCGGGCCACCGGCAGTGACTGGCAGGCCCAGGTGCACCGGGCCCGGCAGCTGGGCGGAGTCGCCCGCGCGCTCGCCGCCCGTGAGCCCACCGTCGTTCGCGCGCGCCGGGCCCGGGCGCGGCGCGCCGCCGACCGCCGGGCCGCGCGGGCCGCCGGCGGCTGACCGCCGGTGAGCCGGGTTCCGGGGGCGGATCGCCCGGGCGAGAAGACCGGGGCAGGCCCGTCCCGGCCGCCGGGCGGTGCCCAGCCGGGCGGTACCCACCCAGGCAGCATCCAGCTAGGCAGCACCCAGCCCGGCGGCCGCAGCCGCCCGGCATGGCGGCCCGAGCGAGCCGGCCGGGCCGGGCTGGCCGCCAGCGGGCTGAGCGTGGTGCTGACGGCAGCCGTCGCGGTGCTCGGGCCGTCACTGATGGAGCCCGCCCTGCCCGGCCGGGCAGGCCAGCCGCCGTGGTTCTTCGCGGCTCATCCGTCGCCCTACCTGGTCGTGGCGCTGGCCCTGGCCGCCGTCGTGGCCGGCACCGCCGGCCTCGGCCTCACCATCTGGGCCAGCCGGCGGGGCTGGCGGATCTCCCCGTGGATGCTGCTCGCCGCGGGCATCGTCGCGGCCGTGGCCCTGGCGCTGATTCCGCCGTTCGGGTCCGGCGACCACCTGAGCTATGCGGCATACGGCCGGATGGCCGCCACCGGCCATGATCCGTACACGACTACCCCCGCCGACCTGGCCCGCCTCGGCGATCCAATTGCCCGCGCCGTCGGCCAGTGGCGGGACAGCCCGTCGGTCTACGGCGCGCTGGCGACCGGCGGGCAGGCCCTGGCCTCGGCGGCCGGAGGCACGTCTGTCCGGCTGACGGTCTTCATCCTCTCGCTGGAGAACGTCCTGGCCTTCAGCCTGGCGGGCCTGCTGCTGCACCGGCTGGCTCGCGGGGACCGCCGCCGCCAGCTGCGGGCCGCCCTGCTGTGGACGGCTAATCCGCTGCTGCTCCAGGTGCTGGTGGCCGGCGCTCACCTGGACAGCCAGGCCATCGTCTTCGCGGTGGCGGCCCTGGCCGCCTTCGGCCTGGCGGTCCGGCCCGCCCGCCGCCCGCCCTCGGCGACGGGCGCCGGCGTGGCCCGAGCACCGGGCCCGGCCGGGCTGATCGGCCTGGCGGCCGGCACCACGATGGCCGGCGCGCTCATCGGCCTGGGGTTCGCGGTCAAGATCACCATGGCCCTGGCCGGGGCCGGGCTAGCGCTCGCCTGCCTGCTGGCCTGGCGGGAATCACAGGGCGCCCAGAGCCGCGCGGCTGACGGACCGGCGGCGGCTGCTGCGCGGCGTCGTGCCTGGCTGGAACCGGTCGTGACGCTCGCCGGGCTTGTGGCCGGATTCGCGCTGACGGCGGGGGCATCGCTGGCGGTGTGGGGCCTGCACTCGCTGACTCCGGCGGCCCGGGCCGGCAGTCAGGTGTCGATCGGGTCGCCGTGGCGGTCGGTGCGATCGGTCCTGCGGCTGGGCGGCGGGCTGAGCGAGGCGGCGGCTGAGGACGTAGTGAAGTTCGCCGCTGTCGCGCTCGGCGCGGTGCTCCTGGTCCTGATGCTGCGGGCCGTCCTGGGGACAGCGCGCCGGGCCGCCGGCGGCGGCTACCAGGTCATCGTGGCTGGCCTGGCCGTCAGTGTGGTCGCCGCGGTGGCCCTGGCCTGGCTGTTCGCGTGGCCCTACGTGCTGCCCTGGTATGACGGGCTGGGCTGGGCGCTGCTGGCGCTGCTGCCCTGGTCTCGGCTGGACTGGCTGCTGCTCGCCCGGACGGCGGCGCTGGCCATCGGCTACCTGCCCGCCACCGGGGCGCCGCTGCCGGCCGGGCTGGGCTGGCTGGAGACGGTGGTCCGGACCGGAGTGACGCCGGTCATCCTGCTGGCCTGCGTGGTGACGCTGATCGTGACGGCATGGCCCGGCCGGGGCTGGGCCTGGCCGGGCGAGCCGGACTGGCGCCGGGCCGTTCCGTTCGGGAAATGCTAATCAGGCCCTGCCCTACAGGTACGGTCCCGAGGCGTGCGGCGGGACCTGCGGGCCGTCCTCGTCGCCGGGTGCGCCCGGCATCTGCTGCATGCCAGGCGGCAGCGCCCGGCGCATCTGCTCCAGCTGCTGGCGGGCCGCCATCTGCTGGGCAAACAGGGTCGTCTGAATGCCGTGGAACAGGCCCTCCAGCCAGCCAACCAGCTGGGCCTGCGCGACCCGCAGCTCGGCCTCGCTGGGCACCTCGTCCTCGGCAAACGGCAGGGACAGCCGCTCGAGCTCATCGATCAGCTCGGGCGCGAGGCCGTCCTCCAGTTCCTTGATGGAGCTGGAGTGGATCTCTTTGAGGCGGGCCCGGCTCTTCTCGTCCAGGGGCGCCGCCCGGACCTCCTCCAGGAGCTGCCGGATCATGCTGCCGACCCGCATGACCTTGGCGGGCTGCTCGACCATCTCGGTGACCGGGCGCTCGCGGCTGTGCTCGGCGTCGGACTCGACGGCGATGCCGTCCGGGCCGACCACCACCACGCGCGGGTTCTCTTCGGCTTCGGCGCCGCTGTGGCCGGAGTTCGTCTGGTCGCTCATGTTCCTAGTCTGTCGATCCGGCGGCCGCTGCGCACCTCGGGGGCCGGCTTGGCGTGCCGGTGGTGCCGGCCGGGCGTACTGGCGCTATACCGGACTACGAGCTATCGCTTGACGATGTATCGGCTACCGAAATAGTGTCCGGGCATGAGCGATGTCATGGTGGTGACTCCGGATCCGGTGCGGCCGTTGGCCATCCCGGCTGCGCAGACGGCCGGTCAGCAGGCGGGCGGTGCTGGTCAGGAAGCGGGCGGGACTGGCCCGGCGGGTCATGCCCAGCAGCCGGGCAGCCCGCCCGGCTGGCGCAGGCTGGGTCCCCGGCGCTGCGCCGAGCTGGCCGGCATGATTGTGCTGGCGTTGCTGCCGGTGGCCGTCGTGGCGGCCTTCGTCGCGGTCAGTTTCTTCGGGCAACTGGGCTCGGGCGCGGCAGGCGGCTGCGGTGGCGGCTGAAGCCGTCCCGGCGGGTGGGACAGCCGGGCCCGCCCGGCCTGATACGACCCAGGCCGGAGCTGACACGGCCCAGGCTGAGGTGGTCAGGTTCCAGGCCGCTGCGGCCGGGCGCGCGCGGGCCTGGACCTGGGCCACGGTGGTTCTCACCGGCGGCGCGATGGCCGCCGCGATCGCGCTGGCCCCGCCGTCATCCGCGACGCCCGACAGCGCGCTGACCTGGCTGCTGTTCACCGGGTCATCAGCGCACGTGGCCTCGACCGGGTGGTTCTATACCTCGGCGCCGGTCCGCGCGCACATGCGCCAGCACCTGGCCCGGTACCTGTGGGTTCCGCTGGGGCTGGTCGCGGGAGCCGGCGCCCTAGCCGCCGGGCTGTCGCGGCCGGCCCTGGAGTGGCTCCTGCTGGCCTACTTCGGCTGGCAGTTCTTCCACTATCAGAAGCAGAATCTCGGGCTGGCGGCGCTCGCCGCCGCGTCCCACCGGGCGGCATCCCTGACCCGGGGAGAGCGCCGGGCGCTGGTGGCAGCGGGCCTGGCCGGCATCGGCGGCTTGCTGGCGCACCCGGGGCTGCTGCAGCTATCGGTCGCACCCGTGCTGGCGCGGGGCTTCCCGCTGGCGCTGCTGGCCTTTGCCGCGGCCACCGGGGCCGGGCTCTGGCTGCTGGCCCGGCGGCCCCGGGCCGACCGGCCGGCTGGCCTGTGCGCGGTCTACGCGAGCGCGCTGGTTTTCTGGCTGCCGGTGTTCGTATTCGGCTCCCCGTATGCCGCCGTCGCCGGGCTGACCATCGCCCATGGCCTGCAGTACCTGCTCCTGGTCGGGCTGGTCGCCGACGGCGGCCGCCGCGGTACCGGGCGGGTGCTCCCGCTGGCCGCCCTGGGCAACATCGCCCTGATCGGCGGGGCGCTGCTGTCGGCGGCCTCGCACCTGCACAGCGCGCCGCCGGCCGGGCGGGTCCTGTACGGCGGGTACCTGGGCGTGGTCATGGCGCATTTCGTCATCGACGGCGGGCTGTGGCGGATGCGGGACAGCTTCCCGCGGTCGTTCCTGGCCGCGCGGGTGCCTTACCTGCTGCCGGGCGGCCGGCCCGAAGGATCGGCTCCCGTTCCATCGGCAGGCGATATACGATAGCCGCATGACCGGCTCGCAGCGATCCGCGGAAGGCACGGGACCGGCGCAGGGCAAGGACAGCGCGGCGCTGGGCAGCTTCGGCCGGTACGCCGGCCCAGCCACGCTGATCTTGTCCAGCCTGGCCGGCGGCCCGAAGCACGGTTATGCGCTGACCAAGGACATCGAGCAGTTCGCCGGCCTGCGGCTGGCCCCCGGCACCCTGTACGAGGCGCTCAGCCGCCTGGAGGGCCAGGGCCTGATCGAGGCGCTGGAAAGCGCCGACCGGCGTCGCCCGTACCAGCTGACCGCCGTCGGCGCGACGGCACTGCGCGCCCACCTGGACGACCAGCGCCGGGTGGCCGACGTCGGGCTGAGCCGCCTGACCCGCAGCTGGGGCAGCACATGACAGCTGACGGCCCGGCCGCCGCGCAGCGGCGCGCGGCCCGGCTGCTGCGCTGGTACCCCGTGACCTGGCGGGCCCGGTACGGCGCGGAGTTCACCGAGCTGCTGCTGGCCGAGCTGGCCGACCGGCCGCGGTCCTGGCAGCGCACCGCCGACGTCGTGCGCAGCGGCCTGCTGGCCCGGCTGACCGCAGTCGGCCTGACCAGCCACCGGCAGGAGCCGGCCGGGCAGCTTCGGGCCGGCCTCGCGACGACGGGCGGTGCCCTGGCTGCGTTCGGGATCCTCGGCGGGGCCATGCTGGCCCAGCTCACGATCGGCTGGCAGTGGGGATCGCCGCAGGCGCCCGCCACCGCGGCTGGCACCCTGGTCATGAGCGTGGCCGCGCTCATCATCGGCCTGGTCGTCGTCCTCGCCGGCGCCCCGGTTGCCTTCTTCACCGTGGTGACGCTCGCCCGGGACCCGGCCAGGAAGCTGGCCTGGCCCGCCGGGCTGCTGGCGGCCGGCGCCGGATCGCTCGTCATCGGAGCGCACCATTTCCAGAACTCGTGGCCCGGTACCGGCGGTACTGCCGGGCACCGCGGCCTGATGCCCGCCGGGATGGCCGCTTTCAGCTGGGCCTCGACACTCTCCGTGTCTTCCTACTGGGCTCACCCGGCTCAGCTGCTCCGCTTCCCGGCGGCTCAGCAGGCCTGGATGGTCGTGAGCCCGGTGGCCGCCGCCTGCCTGATCACTGGGGCTGCGGGGCTCGCGCGACGGCTGCCGATGCCCGCGCGGCTGCTCGCTTACCTGACCCGGCTAGCGGTCGCCGGGGCGCTCGGGGCAGCGTGCTTCTTCGCTGGCGCGGCATGCTGGATCTTCGGTCAGGGATCAGCCCATGCGGGCCTGTTCCATGCCGGGGTGCTGGATGTGGCGGGTCTGGCCGTCATGACGCTGGCGCTGGCCGCCGCGGTCCGGGCCACCCTCTCGGCCCGCGAGGCCATCGGGCGCCTGGCCCGGCCCGCCGGGGGTTAGGCAGCGGGCGCGATCCAGCTCATTCGGCGCTGGTGTCCTCCGGCGCGTCAGGCGTCTGGCGGTGCCGCCACTTGCGGTACGCCCGGATCGGATGCGTCAGTGAGATGAGGCGCGGATCGGCAGGGCCGAACATGTCAGTCGGAAAGCCCATGACGCGCTGCGGCTCCTCACCCTGCCGGGCGTGCGGATTCCGCCCCGCGGGCATCCCGAAAACCCGGTTCGGCTCGTAATTATCATCGCGCATATATTCGCTCCAATGGCGGCGGTGTCATTGCCAGGGCCCAGATTAAGCGGGAGGCTAAGGCCTAGGTGGAGCAAGACCTGTCAGCTTGCTGCCAGTGCTCAGGGGAGCAGCAATGTATGAGTCATACCCGGTCTCAGAGCAGCCACGCGAGCCTCAGCGCGTCCAGCCGCCACAGTCGGTGCGCCAGGCTGTCAGGCTCATGTATGCGGGTGCGGTGCTCGAGGTGCTTTCCGCCATCCTCGCGCTGGTGACCAGGGGCAGCCTCAAGTCAGCCATTCTGACGCGCCATCCGGGATATACCCCGGCACAGTTGCACACCGCCGAGGCGGCCGGCATCGTCCCCCTGCTCGTCGGCGCCGTGATCACGATAGGCCTGTGGCTCTGGATGGCCCGGGCGAACGGCACGGGGCGGCGCTGGGCCAGGCCCGTCTCGGCGGTGCTCTTCGGCATCAGCACCGTGAGTCTGATCATCTCGCTGTTCCTGGTTCACGCCACGGGCACGCTGATCGTCGGCGTCGTTATCTGGCTGGTCGGACTCGGTGCGATCATCCTTATCTTCCGCAAGGATTCCGGGTCGTTCTACCAGGAGAGATCTGGCGGCCGGCCGAGCTAGGCCGACGGTATGGCAGCCAGGCGCTGATCCCGGAGGCCAGCGGCCAGCAGGCAGCTCACCTGGTCCGTGACGCGCGCGGCATCCTGGCCCAGACCACCTTGCCGGCGGCGCCTAGCTGCACCGTTCCCCAGTCGAGGCTGAGGGCGTTGACGAGGATCAGGCCGCGGCCGTGCTCGATGTCCGCGGCGGGCGCCTGCACATCGGGCTGGCCGGCAGCCGCGTCGGTGACCTGGGCCACGATGGCAGCGGCCTCGTCGAGCAGGGTCAGGCCGACCGGCCGGGGCACGGTCAGCCCGAGAGCGACCGTCGCCTGGACGGCGTTGGTGATCAGCTCGGAGACGACCAGGACGATGCTCTCGACCGCCTCATCGTCGATGCCCCAGCTGGTCAGGACCGCGCGAGTGTGGTCGCGGGCGCAGCCGGCTGAGCTGGTCAGCGGCCCTAATTCCAGGTGAGTGGCCTGGCGGGCAGCGCGGTGGAAGGCCGGACCGGCATCGGACACGAACCGGGGCGCAGAGTGATCACCAGCCGCAGGGCGATTACCAGGGAATGGGCTGCCACCAGTGGTGGTCAGCCATTGCGCGGTGCCGGTCCTGCCGCTCATGGATGGTTCCGCTCGGTCGGGGTGCGGATGCGGTGCGTACGATAGTGTGCTCCTGCAGACCGCTAAATGCAATAGTGCATAATCAGGACGGCTAACGGGATATTGACTCGCTCGCTAGGATCGCGGCATGCCTCCACGACGACCACCGACCCTGCGGCTTCGGCGGCTCAGTGCTGAGCTGCGACGCCTCAGGGAGGGCGCCGGCCTGGGCCCGCGCGAGGTTGCTGAGGCCACCGGGATTAACACCACCACGCTGTACCGGATTGAGAATGCGCAAGTGCGTCCGCAAAGCCGCACGCTGCGCGACCTGCTCGGTCTTTACCAGGTGCCCGACAGCATCAGGGCCGAACTCGTCGAGATGGCCAGTAACTCCGGCGAGCAGAGCTGGCTCCAGTCGTTCCCCCCGGACCTGCCTGGCCAGTACCTCAACTACATCGCCTTCGAGGGCGAGGCGGAATCGATGGTCAACTTCGAATCCATGTACGTGCCGGGGCTGCTCCAGACCGAGGACTACACGCGGGCCACGATCCGCGCCAACCTGCCGGGTGCAACCGAGGACGACGCCGAGCAACTGGTGCGAGTTCGGCAGGCGCGCCAGGATGCACTGGCAAGGGAAAATCCGCTCCAGTTGTGGGCGATTGTCGACGAGGGCGCGCTACGCCGACCGGTCGGCGGGCCGTCCGTGATGGCGCATCAGCTGGCCCACCTAGCCGAAGCTGCTAGCAGGCCGCATATCGTGCTCCAGGTCGTCCCGTTCAAGGTCGGCGCTCATCCAGGCCAAGCCGGCGCCTTCGCTGTACTGCGCTTCGGGGAGCCCTCGGAGATTGACGTCGTTTACGTCGAGGGTCAGGGTTCGGGTCTGTTTCTCGAGGGCGATACGGACGTCCGCAGGTTCACGCGGATCTTTGAGCACCTTCGGGCGCTCGCTATGCCTCCAGCTGATTCGGTGTCGCTCATCACCGACGTCGCCCGTACCATGGCGGCGTGATTAGGAGGTAGGTGCCCATGCAGTACGACCTGTCGAGCGCCGAGTGGCGCAAGGCGAAGGCGTCGGGAACTTCTGGCAACTGCGTCGAGGTGGCGCGGAACCTTCCTGGCATCGTCGCGGTCAGGGACTCGAAGGATCGCCAGGGCCCGGCTCTGGTATTCAGGCCGGCCGACTGGGCGGCGTTCACCGCTGGCGTCCGCGCCGGAGAGTTCGAGTAGTCCTGGTCTGAGGCTGAACCGTCAGCCCGGAGCCCGCTCGGATCAGGCTCCGGGCTGACGGCTTCTGGCCGCAGCCAGGCGCGCCAGCGATGACTGGCAGGGCCTCAGCGCGTCTTACTCACGGGCAGGAGACGGGAGGAGACGACGGTGGCCACCTTCGTGCTGATTCACGGCGCCGGGGACGCCGGCTGGTACTGGCACCTGGTCGAGCAAGAACTGCGTCAGCGCGGCCACGACACGCTCGCGCCCGACCTGCCCTGCGATGACGACTCGGCCGGGCTGGCCGAGTACACCGACTCCGTCGTCAGGGCGATCGGCGATCGCCGCGACCTGATCGTGGTCGCGCAGTCCTTCGGCGGGTTCACCGCGCCGCTGGTAGCGGCCCGGATTCCCGTGGACATGCTGGTGCTGGTGACCGCGATGCTGCCAGTACCGGGCGAGGCTCCTGGTGACTGGTCCGCGAACACTGGCTTCGACGAGGTCATGGGCCAGCTGGAGCAGCGGTACGCAGGTGAAGGCCGGTTCTACCAGGACGTCCCTCCGGCCCTGGCCGATCAGGCCCGCCGCCATGCGCGGGATCAGTCCGGCACTCCTGGCGACGCCCCGTGGCCGCTGGACGGATGGCCGCCGGTGCCGACCCGGTTCGTCCTCTGCACCGAAGACCGGTTCTTCCCGCCCGAGTTCATGCGCCGGGTCGTGGCCAGCCGCCTGGGCATCGTCCCCGACGAGATAGCTGCCGGCCATGCTGTTGCCCTGAGCCGCCCCAAGGGGCTGGCCAGCCTGCTCGTCAGCTACCTCTCCGACCATTCCCAGTGACTGGGTACCGGTTGCCCAGGAGATGCTCGAGTTGGCGCCGGCCGTTGCGGTGGCCCGGCACCGACCGTTCAGACTGGATGGATGGCCGAGCAGTCGTTGCCAGGTGGCTTCGTCAACCATGTCGTCCGGGACGGGAACCTGGTGCGACGGAATCCCGGGGACCGCGCCGAGTTTGTCCATGAGCTACTTCGCCATCTCGAGCAGCACGGGTGGACGGGCGCTCCCGGGTTCCTCGGAGTAGACGGGCAGGGCCGCGAGATGCTGACGTTCCTGGATGGCTACGTCGCCTGGCGGTCGCCGACAGACCGGGTGAGCTCGATCGAGAGCCTGGGCCGGGTTGCGCTGCTCGTTCGCCAGTTCCACGACCTGACGGCCGGAACATTGCTGGCTGCCGGCCAGGAAGTCGTGTGCCACAACGACCTTTCCCCCAAGAACACGGTCTACCGGGACGGCGGCGAGGGCCTGCGCCCGGTCGCTTTCCTCGACTGGGATGGTGCGGCGCCCGGTTCCCGTATTCACGACGTAGCGCACATGTGCTGGCAGTACCTGGACCTCGGCCCGGCCGTGACGGATCTCGCCGCGACATCCCATCGGCTGCGCCTGATGTGTGACGCGTACGGCCTGGCCGATCGAAGCCAGGTCGTGGAAACCATCTTGTGGTGGCAGGACCGCTGCTGGCGCGGCATCGAAGCCGGCGCGCAGGCCGGTGACGCAGCGATGGCAGGTCTGCGGGCCTCGGGGGCAGTCAGGTCGGTACGCGCCGCACATGACTGGGTTCTCGCCCACCGGGCCGAGATCGGCTCCACCCTGGCCTGACCGCAGGGCGGGGCGAGTTGCAGGCTGAGAATGATGGGCCCGTGGACACCAGAAGGAGCGAGTTGATGGGAGAGGTTCTCGCTCCTGCCCCTCGCTCCTCGTTCGCTCGCTACTGGACGGCTGCAGCGATCAGCTCGTTCGGCTCGGCGGTGACCGGGGTTGCAATGCCCGTGCTGGTGGTCCAGCTGCTCGGCGCGACACCATTCCAGGTCGGTGTCGTGAACGCCGCTCAGTTCGTGCCGTATGCGGTGCTCGGGCTCATCGCCGGCGTGTACACCGATCGGTGGCGCCGCAGACCCATCCTCGTGTGGGCGAGCATCGGGCGTGCTGTCTCCCTGGGCGCAATCCCGATCCTGTGGGTGACCGGGGTTCTGCAGATCTGGATGCTGGTCATCGCCCTGTTGTTGTTCGGCGCGTTTTCCGTCTTCGGGTTCGCCGCGACCCAGTCGCTGCTTCCTCGCCTGGTGCCCCGGGCGAGGCTGGTCCCGGCCAATGCGCGGCTCGATCAAACAGACGCCGCTGCTCAGACCCTCGGACCAGCCATCGGCGGCGGGCTCGTCGGGCTGCTGGGAGCCCCCGTGGCGATTGCCGTCGACGCGATCAGCTACCTCGTCGACGCAGCACTCAACGCGAGCATCCAGGTTGACGAACCCCGGCCTGACTCCCGCAGCCGCAATCTTCGAGCGGAAATCCGCGACGGCGCGCAGCGGACCTATCGTCATCGCACGCTGGGCCCGCTGGCGATATCGACGCACGTCTGGTTCCTCGCCAATGGCGCCGCGATGACGGTCCTTTCCCTTCTCGCTCTGCGGTCCCTTGGGTTCACTGCCTACACATTCGGGCTGCTGCTGACGGTCTTCGGTGTCGCCAGCCTGGCCGGCGCGTCGATCGCGCCCCGGACCGGCGCCCGGGTCGGATCAGGGCGGGTGATCATCCTCGCGCGCGTGGCGTACCCGATCGTCTGGCTTCTCGCAGTTGTCGCCCCGCCAACTGCCGTCGGTGATGCGTTTCTGTTCGCTGCGCTGGCCCTCCAGGGACTCGCCGCTGGCCTGGAGAACTCGAACGAGATGGGCTACTGGCAGGCACTCACGCCGGACGAGCTTCTCGGCCGGGTGAATGCCACCAGGCGCTCGGTCAACCGGACGATGGGCGCGCTCGGAGCACTCGCCGCTGGACTCGTCGTCGGGCTGATCGGTGATCGTCCGACGCTCATCGGCGTGATCATCGTTTTCGCTGCCGCCGCGCTCACCGCAGCACTATCGCCGCTGCGAGAAGCACCCAGCAGAGGTTGATGTCAGGTGGTTCAGTACGTCGGACATGGTGGAGCTAGGGGACTCGAACCGCTGCTCGTCCGTCATCCCGCGTGCTGACCCCGCCCAGCGCCCCTGGTGCAGAAGGTGTGACGATAGGCGCATGACCTGCAGGCGGACAGCCGCGCTCGCTGCGCTGATCGCCGCGCTGCCGCTCGCCGCCGCCGGCATGGTCTTCCTGGCCAAGGCCGTCCTGATCCTGGCGCTGGCACAGGGCCAGCTAGCCTCGGTGCCAGCATCCTGGTCGTGCTGATCGGCATCGTCTTTGCTGTCCTCGCCACCGCCCTCGGTGGCGGCTTCATCTGAGGACTCTCGTCAAGACCGGGCTGGCTTGCTGCGCAGAATGCGATCTGACCTCAGGCCCTGGCGATGCGCTTGTCGGCCTCGATCGCGATCTGCTCGGCCACTTCAGCGACGGGAAGGCTGGTCGAGTCGATCACGATGTCGGCCGCGGACTCCATCCATGAACGCGACTTCTCGTACTCACGAATGTGATCGAGCCGCCACCGGCGAGCCCCGATGGGAATGTCGTCTGCTTCGATCCGCGCGGTGAGAACCTCGGTGTCGACATGCAGGAGCACATGGAAGACATCCAGAGACCTCTTCCCGAAGCTCTCAGCTAGCTCGGCCCAGTAGGCCTCGCTCAGTACGGTCTGCGGTGCGATCAGATGCTGACCGGTGAAGGCAGCGATGCTCTCGGTGATGACTGGGACCAGTTCGCGCCACGGCGGCAGATCCTGGAAGTCCGCGAAATCATGATCTTTAAGAGCCTCCATCAGGATGTCACCGACCAGCTCAACATCGAAGAGCCGGGCCTGCTCCAGCCGCTCGACCAGCCGGTTCGCTGTCGTGGTCTTTCCCGCGCCGAACGTGCCATTAATCCAGATGATCACCAGGGGGTTCCTTCCCGCACACCGTCAAGGCCGTCAGCGCTCCGCCGGGTCTGGTCTCAGGTCAGGTGCAATCGGGGCTGGCTGGCGGAGGGTGTGGGATTCGAACCCACGGTGACGATCACTCGCCACAGCGGTTTTCAAGACCGCCGCCCTCGGCCACTAGGCGAACCCTCCGGCGCTAACGATAGCCGGGGCTGAGCTGACCGGGGACCGGCTCCTGGCCGGCGCTGCCGTCAACTCCTACGCTGAGTAGGCTCGCCCGTGAAGGAGGTCGCATGCTCCCCCCGTTCGGCTGGTCGGCCGTCGTTGCCCAGTGGCAGTTCGCTCCCGTTGTCACTGTTCTCGTCGTGGCCTTCGCCGTGCTGTACGGCTGGGGCGTGATCCGGGTTGCCCGGCGGCATCCGGCCCGGCCGTGGCCGGCCTGGCGCACGGCCCTGTTCGGGGCCGGGCTGGCGGTCATCGTGATCGCCACGCAGAGCGGCATCGGGGTCTATGACGACCTGCTGTTCTGGGATCACATGGTGCAGCACCTCATGCTGCTGATGGTGGCTCCGCCGCTGCTCATCTTCGGGCAGCCGATGACGCTGCTGCTGCACGCCAGCCGCAACCCGGTGCACACCTGGGCCAAGCAGGCCCTGCGCTCCAAGGTGGCCAGCTTCCTGACCTGGCCGGTATTCGGTGCCGTGGCGTACACGGCGGCCGTGGTGGTGGCCCACCTGACCAGTGCCGCCAACACGATCGACAGCAACGAGACGCTGCACAACGGCGAGCACGCGGTCTTCCTGATCATCGGCTACCTGTTCTTCCTGCCGCTGCTGGGCAGCGAGCCGATCCGCTGGCGGCTGTCCTACCCGATCCGCTTCGTGATCCTGGTGCTGATCATGCCGGTGGATACCTTTACCGGCCTGGTGCTGAGCACGGGCGGCCAGGGGACGCCCGGCCTGCCGGCTGGCCCGCGCCCGGCATGGGCGCCGACCCCGGTGGCGGACCTGCACGCGGGCGGAGCGGTCATGTGGGTGGGCGGCGACGCGATCATGTTCGGCCTGATGATGCTCGTGTTCCTGCTGTGGAGTACCGATGACCGGGCCGCGGCGGGCGGGTACGGCTGGCTGGAGAGCGCCCGCCGGACCAGCATGGCCAGCCTGATCGCCACGCATGGCGCCGACGCGCCTGCCTCAGCGGCCGCGGGCTCAGTCCCGGCCGGGTCCGCGGCGTCGGGCCCGGCGGCTTCCGGCGCGGCGGCCGGCGGGCCGGCCCCCGGCGCGGCCCCGGCCGCCACCCCGGCCGCCCGGTGGTCAGATGGCGGTATTGACGATGACGAGCACCTGGCGGCCTACAACGAGTTCCTGGCCCGGCTGAATCAGGGTCCCGCGGGCCGGGAGCGCTGACACCACGGCAGCAGCCTCCCGGCGGCCCGATCCGGCCGGGGGCGGCGGCTGCTCGCCTGACCGAAACACCCCGTGCGGGCATCCGTAAGAAACTCGTCCGAACCATCCGCGCGTCCCGTACGTGACAGTAGAAGAACCTGCCGTGGCACGACCTGAGGTACGGTTCCTGCTCGCCGGGCCGCGCCTGGGAACAATGGCCCCGTTCCCTGGCGCGCCCGGCGTTGCTTGTTTCGGGGGACGTACCGGGGCGCAGGCCGCGAGCGCGACACGCCGATAGCGCTTTCTACGCCAGTCTAGGATTCTTTCTAGATCGCGTCATAGGCTCCTATCGCGTGGACCCCGTGAGAAATCCTTACGCGCCCGGAGCCGGGCAGCGACCTCCTGAGCTGGCTGGCCGGGACCGGGAGATTGCCCAGTTCGAGGTCGTCCTGGAGCGGATCGCGCGCGGCCGGCCGGAACGCAGCATGGTGCTGACCGGGCTGCGCGGCGTCGGCAAGACGGTCCTGCTCAACACCTTCCGGTCGATGGCGATGCAGCGGCTGTGGGGCACCGGCAAGATCGAGGCCCGGCCCGAGCAGTCGATCCGGCGGCCGGTGGCCGGAGCGCTGCACATGGCGGTCCGCGAGCTGGCGCCCCGGCATCGCGCGCCGGACCGGATCGATTACTTCCTGGGCGTGCTCAAGTCGTTCGCCGCCCGGGACGCCCGGGGGGCCAAGGGAGCGACAATCGCGCAGCTGGGCATCGACGTCCCGGCGGTGCGCGGCCGGGCCGACTCCGGTGACATGGAGATCGACCTGACGGAGCTGCTCACCGACGCCGCCTCGGTCGCTGCGGACCTGGGGGTGGGCATCGCGCTGTTCATCGACGAGATGCAGGACGTGCCGCCGGCGGACATCTCGGCGCTGTGCGCGTCCTGCCATGAGCTGTCCCAGAACAGCGGGCCGCTGATCGTCGTGGGCGCGGGCCTCCCGCACCTGCCCTCGGTGCTGTCGGCGAGCAAGAGCTACTCCGAGCGGCTGTTCCGGTATGTGTCGATCGACCGGCTGGACCGGGAGTCGGCGGACGTCGCGGTGCTGGCCCCGGCCCGCCGCGAGGGGGCCGATTTCGAGGCGGAGGCGCTGGAGGCGCTGTATGACGCCGCGGACGGCTATCCGTACTTCGTCCAGGCCTACGGCAAGGTGACCTGGGATGTGGCGGCGGCCAGCCCGGTCACGGCCCGCGACGTCGCGGTGGCGGGCCCGGTGGCGGCGGGGGAGCTGGCGGTGGGGTTCTTCGGCAGCCGGTACGAGCGGGCTACTCCGGCCGAGCGGGAGTACATGCGGGCGATGGCGACGCTCGGCGACGACCCGGTGCCGACGGCACAGGTGGCCGAGGAGCTGGGGCGCAAGCCATCGAGCGTCTCGCCGGCCCGCGACAGCCTGATCAAGAAGGGTCTCATCTACAGCTCGGAGCGCGGGCTGATCGCCTTCACGGTGCCGCATTTCGGGCGCTTCCTGCGGGCGCAGCCGGCCTGACCCGACCCTCTGCTGCATTATCGGGCTCTCTAGCTGAGATTCTAGATATTAGTAGAGAGCGGCAGACCGCCGTCCGGGGCCAGCCGGCTCCGCCGGTCCGGGCGCCGGCTGGCCGCCTGCCGGCTCCTGGTCGGGCGCGGTCGGCCACGCGCTCCGCCCGTCCGTGCCGCGCCGCCCTGGCCATCGCGCGCGCGACGGCGCCGCCGCCCACGGCAGGGACGTCCCGGTGGCCGCGTCGACGATGGCGGCGTGAATCAGCGGCCGGCGCTGCCGCAGGAATACGGCGAACACGATCTCCGCCTCGCGGTCACCGTAGCGGGCCGGGAACACCAGGTACCGCCAGCACAGCTCCCGCCACACGTCCGCGGGGATGTCGGCGGTGAGCAGGCCGGCATGCCGGCGCCACTGCTTGCTGCGCCGCAGCGCCGTGAGCGTCCGCTCGGCCGGGATGACGCGCAGCTCGCACGGCTCGGAGTAGCCCAGCCGGACGAGGGCCTCGCCTAGCTCGGGGGACAGGCCCGCGATCACGGTCAGCTCGGCGGCGAGCATCCCCAGCAGCAGCGCGGCGGCCGCCGAGGAATGCGGCTGCTGCACCGGGCGCAGGCCGATGGTGATCAGCGCGGCCAGCGCCAGCAGGGCCGACCTGGTCAGCGTGCGCCAGCCGACCGGGCTGTGACTGAAGTCGCCGAAGCAGCCGCAGCCGATATCGGGGCGAGCCGCACGCAGCTCCAGCAGAGCTGAGGTGGCGACCAGGAACAGCAGCCCGGTGCCCAGCCGGACACAGGTGGCCGGAGCACCCGGGCCGATCGGCCCGGCCGTCGCGATGAGGCCGAGGCCCAGGCCCAGTTCCAGCGCGGACATGGCCAGCCCGACGGGGCGGCGCAGTCGCATCGGGAACAGCGCTGTCGGGCCGAGGCCGCTGTCCAGCGAGCCCAGCCGCAGGGCCCGGATGAGCTTGGTCACGCACCCGCCCAGCAGCATCGCCGCCAGCAGCGGGATCTGAACCGTCTGCAGCATGGTCAGGAGCTCCATGCTCAGCGGCCGATCGTGATGGTCGCGTTGATGCAGCCCTTGTCGAGTTCCCCGCCGAGGGCGACGAAGCTGGCCTCGGTCAGGTCAGCGACCCGGCCGCGGGGAGAGGTGCCGCAGGTGACGCACCGGTCGTTGAACAGCCGGGCGACGGCCGCGCAGCCGGTGACCGGCAGCACGCAGGACGCGCCGTTGCAGTCGTTGCGCACCAGCAGCGAGCTGCCGACGGCCAGGTAGGGCATCCGGCCGTAGCTGCGGGCCCGGCCAGGCTGCTGCTCCTCGGCGCAGCCCGTCTCGGGGTCCAGCGCCGGGTAGGCGACGCCGAGCACGCCGGGCGGCTCCCCGGCCGGCTCGTGCCAGGTGGCCGAGCCGCTGATGGCATCGGGGACATGCCCGCTGACCAGCGGTGGTTCCGGCACCTGGCCGGCCGGGTACGCCGGCTGCGAGGTCGCCGGGATCAGCCCCTCGAGTGCGTCGGGGCCGCGCAGCCCGATCACGTCGATCAGGTAGCCCGGCTGCAGCGTCGGGAACCGGACCTGGATGCGGCCGGCCGCCCGGGGCGGGATGAACACGATCTGACGGCTGCGCGTCAGGCCCTCGTCCACCACCATGAAGTCGCTGGTGTGCTCGATGATTGTGCCCGTCACCCGGCCGATATTGGCCCAGATCCGGTCCGCGACCCCGCGCCGCGAGGGGTGCAGGCGGACAACGGCCCGGTCGCCGTGGTGCAGCGAGGTCGGCTCGGTCGCAAAGCCGCGCCACGTCGTCGCCCTGCCGGTGAGGGTGAAGCGCTGCTCGGAGCCGGGCCGTCCGCCCGGCTCACCCAGGACCAGCACATGGGGGCTGACGTCCAGGACCGTGCCGGTCACGGCCCGGGGGAGCCGGCTGGCGTCGGGGAAGCCGGCCTGGCCGGCCAGGGGGTCCGGCGCGGATGCGCCGCTGTCCGGGCCGAATCCCGGATAGCCGGCCGGGTCGTGGCGGCGGCCCTCGCCGCGGCCGCGCCAGCCGCCGGACTCGGGCAGTAAGCCAGCCTGCGGCCGGAACACTGCGTCCTTGAGCAGTCGCCGGCGGGCCACGCGCGCAGCGTCGGCCGTGCCGCCGGCGGCGCCCGCGCAGCGGTCGCAGCACGAGCGATCCCCGCGAGCCCTCAGCATCTGCCCTCCCCTGGGCGATATGACCCAGCCTCCGACACTGCGAAGTTACACCGCGGCCGTCAAGGGGTTCGTCACTTCTTGCCGGCCGACAGTCACACATATCCGGCTATCCGTCAAGGTGGCGCCGGCGAGCCGGGCAGCCCGGCGTGTCCCGGCGCCCGGCTCGCCCCGGAACAGACAGGTCTGCGGGTATTCGACCGCGCCGAGACTCTCCCGTTACACGGGGTAGCTGACTGTGTGTGATGAGTGCTGAGTAACGTTGGATTGTGAGCGTCGGGGGCGATCACTTGGCTGGACAGGCATGCGCAAGCGCTGGCGGCGGGGTTCCGCGTGCGGCGCAGGGACGGCATGAGGTGCCGTCGCATGCCGTGCCGCCGCGCCCCGTGCCGCCGCGGACGGTGCCGTCGGCGCGCGAGCGACAGGAGCACCACGGCCACGGCGAGCCGGACAACGACGCCAGCGGTGACCTGGCCGGCGGTGATCCGGGCCGCCCCGGTGACCCGGCCAGCGCCGAGCAGGTGCGGGCGGGCGGCCCGGCCGCGCCCGACGACCCGGAGTTCCGCGAGTACGTCACCTCCCGCGGACGCGCTCTGCTGCGCACCGCTTACCTGCTCACCGGGAACCTGGCCGACGCCGAGGACCTGCTGCAGGCGGCGCTGGCCAAGACGTACCTGGCCTGGGACCGGATCGAGGATCGCGGGGCCCTGGACGGCTACGTGCGCCGGGCCATGGTGAACACCCACATTTCCTGGTGGCGGCGGCGCCGGCTGCAGGAGTTCCCCACGGACGAGCTGCCCGACCGGGCCGTCGCCGACCATGCCGGGGACAGCGACCTGCAGGAGACCCTGCGCCGGGCGATCGAGCGGCTGCCGCAGCGGATGCGCACCGCAGTCGTGCTGCGCTACTACGAGGACATGACCGAGGCCGAGGTGGCCGAGCGGCTCGGCGTCAGCCTCGGCACCGTGAAGAGCACCGTCTCCCGGGCAGTCGCCAAGCTGCGCATCGACGCCGATCTGCTGGCCGACTGAGGCCGCAGGCACACCGCCGGGCCGAGCCGGCCCGGGCCAGGTGGCCGGCCGTCCGGCGGCCCGCACGCCCGGGGGGTCGTTTTCTCGCCAGCCGGCGTGACACTATGCACATCAATGGGACGGGATTACCGCGCAGTCAGTAGGCCTGGCCGCCTGCTGCGCCGGGTGCCGGGAGGATGCTCATGCGCGCGACGATGATGGATGCTCCGCTCACGATCACCTCGATCATGCGGTACGGGACGACGGCTTACGGGGACCGCGAGGTCGTCACCGCCGTGCCCGGCGGCGTCCGCCGCCGGACCTACCGCGAGATCGGTGCCCGGTCGGCGGCCCTGGCGGGCGCGCTGCGCAGCCTGGGAGTGGACTCCGACCAGCGCGTGGCCACCCTGATGTGGAACAACGCCGAGCACCTGGAGGCCTACCTCACCATCCCCTCGATGGGTGCCGTCCTGCATACGCTCAACATCCGCCTGGCGCCGGAGGTCATCGGCTACATCGCCGAGCATGCCGGCGACTCGGTGGTGATCGCCGATATCACGCTGGTACCGCTGCTGGCCGCCGTGCTGCCGCACGCGCCATCCATCCGCCACGTCATCATCAGCGCGCCCGAGGATTCCGGAACGTTTTCCCCGCCGGCCGAGCTCGCGGGGTCAGGCCGCGAGGTGCACTCCTATGCCGAGCTGCTGGCCGGCCAGCCCGCCGAGTTCGACTGGCCCGAGCTGGACGAGCGGTCGGCCGCAGCGATGTGCTACACCAGCGGCACGACCGGCCACCCCAAGGGCGTGGTGTACAGCCACCGGTCGATGTACCTGCACTCGATGGCCGTCGGGATGGGCAACGTGTTCGGGCTGTCGGACCGGGACCGGGTGCTGCCGGTCGTGCCCATGTTCCACGCCAACGCCTGGGGGCTGCCGTACGCGGCCGTCCTGGCCGGCGCCGACATGGTCATGCCGGACCGGTTCCTGCAGCCCGCGCCGCTGGCGGTGCTGATCGAGGAGGAGCGGCCGACCCTCGCCGGCGCGGTCCCCACCATCTGGAACGCGCTGCTGCAGCATGTCCGGGCGCACGGCGGGGACCTCTCGTCGCTGCGGCTGGTGCCGTGCGGCGGGTCCGCCGTCCCGCACGCGCTGCTGGAGGCTTACGAGAAAGAACTGGGCGTGCGGATCGTCCAGGCCTGGGGGATGACCGAGACCTCGCCCCTGGGCAGCGTCGCCCGGGAGCCGGTCGGGGTGCCCGAGGACCAGGCCTGGCATTACCGCGATACCCAGGGCCGGCTGATGTGCCTGGTCGAGGGCCGGCTGGTAGGCGAGGGCGGCGCGGTGCTCCCGCACGACGGCGAGGCCGTCGGGGAGGTCGAGGTCCGCGGTCCGTGGGTGACCGGCAGCTATTACAAGGACGACGACCCCGGCAAGTTCCGCGACGGCTGGCTCCGCACCGGTGACGTCGGCACGATCGACCCGCTCGGGTACGTGACGCTGACCGACCGGGCCAAGGACGTGATCAAGTCCGGCGGGGAGTGGATTTCCTCGATGGAACTGGAGAACGCCCTGATGGCCCATCCCGACGTCAGCGAGGCCGCGGTCATCGGCGTGCCCGACGACCGGTGGGGTGAGCGGCCGCTGGCTGCCGTGGTGCGCGCCAGCGGCAGCGAGGTCACCGCGGCCGATCTGCGGGCGTTCCTGGCTGACCGGGTGCCGCGCTGGCAGCTGCCGGAGCGCTGGTCGTTCATCGGGGAAGTGCCCAAGACCAGCGTGGGCAAGTTCGCCAAGACCACGATGCGTGACGCCTACGCCCGCGGCGATTACGAGGTCGTCGAGGCGCGCTGAGCCGATTGGGCGATCGGCTTTGCCGACCCTCCTGCGCTACCGGTACCCTAGGCGCGACCCGGTTGGGTCGTCGGGAGGCTTCGCCTAGTCCGGTCTATGGCGCCGCACTGCTAATGCGGTTTGGGTTCGCGCCCATCCGGGGTTCAAATCCCCGAGCCTCCGCCACTGCGAGCGGGGACTCCGTGCCTGCACGGGGTCCCCGTTTGGCATGTGCGGAGAAGAATGCGGGAGTCGTGCCCGGACCCGGCCAGGGCGGAGCGGTGCGAGTGGTCACAGGCACGGGGCAGCGCCCTGGACGGGCTCCGGCGAACCGGAGGAATCACATCTTGCCGGACAACCACACCGCTGGGAACCCCCGCCACGCCATCCACGGATGCCACTTCGGATCTCGCCAGTACAGGCAGGTCACGGGTGCGGATAAGTGCGGATGCTTCCCGGAAGGGGCCCGACAGGCTCGTGCGGTCAGACGTCACGAGCCTGGTCGTCTGACCGCACGAACCCCGGGGAAGGGGGAAAAGCTAGGGGAACTTAGTCGTCGGAGGTCTCGGCGTCATCCGCCGTGTCCGCACCCGACGGGAACAGCATCCCACATACAAG
>DASXDJ010000016.1:0-2721 GCA_036490755.1 Streptosporangiaceae bacterium
GGCCAGGTCCTCCCGCGGGAATCGCTGGCCCGGTGCCAGACCCCCCAGGGCTTCCGGCTGTCCGTCATCGCCCGTGCCCATGAGCTGGCGGCGGCTGACCCGGACTTCGGCAACGCGACCGATGACTGCGGCGTCGTCCGCCGCTACCTGCCGCAGGTACCGATCGGCGCGGTCACCGGCAGCGAGCGCAACATCAAGGTCACCTACCCCGGCGACCTGGAGCTGGCCGACCTTTTCCTCCGTCAGTCGGCGCGGCGCAATTCATGACCTGTACACGCTAATCCGGAGAATCCCCCGAATAAACGGTCGCCATATTCAGCAAATGCCGGATTGTGGCGGTTATATGCGCTAACTGGGCCTCAATTGCTCTGGCCGATTAACGCGGTAATGGCACCGCCGTGCAATAAGGTAACCCGGAGTCCGATTAGCGTCAGCGACGCGTGGCAGGCGAACGTACCTTAGGGAGGACATGTCATGAAAGGCATCCTGGCTGGCACCGCAGTGCTGGCCAGCGGACTCGCCTGGCTCGCCGGCCCGCCCGCCACCGCCACCGCCGCCGCGGCCCCGCGGCCGGCGCAATTACCGACGACGAAGATTGCCGTCGCCGCGGCCAGCGGCAGCCGCGTCTACGACGGCGTGGGCGCCATTCTGGGCGGCGGTGGCAACGCCCGTTACCTGCTGGACTACCCGGCGCGGCAGCGCAGCCAGATCCTGGATTACCTATTCAAGCCGGGCTACGGGGCGTCATTGCAGCTGCTCAAGCTGGAAATCGGCGGCGACGCCAACTCGAGCGACGGCTCCGAGCCGAGCGTCGAGCACACCGCCGGGCACGTGAACTGCCACGCGGGCTACGAACTCTCCATCGCCAGCCGGGCGGTGGCCCTGAACCCGCACCTCAAGCTCTACGGCCTCCAGTGGACGGCCCCGCGCCTGGTCAAGGCCGGCACGGCCGCGCACTTCACTGACCGGGACATCAGCTACCTGCTGAGCTGGCTCGGCTGCGCCCGGCGGCGCGGCCTGACGATCAGCTACCTCGGCGGCTGGAACGAGACCGACAACGGCACCCACGCGGCCTGGTTCCGCCGGCTCCGGCAGGCGCTCAACGCGCATGGCTACCGGGGGGTCCAGCTCATCGCGGCGGACTCCTCCGGTAAGGCTGGCTGGCATTACGTCCGCGACACCACCATCCCGATCCTGGGCACGCACGACGTCTGCGGCTTCCCGACCGGCATCGCCGGCCCGGCCACGCGGTGCGCGTCACCGTGGTCGATAGGCCGGCCCACGGGCCAGAAGCTGTGGGCCAGCGAGCTCGGGGCGATGGACGCGGGCGCGCAGCCCGGCTGCACGGCGCCGTGCGCCCCGGCCATGGACCGCGCCGCCGTCCGCGGCTACGTGGACGCCCGCCTGACCGGCTTCCTGGAGTGGCCGGTCCTCGACGCGATGCCGCCGGGCCTGCCGTACGAGAACCGCGGCCTGGTGACGGCCGACCAGCCGTGGGCGGGCAGCTACCGGGTCAATGCGATGACGTGGGCCATCGCCCAGCTGACCCAGTTCGCCCAGCCCCCGAGCGGCTCGACCCGCTGGCGCTACATCAATCAGGGCAGCGGGTTCCTGCAGCACAACCGGGCTGACGGGTCCTACGTCAGCCTGGTCCGCGACTCCGGCCGGCGGGGCACGGCCTGGAGCACCATCATCGAGGCCACCACCGCGACCGCGACCCAGCGGGCGGTCTTCCACGTGACCGGCGGCGATCACCTGGCCGGCCGGGTCGTGCACGTGTGGGCCAGCAACCTGTCCACCAACGGGTCCGGCGGCCCGGCCCAGTGGTTCGTCCGCCAGCGCAGCATCCGGCCGTCCCGGTCCGGCCGCTTCAGCCTGGCCATCCGGCCGGGCTGGGTGTACTCGCTGACCACCACGAGCGGCCAGGGCCACGGCCGCGCGGCCGGCCGGCCCGCCGCGCCGCTGCGGCTCCCCCTGACCGAGAGCCTGGCCAGCTCCGGGGCGGCCGGGCGGGCCGACAACGAGCCGCCGTACCTGGCCGCGCAGGACGGCGCGTTCGAGCTGGCGCGCTGCCGGGTGCCGGACCGGGGCATCCGCACCTGCACCGAGCAGGAGGCGGTGGCCACGCCCTCGTTCTGGCACGACGCTGGCGCGCCGGCTGCGACGCATTACCCGTACGCCATCATCGGCGACGCCGACTGGCAGGACTACACGGTGAGTGCCGACGTGCTGCTGCCGCGCGCGGGCAGCTCCGCCGGGCTGATCGGGCGGTTCAGCTGCCGTCGGGGCGTGCCCAACGTGGGCCAGTTCGACGGCTACGTGTTCAGCGTCAGCGGCACCGGCCGGTGGACCCTGACCCGGAACGCCAACGGGGCGCAGGACCACGTCTCACCGGCCTGCCCGTCCCCGCCGGCCGACCCGGCCGCGCGCCGGGTCCTGGCCTCCGGCCAGCTGGCCCGGCCGCTCGGCACCGGCACCTGGCACCGGTTGTCGCTGTCCATGTCCGGCGCCGCGATCACCGCGTCCGTCGGCGGCACAACCGTCGCGACGGTATCGGACCCGACCTGGACCATGGGCCTGGCAGGCATCGCGGCCGGCCCGTTCACCGCCCAGTGGCCGCACGTCCAGTACAGCCACCTGTCAGTCACCCACAGTTAGCGCAGGGAGAGCAGCCCTCGCAAGCGAGCGCCCGCGCGGCTCACGCCGCTCCGGATCCATGAT
>DASXDJ010000017.1:0-33419 GCA_036490755.1 Streptosporangiaceae bacterium
GAGCCAGGGCAGCAGCCTGTGACAGATGGCGGTCCGGCCGCCGCGCAGCCCCGGAACCGGGCCGGTGCCGTCGGTTAGCGGTCTGCGGTGCCGGCCGCGGCGCAGCCACCGGCCCGGAACCGGGCCAGTGCCGCCGGCTAGCGGTCTGCGCTGCCGGCCGCGTAGCTGTCGCGGGCCGGGAAGGGCAGCCGGGCCGTCACCGCGAACCCGCCCTCGGGCCGGGCCGCGGCCCGCAGAGTCCCGCCCAGGGCGGCGGCTCGCTCGGTCATGCCGGTGATCCCGTTGCCCGCTAGCCCCGTCCCGCCCGCCGGGGCCGGCCGCGCGGCCGGGCGGGCCGTGCCGTCGTCGGTCACCTTGATCTCCAGCTGGCCGGCGCCGTAAGCCAGCCGGACAACGGCCCGGCTGCCGTCGGCATGCCGGGCGCTGTTGGTGAGCGCCTCCTGGATGATCCGGTAGGCGGCCAGGTCGGCCTCGGCGGGCAGCGGCACTGGCGTCCCGCTGGTCTCGATGCTGACTCCGAGCCCGGCCGCGGCCGCGTTCTCGACCAGCTCACCAAGCCGGGCCAGGCCGGGTGCGGGCGCCCGCGGTGCGTCCTCGCCAGCCTCCCGGAGCACCCCGAGCACCGACCGCAGCTCGACCAGCGCCTGCTTGCTGACGTCGTTGATGGTGGTCAGGGCCGACCGGGCGCGCTCGGGCTGCCGGTCCATCAGGTGCAGTGCCGTGTTGGCCTGGACGTTGATGACCGCGATGTTGTGGGCCAGCACGTCGTGCAGGTCCCGCGCAATCCGCATCCGCTCTTCGCCCGCCCGGCGCAGCAGCTGCTCCTCCCGGCTGCGGGCCTGGTCGGCGGACCGCTGCATCCGGCCGCGGATCAGCTCGGCGACGGCCAGCAGCGCGAACAGCCCGGCCGCCAGGCCCAGCGCGAATCCCGCCGTGGTGTGCCCGCGCGTGCCGATCAGCCACGGCGGCCAGCACGACACCAGGTAGCCGATGACCAGGGAGGCCACGGCCGCCGCCCGCTTGCGGGCCAGGATCGCGGTGAAGAAGGCCACGATCAGCCCGAGATAGCTCATCGGCGACCCGGCCGCAGCCGCCCATAGCGCCGTGGCCAGGGCGATGGCCAGCACGGTGACCGGGAACCGGCGCCGGGCGACCAGCGCGGCCCCGCCGATGATCAGGGCCGCATAGCCGCCCGGGCTCATGCCGCCGGCGGCGCTCATGCCGCCGGCCGGGTGGTGATGCCAGGGATGGCCCGCGCTGAGGCCCAGCTGGACGGCGGTCACCGCCACCGCGATCAGCGCGTCCGTCAGCCAGCGCCAGGTCGACTGGCGCCGCAGCATCGTCGGCCGGCGCGGCCGCCGGGACCCTCCGGAGCCCGGAGCCGCCCGGCCCGGTCTCGCCCCGCCAGCCTCCGCCCGGCCAGCCTCGGCCCGGCCGCCATCAGCCCGGCCAGTCTCGGCCGGGCCAGCGGTGCTCAGGTCAGGTTCGGGCATCACTGCCCACGCTAGGCGCCGCAGCCCGGGCTGGCATCAGCCAGCTGCCGATCTGGGGGGCCCGGTGCTACTCCCGGCGGCGCATCCGGAGCCGGGCGGCCTACCTCGCCCGGCCACCCCCGGCCGTCCGCCGGGCCGGCGACAGGCCCGCCGCCGGGCGGCAGGCTGGATCAGGTCAGCAGCAGGTCAGCCGGTCAGGAGGCAGCCATGACGCCCGCCGGGCAGGTCATCGAGAATCCGCTGAGCGGCGAGCGGATCACCATCCGCCGCCCGGCCGCGTCCGGTGACGGCGCGCTGGAGTGGGAGCTGGAGCTCGCTCCCGGCGGCCGCGTGCCCAGCGCGCACGCCCATCCTGAGCAGGAGGAGTGCTTCACCGTGCTGTCCGGGCAGCTGCGCCTGCGGGTGGGCCGGCGCCGGGTGCTGGCCGGGCCCGGCGACACCGTGGTCGTCCCGCCGGGCACGGTCCATTCTTTCGCCAATCCCGGTCCCGGCGCCGTCCGCGTCGCGGTGCGGAGCAGTCCGGCGCTGAGCATGACCGACCTGCTGACGACGGCGGCCGCGATGGCCCGCCAGCAGCACGCCGCCGCCCGGCCGCTGCCCCGGCTGACCGACCTGGTCCTGTTCCTGGATGACTTCCGGCGCGAGGTCGCCGCGCCCTACCTGCCCGCCGCCGTCCGGGCCGTCATCGGGCCGCTGGCCCGGCTGGCCCGCCGCCGCGGGCTGGACGCGCCGTACACCAGGCTGCGCGGCGCCGGGCCGGACCGGTGACCGCGGTCGAGGTCGCGCACCTGGTGAAGCGCTACCGCGGCGCGGCCCGCAACGCGGTGGATGACATCAGCTTCGAGGTCCCGGACGGCCAGCTGTTCTGCCTGCTCGGCCCCAACGGGGCCGGCAAGACCACCACCGTGTCGGTGCTCACCACCACGCTGGCGCCCAGCGCGGGCCGGGTCCGGATCGCCGGCGCCGACCTGGCTGCCCAGCAGTCGCTGGTCCGCCGCCGCACCGGGATCGTATTCCAGCAGCCGTCGCTGGACCTCAACCTGAGCGCGGAGGAGAACATCCGGCTGCATGCCGTGCTGTACGGGGTGTACCCGTGGCGGCCGGCTTACCGGCTGATGCCGGCCGCCTACCGCCGCGAGGTGGCCGAGCTAGCCGGCGTGCTGGGCGTGGCCGACCTGCTGGGCGTCCGGGCCCGGGCGCTGTCCGGCGGGCTGCGCCGCCGCCTGGAGATCGTCCGGGCACTGCTGCACCGGCCGCGCGTGCTGTTCCTGGATGAGCCCACGGCCGGCCTGGATCCCGAGAGCCGCCGTGCCCTGTGGGCCTACCTGCGCCAGGCCCGGGCCGAGGCCGGCACGACTGTCGTGCTGACGACCCATTACCTGCAGGAGGCCGAGGCGGCCGACGCGGTCTGCGTGATCGCAGCCGGGAAGATCATCGAGCGCGGTACCCCGGCTGAGATCAAGGCCCGCTACCTCGCGCCGGGCGACAGCGACGGCGCGGACCCGGCCGGCCAGACCCTGGAGGACGCCTACCTGGCCCTGCTCGACCAGGCCCGTTCCGGTCACCGCGAGCCCGGCGCCGGGGCGACGGCGTGACCCAGCTCCGGATGACCGGGCTGCGCCGGTCCCGCCCGGCCGCCGGGCTGGGCCGCGAGCTGTCCGGGCTGGCGGCCATCGCCCAGCGGGACGTGCTCAAGCTGCTGCGCGACCGGCCCCGGCTAGCGGTCAGCCTGGCCTTCCCGGTGCTGCTGATCGGCGGCCTGGGCAGTGCTCTGCAGGCCACCGTCGGCCAGGTCACCGGCGTGAGCGCGGTCACGGTGGCCTTCACCGGCGTGCTGGCGGCCAGCCTGTTCCAGTCCGCGGCGGCGGGCATGATCTCGATCGTCGAGGATCGCGAGACCGACTTCTCCCGCGAGCTGTTCGTCACCCCCGTGTCCCGGTTCACGCTGGTCACCGGGAAGGTGGCCGGCGAGACGCTGGTGGCGCTGGCCCAGGGCGCCGCGATCGCCGGCTTCGCCGTCGCGTTCGGGGTGCGGATGAGCGGCGGCCAGCTGGCCGCACTGGCCGGGCCGGCCGTGGCCAGCTGCCTGCTCGGCGGCGCGTTCGGGCTGGCCACCATCGCCGTCCTGCCGAACCAGCGCGCCGCCATGCAGATCTTCCAGTTCCTGATCATCCCGCAGTACGTGCTCAGCGGGGTGCTGGTTCCGCTGCGCGGTGCCGCGCCCTACCTGGACGTGCTGGCGCACCTGCTGCCCATGACCTACGTCGTGCAGCTGACCCGGGCCGCCTTCTTCGCCGGCCGCCCCGGCTACCGCGCCGTGGTGACCGGCAGCCCCGTGCTGGACGCGGTGGTCGCGGCCGGGCTGACCATCGGGCTCCTGGTCACCGGCGCCGCCGTCTTCAGCTACCGGGAGCGGACCCGCTGACCGGCCCGGATTCGGCGAGCACCCGCTCGAACGCCTGCCGGTAGCGCGGATCGCCCTGCTGCTCGCGGGCCAGCC
Organism: Streptosporangiaceae bacterium; assembly: GCA_036490755.1. Classification (GTDB taxonomy): domain Bacteria; phylum Actinomycetota; class Actinomycetes; order Streptosporangiales; family Streptosporangiaceae; genus DASUBV01. The sequence goes on from DASXDJ010000017.1 coordinate 3,994, forward strand.
AGTACTCAGCTCCCCAGAACAGATAGCTATCCAGAACGGCGTCGTGGCCGGCCCAGCCCAGGCACTGGCTGTAAGTCGCGATGACATCCTCCGGGCGGCAGCTGTACATGGCCTGCCGCTGCGGGCTCGGCGGCTTGGTCACTGCCTCCCAGGGCTCAGCCTGGCCCTCGGCGATCATCAGCCGCCGGCCGGCCGCCGCGACCTGGTCCAGTACCGGGCCGGGTCGCGGGTAGGGACGGCGGCGCAGCCGTGACCGGGCCGGGCTGCCGTCCAGGTACACCGACAGCGGCCCGGCCGAAAAGAGCGCGTGCCGGGGGTAGAAGTCGATGCCGACGACGTCGGCCAGCTGGCCGGCCACGGCCAGGGAGTCGCCCTGGTCCCGGGTGCGCCAGTGCTGCTGCAGCGCGACCGGCCCGGAGGCAGGCAGGAACCCGTTCATCAGGACCGGCCGGCCCGGGTCAGCCGCCCGTACGGCGGCCACCTCGTTCTGGATGAAATCCCTGGACAGCCGCCATGAGTGCTCCATGCCCAGGGGGTCGGCCGCCTCGTGCTCCACCTGCCAGGCGCTGATCGCGGCCCGGTCCCGGTAGCGCTCGATCAGGCGGGTCACGAACGCGCAGCTGGCCGCCAGCAGCGCCGGGTGGCTGGCGGGCGTGATCAGGGTCCGCTCCGGCAGTGGCTGCGGCAGGTGGTGCGGCGGCACGAAGAACTCGGGGTAGCCGAACGACTTCACCGGTCCGACGCACACGATGACCTGCTTGCCCGCCTGTTCTGCCGCATCGAGCTGGCGGTCGAGCTCGGCGGTACGCAACGTGCCGGGGCGCGGCTCGAGCCGGTTCCAGTAGGCGGCCAGCCGGATCAGCGGGAACGGGTAAGCCAGCAGGCGGCTGAGGGCGGCCTGCGGGTCGAGGCCGAGCTCGGCGGCCTGCAGCGGCCGGAAGCTGATCCCCAGCCGGGTCGCCCCGCGCGGTGCCACGGGCACCTGCCGCCAGCGCTCGGTCAGCGGCCGCGCCGCCCGCCGGATTCTCAGCTCAGCCACGACGCCTCCCGGTTCCGCTGCCCGCCAGGGCCGCGCGCTCGCCGGCGGTCCGTCCGTCCGGCACATCGCCGGCGACAGCGGCCGGGTCGCCGCCGCCCGCATCCGCGGGCCCGGCCTCCGTCGTGGCTCCCGCTCTCGTGGCTCCGGCCGGTGTCGCCGACCCGGCACTCGTCGCGAGCCCGGCCCCCGTGACGGGCCTGACGCGAGCCGTGGCTCCGGCTGGTGTCGCCGACCCGGCACTCGTCGCGAGCCCGGCCCCCGTAACGGGCCCGCGGTCGGCGAGCGCGGCAATCAGGGCGGCGATGCCGTGGGTGTCTCCGGGCCGGCCGAGGCGGGCTGATGCCGCGCTCAGGCTGGCGAGTGCCGTCCGGTCCGCCTGCAGCCGGGCGACCTCGGCGACTAGGGCGCGCACTCCTGGCACCCGGCGGCCGGCCCTGGAGCCGACGACCAGGCTGGCATTGCCGCGCTCCTGGCCGGGCAGCTGCGCGGTCAGCAGCAGGGGCGCACCGCAGCAGGTCGCCTCCGTGATCGTGCCGGGGCCCGCCTTGGTGACGACCAGGTCCGCGCAGCGCATCAGGTCCGGTAGCCGGCGGGTGTAGCCGGTCACCACAAGCCGGCCGTCGGCCCGGGCCGCCCGGCGCTGCAGACGCCGCCGCAGCCGGTCGTTGCGCCCGCAGACGGCCACCACCTGCACCTCGGCGAGCCCGCGCAGCAGCGCCGCGGCCCGCCGTCCGATGCCGCCGCAACCCTCGCCGCCGCCGGCCAGCACGACCAGCAGCCGGTCCTGGCTGAGCCCGAGCTCCCGGCGCAGCGTCATCCGCTCGGCCGCTGTCGCCGGGCCGGCCCAGAACTCCCGCCCGGCAGGCGGCCCCGCTCGCACGACGCGGCCGCCGTGACCGGCCGGGCTCCGGCCGCCAGGCGGCCTCCCACCGCGTTCGGCCTGCCGGTCACGGCCGTGGACGGCCTGACCCGGCGGCACGATGGTCAGGTCGGCCGCGACATGCCGCCACGCCGCGTGCGCGGCACCGAGGTCAGTGACGATCGTGACGACCGGCAGTGCGCCGGCCGGGCAGGCCGCCGCCACGCCAGGCCCGCCTGCATGGTCGGCCGCGCCGGGCCTGTCGCTGCCGGCGGTCACGTTGTGCAGACCTGCGAGGTCATGCGTCCGCGTCTGGCGGTCGCGGCCGGCCCGGACCGCGGCCGGCCCGGTCAGCGGGTGGAACGACACGATCGCCGCCGGGCGGCAGGCCGTCACGGCGCGGGCCACGGGCTTGTCCGCCAGCCGCAGGAGCGTCGCGTCCAGCAACGCCACGGCCGTGCGGGAGTTTGTCAGGTAGTAGGCGGCACCCCACAGCCACGGCGCCCGCCGGGTCAGCGGCCCGTACAGCCGGGTCACCCAGCGCAGCAGAGGCGCCGCATCCGGTCCGGCCAGCGGGTCATGCAGCGTGACGGCGAACCGGCCCGGGTAGGCCCGGTCCAGTGCCTGCCGCACCGCGACCGCGGCACTCCGGTGCCCGCCGCCGGTGTCGGAGATCAGGAACAACAGCGGCACGGGCCGCTCATCGCCATCGCCGTTGCCGGCCGCGGCGGCCCGGGTCGCGAGCCCGCCCGCCGTGGTCACGCCCGCCGTGGTCACGCGGGCCGTGATCACGCCCGCGGCTATCCGGATGCCAGGTGGCGGCGCCATAGCCGTCAGCCCGCCTCGTCCCCGGGGCCTGCCTGGCACCGCCGGTCCGGCGGCCTGGTCCGTGCTTGCCATGCGGCCATGCTTCCGGCCGCGCGGGTCTCCGGTCGTCAGCCCGGCGGCCACGGCCGGCTACTCCTTCCGGCGCTCGCCCCGGCCCGCAACTGCGTCCGCCGGTGTAGCTCGCCCGGCTGCGCCGCCCGCCAGCGCCGGCCCCGGCCGGGCCGCCAGGCCGATGACCGGCCTGCCCCGGCCATCCGATGCTGGCACCGTCACCACGAACTCCACGCGAAGAGAGGCTGATCATGATGACAGGCAGCGAAGCGGGCCCGGCTCGCTCGGTCCTTCCCGGCGCGGCGGGTGACCGGGTGCATCCCGGCGACCAGATGATTCCCGGCCACCGGGTGCCTCCCGGCGGCGCAGCACCGTCCCGCCCGGATGCTGGTGCGGGGCCGTCCGGCCCGGATGCCGCTGCGGGCCCGGGACCGGCGGCCGGGCTGCTGATGGCGGTAGCCGGGGTCACCCTCGGCGTGGCCGCCTACCTGCACCGCGCCGGGCACATCCCGCTCGGCTTCACCGAGATCCGCGGCGAGAATTTCTACGCTGCCTCCATCCCCGAGGCGGTCATCGCCTTCGTCCTGGCCGCCGGCGCCGCGGTCTACCTCACCGCCTCGCCCGCCGCCCGCGCCGCAGCCGGCCGGGGTCAGGCTCGCCGGGTGGCGCTGGCGGCGACCATCTTCGCGATCGTCGGCGTGGCCTACGGCATGAGCGTCACCATCAGCGACGGCCGCGTGGCCGACATCGTGTATCACTCCTGCCTCATGGCCATCCTGCTGATCGCCGGCGGCCTGCTGCTGCGCCGCCACGCTCCCCCCGCCCGCCGCCAGCCGGCATAACGCGGTGGATCGGGCGGGTGCGGACCCGTCCGATCCACCGCGTTGATGCAGCCGTCAGCACTCCGGGGTGCGGCCGGGCGTACCACGAGCGCGGTAGTGCGGCTCATCGTGGTGATGACGACACCGAGCCCGGGCGGCGCATACGGTCGGAGCATGACGGCAACCACGCCGGCCCGCGGTGACGGCCTGATCCGGGTCGTGCTGGCCGACGACCAGGCGCTGGTCCGGGCCGGATTCGCCGCGCTGCTCGACGCCGAGGACGACATCGCGGTGGTGGGCGAGGCGGCCGACGGGACCCAGGCCGTCGCCCTGGCCGAGCGGAGCCGGCCGGACGTGCTGCTGATGGACATCCGGATGCCTGGCCTCGACGGCATCGAGGCGACCCGCCGCATCGCGGCCCGGCCCGGCCTCGGCGGGGTGCACATCGTTATCGTGACCACCTTCGACCTCGATGAGTACGTCTTCGAGGGACTGCGGGCCGGCGCGGCCGGCTTCCTGCTGAAAGACACCGACGCGGCCGAGCTGATCCGCGCCGTGCGCGTCGCCGCCGGGGGAGACGCGCTGCTGTCACCGGCCGTGACCCGTCGCCTGGTGGCGGAGTTCGCCGCCCGGACCCGGCCGATGCGCCAGCCGCCCGGACTGGACCTGCTCACCGCCCGCGAGCGCGAGGTGCTGATCCTGATCGCGCGCGGCCTGTCCAACGACGAGATCGCCGGCCAGCTGTACATGAGCCCGTCCACGGCCAAGACCCACGCCGCGCGGGCCATGATGAAGCTCGGCGCCCGTGACCGGGCCCAGCTCGTGGTGACCGCCTACGAGGCCGGCCTGGTCCGGGCCGGCTGGAGCGCCTGAGCGCGGATCGGCAGTCCGCCGAGTCGGTCCGGCCCGTCCGACCGGTTCGCCGACGCGGTCCGGCCGGTTCCGCCGGTGCGGCCAGCCGGGCCTGGCCGGGTCCGCTGGTCAGGTCCGGCTGAAGACCCCGGCCCGGGCCGCCGCCAGCGCCGCCGCGGCAGTCTCATCGGCGTGCTCCGGAGTCAGTGGCTCGCCGGTGACCAGCAGCCGGTAGTACAGCGGCGCGGCCACCGCGTGCATGACGCCCGCCGGCTCGGTCCCGGCGGGCAGCTCGCCGCGGGCGACGCCGCGGTCGATGATGGCGGCGATCGCGGCCAGTCGGGTGTCCCAGAATTTCGCCATCATGGCCCGGATCTCGGGGGAGGCGGCCGCGCCCGCCAGCACGCTGCGCGTCGTCGCCGCCCCGCGCGGGCTGCCCAGCGTGGCCTGCACTGCCCGGCTGAGCAGTCGCAGGTCCTCACTGACGGTCCCGGTGTCGGGCGCCTCGATCATCGACTGCGCCGTCGCTGCCAGCGCCTGGCGGACCAGCTCGGCCTTGCTGCCCCACCGGCGGTAGACCGTCGTCTTGTGCACCCCGGCCCGGGCGGCGATCGACTCGATGCTGATCTCGTCGAAGCCACGGTCCGCTAGCTCGTCGACCGTGGCCGTGAAGACCGCCGCAGTGTTGCGCGCGGTGCGCCCGCCCGGCCGGCGGGTCGTGGAAGCAGTCACGGAGGGGAGCTTACTGCAAAAATGAGTTGCGTTTAAGCCAGGCCTCATGTCAGGATCATTATCGCAACACCGAGTTGCAATAACTGCCTCCCGGTGCTCCTCCTGAAAGGTGATGTCATGTCCAGCGCATCCGCTCCCGTCCACGGCCTCGCGACCGGGCGCGAGCCCGGGCCGGCCGGTGCCCAGCTCGCCGTCAGGCGGTTCCGCTGGCCGGCTGCGGCGGGCGCCGGCTACCTGGCCGCCTGGGTGGCCGGCCTGGCCGTCTGGCCGTCCAACCTGGCCGTGAACGCGGCCAGCAGTCAGGTCTCCGCCACCTACCAGGCGCACCACGCGGTGGCCGCGGCCCAGTACCTGCTGGTCGAAGGCCTCGCCGGACTGCTGCTGGGCGCCGTGCTGGCGGCCGTGCTGCGGGCCACCGCGCGCGGCTCGCGGCTGGCCGGGGCCCGCCCGGCGGCCGTACTCGGCGCGGTCGCGGTGCTGATCTCGCTGCTGCAGTGCGTCCTCGGCCAGATCCTGGTCGCATCCGCCTCCGACGCCGGCCGGGCCGGGACGCTGTTCGCGCTGATTAACCGGCTCGACGGGGTGAAGATGCTGGCCCTGGCCGGCACCGCCGCCTGGCTAGCGGCGCGGCGTGGCCTGGCTGTGCAGGACACCGGCGCGCGGTTCCCGCGGTGGCTCAGGATCGCAGCCGGGCTGGCCGCTGTGGCCCTGGCCGGGTCGGGCGTGGCCTACCTGCTGCTGGCTCAGTCGGCGGCCGGCCTGGTGTACGCGTCCGGGCCGCTGCTGCTGCTGTGGATTTCCGCCACCGGCGGCTGGCTGACGGTCAGTCACCGCCGGGCCGCCGGCTGACTCGCGCCGCCGCTGGTCCGTGCGCTGCCTGACGGAGCGCTGCCTGACGGCGGCCGTCTGACGGATCGCCTCGCTACCCCGACCCGACTCCGGCACCTGGGCCAGCCTCCTCCCCCCGCGGCCCGGGTGCCGGCTATTTTCCGCCCAGCCCGTACCCTTACAGGGGCGAACTCCGGTCACGGAGAGTTACGACCGGCAGGGGAGTGCAGGCGCGGGAGCGCAGGGGTCACGGGGGTGACCCGGCCTAACGGGGGTGGGGACGGCGGGGGCGCAGGTCGAGGTACTCATCGTGGGGGCCGGTCCGTCCGGGCTGATGGCCGCCGTGGAGCTGGCCCGGCGCGGCGTGACGGCCCGCCTTGTCGAGCGTTCACCTGAGCCGCACAACCAGGCGCGGGCCACCGCCGTGCAGCCCGCCACCATGGAGCTGCTGGCCCAGGCCGGGATGGCGCAGGAGTTCCTGGACTCCTCGGTTCACGTGCAGTACGCGCGGGTCTATGACGCTGGCCTGCGGACCGTCGCTGAGTCGAGCTTCGCAGGCGGCGCCGCCATCGGCTGTCCCTTCGAGTTCCAGTGCAGCCTGCCGCAGTGGCGCACCGAGCAGATCCTGGCCGGCCGGCTGACCGAGCTGGGCGGGAGCGTGGAGCGCGGCGTGTCGGCCGTCTCGCTAGACGAGCGCGAGGACCACGTGCTGGCCTGGCTGGAGCACGGCGACGGCACCATGGAGTCCGTCCGGGCCGGATGGGTGATCGGCGCGGGCGGCGCGGGCAGCGTGACCCGGGAGTCGATGACGGAGACGCTGGAGGGCAGCACCTACCGCGGCACGGCCCTGGTCGCCGACATGCGCCTGTCCTGCGCGCTGCCGCGGGACGGGTCCGGGCTGATCGCCAGCCCGGCCGGTTACGTACTCCTCGCGCCGCTCCCGGATGACCGGTGGCTGACCTTTACCGGCGACCTGACCGGCGAGGAGGAGGAGGAGCAGCTGGCCGCCGACTACTCACCGCGTGCCGTTGAGGCCGCTATCAGCCGTCGGGCTCCGGACGCGGTTGGTGTGCACGAGGTCGCGTGGGCGGCCGCGTTCCGGATGCACCGGCGGCTCGTGCCGCGGCTGGCCGACGGCCGCCGCATCCTGCTGGGTGACGCCGGGCACCTGTCCAGCCCGTTCGGCGGTGAGGGCCTGAACTCCGGCCTGCACGACGCCAGCAACCTGGCGTGGAAGCTCTCGCTGGCAACCCGCGGGCAGGCCCGGCCCGCACTGCTGGCCAGCTATGCCGTCGAGCGCGGTGCGGCCGATGAGCACGTCCTGGCCGTCTCCGATCGGGTGCATCAGCTCGCCCACGGCGCCGTCGAGTCGGCCCGGTCGGGCATCCCGGCCCCCGAGCTCACGCCCGGCGAGGCCGCCGCCCTGCTCCGGGCCCGCAGCATGCTCGACGTGAGCTACGCCGCCAGCCCGCTGACCGGTGAGTACACCGGTCACGCCGGGGCCGGCCCCGGCGACCACGCAGGCGACGCCGGCGGTGCCGCTCCCGGCGAGCGCTACCCCGGCCGGCTGTCCCTGGCCGGCACGCGGCACCACCTGCTGCTGAACGGTCCCGCCGACCCGGCCGCGCTGACCCGGCTGCGCCGTCGCTGGGCCGGCCTGGTCGACATCGGAACCGCCGCCGGCCCCGACAGCCCGGCCCGTGCCCCGGCCGGCGGCGCGCTGCTCATCCGGCCCGACGGCTACGTCGGCTTCCGAGCCGCCACCGCCGATGCCGCCGGCCTGGCCGCCGTCGAGGACCACCTGGCCACGTACCTCCTGGCCGGCTGAGCAGCGGTTAGGCTCCCGGTCAGCGGGAGGAGCCCCAGATGAGCAGTTCGGCCACCGACATCACCACCCCCGGGCGTCCCGAGGTGCACCAGGTCGCAGACGGCGTCTACGCCTACGTGCAGCCCGACGGCACCTGGTGGATCAACAACACCGGGTTCCTGGCCGGCCCGCAGGGCGTCATCAGCATCGACGCCTGCGCCACCGAGCGCCGCACCCGCGCTTACCAGGCGGCCATCGCTGCAGTGACCCCGGCGCCCGTCCGCGCCGTGGTCAACACCCATCACCACGGCGATCACACCTTCGGCAACTGCCTGTTCCCCGGCGCCGCGATCCTCGGCCACGAGCGGGCCCGGTCCGAGGCCATCGCCTTCGGCCCGCCACGCGAACTGCCGTTCTGGGACGGTCCCGACTGGGGCGACCTCACCCTGGACCCGCCGTTCATCACCTTCGCCGACCAGATCGCCCTGCACAGCGGCGACCTGCGGGCCGAGGTCCGCTACGCCGGCACGCCCGCGCACACCACCAATGACTGCCTGGTCTGGATCCCGGACCGGTCCGTGCTGTTCTGCGGTGACCTGATCTTCAACGGCGGCACCCCGTTCCTGCTGATGGGGTCCGTCGCCGGCGCCATCGAGGTGCTGGAGCAGGCCATTATCCCGCTGGCCGCCCGCACTATCGTGCCCGGCCACGGGCCCGTCTTCAGCGGCCCCGAGCCCGTCGAGGCGACGCTCGGCTACCTGCGCTTCGTGCTCGACCTCGCCATCGCGGCCCGCGCCGCCGGCCGCACCCCGCTCGAGGCCGCCTGCGAGGCCGACCTCGGCCCGTACGCGGCCTGGCCGGACCGCGAGCGGATCGTCGGCAACCTGCACCGCGCCCTGGCCGAGCTAGGCGGCACCCCGCGCGGCGGCCCCGTCGATATCGCCGCCGCGCTGGCTGACATGGTCACCTATAACGGCGGCACGCCGCTGACCTGCCTCGCGTGACCGGCCCGGCGGGACGGCTGAGCCGCCCCGCTCGCCGCCCGGCCCCCGCTCGCCGCCCGGCCCCGGCTCGCTGCCCGACCCGGCTCGCGCCCTGGCCGGGAGGCCGGCCCCGGCCGGGAGGCCGGCCCCGGCCGGCCAGCCTCCGGCCGGTTACGCGTCCCGCCAGCGCAGCGCCAGCCCGCCCGCCAGCAGCGCCGCGCCGGCCCAGGCGGCCAGGACGCCGAGCCCGCCCCACGGGCCGACCGGCAGCCCGTGCAGCCCCGTCGTGTCCTGGATCACCAGCCCGGCCATCGCCGGCGCGTACCGCTCGACCCGGTGCTGCCAGACCGGGCTGGCGCCCAGAACCGCCGCGACGATCGGGGCCAGGTAGAGCAGGCCGAGTACCGTCCCGATGGCGGCCCCCGGATCGCGAATCAGAACGGAAAGGCCGACGCTGAGCAGCCCGATCAGGCCGAGGTACAGCACCGACCCGGCGAACGCGCGCAGCACGGCTCCGTCACCCAGCGACAGCAGCGGGAAGCCCCGGGCGGCGGTGAAGCCGTGCCCGGGCAGCAGCAGCCGCCCGGCCAGCAGGCAGCCCGCCACCGCGGCCGTCCCGGCCGCCAGCACCAGCCCGGTGACGACCGCTGCCTTGGCGGCCAGCAGCTCGGCCCGGCGCGGCATGGCCGCCAGCGTGACCCGGATCATGCCCGTGCTGTACTCGCTGCTGACGGCGAGCACGGCCAGCACCGCGACCACCGCCTGGCCGGCCTGCACCCCGGTCAGGCTCAGCCGGGCAGTATCGGCCGGGCACGCAACGCCGGCCGGGCAGCGCGTCGCAGCCAGCGCCAGCACGCTCACCGCCACGGTCGCCGCGACGATCCCGGCCAGCAGCCAGCCCGTACCCGGCACCGTCCGCAGCTTGGTCCACTCCGCGTGCGGCGCGAGTAGTAGTGAATTGCCCGCTCGGCGGCGGGGCGCCAGATGGCGCCGGCTTCCCTCGTCGCCCTGCTCGCCCGCTCCCTGCCGGGGTGCCTGCGTGGCGCTGCGCCCCGCCACCTCGCTCGCCGGCCTCATGCGTCGCGCCTGCGGAGCAGGACGATGGCCAGGGTCAGGGCCAGCGCGGCGTAGCCGCACAGCACCGCGAAGCCGGCCCACGGGGCCAGCGGGTAGTAGCCGCCGGCCGGCGAGTACGGCGCGCCGACCTGGGCATAGGCGGGCAGGCTCTGCTGGATCGCGAAGCCGGCGGCCGGGGTGAGCCGCAGCAGCCACTCCGCGGCGCCCGCGGGCAGGACCGAGGCGACGCCGAGGATGAACGGCAGCACGATCACCACGATGCCCACCGCGACGGCCGCGGCGGTCCGGCGCAGCAGCGCGCCGATCGCCAGGGCCAGCACGGCGGCGACGGCCAGCAGCGCCGCGGTGCCGGCGACGACCCGGATCTGGGTCAGCAGCGACACCGGCAGCACGTACATGCCCTGAGCGCTGGCCAGCCGGGTGCCGATCGTCACCGAGATAATCGAGGCCACCAGCCCGGCCGCGAAGGCCGTGCCGCCCACGATCACCGCCTTGGCCGCCAGCACCCGGCCGCGGCGCGGGCTGGCCGCCAGGGTGATGCGGATCAGCCCGCGCCGGTACTCGGCGGTCATGAACATCGCCGCGACCACGACCACCGCGATCAGCCCGGCGAAGATGCCGACCAGGTGATCCTCGATGACCGTCGAGGGAAATGTGGACCCGGCCCCGGTCACATCCGGGGCGATGTCACCGGACCCGGTCACGGTGAGCACGTCGCCGGCCTGCCGGTACCCGCCGGCGGGCAGCGGGTAGGGCGCGCGCTGGCCGCCGCCGATGAAGCCGCCCGTCCACCGCGCGCCCGGCTGGCCGCCGCGCAGGACGACATGGTCGAAGACGGCGGTGGCCTCGCTGCCGCTGCTCTGGCCGCGCGAGCCGCCGAAGAAGGCCGTGGTGTCCAGGTGCAGCGGCGAGGCGGCGAACAGCCCGGCCGGGACGGTCCCGGCCAGCCCCGGCAGAGTGACGGTGCCGACCTGCGTCCAGTGCGCGCCGTCGGCCGAGTCATAGCCGGTGAGGGTGTCGCCCGAGCGAGTCAGCCGCAGCCATCGCGGCGCCGCCGCCGACACTGCTCCGGGCAGGCCCGCGGTGTCGTGGGTGTAATCCCACTGCAGCCGCACGCCGTGCCGCCCGGTGGCCATCATCGCGGCGTACGCCGCGCCCGGCCGGGTGCTGGCCGCGATGATGATGCCGGCCTTGGACCACGGCTGCAGCCCCGGCGTCATGCCCGCGGCCCCGCCGCCGGCGGCACTGGCGCCTGCCGGGCCGCCGCCGCCGCCGTACCGGCCGGACAGTCCGGAGATCCGGACGGTGATGCTGCCATGGCGGGCGAGCTGCTGGCGCACGAAGTAAAAGCTGTCGGTCACCGCCTCGCCGCCCGGCCCGACCGGGATCGCAGGCAGGCAGGCCCGGCCGGTGCGCACCGGCCCGCCGGGCGGCCGGCAGCCGATGTTCGCGCTGCCGGCGGCCAGCAGGCCGACCAGGATGCTGGCCAGCGCGGCCACGATCATCCCGATGACCCAGCCGCGCACCGTGCGGAACTTGGTCCACTCGGCGTGCAGGAGCTGGCCGAACCCGTCGCGGTCCGGTCGCGCCGGGGCGCGGTCGGTCACGGCGGTCATCGCCCGGCCTCCGGCGTCACGGGCGCTCCTGCTTCCTGCGCTCTGCTGCCCGCTCCTGCCGGCCCGCCAGGGAACCCGGTGCCCGGGCCAGCGGGCCCGCTGCCCGGATCCGGCGGCGCGGCTCGCTCGCCGGCCGGCCACGCGCCCGCCGCCCCGGCCGGGTCCGCGCGGAACTCTGCCGCGTCGCGGGTCAGCTCCAGGTAGGCCTCCTCCAGCGTGGCCCGGCGCGCGGTCACCTCGGCGAACGTGACGCCCCCGGCGCCCAGCAGCGCCGTAATCCGCTCGGCGGCCAGCCCCGCCACCGTGACGGTGCCCGGCCCGGCCTCGGTGACGGCGGCCCCCGCGCGCGCCAGCACCGCCATCGCCGCGGCCGGAGCGGCCGTGCGCACCGTTACCTGGTCCCCGGACGCGGCGGCCAGCAGGCCGGCCGTGCTCGCATCGGCGATCACCCGGCCTCGGCCGACCACGACCAGGTGATCGGCGGTGTCCTGCAGCTCGCCCATCAGGTGGCTGGACACCAGCACCGCCCGGCCCCGGGCGGCCAGGCCGCGCAGGAAGCCGCGCATCCACACGATGCCCTCGGGGTCCAGCCCGTTGAACGGCTCGTCCAGCAGCAGCACGGGCGGGTCGCCGAGCAGGGCAGCGGCGATGCCCAGACGCTGACGCATGCCCAGCGAGTAGCCGCCGGCCCGCCGTCGCGCCGCGCCGCCCAGCCCGGTCAGGGCGATGACCTCATCCACCCGGCGGACGCCCAGGCCCTGGGAATGGGCTAGCCACAGCAGGTGATGGCGGCCGGTCCGGCTGGGCTGCAGCGCCCCGGCGTCCAGCAGCGCCCCGGCATGACTCAGCGGCCGGCGCAGCCGGGCGTAGCGGCTGCCGCCGATCAGCGCGCTGCCTGCCTCAGCGGTGTCCAGGCCGAGCAGGATCCGCATCGTGGTCGACTTGCCGGCCCCGTTCGGGCCGACGAACCCGGTCACCTGGCCCGCCGCCGCGGTGAAAGTCATCCCGTCCAGCGCCAGCACCGGTCCGTACCGCTTGCGCAGTTCCCGGACCTCGATGGTCGCATTCATGTTCGTTCTCCTTACTGCTCGCCTGCGGGATGCCGGTAAGGCACTGCGTTGTCCGCTCGCCTGCGGGATGCCTTGATGGCGCCGTCTTCCCTCGTCGCAAGCTCCTCAGTCCAGACGACGCCGGCATCCCTGCGGCTCGCTGTGCTGGTTCTATGGGAGCGGGCCTAACACGGGCCGAACGACGGCCGTTATTCCGTTGTTAGGGCCGGCCGGGCATGCTGGACTGACCGCGCTGACCGGCTCGGATGTCATCAGCGGCGCCAGTGAAAGGGGAGAGGAACCGATGCGGATGCACCTGCCGCGCCGCACCGCGGCGCTGCGCCTGACATGGCTGTACGGCGGCCTGTTTCTGCTGTCCGGCCTGGCGCTGCTGGCCCTGACCAACGGCCTGTCGGTGCGCAGTACCTCGCATGCGGTCAGTGCCGTGGCGCCGGGCCCGGTCGTCAGGCCCGCGCTGGCTCAGGCTCACGCCACCATCCGCTCGCTCCAGCTGCAGCTCGCCAGCTCGCAGTCGGCCGCCGCGCACCGGCTGCTGATCGGGTCGGCGATCGCGCTCGGCGTCATGCTGCTCGCCTCGCTGCTGCTGGGCCGGCTCGCGGCCGGGCGGGTGCTGCGGCCGCTGCGCCAGATGACCGCGGCCACCCGCCGGATCTCCGAGCACAGCCTGCATCAGCGGCTGGCCGTGGCCGGCCCTTCCGACGAGGTCAAAGACCTCGCCGACACCATCGACGGGCTGCTGGAACGGCTGGAGCTGGCCTTCGCCGCGCAGCGGCGGTTCGTCGCCAACGCCTCCCACGAGCTGCGCACCCCGCTGACCACCATGCGCGCCGCGCTGGACGTGGCGGAGGCCAAGCCCGGCCCGGTAGCGGCCCCGGTCACCGTCCTGGCCGGCCGGATCCGCGCCGAGCTGAACCAGGTCGACCAGCTGCTGGATGGCCTGCTGGTGCTGGCCCGCGCCCAGCACGGCGCGCTGCCCGACCGGGCCCGGCTGTCCCTGGGCGGCCTGGCCGCCCGGGCGCTGGGCGAGCGGGCCGCGCCGATCGCGGCCCGGAACCTGACCGTGCAGCTGGCCGGCGGGGACAGTGCCTGGGCTGAGGGCAGCCCGGCCCTGCTGGGCCGGATGGTGGACAACGTGATCGACAACGCCATCGTGCACAACGCCGACAGCGGCTGGATCGCGATCCGGGCCGGCTCCGCGGACGGCGTGGCGAGCCTGGTCGTGGAGACCGGCGGCGCGGTACTGGACCAGGCCCAGGTGGACGAGCTGGGTCAGCCGTTCCGGCGGCTCGGCGCCGACCGGACCGGCTCCGACGCGGGCGCCGGGCTGGGCCTGTCCATCGTCGACGCGGTAGCCCGGGCGCACGGCGGTACCCTCGGCCTGCGGGCCAGGGACGGGGGCGGGCTGACCGTCAGCATCGGGCTCCCGGCCGCGCCGCAGCCGGCGCTGGCCGGCTCACGCGCATGAGAGTCCTGGTCGTCGAGGACTCCCGGTCGCTGGCCGACGTGCTGGCCGAGGGACTGACCGACCAGGGCATGGCCGTCGACATCGCCCGGGACGGCCTGGCGGCCGCCGCCAAGCTCGACGCGAGCGCCTACGACGTCGTCGTGCTGGACCGCGACCTGCCCGGCATCCACGGTGACGCGCTCTGCCAGATGATCACCGAGCGCGATGACCGGGTGATGGTCCTGATGCTGACTGCGGCCGGCGCGCCCGGTGACCGGGTGGCCGGGCTCGGCCTGGGCGCCGACGACTACCTGGCCAAGCCGTTCCACTTCCCGGAACTGGTGCTGCGGATCCGCGCGCTAGCCCGCCGCCAGCCCGGAGCGCGGCCCCGCCGGCTGCGCGCGGCCGGCCTGGAACTGGACCCGGTGCGCCGCACCGTCACCCGCGACGGGCGGCAGCTCGACCTGTCGGTCAAGGAGTTCGGCGTCCTGGAGGCGCTGCTGCGGGCGGCACCGGCCTTCCTGAGCGCCGAGGACCTGCTGGAGCAGGTCTGGGACGAGCACGCCGACCCGTTCACTAACACGGTCGCGGTGACCATCGGCCGGCTGCGCCGCAAGCTCGGCGCCCCGCAGATCATCACCACCACGCCCGGCGTCGGCTACCGGGTGCGCACCGGCGACTGACGGCCGGGCACTGCCCGGGCGCTGGCCTCGCCGGCCCGCCAGCACGATGATGTCGTCATGGAGCCGAGCCAGGCTGGTGACCCGCCATTCCGGCGCGACCTGTACGCGGGGACGGCGCCGGACTACGAGCAGCACCGGCTGCCCTACCCGGCCGGGCTGGCCCGCGAGCTGGCCCGGCAGGCCGGGACCAGTGGCACCGGCCGGCTGCTCGACCTGGCCTGCGGGACGGGACAGCTCACCTTCGCCCTGCGCCCCTACGTCGCCGAGATCTGGGCCGTTGACCAGGAGCCGGACATGACCGCGATGGTCACCCGCAAGGCCGGCCTGGACGGCGGCATCCGCGTGGTGACGGCGGCAGCCGAGGAGCTGGCCGCGCCCGCGGGCTCGTTCGGCCTGGTGACCATCGGCAATGCCTTTCAGCGGCTGCCCCGCGAGGCGGTCGCCAGCCGGGTGCTCCGGTGGCTGCGGCCGGGCGGACTGCTGGCCCTGGTCTGGGGCGGCTCACCGGATGAGCCGGGACCAGGCGGCCTGACGGCGTGGCAGCAGGCCCTGGTCGCGGTAGTGAGCCGGTGGCGCGCCGACGCCGGCCGCGGCCGGCTCCCGGACGGCTGGGCCAGTGCCCGGCGTAACCGTCCGGACAGCGTCATCCTCACCGGGGCCGGGTTCGCCGCCGGCGGCCGCCGCGAGTTCGCGGCCATCCGGCAGTGGACGGCGGACGACCTGGCCGGGTATCAGTTCTCCACCTCCGTGCTGTCTCGCGCGGCGCTCGGCGGCCGGGCCGCGGACCTGACGGCGGACCTGCGCCGCGAGCTGCAGGTGCGCGCGGGACCTGGTCCCTACCGCCAGGACCTGACGTTCGCCTGCGACCTGTTCCGCCGCCCCGGCTGAGCGCCCCGGGCGCCGGGCGCCGCCCGGTCACGGCGTGACCCCGGACAGGTTGAGCCCGATCACGCCGACCACGATGAGCGAGATCGAGGCGATCTTCATCACCGAGACGGACTCATCCAGCAAGATCATCCCGATGACCGCCGTTCCCGCCGCGCCGATGCCCGTCCAGACCGCGTAGGCCGGGCCGATCTCCAGCTTGTTCACCGCGTAGCTGAGCAGCCCGAAGCTGATCAGCGCGCACACCGCGAAGCCGACCGTCGGCCACAGCTTGCTGAAATGCCCGCTCTGCTTGAGCAGGACCGCGAACGCCGTCTCGAACAGCCCGGCGACCACAACCAGGAACCACGCCACAGGCCCACCTCCGAAAGACCGGGCGGCAGCGCTGGCGGCACGGCCGCGACGGTTGTGCTGACGTGTTCCTGCCAGTCTGCCCGTCCGGGGCCGTCAGGCTCGGTAGGCGACCGGCACGGCTCGCGGCCCGGCGCTGCCGCGGTCCGGCAATCACCTGGCCCTAGCCACGGCCAGCGCCCGTAGGGGATAGTCGGCCAGGTGGAACTTGATCTTGTTCTTCGCGAGGCGAACATCATCACGATGGACCCGGCCCGCCCGGCGGCCGGCCGCCTGGGCATCTGGCACGGTCGGGTGGCCGGGGTCGACGAGCAGATCGACGGCCTGCCTGCCCGGGCCCAGGTCCGCCTGGGCGGCGCCACCGTGGTGCCGGGGTTCCTCGATGCGCACGCGCACCTGGCCTGGGCCGGCATTGCGGCCGGCAGCACCAGCCTGGCGTCGTGCCTGACGGTGGCCGAGGCGCTGGCCGCGATCAGCCGCGCGGCCGGGGCCGTGCCCGCGGGCGGCTGGGTCGACGTCACCGGCTACGACCAGCGGCCGTTCGGCCGCCACCTGACCCGCCGCGACCTGGACACCGCCGCCGCCGGGCGCAAGCTGTTCATCCTGCACGCATCCGGCCACGCGACCCTGGTGAACTCGCTGGTGACCGACCTGCTGCCGGCGGGCGGCTGGCAGCACCGGCCGGGCGTCGTACTGGACGAGGCCGGCCAGCCCACTGGCCTGTTCGCCGAGGAGGCAGCCGCCCTCGTCGCCGGGCTGCGCAACCCGTACTCGCTGGAGGAGCTGACCGGCGCGCTGTCGGTGGCGGCCGCGCAGTGCGCGGCCCAGGGCGTCACGTTCTGCGCCGAGGCCGGGCTCGGCGGCGGCATGTCCTCGCGCAGCCCGGTGGAGGCGCTGGCCTTCCAGCAGGCCCAGGACGGACCCGGGTTCGGCATCCGGGCGCAGCTGATGATGGCGCGGGAGATGTTCGGCCGGGTGACCAGCGGCCCTGGCGGTGACATCACGCTGGCGTTTCCGCTGGGCCTGCGGACCGGGCTGGGGTCACCCCGGCTGTCGCTGGGCGCGCTGAAGATCTGGCTGGACGGCGGCATGATGGCCCGCACCGCCGCGCTGACCGAGCCCTACACCGGTACCGAGAACACCGGCATGCTGGCCGAGGACCTGGCCGAGGTGACCCGGCTAGCGCAGGACGCGCACGCCGCCGGGTGGCAGCTGGCCCTGCACGCGATCGGCGACGCGGCCGTGGACGCCGCGCTGGACATCTTCGCCGCCGCCCGGTGCCGGGCGCCGCGGGCCGGCGCCCGGCACCGGATCGAGCATGCCGGGCTGATCCGGCCCGACCAGCTGGCCCGGCTGCGCGAGCTGGACGTCATCGCGGTCATCCAGCCGAGTTTCCTGTATGAGTACGGCGCGGATTACGCGGCCATCGTGGGACCGCAGCGCAGCGACTGGCTGTACCGGGGGCGGAGCCTGCTGGACGCCGGGATCACGGTGGCGGGCAGCTCGGACCGGCCAGTGGCGGGCGGTGCCCCGCTGCAGGCGATGCAGTTCATGGTCGAGCGGCGGACCAGCGATGGCGTCCCGGTCGGTCCCGGTGAGGCGATCACGGCGGCCGAGGCGCTCGCTGCCTACACCACCGGCTCGGCCTACGCCTGCCGGGTCGAGGATCAGCTGGGCAGCCTGACCGCGGGCAAGCTGGCCGACCTGGCGGTGCTCAGTGCCGACCCGCGCCGGGTGCCCGGCGGCCAGATCGGGCAGATCGAGGTCCTGGCTACCGCGGTCGGCGGCCAGCTCGTGCACGGGGCCTGGCCGGCCGGGCGCTGAGCACGCCGCGTCACTGCACCTCAACCCAGTCCAGGGTGCGGTCCACGGCCTTGCGCCAGCCCGCGTAGCCGGCCGTGCGCTGCGCGTCGTCCCAGCCCGGCTGCCAGCGCCGCGCCTCCTGCCAGTTACGGCGCAGTTCCTCGGTCGATGACCAGAACCCGGTGGCCAGCCCGGCCGCGTACGCCGCGCCCAGCGCCGTCGTCTCGGCCACCACCGGCCGCGACACCGGGACGCCGAGGATGTCGGCCTGCAGCTGCATGCACAGCTCGTTGGCGGTGACCCCGCCGTCCACCCGCAGCGTGTCCAGGGCGACCCCGGAGTCCTGGCGCATCGCCTCGACCACGTCCCGGCTCTGGTAGCAGATCGACTCCAGGGTGGCGCGGGCCAGGTGCGCGCGGGTATGGAAGCGGGACAGCCCGACGATGGCGCCGCGTGCGTCCGGCCGCCAGTACGGCGCGAACAGCCCGGAGAACGCCGGAACGAAGTACGCGCCGCCGGTGTCGTCCACCTGGCGGGCCAGTTCCTCGCTCTGCGCGGCATCGGAGATGATCCCCAGCTGGTCGCGCAGCCACTGCACCGCCGACCCGGTGACCGCGATCGACCCCTCTAGCGCGTACACCGGGGCCGCGTCAGCGAACTGATAGCACACGGTGGTGAGCAGCCCGTGCTGGGAGCGGATCGGCTCGGTGCCGATGTTGAGCAGCAGGAAGTTGCCGGTGCCGTAGGTGTTCTTGGCCTCGCCGGGGGTGAAGCAGACCTGGCCCACCGTCGCGGCCTGCTGATCGCCGAGGTCGCCGGCCAGCAGCACCGCCCCGCCGAGCGGCCCGTCCGGCCGGGTCTGCCCGTAGCCGGCCGGGTCGGCGGACGGCCGGATCTGCGGCAGCATCTGGCGCGGCACGCCGAACAGCGCCAGCAGCTCGTCATCCCAGTCCAGGGTGGCCAGGTCCATCAGCATGGTGCGGCTGGCGTTAGTCGGGTCGGTGACGTGCACCCCGCCGTCAGGCCCGCCGGTCAGATGCCATAGCAGCCAGCTGTCGGTGGTGCCGAACAGCGCGTGGCCCGCCTCGGCGGCCGCCCGGGCCCCGTCGACGTTCTGCAGGATCCACTGCAGCTTGCCGCCGGAGAAGTAGGCCGCCGGCGGCAGCCCGGCCCGCTGCCTGATCAGCTCGCCGCGCCCGTCCCGGTCCAGCGCGGCGGCGATCGAGTCGGTGCGGGTGTCCTGCCAGACGATCGCGTTACCGTAGGGCTGGCCGGTCCGGCGGTCCCACACCACGGTGGTCTCGCGCTGGTTGGTGATGCCGATCGCGGCCAGGTCGCCGGCGCGCAGGCCGGCCCGGTTCAGGCCGCCGGCGATGACCTCGCAGGTGCGTGCCCACAGCTGCGCCGGATCATGCTCCACCCAGCCCGGCCGGGGCATGATCTGGTCGTGCTCGAGCTGGTGGCGGGCCATCTCGCCGCCGTCATGATCGAAGATCATGAAACGGGTGCTGGTCGTGCCCTGGTCGACGGCGGCGACGAACTCGGCCATGCGGATCTCCCATCCGGGGCGCGGGCGGCCCCGGATGACGCTAGCGGGTCGGGCCCGCCCTGGTCAGCGTGAGTTCGCGGCGATCAGCCGCTCGGTCGCCGCGGCGGCGGCCGGCTTGCGGGCCTCCCGCTCGCGGGCCAGTGCGCGGGCCAGCCGGCTTTCGCCCGCCCGGGCTGCGGCGGCCAGCAGGGTCAGGTCGATGACATCCCGCTGGGCGTGGCTGCCGCCGACCACGTTGGCAATCTGCCGGATGTCGATCAGCTTCTCCAGCGTGTCCGCCGGCCGCCCGGCGGCGAAGGCACTGAACCCCTCCAGCAGCGTCAGCCCGGCCAGCTCGGCCGCGGCCCGGTTCGTGCCGGCCACCAGCCGCCGGCTCGCCGCCACCACGTGCTCGGCGTGATCGTGGCGGCCGGCCAGGCCGAGCGCCATGACGGCATGCCAGTCGTTGAAGATGTACACCGGCGCGGCGTCCAGCAGCGGGTCAATGTCGTCGGCCAGCCGGGTCGCCCGGTCACGCACGTCGGCGCCGTACAGGGCCAGCCGCCACAGCAGCGCCGCGGCGTCCACGATGTCCAGCCACTCCCGCGACGGCCGGGCCCGGACCTGGCTGTCGTACAGGGCCAGCACCTCGTCGATCTCGCCGAGTTCCAGGCCGAACAGGGCGCGGTGCCACCAGTTGTGCACGGCGAAGTAGCTGTCCCGCCAGTTCGGCAGGGTGGCCGCCATGAAGTCGATCCCGGCCCGCTGGCTGCCTTCCATCTCATAGACGTGGGCCAGGGCGTGCACCGACCACACATCGCGCGGGTTGGCGGCCAGCGCGGCCTCCGCGCGGGTCTGCGCCTGCCGGTAGTCGGCGTTCTCCTCCAGGCCGAAGGCGTAGATGCCCTGCACATAGCCCCAGCCGGGCTGGTCCTGCGGCCAGGCGGGCAGTACCCGGGCCGCGACGTCGCGCAGGTCCAGCCGGCTGCCCAGGAAGAAGTACAGGTCCTGGGCCACCTTCAGGGCCAGCGCGTCGCGCGGGTTCAGCACCAGGGCGCGCTCCAGCGCGCGAGTCGCCGCGGTCCAGTCGCCCGCCGACCACGCCCGCGCCGCCAGCAGGTGCGCGGCCTCCCGGCTGCCCGCGGGCGGCGGCTCGATCTCGCTGACGATCCTGGCCGCCTCGGCCACGCCCTCGGGAGTAGTCCCGTACAGCGACAGGTAGGCCTGGTAGATCCGGGCCAGGGCCATGTCCGGCGCCGCAGCGACGGCCTGCTCAGCCAGGCCGGCCGGGTCGCCGGCCAGCGCCAGCAGGCACTCGACGCCGTCATCCAGCGCGGCGATGCCCGGCTCCGTCGCGCCGCGGACGCCCACGCCCCACCGGTCGGTCAGTTCCGTGCCCTGCGTGGCCGTCATGCCTGAGCCCCCTCTGCCCCCTGCTCCCATGAATCGATCCTGGTGAGATCCGTGCGGGGTTGTCAATCGGGCGGCGCGGGGCGGGCTACGGGGCGCCGAGCGGCGCGTAGCGGCTCAGCACGCCGGCCGGGTCGCAGTCGCGGGCCAGCCGCTGCAGCCGGGGCAGGTTGCCCCCGAAGGCGGCCTGCACCTCCCGGGCGGTTTCCGGCAGCCCCGGCCGCAGTTCCACGCTGTACACCCCGGCTGTGTGCCCGGCGTAGGCGCCGGCGGCCTGCCGCGCCCACTCGGTGCACTCCTCGCGCTGACCCAGGTCGGCAGTGATCGCGTTGACCGGCGCGTTCCATTCGGTGCCCCGGCCCCAGAACGCGGTGGCGGCGTCGGCGATATCGGCCAGCGCGCCGCCGGTGTGCTGCAGGTCGATCCGGCAGGCCGGCGTGGGCGCCCGGCGGAGCTGCTCGGTCAGGGCCGCCGCGACATCGGCTCCCGGCGTGGCATCCAGGAAGACGCTCTTGCCGAAGAAGAAATCCGTGCGCGGGCCGGGCCCGGGCGGGCCAACCGGGTCGGGCTCGCGGCCGCCGCGGTGCAGCAGCGCCATCTCCGGGAAGCCGCGGTTGAACAGGCCGGTCTCCTCCTTCCGGGCGATCACCGGCCCGGCCGAGCTGCCCGCCACCGCGGTGGCGGCCTGCCGCGCGGCGGTCACGTCGGCCGGGGCGCCGCTGGCGCACACCGTGTAGATCAGCAGCCCGGCTTCCCGCGGCTCGCCGGGCACCGTGCTCAGCACCGCCGACATCGAGGTGTGCCGCGGCAGGCCGGGGGCGATCTGGAAGTAGGCCGCCAGGGCGTCCGGGCTGGTCACCAGCCGGTCCACGAACACCGGCCGCGCCGGGTGGGTCCGGAAGGTGGCGCTGGTCAGTACCCCGAAGCTCGGGGCGCAGCCGCGGACCGCCCACCACAGCTCGGCCTCGGTCCCGGTACTGTCCGCCGACAGCCGGACGACCTCGCCGCCCGGCAGCACCAGTTCCGCCGCGACCAGGTGGTCGAGGGTCAGGCCCAGGCTCCGGGTCAGGTAGCCGACCCCGCCGCGGCTGGCCAGGCCCAGCCCGGCCAGCCGGACGATGCCGGCCGGCACCATCTGCCCGGCGTCGGCGGCCGTGTCCAGCAGCGTGCCCATCGTGGCGCCGCCGCCCGCGGTGACCAGGACCTGGCCGTCCGGCCCGGTCGTGGCCTTCGCATAGTCCAGGTGCGTGGACAGGTCGACCATGGCCGCGCCGTCGGCCACGCAGGTCGAGCTCAGCCCGCCGCCGCGGACCGTCACCGGGCACCGGGCCGCGGTGGCGACCTTCATGACCGTCGCGACCTCGGCCGTCGAGGCCGGCTCTACGACGCAGGCGGGCTGCCGCCGTGCCGCATCGGGGAAGAACACCCGGCTCAGCGCCGCCGCGTAGGCGGCGCTGCCCGGTAAGCAGACGCGCGCGCCCAGCGACTGCTGCAGTCGCCGGACGCCTTCCGAGCTCGACTCAGACACGCGGGCCCCCTCCGCGATCGGCGCTGCCGGATCGGCAGCGCACCTGGCCGGCGTTGCCGTCGCCGCCCTGGCCATGTCTACCGTCCCGGCCCCCGGCGCTGCCGGGACCGACACGCAAGCGGCTCAGGTCAGGTTGATCTCGAAGAACGCGCCCTGGTCGTCGTGCACGATGCGGGCCGAGCCCGCCCAGCCCGCGAAGTCCCCGGTGCCGGTGCCCGGCACGATGTGCCCGAACCAGGAGCCCGCGTCCGACTCCAGCCCGCCGTGCTGCACGGTCACCGCCCCCTGCCGGCCGTCCTCGGTGCGCCCGGTGATCCGCTCGGTGGCCACGTAGGACCGCGAGCCCTCCTCGCTGCCGGCCGACATGAACAGCGTCGTGGCCTGCCCGATGATCCCGGCGGTGAATGTCTTGGCGAACGTCATCACGCCGACCCAGTCGCCGTCCAGGCCGCTCACCGCCTGCGGCTCGAACCCATCGACCTGAAAGCGCGCGATCAGCGTCACAGTTCCTCCCCGGTAGCCGCCGGGCCAGGCCGGCCCGGTCAGCCATCATGCCGCACCCGCCCGGCGGACAGCTCAGCCCGACGAGATCTCCAGCTTGTCTTCATACGGGTGACCTGCAATGGAAGTGAGCACGAACGCCGCGGTTTCGGCGCGTCGATCCGGCCCGCGCGCGGTGGTGCTCGCATACGGTGGAATGGCGCCGGGGAGCGGCCCGGCGCCGGAGCGGAAGGGTGCCTGGTGGTCCTGCTTGTCCTGATCCTTGCTGGTGTCGTGATTGCCGTCTACGCGGCAGATCGAGTGTGGAAGGCGCGGACCCAGATCCGCCGGCTGCACAAGATGAACGACAGGCTCGCGGCCGCCACGGCGAGAGCGGACAGACAGCAGGTGCAGCTCGCCGCCCGTGAGCAGGCCAGCGCCGAGCTGACCGCCTTCATCCCGGCCATCAGCCGGCCGCCGAGCAGCCTGCCGGCCGTGCCGGGCCGCCGCAAGGGCCGCCGGGCCCCGTCGTCAGCGGGGGAGCAGCTGCCATCGCCGAAGCTGTCGGCCGAGCCGCTGCGCCCGGACGAGCTCGCCGACACCCTGCTGTAGCCGAGCAGCGCGGGGCCGCCCGGGAACCCGGCGTGGCGGATCAGGGCGGGGTGGCGGGCCAGGTGTGCACGGGCTCGTTGGTGTGCATGTGCTCGATGTAGCGCTGGGTCATCTGGCGCAGCGCCTCGGGGCGGTCCGCGCCGGCCCGGGCCAGCGCCGCCGTCTCCTCGATCTGCCATGCGGCGCCGGTCTGCCCGGTCAGGCAGCGCTGCTCGATGATGCCCAGCAGCCGGTCGGCCTCCGCGGGATCCACGCCCCACCGGGTCAGCCCGGCGCGGGCCAGCGGCAGCAGGCGGCGCAGCACCAGCTCGGCCACCGGCGCCTCGCCCAGGCCGGGCCAGTACAGGTGCGCGCTCATGCCGTTCCGGGCGGCCTCGTGCAGGTTCTCGGCCGCGGTCGCGAACGACATCTGCGTCCACACCGGCCGCTCGGCCTCGGCCAGCGTGCGGACCAGGCCGTAGTAGAACGCCGCGTTGGCCGCGATGTCGGCGACCGACGGCCCGGCGGGCAGCACCCGGTTCTCCACCCGCAGGTGCGGCCGCCCGTCCACCACCGCGTACACCGGCCGGTTCCACCGGTAGACCGTCCCGTTGTGCAGGCTCATCTCGGCCAGCAGCGGGCAGGCGCCGGCCTCCAGCACGGCCAGCGGGTCCTCCTCCTCGCAGATCGGCAGCAGCGCCGGGAAGAACTCGATGTTCTCCTCGAACAGGTCGAACACCGAGGTGATCCACCGCTCCCCGAACCACACCCGGGGCCGCACGCCCTGCCGCTTCAGTTCCTCGGGCCGGGTGTCGGTGGCCTGCTCGAACAGCGTGATCCGGGTCTCGTGCCACAGCTGCCGCCCGAACAGGAACGGTGAGTTGGCGGCCAGCGCGACCTGCACGCCGGCGATGGCCTGGGCGGCGTTCCAGTAGCTGGCGAAGGTGTCCGGGCTGACCTGCAGGTGCAGCTGGACGCTGGTGCAGGCGGCCTCGGGGGTGATGCTGTCGGTGTGCGCGAGCAGCTGCTCGGCGCCGTCGATCGAGATCTGCATGTCCTCGCCGCGGGCGGCGAAGATCTGCTCGTTGAGCACCCGGTACCGCTCGTTGGCGGACAGGGTGTCCAGGTTCACGTCCTGCTGGCGCAGCGTCGGCAGGATGCCGATCATGACCAGCCGGCTGCCGGTGCCGCGGGCCTTGGCGTCGGCGCCGTTCAGGCTGGCCCGGATATCGTGCTCCAGGCCGGCCAGCGCGTCGCCGGCCAGCCGCAGCGGCGGGATGTTGATCTCCAGGTTGAACTGGCCGACCTCGGTCGCCCACAGCGGGTCGGCCAGCGCGTCCAGCACGTCGGCGTTGCGCATCGACGGCTGGCCCTGCTCGTCGACCAGGTTGAGCTCGATCTCGAGGCCGACCTGCGCGGGGTCAGCCTCGAACAATCGCTCGTGCAGCATCCGGTCGAACACGTCGAGCGAGCGGCGGAGCTTGTCCCGGTAGTTGCGCCGGTCCTCGCCGCTGATCTTGATGGCCTGTATGTCACGACCCATAGTGACCCGCTTACCTGACCAGCCTGACTTATGCCCTCAGCCTGACGCTCTCATCGGTGACCCACAACCCCGCCAGGCCGCGCAGGTGCGCGATGAAGCGCTCCTGCTCGTGCGCCGGGTAGGTCGAGCGGACCGTCTCGACCAGCAGCTTGTCGAAGTCCGGCCCGGCCGCCCAGTCCAGCACGATCTCGTCCAGCCGCTCCAGGCTGGTCGCGCAGAAGTCCTGGTAGCGCGCGGTGTCGAAGTACTCATCGGCCAGCTCCGCGTACCCGGCCAGCTTCTGCTGATACGACGCGCCGGCGTCGTCGCCGATCTCGAAGTACCGGTCGGTCTCCAGGTCCAGCCGCGGCTTCCTGCCGGTGACCAGCGCGAACGCGCACCACCGGACCAGCGCGCGCATGGCCCACGGGAAGTAGGAGTGCAGGCTGGTCAGCGCCACGTCCGGGCAGGCGTTGGCGTAGTCGATGGGGAACACCTCGCCGCCCGCGACGAGCGTCTCGCACGAGTTGAACTCCCACCGGAAGAACGCGTTGATCAGCCGCCCGATGGAGACCACCTCGGTGCCGGTCGACGCGGTCAGGAACTCATGGTCGACCGCGTAGCGCTCGTGCATCGGCTTCTCGGGCTGGAACCGCATGACCATCGTCTCCGCCCCGATGGACAGCGACCGGGCGAACACGTCGTAGTCGATCGCCTTCTGCAGGTGCATCAGCATCTCGCCGCTGGCGTCGTAGGCGGCGTGCAGCTCGGCCGGGCTGCTGATCTTCGATACCCCGCGCCAGGCACCGCCGTCGTAGGGCTTCATGAACATCGGGTAGCCGATCCGCCCGGCGATCGCGTCCAGGTCGAAGGGCTGGTTGTAGCGGGCGGAGGTGTAGGCGTACCGGGAATTGTCGATGGGGTTCTTGAACGGCACCAGCACCGTCTCGGGCACCTTCAGGCCCAGCCGCATCATCGCGCAGTAGGCCGCGTGCTTCTCCATCGACTGAAACGTGAACGGGCTGTTCAGCAGGTACACGTCGTCCATCAGCGCGACCTTCTTCAGCCACTCCCGCGGGTGGTAGTACCAGTAGGCGAGCCGGTCGATGGCCAGGTCGTAGCGGGGCCGGTCGCGGAGGCTGAACGGCTCGATGGTGATCCGCTCGCAGTCCAGCACGTGCTTGCTGCCGCCCGGCCCGGGCACCGGCCCGAGCCGCCGGACGATCTCCTCGAACGCCCGCGGCCAGTCCTCCTCGGTCCCCAGCAGCAGCCCGATCAGGTGCGAGGTGGCTGTCATGGGGGACCTCCCTGGGGTCGGATGCGGTCAGCAGAATCGCGGCAGATGGTGAGCTAGCTGGGCCCGCCAGGATGGCCAGTCGTGCGGCACGTCGTGCCCCCACAGGTCCAGTTCATGCCGGATGCCCCGGTCGGTCAGCAGCCCGGCCAGCTGCCGGGTGCTGGCCAGCGACCCGGTGGTGTCCTCCCACTGGCCCTGCCCGCACACCAGCAGCAGGCTGACCTGGCCGCGCAGCCAGTCCAGGTGGTCGCCGGCCAGGTGGCCGACGTAGTCGACCGGGTTGTTGAAGTACACCGCGTCGCCCCGCTCGCCCCAGCCGTGCCAGGACGCGGGGTCGTAGTTGCCCGAGAAGCACAGCGCCAGCGGGAACGCATCCGCCCGCCGGAGCGCGAAGTTGGCCGCGTGGAACGCGCCCAGGCTGACCCCGAGCGTCGCCACCTCGGCCGGCCCGCCGCAGTCGGCGAAGATCCACGGCAGCACCTGATCGAAGATCCACGACTCGTAACGGCCGTGCCGCCGGGCCCGCTCCTCCAGCGGGAGATCCGGCCGGGACCAGGACTGCGCGTCGTAGCTGCCGACGCAGTACAGCTTGACCCGGCCGGCGTCCAGCAGGCCAGCGACCGCCCCCGTCATCCCGTTACTCTCAAAATCCCAGGCGCTGCCCTGCTCGGACGGGAAGACCAGGACCGGGCGGCCCCAGTGCCCGTACCGGACGACGGTGCCGGGCAGGTCCGGCTCGGGCGACCACAGCTCCGCGACCGCGCGGCTCACCGGGCCGCCTGCCGCAGCAGCCCGGTCAGGTGCGGGTCGAACGCGTCGCGCCAGGCCGTCCAGTCGTGCCCGCCCGCCACCTCGTGCAGGGTGGCCGGGTAGCCGCTCCCGGCGAGCACGGCGGCCATGGCCCGGTTGCTGGGCAGGTTCTGCTCGGCGCTGCCGCAGGTCAGCACGACCGGGACCGGCCGGCCGGGATCGGCGGGCACGGCGGTGACGAAGGCGGCAACCCGCTGGTAGTAGCTGAACCGCCGCTCGTGGCGGTCGTGCACGGGGCGGAAGAAGCTGCCCGACTGCAGGAACAGCGCGCTGGCCAGGCCGGGGTAGCGGCAGTGCGCGTGCAGCATGGCCAGCGCGCCCAGGCTGGTGCCCATCCCGATCGTCGTCGTGGTCGCTACCCGGCCGGTCAGACCCGGCACGACGGTCAGCGCCAGCGCGCGGGCGTACCGGGCGCTGGCCGAGTACCACCGGTCCCGGGAGCCCGGGTCGAGCAGCGCCGCGCGCAGCCGCGGCAGCCGGCCCGCGGTCACCCCGGCGGCCAGGTACCGGGTCAGGCTGGCCCGTGAGTCGTACTCCGGCCCGTCGTGCACGACCAGCAGCGGCAGCGCCTCGTCGTCCTTGGTGCGGGCGGGGGCCCAGGTCCGGACCTGCACCGCCGCGCCGAGGGCCCGGACCGCGAATTCATAACGGGCGCACTCGCCGGGCTCGGCCGGCTCCGACAGCCAGCCCGGCTCCGCGCCGCCTGTCAGCTCCGCACCGGTCACGTGATCATCGTGCCCGCTGGGCGCGACCCTGACAATGGCGGCACCGCCGGGCAACCCGGCCGGCCGGCGGGCGGGCGGCCGCGGCGGCGGCGGGCCCGCCCGGCCATGGTGCTGGCAGATTCGCGGCCCGGGCGGCATGCTGCCGGTCAGACGGAGGGGCGGGGATGGTTCCGGACGAGTACATCGCGTACTTCACGGCGGCGGCGGCCGCGGCGGGGGTGCTGATCGGCCTGCTGTTCGTGGCCGTCACGCTGCGGCCGGAGTCGGTGTCCGGCGACCGGGGGGCGCCGCTGGCCCAGGCCACCGCCGGGTCGGCGTTCACCGCCTTAGTCAACAGCTTCTTCGTCGCGATCATCGCGCTGATCCCCGGCACCAGCCTGGGCTACACCGCCGCCGTGATGGCGGTGGTCAGCATGTACAACACCATCCGGCTGCACGCGGGCATCGGCCGCCGCCACGCGCCCTGGATCCTGCTGGTGGTCAGCGTCGTGGCCTACCTGATCCAGCTCAGCACCGGGATCGCGCTCATCGTCGCCCCGCACGAGGTGCACCTGGTGCACAACATCGCCTACGTGCTGATTGCCTCGTTCGGCGTGGCGCTGAGCCGGGCCTGGACGCTGCTGCGTGGCCAGCGGCTGGCCCGCCCGGCTTGACTCCGTACCGCGGTACGGCTGTTAGCTTGCGGGAATGGACGGGCTGACGATCGGGAAGCTGGCCGCCCGCGCCGGGGTG
Organism: Streptosporangiaceae bacterium; assembly: GCA_036490755.1. Lineage (GTDB taxonomy): Bacteria > Actinomycetota > Actinomycetes > Streptosporangiales > Streptosporangiaceae > DASUBV01. Next base: position 32,346 of record DASXDJ010000017.1, read on the forward strand.
GGCGTCGAGACGGTCCGCTTCTACCAGCGCCGCGGCCTGCTGGAGCAGCCGCAGCGCCGCGGCTCGGGGTTCCGCGAGTACACCGCCGCCGACCAGCAGCGGCTGGCGTTCATCCGGCGGGCCCGTGAGCTCGGCTTCACCCTGACCGAGATCAGCGAGCTGCTCGGCCCCGACGGCGGCCGCGGCGCGGGCGATGTGATCGCCGCCGCCGAGGCCAAGCTGGCCGCGATCAGCGAGCAGATCAGGGAACTGACCCGCGTCCAGTGCCGGCTGCGGCGGCTGGTCCGGGTCTGCGCGCACGGCAGCAGCGAGGACTGCGTCGCCCTGCACCTGGGTGACGCACCGGAAGGAGCACAGGCATGACAGCGGTGAAGGTCGTGACGGACGAGACGTTTGAGGCCGATGTGCTGGGCGGGCCCCGGCCGGTGCTCGTGGAGTGCTGGGCGGAGTGGTGCGGGCCGTGCCGCCAGGTCGGGCCGGTGCTGGACGCGATCGCGGCCGAGCACGCGGGCCAGCTGGACGTGGTCAAGCTGAACGTCGACGAGAATCCGCGGACCGCGCAGCAGTACGGCATCCTGGCCGTCCCGACCATCACCCTGTTCTCCGGCGGCCAGCTGGTCCGGCAGGTGGTCGGCGCGAAGTCCAAGGCCGCGCTGCTGCGCGAGTTCGCGGAGTTCATCTAGGCGGCGGCCAGGCGTTGACGGCCGGGCGGCCAGTAGCTACGTTCCGCTAGAACACGTTTCACCCGCTGCCGCCCGGGGAGGACGCCGTGACCGTTCCGGTTCCCGAGCCCGGCAGCAAGCGCAAGATGACCGTCAGTCAGCGCAGCCCCGAGCAGCTGGGCGCCGCGCCGCAGGAGTGGCTGGCCGGGCGGCTGGCCGGCCCGGGTCAGCCGGGACCGCACGGCCGGCCGGTGATCAGCCCGCGCTATGACCTGACCGCGCAGTTCGAGGTGATCAGCCAGGTCGCCGCCCGGTGTGACGTGCCGCTGCCCGCGCTGCGCTGGAACGAGCCCGCCGGGGCATCCGCCAGCAACCTGGCTGTGCGCTCGCCGCCGCTCAGAGCGGCAGCGAG
>DASXDJ010000018.1:0-30477 GCA_036490755.1 Streptosporangiaceae bacterium
GCTGGCCGTCCGCACAGCACCGGCGTCGCGCGGCTGCGCTCGGGCGTCGCCGGATCGGCGGCGGGCGGCCAGCTGCCGCGCACGCTGCCGGGCCGCCCGGTGCACCTGCGGCTGGCCGGCAGCTCACGGCGGCCGGATCGGATCGGCGGCCGGACCGGGCTGCGCGGCGGCGCCCGCGGCCTGGGGGCCCTGGGGCGCGGTGCCCTGGGCGACGGCCGGGGCGCCCGCCGGACGATGGACCGGCTCGGCCGGCGCCGCGGCCGCGGGAGCTTCCGCCCGGTCGTCCTGCCGGGCGGCGCCGCGCGCGGTCCCGGCGGCGGCCACCCCGCGCCGGCCGCGCCGCGGTTTCGCAACCACTCCGGCGGTACCGCCCGCGGCACGACCGGGCTGAGCGCCGCCGGCGGCACCGGCCAGCCGACGCTGCGGTCCCTGCGGCAGGGCCAGGGCCAGCCGCGGCGGCTGCGGATGAACGGCCGCCGCGGCGACGGGATGGTGGGCAGGCCGCTGGCGGGCAGCCGGCTGGGCGGCGGCCGGGCGGCACTGAGCACGGCGGGCGGCGGCTCGGCGTTCACCGGCCCGGCCAGCTGGAGCGCACCGCCGCGCGGGTGGACGACCCGGAGCGGGACGTCGCGGGGCCGGACCCCGCGGGCCGGGATCGTGCCGGTCCGGCCGGGCAAGAGCCGGCCAGCAGCACCCCGGTTCCGGTCCCGGCCGCTGGTGACCGGACGGACGCAGTCCGGCAAGCGGCCCCGGTTCAGTCGCCGCCGGTGGCCGGTGCTGACCCTGCTGGCCCGGCGGCGCGGCGGGCTGCCGCGGTCATGGCGGCGCAACGGCCGGCGAACAGCGGCCGGGCGGTAGCCGGCCGGCCGCAGCAGGCACGAGAGTCAGCGACAGACAGCGGGAGATCGGGAGGATCCGCGGTGATTCCGGCGTCCAGGCGGCGGCTGGTGGTGCTCTACGTGGTGCTGGCGGCACTGCTGCTCGGGCTGGGCTCGCGGGCCTGGTTCCTGCAGATCGCCAAGCACCGCACCTACGTCGCCCTGGCCAACCAGGACCGGATCCGCGACATCGTCCAGCCGCCGGTGCGCGGCGAGATCGTCGATGACACCGGCGCGCCGATGGTCAGCAATCGCTCCGAGCTGATGATCTCGGTCAACATGTCCACGCTGTCCCAGCAGGCCGACGGCGGCAAGGCCGAGCTGGCCCGGCTGGCCAGCCTGCTCGGGATGAGCAGCAGGAAACTCCAGCTGAAGGTGCGGCTGTGTACCGTCGGGGTCAGCCAGCCCTGCTGGCCAGGCTCGCCGTACCAGCCCATCCCCGTCGATGATCACGTCGCCGGCAAGGTCGCCATCCAGGTACTGGAGAGTAAACGGCAGTTCCCCGGCGTGACCGCCGAGCCGCAGCCGGTTACCCAGTACGCCCAGCCGATTGGCACCGCGGCGTCCCAGCTGCTGGGCTACCTGCAGCCGATCACTGCCGCCGAGGTCAAGAAGCTCGGTGAGCCGGTGACCGGCTTCTCCGGCGTGGACCTGGTCGGCCAGTCGGGGCTGGAGCAGCAGTACGACAAGCAGCTCCGCGGCCGGGTCGGCGAGAACGAGGTCACCGTCAACGCCGCGGGCTCGGTCACCGGCACGCTCCGCAAGGTCAGCCCGAAACCCGGTGACGACCTGGTCACCAGCATCAACAGCAAGCTGCAGGTGGCGACCCAGAACGCGCTGGCCAGCGCCATCCATAAGACCCAGTCTCAGGGGAACTCCAAGGCCAGGACGGGTGCCGCGGTGGTGATGACGACCACCGGCCGGATCGTCGCCCTGGCCAGCTACCCGTCGTACAACCCGTCGGTGTGGTCGGGCGGGATCTCGGCCCGGCAGTTCAAGCGGCTGTTCGGCACCAGCGATTCCGAGCCGATCCTGAACCGGGCCACCCAGGGCCAGTACGCACCGGGCTCGACGTGGAAGGTGACCACCACCGCGGCGGCGGTCAAGGACGGGTACTCGCTGTACGGCGACTACAACTGCCCGGCCGCCACGACCATCAGCGGCCATTCCTACGCCAACGACGGGGCGCCCAACCTGGGGCCGATGAGCCTGCACCAGGCGCTGGTCGTGTCCTGCGACACGGTGTTCTACGACCTGGCCTACAGCATGTGGCTGCACGACCGGCGGGGCGCCAACGACGTCACCAGCCCGCACGCCCCGGTGCAGAAGATGCAGGCCGACGAGCTGGGCTGGGGATTCGGCCGCGACACCGGCGTGGACCTGCCGGAGGAGAACCCCGGCACGGTGCCGACCCGTGAGTGGCTCTATTACTACTGGAAGGACAACGCCCACCAGGGCCAGAACTGGTGCAAGTACGGCCGGGCCAACGGCAGCTACATTCAGCAGATCGAGTACGACAACTGCCAGTCGGGCAACGTGTGGACGCCCGGCCAGGCGGTGATTGCCTCGATCGGCCAGGGCTACGTGTCCGTGACGCCGCTGCAGCTGGCCCGCGCCTACGCCGCGCTGGCCAACGGCGGCACCGTGTACGCCCCGCGGATCGGCCGGGCGCTGCTCAGCCCCGACGGCAAGGTCGTCCGGCGCATCACCCCGCCGGTCACCGGGCACCTGCCGGCCTCGAAGACCACGCTGGCCTACATCCGCAGCGCGCTGGCCGGGGTGGTCACCCAGGGCACGGCGCAGGGCGCCTTCGGCGGCTTCCCGCTGGGCAAGGTGTGCGTGGCGGGCAAGACCGGTACCGCGCAGGTGGCGGGGAACCTGGCCACCTCGGTGTTCGCCTCGTTCGGGCCGTGCGACCACCCGAAGTACGTCGTGGTCATGATGATCCCCGATTCGGGGTATGGCGCTGACGTATCCGCGCCTGCCGTCCGGCAGATCTGGGACTCGATCTACGGCCTGGAAGGGCACCAGGCCGCCCTGCCCGGCGGCCAGCTGCCTGCCCTGCCGCGGATCAATAAGGCGGGCCAGATCGTGCCCGCCGGCGACGGCCAGCAGGCCAGCGGCAAGAAGCACGCCAGTACCAGGAAGCCCGGCTCAGGCCAGGCCAGCGGAAGGAGCCGGGCATGACCTCGCTGCGCGACTCCGACCTCGGCCGCAAGCCCGGCCGCAGCTCACCGGGACAGCCCGCCCGGCCCGTCGCGGCCTACCGGGGCCTGGCCCCGCTGGCGCCGCGGCAGAAGTTCCCCGGCCCGCGGCCGGGCAGCCGGCCGTCCCTGGGCCGCCGGATGGGACGCCTGGCCCGCCGGGCCGTCGCCCGCAAGTCGCCGCTGCGGCACCTGGACTGGGTGCTGCTGGGCGCCGTCCTGGCCCTCAGCCTGATGGGCACGCTGCTGGTCTGGTCAGCGACCCAGCCCGGCCTGATTCATTCCGGGCAGGACCCGCGCACGTACCTGATGAAGCAGCTGATGAACATCGCCCTCGGGCTGATCTTCATGGGCGCGGTGGCCTTCCTGGACTACCGGAAGCTGCGGCTGTACGCGCCGGTTATCTACGGCGTCTCCTGCGTGGGCCTGGTGGTGGTGCTCACCCCGCTGGGCAGCATCGTCAACGGCGCCTACTCGTGGATCTCGCTGCCCGGCGGGTTCCAGATCGAGCCATCGGAGTTCGCCAAGCTCGGCATCATCCTGATGACCGCGACGATCATCGGCGAACTGCGCCACGGCGAGGCCCGGCCCCGGCTGCGCGCCGCCGGCATCGCGCTGGCCGTGGCGGCGGTGCCGATCCTGCTGGTCGCGGCCGAGCCGGACCTCGGCGTCGTGATCTTGATGCTGTCGCTGATCATCGGCCTGATCGCGCTGTCCGGCGTCCGGCTGTGGTGGCTGGGCGGCCTGGCGGCGGCCGGCGCGGTAGCCATGGTCGCGGTGATCAACCTGCACCTGCTGAAGACCTACCAGATCGGGCGCCTGACGGCGTTCCTGCATCCGTCCGCGGACCCGCGCGGCACCGGCTACAGCGCCGCTCAGTCCAAGATCGCGATCGGCAACGGCTGGTGGACCGGCCAGGGCCTGTTCCACGGGCCGCTGGTCTCCGGGAACTTCGTGCCCGAGCAGCACACCGACTTCATTTTCGCGGTGGCGGGGGAGGAGCTGGGATTCCTCGGCTGCACCCTGATCATCGTGCTGCTGGCGGTCCTGCTGCTGCGCGCGCTGCGCATCGCCCAGCGTGCCGACGACCAGTTCGGCATGCTCGTCGCCTGCGGGGTGGCGATCTGGTTCGGCGTGCAGTCCTTCGTCAACATCGGGATGACCATGGGGATCATGCCGGTGACCGGCCTGCCGCTGCCGTTTGTCTCCTACGGCGGCTCGGCCATGTTCGCGGACATGATCGCCATCGGCGCGCTGCAGTCGGTCTACCGGCACCGGACCGTCTTCACCTGACCGCCGGCCGCCGGCCGGCTCCGACATGACGCGACCCCCGCCGCTGGACGAGCGGCAGGGGTCGCGTCACGAAGCAGGCCGTCAGGCCGGCCAGGTCAGGCGGGCGGGGCGGGTGCCTCGTCAGCAGCGGCAGCCTCCGGGCGGCCGCCGGCCGGGCCGGGGGACTGGCCGTTGCCGTCTCCGCCGCTGCCGCCGCCCCCGCCGCCGCTATCGGAGCCCGGAGTCAGCGATCCGAGACCCGCGCTGCCCGCGGCCCCGGAGGTGGCGGTGACGGGCTCGCGGGCGCGGCCGTTGGCCCAGGGCCGGACCAGGGCCAGCCAGGCGATCGCGGCGACCAGCACGACGACGACCAGGATCCAGCCCAGCGCGGTGGTGGCGACACCGACGTACTTCAGCCCGGAGGCGAAGATCACGAAGGTGATGACCGGCCGGATGAACTTGTCGGGGGCCCGCGAGGACAGGAACGAGCCGATCAGCACGGCCGGGATGCTGCCGATCACGATGGAGGTGGTGACCGAGAACTGCACGCTGCCGAAGGCCAGCGCGCCGAGCGCCGCGGCCAGGGTCAGCGGCACGGCCTGGGTCAGGTCCGTGCCGACCAGCTGGCCGGCGCCGATCGCCGGGTACAGGAACAGCAGCAGCACGATCATCAGCGAGCCCGAGCCGACCGAGGTCATGCCCACGATGACGCCGCCGATGGCACCGATCGCGATGCTCAGCGCCGGCCGCGGGATGAGCTCGCTGGCCCGGGCCAGCCGCTGCTGACCGGTACGCCAGTCCAGCACGTACCGCAGCACCATGGCGCCGGCCCCGACCAGCAGGGCCGTGCCCAGCGCGATCTCGACGTGGTCCTGGGCCGAGGAGGAGTCGCCCAGCTCATGCAGCAGATAGGAGCCGACAAACGCCATCGGCACGGAGCCGCACACCAGCCAGCCCACCAGCTTGAGGTTGACGGTGCCCTTGCGCAGGTGGACGGCCGCGCCGACCGGGCGCATCAGGACCGCGGCGACCAGGTCGCTGGAGATGGCCGTCGACGGCTTGACGCCGAACAGCAGGATGAGCATCGGGGTCATCAGGGCCCCGCCGCCTGCGCCGGTCAGGCCCACCAGCAGGCCGACGACGGCACTGCCCAGGATGATGTACGGATCGACGTGCACCTCTTACCTCCCCGGTCACCCGGTGCCGAGATCCCCGGGCACGTCGTACCTGCCGCCGCCCGCAAGGAACGCACACAATAGCAGCCGGTTTTAGGGGAAATCCACTACCGGGGCGCCGGTCACGGTCGCCGGCGCGCTCGCGCGGGCACTGCTGGTGGTCGGTACTCTGTAACGATGTCCGTGCGCTCGGTGTATCCCGAACTCGAGCCGCTGCTACCGCTGGTCAAAAAGCCCATCCAGTATGTAGGCGGCGAGCTCAACTCTGTCGTTAAGGACTGGGAGTCCGCGCGGGTGCGGTGGGCGCTGATGTACCCCGACGCCTACGAGGTCGGCGTGCCCAACCAGGGCATCCAGATCCTGTACGAGGTGCTCAACGAGCGCGACGACACGCTCGCTGAGCGCACCTACAGCGTCTGGCCGGACCTGGAGCAGCTGATGCGCGAGCACCACCTGCCGCAGTTCACAGTGGACAGTCACCGGCCGGTCCGCGCCTTCGACGTGCTCGGCGTGAGCTTCGCCACCGAGCTGGGCTACACCAACCTGCTGACCGCCCTCGACCTGGCGGGCATCCCGCTGTCGGCCGCCGACCGCGGTGCCGGGGACCCGGTGGTGCTGGCCGGCGGGCACGCCGCGTTCAACCCCGAGCCGATCGCGGAGTTCATCGACGGGGCGGTGCTCGGCGACGGCGAGCAGGCCGTCGGCGTCATCACCGACCTGATCCGGGACTGGAAGGCGGCCGGCCGGCCCGGCGGGCGTGACGGCCTGCTGGAATCCCTGGCCCGGTCCGGCGGCGTCTACGTGCCGCGTTTCTACGACGTGCAGTACCGGCCCGACGGCGCGATCGCCAGGGTCGTGCCCAGCCGGCCCGGCGTGCCGCGCAGCGTCGCCAAGCACACGGTGACCGACCTGGATGAATGGCCCTACCCGCGGCAGCCGATCGTGCCGGTCCACGAGTCGGTGCACGAGCGGTTCAGCGTGGAGATCTTCCGCGGCTGCACCCGGGGCTGCCGGTTCTGCCAGGCCGGCATGATCACCCGGCCGGTCCGCGAGCGCTCCATCACCACGATCGGGGACATGGTCGAGACCGGCCTGAAGGCCAGCGGGTTCAGCGAGGTGGGCCTGCTGTCGCTGTCCAGCGCCGACCACAGCGAGATCAACGAGATCGCCGTGGACCTGGCCGACCGCTACGAGGGCACGGCGACCAGCCTGTCGCTGCCCTCGACCCGGGTGGACGCGTTCAACGTGACCCTGGCCAACGAGCTGAGCCGCAACGGCCGCCGGTCCGGCCTGACGTTTGCCCCGGAGGGCGGCACGGACCGGATCCGCAAGGTGATCAACAAGATGGTCAACGAGGACGACCTGATCAAGACGGTCAGCACGGCCTACGCCAGCGGCTGGCGCCAGGTGAAGCTCTACTTCATGTGCGGGCTGCCGACTGAGACCGATGAGGACGTGGTGGCCATCGCGCGGGTCGCCCGCCGGGTCATCGAGGCCGGCCGGGCCGCCAGCGGCCGCCGGGACATCCGCTGCACGGTCTCCATCGGCGGCTTCGTGCCCAAGCCGCATACCCCCTTCCAGTGGGCGGCGCAGTGCGACCACGAGACGGTGGATGCCCGGCTGCGGGCCCTGGGCGACGCGATCCGGGCCGACCGGGCCTTCAGCCGGTCGATTGGCTTCCGCTACCACGACGGCAGGCCGTCCATGGTGGAGGGCCTGCTGTCGCGGGGCGACCGGCGGGTTGCCGCGGTGATCCGGCAGGCCTGGGCGGACGGCGCCCGGTTCGACGGCTGGAGCGAGACTTTCTCCTTCGAGCGCTGGGAGCGCTGCGCGGCCGAGGCGCTCGCCCCCCAGGGGCTGGACCTGGCCTGGTACACCACCCGCGAGCGGCCCTACAACGAGATCCTGCCCTGGGATCACCTGGACTCCGGGCTCGACCGCGACTGGCTGTGGCAGGACTGGCTGGCCGCGATCGACCCCGCCTCGGACGAGGTAGAGGACTGCCGGTGGACGCCGTGCTTCGAGTGCGGCGTGTGCCCGGCGATGGACACCCAGATCGAGGCCGGCCCGACAGGCCGGCGCCTGCTGCCGCTGACCGTGGCGGGCGCACCGGACCGGCCGGGATCGGGCGGCAGTCCGGCCGGGCATTCCGGATCTGACGCGGTATCGGAGCCGGCCGCAGATTCGGCGGCCGGGAATGGCACCGTCGCCGGCGGCGTTTTCGTCGGTAGCGTGAGCGTGCCCGGCGGGACCGCGGCGGGGGGCCTGACTTAGTGTCGGCCCGCCCCCAGCCGACGTCACCGGCCCCTCCACCAGCGGTTCAGCGGCTGGTCATCAGGTACGCTAAGCGCACAAGGATGCGTTTTGCGAGCCATAGGGATATCGCGCGTGCAATGGAACGGGGAGTCCGGAAGGCTGGCCTGCCAGTCGCTTATTCCGCTGGCTTCTCGCCGCATCCCAAGATTTCTTACTCCGGCGGGGCGCCGACAGGAGCAGCCAGCGAGGCTGAGTTCCTGGAGATCGCACTCGCAGGCAGATGTAACCCCGAGGAAGTGCGGGTCCGGCTGGACGCCGCGCTGCCAGCGGGGATTGACGTGATCGAGGTCACTGACCTGGCCGTGGTGCCGGAGGCACCGCGGCTGGAGGCCTCGGAATGGCAGGTTGTCCTGCCCGGTGTCGCGCCAGCAGTGGCGGCCCGGGCAGTCCAGGCGTTCATGGTCGCCGCTACCGCGGAGGTCGAGCGCCTGACCAGCAAGGGAGTACGGCGGTTCGATGCTCGCGCCGCCGTGCTGACCATGGAGCTGGACCGGCGTGCCACGCCGGAGCAGGACGCCGGATGTGCGATACTTCGAATGGTTGTTCGGCACATGACACCTGCCGTCCGACCCGATGACATCCTGGCTGCGCTCCGCGGCATGTCGGCTCTGGCACCGTTGTCACCGCCGCTGGTGACCCGGCTAGCACAGGGTCCGCTTTCGCCGGAGGCTGCTGCGCCCGCTGGCGCGGCAGCCGGGGCCAGCGCCGCCGCGGGGGCTGACGCGCCCCGGCCGCAGGGCAGGCGCGCGGATCAGGGACAGAAACAGGCAACGCGCCTGGATGCGGAAAGCGCAGGAATCACATGCGCCGCACCAGAGAGCGCGTACGAACAGCTCCTGCGCGGCGCGGGACGGCCGGGATCGGCCGACAGCGCCCGGGAGCCTGACGGGAGAGATTGCCCGCATGCTCGAGATCGAGCGAGAGAGCAAGGACATAACTGATGGGTCAGCCGAGGCTGGCCAGGACAGCGAAGGGCAGGGCCGCAGGCTGCTGCGCCGGGCTCGCCGGGCGGTAAGCCGCCCGGCGGGGCCGCCGGACGCCGCCGGGGCCGAGCCAGCCGGCCCGGCCGCATCCGCGGCGGGGGCACCGGCTGACCCGGCCGGGTCAGCTCCGCCTGCTAGCCAGCAGCCGGGAATGGGCCTGGGCGGCTCGTCGGCGGCGAGCCGCCGCGCAGCCGCCAGCGGCTCCGCTGACGCGCCGGGCGATGGCCCGGCCGCAGCGGGCGGCACGAGTGGTTCCGGCAGCGCGCAGCGGTCAGCCGGGAGAGCCTCCGGCGGTACCGCACCGGCCGGGGCAGGCTCGGGCAGCACCGCAGCAGCGGGGGCGGGCTCGGGCAGCACCGCATCGGCCGGGGCAGGCTCGGGCAGCACCGCAGCAGCCGGGGCGAGCTCCGGCAGCACGGCATCAGCCGGGGCAAGCTCAGGCAGCACCGCACCAGCCGGGGCAAGCTCCGGCGGCGCCGCACCGCCTGCATCCGCGTCCGACGCGCCCGCCGGGGCAGCCGCCCTGGACGCCGGCGACGCAGCACCAGCTCGGCGCCGTCGTCCCCGCCGTACCGTGACCGGCACCGAGCCGGACGCGCCGGCGGAGACCGGCGCACAGACTGCGGCCGGCAGCACGACTGCCCGCACCCCTGCGGCCAGCGCGAGTGCCACCGGTCCGGACGAGGCCAGCCCGGCTGCTGGGCCAGCGCGGTCGCGGTCGCGGCGCGCCCCGGCTGCGGCCAGGGCAGCCGCTGCCGATCAGGCGGAGGGTGCTGCTGAGCAGGGCCCGGACGGAGCCACTGAGCAGGGCCAGGCCGGAGCCGAGCAGGCGCCGGGCGGCAAGGCTGCGGGCGCGCGATCGCCGGGCGCCAAGACGCAGCGCCGGAAGGCCCAGGGCGCCAAGGCCGCAGCCGGATCCGCGGCCGGCGAGTCAGCCTCCGCGTCCGGGCCCGGCCCGGCTGCGGGCGGCTCGCCTGACGGTGCCCAGCCCGCCGGGGACCAGCCTGCCGGAGCCGGAGGCCCTCGCACGGCCCAGCCCGGCTGGGTCCCGGGCGACCCGGGTGGCCCGGCCGGCTTCGCTGGCGATGCGCAGGAGGCTGCTACAGCACCAGGAGCCCTGGGCATCCCGGCGGCCACCTTCCAGCCGCCGGTCGTGATCTTCCAGCCCCCGGACATCAGCACCGCGGCGCCCGCCGCGGGCGGCAGCCGCCGCAAGGCCGAGCCCGCGGGCCCGGCTGAGGCGGCCGAGCCCGCCGCCGCAGCTCCGGAGCAGCCGGCCAGTGAGACCGCCGATGACGGCACCGACGGCGGTGCCCGCCGTTCCCGCCGTCGCGGCGGCCGCGGCCACGGCAAGAAGGGCGGGGCTGAGGACAGCGCCGAGGCCGGCCAGCCCGCCGAGCAGGGCGAGGCAGAGACCGCGGCCGACGACTCGAGCCAGTCGGCCGGCCCCGAGGACGCCGATGACGGCGGCCCGACGGGCCGCCGGCGCCGCCGGCGCCGCCGCAGCAGCTCCGGTTCTGAGGGCGGCGGCGGTGACGGTGCCGTGGACGACCCGCCCAACACCGTGGTGCATGTCCGCCAGCCGCGCGCAGCGACCGACGTGTCGGACGTCCGGGCCATCAAGGGCTCGACCCGGCTGGAAGCCAAGCGGCAGCGCCGGCGCGAGGGCCGGGAGTCCGGCCGCCGCCGCCCGCCGATCATCACCGAGTCGGAGTTCCTGGCTCGCCGCGAGGCCGTGCAGCGGGTCATGGTGGTCCGGCAGCGCGGCGACCGCACCCAGATCGCGGTGCTCGAGGACGGCGTCCTGGTCGAGCACTACGTCGACAAGGCCAGCCACCAGTCCTACGTGGGCAACGTCTACCTCGGCAAGGTCCAGAACGTGCTGCCCTCGATGGAGGCGGCGTTCGTCGACATCGGCAAGGGCCGGAACGCGGTCCTGTACGCCGGCGAGGTCAACTTCGACGCCAGCGGCCTCGAAGGCGAGTCCAAGCGCATCGAGTCCGCGCTCAAGTCCGGCCAGTCGATCCTGGTGCAGGTCACCAAGGACCCGATCGGTCACAAGGGCGCCCGCCTGACCAGCCAGGTCAGCCTGCCCGGCCGGTACCTGGTCTATGTTCCCGGCGCCAGCATGACCGGGATCAGCCGCAAGCTGCCCGACACCGAGCGCACCCGGCTCAAGCAGATCCTCAAGCAGGTCATGCCGGAGGGCGCGGGCGTCATCGTCCGCACCGCCGCCGAGGGCGCCTCGGAGGAGGAACTCGCGCGCGATGTGTCCCGGCTGGCCGCGCAGTGGGAGTCCATCGAGCGCAAGGCCAAGACCGCGTCCGCTCCGGAGCTGCTCTACAGCGAGCCCGACCTGACCATCCGGGTGGTCCGGGACATCTTCAACGAGGACTTCGGCAAGCTCGTCATCGCCAGCGACGGCGACTGGGACATGGTCGATGAGTACGTCCGCTACGTGGCGCCGCATCTCGCCGAGCGGCTCGAGCGCTGGCAGGACGACAAGGATGTCTTCGCTGCCTACCGCATCGACGAGCAGCTGGCCAAGGCGCTGGAGCGCAAGGTCTGGCTGCCCAGCGGCGGGTCGCTGGTCATCGACAACACTGAGGCCATGACGGTCGTTGACGTCAACACCGGCAAGTTCACCGGCCAGGGCGGCAACCTCGAGCAGACCGTGACCCGCAACAACCTGGAGGCCGCTGAGGAGATCGTCCGCCAGCTCCGCCTCCGCGACGTCGGCGGGATCATCGTCATCGACTTCATCGACATGGTCCTGGAGAGCAACCGCGAGCTGGTGCTCCGGCGGCTGCTGGAATGCCTGGCCCGGGACCGGACCAAGCATCAGGTGGCTGAGGTGACCTCGCTCGGCCTCGTCCAGATGACCCGTAAGCGGGTCGGCTCCGGCCTGCTCGAGGCGTTCTCGGTGACCTGTGAGCACTGCAGCGGCCGGGGCGTGCTGGTCTCGATGGAGCCGGTGGATCACACCCCGGCCCGGCACGAGGACGGCCGCGGCAAGGACGAGGGCAAGGCGCGGGGCCGCGGCTCGCGCGGCGGCCGGAGCCGGTCCGGGTCCCGCGGCGATGAGGCCGCCAGCCATGGCGACACCGACCACTCCGGGAACGGCGGCGGGACCGACCACGATCATGACGCCGGCGGGCAGCGCGGCGACCGGGCCGGCCGGCCCGACGGCGCGGAGCATCCCAACGGCACCGGCCAGGAGCACGCCGGCGGCCAGGGCAGCGACGCCCCGGCCGCTGACTCCGGCGACCGCACGCGGTCCGGGCGCGCTAGCGACCTCGGTCGTGCGGACGGTTCCGGGCCGCCGGACGGCTCCGGCCGTGCGGACGGCTCGGCCCCGGCTGACGGCGCTGCCCCGGCGGACGGCTCGTCGGGCGGCAGGCGCCGCCGCGGCCGCGTGGTGCGCAGCGCCGGCCCGGCTGTGGCGGCCGGTGCGGTCACGGGCGCCGAGCCCGCATCGCCTGGTCAGCCCCCGGCTGAGTCAGTTCCCGCTGAGCCGGCCCCGATCGTGGTGATTGCGGCCGGAGCCGGGGTGACGGCGAGCACCGCGTCCACGGAGCCCGCCGCGCCGCACACCGCCGGCCCGCAGACTGCCGCTGGCGGGATCTCGGAGAACGGGACGGCCCCGGCCGGCTCGGAGCACTCCGGGCACCCGGATGACACCGGTCCCGCCGGTCCCGCTGAGCAGGCCGGTCACGCCGGTCACGATGAGCACGCCGGTCACGCTGACCAGGCCGGTCATGCTGAGCACGCCGGGGACCCCGGCCCCGCTGAGCAGCCAGGGCACCCCGGCGGCTCGGCGGAGCCCGAGCGCGCCGCCGCCGCCGAGGTACCCGCCGACTCCGGAACCACGTCGGCCAGCTAGCCGCCGGCCGGCCAGCAGGGCCGATCCGGCCAGCCCGCTACCCGGCGGGCTGGCCGGTGACGTCGGGTTGTGCCGCCTGCGTCTGATATTCTGTGTCGTCGGCGCATGGGATAGCTCTGGCTGCAGGTCAGCCGGGCGCGCAGTGCGCGACATAGACAGGCCCCCTGGTTCAAGGATGCCGCGCATGCGCGGTCCCCGGCCTTGGGCGGCAGGGCTGGCGTAAAGGGAGAGATTTCTCGGTGTACGCGATCGTGCGCTGCGGCGGCAGGCAGGAAAAGGCGTCGGTTGACGACGTCCTGACGGTTGACAAGCTCGCCGGTAACGTCGGCTCCAGCGTGACGCTGCCCGCCGTGCTGGTCGTTGACGACGGCACTGTGGTCAGCGACCCGGCTGAGCTCGGCCGGTACGAGATCACTGCGGAGATCGTGGGTGCCGCCGCCGGCCCCAAGATCAGCATGGTCCTCTACAAGAACAAGACCGGCTACCGGCGTCGGCTGGGCCACCGGCAGAAGTACACCCAGGTGCGGATCACCAGCATCAGCGGTGGCGGCAAGGCGGCCAAGGCCAGCACCAGCAAGGCGAGCCCGGCGAAGGCCAGCACGGCCAAGGCCAGCACCGCCAAGGCCAGCACCGCCAAGGCCAAGGCGAGCCCCGGGAAGAAGGACTGAGATGGCACACAAGAAGGGTGCGTCCTCCAGCCGGAACGGGCGCGATTCCAATGCCCAGCGGCTCGGCGTGAAGCGCTTCGGCGGCCAGCAGGTCGGCGCGGGCGAGATCATCGTGCGCCAGCACGGGACCCACTTCCACCCCGGCGTCGGTGTCGGGCGCGGCGGCGACGACACGCTGTTCGCGCTGGTTCCCGGCAAGGTGCAGTTCGGCAGGCGGCGCGGCCGCCGGGCCGTCAGCGTGGTCCAGGCCGAGGCGCCGGCGACCGCGCAGGCCAGCTAAGCCAGCAGGCGCGAAGCGCAGGCTAGCGCGGCGGAGCGCCGGGCCACCCCGGCCCGCTCCGGAGCGCGGAAAAGCAGACGGAGGGGCGGGCCGCGACGGCCCGCCCCTCCGCGCATGTCAGGGAAGGACACACCGTGGCGGAGTTCGCCGATCAGGCCGAGGTGCGGGTGCACGCCGGCGATGGCGGGCACGGCTGCGCCTCCATCCACCGGGAGAAGTTCAAGCCGCTCGGCGGCCCTAACGGCGGCAACGGCGGCCGGGGCGGGGATGTCATCCTCGAGGTCGGCGCGGGTGCGGCTACGCTGCTGGACTTCCACCGCCGCCCGGTGCGGCGGGCCGGCAACGGCTCGCCCGGGTCCGGGAATCACCGCAACGGGGCCGAGGGCGCCGACCTGGTCCTCAAGGTCCCGGACGGCACCGTGGTCAAGACTCCCGCGGGCGAAACCCTGACCGACCTCACTGGCGTCGGGACCCGGTTTGTCGCGGTGACCGGCGGCCGCGGCGGGCTCGGCAACGCGGCCCTGGCCTCGTCCAAGCGCAAGGCACCCGGCTTCGCGCTGCGCGGCGAGCCGGGCACCGCCCAGGACCTCATCCTCGAGCTCAAGACCGTCGCCGACGCCGGCCTGGTCGGCTTCCCGAACGCCGGGAAGTCCTCGCTGATCGCAGCCATGTCCGCCGCCCGGCCCAAGATCGCTAACTATCCCTTCACCACGCTCATCCCCAACCTCGGCGTCGTGGAGGCCGGCACCACCCAGTTCGTTGTTGCCGACGTGCCCGGCCTGATCCCCGGCGCGAGCCAGGGCAAGGGCCTGGGCCTGGACTTCCTGCGGCACGTGGAGCGCTGCAGCGTCCTCGTGCATGTACTGGACTGCGCCACTGAGGAACCCGGCCGTGATCCTCTCACCGACCTCGACATGATCGAGGCCGAGCTGGCCGCCTACGAGGACGCGACCGGTGCCAGCCTGGCGTCCCGGCCGCGCATCGTGGTGCTGAACAAGATTGACGTGCCGGAGGCCCGCGATCTCGCCGACCTCGTGACGCCCGACCTGGAGGCCCGCGGCCTGACCGTCCGGCAGGCCTCCGCGGCTAGCACCGAGGGCCTGCGCGAGCTGGCCTTCACCCTGGCCGCGGTGATCGAGGAGGCCCGGGCCGCAGCACCGCCGCCGGAGCCCACCCGGCTGGTCATCCGTCCGGCCCCCGTCGCCGGGCCCGACTTCGAGGTGGTCGCGGCCGGGGAGAACAGCTTCCGCATCCGCGGCGACAAGCCGCGCCGGTGGGTCGTGCAGACCGATTTCAGTAACGATGAGGCCGTCGGCTACCTGGCTGACCGGCTGAACCGGCTGGGCGTCGAAGAAGCCCTGGCTGAGGCCGGGGCACAGCCTGGCGCCGAGGTCATCATCGGGCCGGAGGACAACGCCGTGGTGTTCGACTGGGATCCGGCCGTGTCGACGGGCGGCGTGCTCGGCCCGCGCGGCAGCGACGACCGCGTCAGCTGACCCGTCGCAGTCGGCTGGCCAGCTGGACACCTGAGCTGGCCAGGCCCTGCTAGCCACCCCAGCCAGATCACGCCTGACCACCTGCGCCGGATCACACCCGACGACCCGCGCCGGATCACACGCGACCATCTCGGCCGGGCGTCTCGCCGGGCCATCTCTCCCAGCCGGCTGCGCCGCCCGCGGTAGCGGTGCCGCCGGCCCGGGTACTTGTGTCCGGGAACGGGCGCGCGGCCTGTCCGGAATGCGCGCGGATGCCGACAATCCCGGGCACGCGCTAGCCTTGATGGCTACGCCGCGCGGAGCGGCGCCAGCGCAGCAAAAAAACGCCGTCCGGACAGCGGCGGCGTTCAGACAGGGTCCCCGGAACGGTATTATTAACGATCGCCCGATTGGGCGTTCAGAGAATCAATATTAGTTTACAAAGAATACCGGAAAGGAGCCCGGTTGTCAAACGAGGAAACCGGCCGCGAGCAGGATTACATTTCCGTTCTCTATGGTCGGCTCGACGATCTCCGGGAACGGGCATCGGCCCGGCTAGCCAGCGTCCTGCGGCAGGTCGGGGGCACGCCGCAGGCCCGCACGGAGCGCGATGCGTTCAGCGCCAGCTACCGGCAGCGGCTCGCTCAGCTGGACGCGGCCGGCCACGGGCTGGTATTCGGCCGGCTCGAATTCAATGACGGCGAGCTGCGTTATGTCGGCCGGATCGGAATTCACTCAGACAACGACGACTATGACCAGCTCCTCATGGACTGGCGCGCCGACGCGGCCCGCCCGTTCTACCTGGCGACCGCCGCCTCACCGGGGGAAGTCCGCGTCCGCCGTCATATAAAGACGCGGGACCGCAAGCTGATCAGCTTCGACGACGAGGTGCTCGACCTGGCGTCGGCGGACCCGTCCCGGCACGAGGGCCTGACCGGCGAGTCGGCCCTGCTGGCCGCGCTGAACGCCAGCCGGACCGGCACCATGTCCGACATCGTCGAGACCATCCAGGCGGAGCAGGACCACATCATCCGGTCCGGCCTGGAGGGGGTGCTGGTGGTCCAGGGCGGGCCTGGCACCGGCAAGACCGCGGTGGCCCTGCACCGGGCCGCCTACCTGCTGTACACCTACCGCCGCCAGCTGGAGAAGCGCGGCGTGCTCGTGGTCGGCCCGAACGCCACGTTCCTGCGCTATATCGGGCAGGTGCTGCCGTCGCTGGGCGAGACCAGCGTGATGCTGTCGACCATGGGTGACCTGTACCCCGGCATCAGCGCCACCGCCGCCGAGCCGGCCGGGACCGCCGCCATCAAGGGGCGGATCGGCATGACCAGGGTGGTGGCCGCCGCCGTCCGGGACCGGCAGCAGTCGCCGCGCGAGCCCATCACGATCGTGGTCGACCGCCAGAAGCTCGCGCTGACCGGCCGGGTCGTCTCCCGCGCCCGGGAGCGGGCCCGCCGGTCCCGGCGCCCGCACAACCTGGCCCGCGCCGTCTTCGCCCGCGAGATCATCAGCGCCCTGACCGAGCAGGCCGCGGCCAGTCTCGGCCGCAACGTGCTGGGCGGCCCGAACCTGCTCGGGCACGAGGAAGTCGACGAGCTGCGCGCCGAGATGCGGGCCGAGCCTGCGGTCCGGGCCGCCATCGACCGGCTGTGGCCGGTGCTCACCCCCGAGCAGCTGATCGCCGGCCTGCTCAGCTCGAAGCGGCGGCTGGCCGCGGCCGGGACGACGCTGAGCCCGGCCGAGCGGGACGCGCTGCTGCGCGACCGCGACGCCGGCTGGACCCCGGCCGACGTACCGCTGCTGGACGAGGCCGCCGAGCTGCTGGGCGAGGACGACCGGGCTAAGAAGGCCGAGCGGGACCGGCGCCGTCGCCTGCAGGAGGCCTATGCCCAGGGCGTACTGGACATCATCGGCCGCGACGATGACGACGACCCGGAAATCCTGATGGGCGCCGACGTCGTGGACGCCAGCATCCTGGCTGAGCGGTTCGAGGACGAGGAGAACATGACGGCGGCCGAGCGCGCGGCCGCCGACCGGACCTGGGCCTTCGGTCACATCATCGTGGACGAGGCGCAGGAGCTGTCGGAGATGGCCTGGCGGATGCTGATGCGCCGGGTCCCGGTCAAGTCCATGACCATCGTCGGCGACATTGCGCAGACCGGTGACCTGGCCGGGCTGCCGTCCTGGGATCAGGCACTCGAGCCGTACGTGAAGGACCGGTGGCGGCTGGCCGGGCTGACCATCAACTACCGCGCGCCCGCCGAGATCATGGACATCGCCGCCGACGTGCTGGCCGGGATCGACCCGGCCCTGGAGGCGCCGCGCTCGGTCCGCGCCTCCGGAGCCACGCCGTGGCGGCTGCAGGTCACCGCGGACGGCCTGGCCGGCGCGGTGGCCGGGGCCGCCGTGACCCTCGCCACGCAGTCCGGCGACGGCAAGCTCGCGGTGATCGTGCCGGATGACCGGCTGGACGAGCTGGCCGCGGCCGTCAGCGCCGAGCTGCCCGGTACCGCGGTCGGCGCCGACCCGGACCTGAGCAGCCCCGTGGTGGTGCTGACGGTGCGGCAGGCCAAGGGCCTGGAATTCGACTCCGTGCTGATCGCCGAGCCGGGCGAGCTGGTGGACTCCTCACCGCGCGGCCTCAGCGACCTGTACGTGGCGCTGACCAGGGCCACTCAGCGGGCGGGCGTGGTGCACGCCGGGCCGCTGCCCAAGGTGCTGGACCGGCTGACGCCGGTCACCAGCCTGGCCGAGCTGGATGCCCTGCCGCAGGCCGGCTAGGCACCTCCCGGGTACGGCTGATAACAGCAAGAGAGAAGCTGGCCCCCGCCGGACACGGCACTGGCCCGGCCGGACAGTCCCGGCCGGGCCAGTCTGGCTCCGGGTCCCGTTACTCGTCGTCGTCCCGCCGCTGGCCGCCGCCGAACCGGTTCAGCAGCTGCGCGCCCGCGCCCACGGCGGTCTCGGCGACCCCGCGCACGGCGCCGATCAGCGGGTCGGAGCTGCGGTTCCAGGATTCCTGGTACGACCTGGCCGCCGACCGGAACTCATCACCCACCGAGGTGTCGGTGTCGTCCTCGCGGCGCGGGTAGTTCCCGGCCAGGATGTCGCTGTACTCGCCCTCGGAGGCCCACCGGTCCAGCTCGGCGAAGCGCACCACCGCGAACGGGTGCGTGGTGCCCTGCATCTGCAGCAGCTTGAGCAGGCCCTCGCGCACGTCCGGGACTGCGTCGTACTCCCGGGCCTGCTGGTGGAAGGCGTCGTGGCTCAGCTCGGCCAGCCGCGCGCCGCCGGCCGTCTTCATCAGCGCCCGGCGGGCCGCCTGCTCGTCCTGCCCGGCCAGCAGCCCGGCCCGGTCACAGGACAGCTCCGACTTGCGGTACCACTCCTCCAGGCCCCAGATCACGGCCTTGAACCCGATCCAGGCAAACGGGATGAATGCCAGCCGGGCCGCGAGGCGGACCATGTGGAACAGCATCGTCCGGTACACCGAGTGCCCCGACAGCACGTGCCCGAGCTCGTGGCCGATGATGAACCGGATCTCCTCGGAGTCCATCAGGTCGACCATGCCGGTCGTGATGACAACAAACGGCTTGTCGGTGCCCAGCGCCATCGCGTTGACGGCCGGGTCCTGGCTGATGAACAGCTCGGGCACCCGGGGCAGGTCCAGGATGTAGCAGCCGTCCAGCAGGTCGTGGTATAGCTGCGGGAATTGTTCCTCTGATGCCCGGACCGAGCTGGCCAGGAACATCAGCCGCAGGGCGCGGTCGCTGAACAGGCCGGCCAGGTTCTTGAGGATCACGTCGAAGCCCGTGAGCTTGCGCAGGGCGACCAGCGCGGAGCGGTCGGCGGGGTGCTCGTAAGCACGTGAGCTGATGCCCGGCAGACGCACCCGGGAACGGTCCGGCACAGAGGTCATGAGATACATCGTAAGCTCTGTCGCGGAGGTTGGCCCCCATGCCCGACCAGGTAAGTGCAGCCATGTTCGAGCCGGACGCGGAGTCCCTCCCGCCGGAGCAGCTGGCGAAAATGCAGGAAAGCCGGCTGCGCGGGCTCATTGATGTGCTGCTGGCCGTGCCCGGCGGCCTGCAGGGCGGCCGGCTGCGCGAGGCCGGAGTGGCCGGCGGCGGCGACCTGAGCCTGGCCAGCCTGCCGGACCTGCCGTTTACCACCAAGCAGGACCTGTGGTCGGCCTACCCGTTCGGGCTGCTGGCCGTCCCGCAGCGCGACGTCGTCGCGGTGCACGGCTCCAGCGGCACCGGCGGGCGGCCCACCCTGGTCGCCTACACCCGCGATGACCTGAGGCTGTGGGCCCGGATGTGCGCCCGGGCGCTGGCCGCGGCCGGGGCCACCGCCGACAGCATCGTGCACAACGCCTACGGTTACGGCCTGTTCACCGGGGGAGTGGGCATCCACCAGGGCGCCGTCGAGCTCGGCGCGACCGTGGTGCCGGTGTCAGGCGGCATGACCTCGCGGCAGGTCACGCTCATCACCGACCTCGGGCCGGACATCCTGACCTGCACGCCGTCGTATGCCATCCGGCTGGGCGAGGCCCTGGCCGCGGCCGGCCGCGGGCCGGGCTCGGGGCTGACCCTGCGGGCGGGCATCTTCGGGGCTGAGCCGTGGACCGATGCCATGCGGGCCCGGATCGAGGACCTGCTCGGCCTGCGGGCCCTGGACATCTACGGGCTGTCGGAGATCATCGGGCCCGGCGTGGCCGCGGAGTGCCTGGCCGCCGACGGGCTGCACGTCAACGAGGACCACTTCCTGGTCGAGGCGGTTGACCCGGTCAGCGGGGCGCCGGTACCCGACGGCACGCCCGGCGAGCTGGTCTTCACCACCGTCACCAAGCAGGCCCTGCCGCTGCTGCGCTACCGGACCGGCGACATCGCCACGCTGCGCCGGGACCCGTGCGCGTGCGGCCGGACGCTGGCCCGGATGAGCAAGATCACCGGCCGCAAGGACGACATGCTGGTCATCCGCGGCGTCAACGTCTACCCCAGCGAGGTGGAGCGGATCCTGCTGGCCGAGTCCGCGCTGGCGCCGGACTACCTGCTGGTGGTGGATGAGCGCGAGCCGCAGCACCGGCTGCTGGCCTGCTGCGAGTATGACGAAACGGCGTCCGGGTCACGGTCGCCCGCCGAGCTGATCGAGTCCCGGCTGCGCGAGGCCCTCGGGCTCAGCGTGGCGGTCCGGGTACTGCCGCCGGGGTCGGTGCCGCGGACCGAGGTGGGCAAGGCGGTTCGGGTGGTGCGCTGGACCGACGGTGCGCCCCCGTTGCCGGCGCTGGCGTAGGTTCCGGCCCGCCGGCCAGGCTCGGGCTAACCGCCCGCGGGCCGGGCCCGGCAGGCCGGGCAGCCCGGCGTCAGGGGGCGCGCAGGCCGGCGAACAGGATGTCCAGGCGGCGGCCCAGGTCAGGTCCTGGCGGTTCTCGCAAGTCGTCCAGGCAGCCCATCATCAGGGCCTTCACGTCGGACGCCTGCACGTCGGCGCGGATCGCGCCGGAGCGCTGAGCCCGGGCCAGCAGCGCGGCGATCGTCGCGGTGATGTCGGATCCCGGCCCGCCGGCGGCAGCCTCCAGGTCAACCCCCGCGCCCGCCATCGCCATGGCCAGCCCCCGGTCGGCGGCCAGCTCGCCGGCCAGCAGCGAGACGAACGCGAACAGCGCGCCCGCCGGGTCGGCGGCGTGCGCGTCCTGCAGGGTCCTGGCCTGCTCCACGACGCGCGCCGCCCGGTCCCGGATGATGGCCGCGAATAGCGCTTCCTTGGTCGGGAAATGCCGGCTCACGGTGCCGGTGCCGACGCCCGCCCGGCGGGCGATCTCGTGGACCGAGACGGTCAGGCCCTCGGCCGCGAACGCGGCGAAGGCGACCTCCAGGATCCGGGCGCGGTTGCGCTGCGCGTCAGCCCGCATCCCGCACCTCCCCGGCTCCCGCCGACCTGGCCGCTCCCGCTCGACAACCGGGACGGCCGTCCCGTATAGTCAGCAGTACCGGGACGGCTATCCCGATTATACCCAGGCACCTCACCTAGCGCGGAGACCACGATGAGCCAGCAGGACACCGGACAGCAGGGCCCGGCCGCGACGTCCCGCCCGGAGCCGGGCACCGCCGCCCGCGCGCGGGCCGGCTCGCCGGCTCGGTGGGGCGCGGCCGACATACCCGGCCAGGCCGGGCGGATCGCCCTGATCACCGGCGCCAACACCGGCATCGGCTTCGAGGCGGCCCGGTTCCTGGCCGGCGCCGGCGCCCGTGTCGTGCTGGCCGGGCGGAACCCGGACAAGACCCGCGCCGCGGCCGAGGGCCTTACCGCCGCGCTCCCCGAGGCTCAGGTCAGCACGCTCACCCTGGACCTGGCCTCGCTGGACTCCGTCCGCGCCACGGCGGAGCAGATCCGGTCCGCCTACCCGCGGCTGGACCTGCTGATCAACAACGCCGGCGTGATGATGCCGCCCTACAGCCAGACCAGGGACGGCTTCGAGCTGCAGTTGGGCACCAACCACCTCGGCCCCTTCGCGCTGACCGGGCTGGTCCTGCCCAGCCTGCTCCAGGTGCCCGGCTCGCGGGTCGTCACCATCAGCAGCAACGGGCACAAGGTCGGACGGATCCACTTCGATGACCTGCAGTCGGAGCGGCGCTACCGGAAGATGAACGCTTACGCCCAGTCCAAGCTGGCCAACCTGCTGTTCACCTACGAACTGCAGCGCCGGCTGGCGGCGGCCGGCGCGCCGACCATCGCCGTCGCCGCCCACCCCGGCACTGCCACCACTGAGCTGACCCGGCACCTGTCGCTGTTCTCCCAGGTCGGCTCCCGGATCGCGCCGCACCACGACGCCCGCGGCGGTGCCCTGCCGACCGTCCGGGCCGCGACCGACCCGGCCGCCGCCGGCGGGGACTACTACGGGCCGTCAGGGATCGGCGAGTTCGCCGGCCCGCCGAAGCGGGTCCGCTCCAGTTCCCGGTCCTATGACAGCGCCGCCGGCCAGCGGCTGTGGCAGGAGTCCGAGCGGCTGACCGGCGTCACCTACCCGGTCTGACCTGCCGCCGGGCCGGCCCGGGCGGGGCGCGGCGGCCGGGCGGGCCGGGCCCGAAACCGGGTCCCGCCAGCGAAGCCGTCCCCGGTGGCATCTACAGTCACGAGCATGACTGCCGGCGGGCCGGGGTCCCGGATCGGGATCATGGGCGGCACTTTCGACCCCATCCACCACGGGCACCTCGTGGCGGCCAGCGAGGTCGCGCATTTCTTCTCGCTGGATGAGGTCATCTTCGTGCCGACCGGCCAGCCGTGGCAGAAGAACGGCCGGGACGTGTCCGCACCCGAGGATCGCTACCTGATGACTGTCATCGCCACCGCGTCCAACCCGCGGTTCTCGGTCAGCCGGGTCGACATCGACCGGCCCGGCGAGACCTACACCATCGACACCCTGCGCGACCTGCGCACCGAGCGCGGGCCCGAGACCGAGTTCTTCTTCATCACCGGCGCCGACGCGCTGGCCATGATGATCTCCTGGCGGGACGCCGACGAGCTGTTCAAGCTGGCCCGCTTCGTGGGCTGCACCCGGCCCGGTCACCAGCTGTCGATGACCGGCCTGCCGGACGAGAAGATCAGCCTCATCGAGATCCCGGCGCTGTCCATCTCCTCCACCGAGTGCCGCAACCGGGTGCGGGCCGGGGATCCCATCTGGTACCTCGTCCCGGACGGTATCGTCCAGTACATCAGCAAGCGCCGGCTGTACCAGGACTGAGCCGCCGGGCTGGTCCGCCGGACGCCGCGCGAAGCTGATCAGGCGGACACGGTGAGCGGGATGAGGACAGGGCGGCAATGAGGCTGGATGCAGTCGGCAAGCGCTACGGGCTGCGGCAGCCCTGGATCGTCCGCAACGTCAGCCTCGACCTGGCCGCCGGCCGGCTGATCCGGCTGGAGGGCCGCAACGGCTCCGGTAAGTCCACCCTGCTGCGCGTGCTGGCCGGGGCGTGCCTGCCGTCGGCCGGCAAGGTGACCGGCCGGCCGCGCACCGGTTATGTCCCCGAGCGGTTCCCGCCCGGGCTCCCGTTCTCGCCGCACGACTACCTGACCCACCTCGGCCGGGTGCACGGACTGCAGGGCCCTGCCCTCGCCGCCCGCATCGATGAGTGCCTGGAGCAGGTCGGCGCGGCCGGTTACGCCGGCGTGCCGATGCGCACCCTGTCCAAGGGCATGTCGCAGAAAGTCGCCGTCGCCCAGGCCCTGCTGCCCCGGCCCGGCCTGCTGGTCCTGGACGAGGCATGGACCGGCCTGGACACCGTGGCGCGCGACGTGCTGGACCAGGAGGTAGCGGCGCGGGTAGCCGACGGCGGGACGGTGGTGTTCGTCGACCACGACCCGGCGCGGCTGGCCGGGCTGATCACCGAGCGATGGCTGGTAACCGACCGCCAGGTCCGCCCAGCCGAGGTGGCACCTGCTGATGACCTGCCCGGCGCCGCGCCGGACGCTGGACCCGGACCGGCCGTGGTGATCGAGGTGTCGGGAGCAGCCGGGCCGGGCAGCATGGGTGTCCCCGGACTGCCGGGCGTGCTGTCGGTTCAGGCCGGCGAGCTGGCCGGCGACCTGGTCATCACCGCCGCGGCCGGTGCGTCCGACGGCATCCTCCGGGTCCTGCTCGGCGCGGCCAGCTCCGCTCATGTCCGGGCGGTCCGGCCGGCCGATGAGCCAGGGGCCGGGCGGCGCGCGGACGGGGCGGCGTCATGATCGCGCTGATCCGCTATCAGGCCGCGCTGATGATCCGCGCGCACCGCTGGGTCGGGCCGCTGCTGCTGTACGCGACCCTGCTGACGTTCATGGGGGACAGCCAGCCGCTGCGGTTCGGGCTCGGCTGGAGTGCCGCCATGCTGCTGCCCAGCGCCGCCTGGCTCACCCGGGCCGCGCTGACCGTCGAGCCGGCCGCCGCGCGGGCGTGCGCCGCCGTGGCCGGCGGGCCGCACCGGGTGCACCTGGCCGCGCTGCTCACCGCCTTCGCGGGCGGCGTCATCCTGGCTCTGGCCGGCGCCGGGTACGAGCTGGTCCGCTGCCCGCTGAGCGGCGGCCTCGGCGTGCATGTCACGGTGCTCGCCGGAGGCCTGGCGACCGCCGGGATCTGCCTGCTCGTCGGCTCGGCGGTCGGCACGCTGTGCAACCCGCCGCTGATCCGCCACCCCGCGGTCGCGCTGCTGGCCACGATCGGCACCGCGGTGTTCGCGCTGGTGGCCGACGTGTCACCGGCCAACGCGGCGCTGCGCGGTTCCGGTGGCCTGCCGTCCGGGCCGGCCTGGCTGACTGGCCTGCCGCTGGCGGTCGCCGTCGCGCTGACGGGAGGATCGTGGCTGGTCTCGACCGCGCTGGCCGGACGGCGGGGTTAGCAGTACACCGGGCCCGCCGGGCCGGGTCAGTAAGGTCAGCCACGAATACCGTTATGGATAGGTATTGGCGGCAATGAGGGAAAATCCTGCGGCCGAGCGCGGTGACCTGGACCGAAGCGTGATCGGAACGGCCGGGGCTGTCAGCCGGCGGAGATAGCCTGAGTGCGGCCGTATTCGTTCTTGACCGGCTGTGAGACCGTAGATATCTGGGCGCCCAGCCAAGGAGGACCGCCAGCACCCGTGACAGCCACCGACAGGGCCGTCGAGCTCGTGGAGATGGCGGCCGCAGCCGCCGCTGAGAAGCTCGCCTCCGACATCATCGCCTACGACGTCAGCGACCAGCTCGTGATTACCGACGCCTTCCTGCTCTGCGCCGCCTCCAACGACCGCCAGGTGCGGGCCATCGTGGACGCGGTCGAGGAGCGGATGCGCAAGGCCGGCGTCCGGCCCGTTCGCCGTGAGGGCGAGCGGGAAGGCCGCTGGGTGCTGCTGGACTACGTCGACGTCGTCATTCACGTCCAGCACGCCGAGGAGCGGGTCTACTACGCCCTCGAGCGGCTCTGGAAGGACTGCCCGGTGATCCCCCTGCCCGAGCCCGTTGGCGCCGTCGGCGCCGGGGGAGCGGCAGCCGCCGACCACGGGCCCGCGGGCCAGGCCGAGCGGGGGCAGCGCTGACCACGCCAGCCCCTCGCCGCCCCGCCGACGCGGAGCGGCGGCACCTCGACGTCATCACCCTCGTGCTGTGGCGGCACGGCCAGACCGTGTACAACGCGCAGCGCCGGTTCCAGGGCCAGACCGATATCCCGCTCAACGAGATCGGCCGGCAGCAGGCCGCGAGCGCCGCGCGCTATCTCGCCGCGCTCGGGCCCGACACCATCTTCGCCTCCGACCTCATGCGCGCCACCGAGACGGCCGGCGCGCTGGCGCGGCTGACCGGACTGAGCGTCAAGCTCGACGAGGACCTGCGCGAGCGGCACGGCGGCCAGTGGGAAGGCCTGACCGACACCGAGATCCGCGCGCAGTTCCCCGAGGCCTACCAGGCCTGGGTGCCGCCCGGCGGCGAGACCGCGACCCAGGTCGCCGACCGCGGCGCCGCGGCGCTGGAGCGCATCGCCGAAGCGATGCCCGGCGGCAGCCTGTCGGTTGTCGTGGGGCACGGCGCCAACCTCGGCATGGGCATGGCGCGGCTGCTCGGCATCGCCGACGGCGTGCGGATGCTGGGCCCGTTCGGCAACTGCCGCTGGTCAGTGCTGGGCCGCCGGAACGGTCAGTGGCGCCTCATGGAGCACAACGTCGGCAGCCTGCCGGTGCCGGTTCCGGACCCGGAGGATTCGCGCGACGCTGACCCGTACGCGGAGCCCGCCGAAGGGGCGGAGGTAGGGCCTGCTGAGGTGGCGGAATCCGGCCCGGCGGCGGCTGCCGAGGGGCGGCGCGCGGAGTGATCCGCTTCTAGTACACTGGCGTGGCGCTGATTCCGAGAGGGTCGGCGTCTCCCGCGGGGCTATAGCTCAGTTGGTAGAGCGCTTGCATGGGATGCAAGAGGTCTGGGGTTCGAATCCCCATAGCTCCACCCCAGGTGAGATGCAATATCTCGAGCTCAGAACCGATGAGCAGGCCTCTGGTGGGCATTCCGAGGGGCAAGAATCCGCCCCCGGAATGGCTGCCTGACCAACAGTCATGCGACCTTTGGCCAGGTCAGCTAAGGGGATAGCGCCCTTGTGACCTGCAGAAGGTCATATGTTTCGCGGTAACCTGCCTACACCGAAAATGGAAGGCCTTGCCTGCGCACGGGTGGCCGAAATAAGAGCTGTCGGCGTTCGCGGCAGATCGCGTTCCTGCCACCAGACGGCCATCGAGAAACCGGACGTCGTAGCGCTGGCCAACCACGATCTGGTCCAGCGGCCCGTAGCCGTCCAGGAGATTGCCTGGCTGAGGACCGCGAGCGTGCGGGTATTAAGCCGCTGGGCAGAGCCGCAACGATCGGGGATGATTCCGGCCGCGTCTCAGCGGCGGCGAGCTTGACAGCGAGTAGCAGCCAGGCTGGCCGGATCGCCTTGCGGCGGCAGTTCCTACCCGAACTGCTGCGCATCGTCGGGCAGATCGCGGCCGATCTGCCCACCTGCCGGCACGGAGCCAGTGGCGCTCCGCGCCGGATCCGGCCGGAGACAGGACATGGTGGTCCCCGCAGGAGACTCGGCCGCTGTCTGTCGGCGAATCTTCAGAAGGAACGGTCCCAGCAGGCCTGCTGAGAAGTCCGGGTCGCCGATCATGACGGCTCGCAGGTCGTTATGCCCGGACCGCCCAGCCGGATCAGGGGCTGTCACGGCATAGCTGGCGACCCAAGTCGTCGTTGTCTGGTCATGCCTGTGACGGAACGCCTGGCCAGACGAACCTGAGCGCATACAGCAGGGGCCGGGTCCTGCGGTCCTGCCGATCACCGAGTTGCGCCGCTTCCTCGTTCTTACGCCAAGACCTCGCTGTCACGAAGTCAGTGGGTATCTCTTGACGTAGACATGTATAACCGTATTCTTGGATACAGAATATGAGATCTGAACTGGAGGGTCAGTGGCCGAGGATGCCGTACCGACGCAGTTGCGCCAGATCCGGCCCGGCGTCCTGGTGAACCTGGCCGACGCGGTTGCTGAGTCACTGCGAGCTGCGATCCTCTCCGGTCAGCTGAAGTCGGGCGAACGGATCCTTCAGGAGTCGGTCAGCGCAGACCTGGGAGTAAGCCGTCAGCCTGTGCGAGACGCCCTGCACCGCCTCCACGCAGAAGGGCTTGTCACCGAACTGCCCAACGGGCGGGTCATCGTCCGCGAGTACACCCACGAGGACATCTGCGAGAACTACCTCGTGCGCCGGGTTCTCGAGAGCGAAGCGGCCCGCATCGCCGCCGTGATGATGACCGACGCCGAGATCGACGAGCTCCAGAGCGTTAACCAGAGCTTCAGGAACGCCGCGCACGAACACGACTCGAGTACGGTCCTCAACCAGCTCAACGACAGGTTCCATCGCCTCATCCGAGTGGCGGCGAGGCACCCGATGTTGGAGGGCTTCATCAGTTCTCTATGGGCCGGCCTGACCATCGCGACTCCGCTGTCCATCCCCGGACGAGCCGAGCGCTCAATCGTGCAGCATGAGGAGATCGTCGCAGCGCTAAGAACCCGCGATCCCCAGGCCGCACAGCGAGCCATGGTCAATCACATCGACAGCGCGTGCCGAGAATTCCTGCGGTCAAGCGGTGTGCCGCCCTCGCCCGTCCTTGGGATGACTATCAACCTCGGGCCGGGCTTACCTGGATCGTCCGGCAAGGGCCATGCGGCCCGGACATGAAGTTCTTGTAGCGGAGCTAACGAGACCTGCGTCAGCAGCAGATCGGCACCAGCCAGGCGGTGCGGCGGAAAGTAGGGCCGCACCGTAGCCACCCAAAGGGGGGTAGACGCGTGGAACTGATCGACTACTTCGATCTGGGAGTGCTCCGGGGATCGGACCAGCCTTGTCTCGTCCGCGGGGAGACGGTCTGGTCCTACCGCGACATGCACCGGGATTCTCTGCGAATCGCGTCCGCATTGCGGCGCAGCGGGTGCGGGCCGGAAACTCACTTCGCCGTCCTCATGGCAGACGATCCGGGAAGCCTGCGCTGCGCCCTGGGCGGGATCCGGGCTCACCTCGTCTGGGTGCCCATCACCTTGTCGGGTGATGTCGATCGCGACGCCGCGATCCTTGATCACTTCGACTGCGACTTGCTCTTCTATGAGGCCCAGTTTGGTCCCGTGGCCAAGGCGCTGAGGGAACGCCGGCCGGGCTTGCTAGGCACTGTCTGCATCGATGGGTCCGATGACACCGGTCAGGGCCTCGACTCCTGGCTTGGTGACGCTCCTGAGAGCTTCGAGATCGAGCCAGCCGGGTGGGATGACATCGTGGCCATCCTCCCGACGGGCGGGACGACCGGGATGCCCAAGGGCGCCGTCCACTCTCACCTCGACTTCCAGCTGCGCATCGCGTCTCACCTGGCCATGATGCCGGTAGGCGGGCGGCCGCGCTTCCTGCTCAGGAAGCCGGCTCTCACTAATTCGCTGGCCATCCAGAGCTGGCAGATGTTCCTGCGCGGCGGCGCGGGCTACATGGTCGAGTCCGATGATGTCGACATCATCGCCGACACCATCGAACGGCACAGGATCACCGATGTCTCCCTGCCTGTCACGGTCCTGTACATGCTCCTGGCCGACGAGCGCGCACGAGCGCACGATTTCAGCTCGGTCCAGCATCTCGTCTACGCGACAGCTCCGATGGCCGAGACGAAGCTGCGAGATGCGCTAGCCGTGTTCGGCCCCGTCGTGGCCCAGGTCTACAGCCAGACGGAGACCCTCGCGCACATAGCCTGCTTCTCCGCCGCCGATCATCTCGTGGCCGGCGAGGCGGCCAATGGCAAGCGACTGCTCAGCTGCGGCCGACCGGGCCCGATGATCAGGGTCGCCATCATGGACCCCGAAGGGCACCTGCTCGGGCCCGGCGAAGTAGGCGAGATCGTCGTGCGCGGACCATCGGTCATGAAGCACTACTACAAGAACCCCGCCGCGACCGCCGAGGTATCCCGGTTCGGCTGGCATCACACCGGAGATGCCGGCTACTTCGACGGGGAGGGCTTCTTCTACATCGTAGATCGCATGGTGGACCTGATCCCGTCCGACGACGGGCCCATCTCGCCAAGCCGCATCGAGCGGGCCATCCTGGCCCATGAAGCCGTCCGGGACTGCGTGGTAGTCGGCAGTCCTGACGCCGGAGGCGGCGTGACGCAGATCGTCGCCGTGGCCGAGCTGAAGGCCGGAGCGACGGCGACAGTGGCCGAGTTGCTCGAGGTGTGCCGCGAGCGCGTCGGGCCAGCCATGACGCCCAGCACGCTCGAACTCTGGCCGGAACTGCCGCGCAGCGAGCGCGGAAAAGTACTGAAGAGAACTATTCGCGAGCACTTCGCATCCAGCTCGTGATCTAGCCGCATAGGCCGCCAGGATCCGGTTCGACCCTGACGGCCCGTTGAACCCCGGGTACCTGCAAGGAGGCACAGCATGGTTTGGCGGGCTAATCAACAACTTACCCAAGGATCAATGGCGAAGCGATCGACGGTGCCGCACGGGGCTAAAGCGCTGCCAATAGGCGCCGCGCTGCTCATAGCCGTGGCGCTCGCTGCGTGCGGCAGCGGGAGTAGCGGCGGCACGTCCGGGAGCGGCGGCAGCCCGTCAGGAAAGCACGCTCCGGCTTCGCTCGTCGTCGGCACAACATCCGATCCCGGAACCCTGGACTGGCAAGTCCGCGCGAGCAGCACCACTTATGCGGCGGGCTCCCCCGCATATGACGACCTGGTGGCTTTTAACGAGGCCGGCAACAAGATCGTCCCGTATGTGGCCAAGAGCTGGGTGGCGACGCCAGCGGCCACGCCGAAGAAAATCGTATTCACGCTTAAGTCCGGTGTTACCTGCTCTGATGGCACGCCGGTCACTCCGCGGGTAGTCTACAACTCGATGCAGCGGTTCCTCACCGTGCCTAAATTGCAGAATGGCGTAAATAACCTCTTCGGAGCCGGTCCTTTCAAGCTGTCATACAGCAACAGCGCGGATACGTTCACCATCAGCTCCAAGGCACCTTTCGCCACGATGCTGCAAGGATTCACGCAGGCGGGGATTATCTGCCCGGCCGGCCTGAAGGCGGTCGCTAAGAACAAGACCGCCCTGCAGACGGCTCAGTACGGCAGCGGCCCGTATACCTTCGTGAGCTATACGCCCGGGCAATCGATCGTGTGGAAGAAGCGAGCGGGATGGAACTGGGGGCCGCCCGGCGCGGACATTAAGACCATGCCTGACAGCCTCACCTGGAAGATCGTCCCTGACGAGACCACACTCGCCCAGGAGATCCTCACCGGTCAGGTCAACATGGCAAGTGTCTCCGGTCCTGACGTACCGCGCCTGGCTAGC
>DASXDJ010000019.1:0-93705 GCA_036490755.1 Streptosporangiaceae bacterium
CGCATCGGTGTGCGGCACGTTCCTGGTCAAGCTCTTCACCGGCAACCTGCTCGCCATGTTCCTGGGCCCGTGCGCGATCGGCGGCGTCTTCATCCTCCTGTTCGCGGTCACCCTGAAGGATCGCCGGCTGGCGGCGGGCCACCGGCCGGCCTGGTCGCTGCGGGAAGCCGCCAGCACGTTCTACGTGAACCCGCGCGCGAGCCCGGACTTCGCCTGGGCTTTCGCGAGCCGCTTCATGTTCGTCACGGCCTATGCGTTCCTGGTCACCTACCAGGCCTACTACCTGCTGGACAAGATCGGCAGCGCAGCGGCCGACGTGCCGCAGCAGATCTTCCTGGGCACGCTCGTCCAGTCGGCCGTCATCGTCGCCGCTTCCCTCATCGGCGGGCGGGTCTCGGACCGGACGGGCCGGCGCAAGATCTTTGTTCTCGCCGCGTCGATCGTGTACGGCCTGGCCTTGTTCGTGGTCGCGATCGCCAGCGACTTCAGCGGCTTCCTGGTCGGCATGGCCATCGGCGGGCTCGGCTTCGGCGTGTACGTGGCCGTTGACCTCGCGCTGGTCGTAGATGTGCTGCGGGACAAGCACAGCGCCGCCAAGGATCTCGGCGTGTTCAACATCGCCGGCGCGCTGCCCTTCTCGATCGCGCCGGCGATCGCGCCGGCCATCCTGGCCATCGGCGGCGGCAGCTACGGCGTGCTGTACGTGGTCGCCGGAGTGTGCGCCATTGTCGGTTCCGTCGCCATCCTGCCCGTGCGGCGGGTCCGGTGAGCACGCCCGCCGGCCGGGGGCGCCCGGCACCGCCGCACGACGACAGCACGGCCGGGCTCCCCGCAGGGGCCGGCCGTGCTGCTGACCATCAGACGACGGCGTCCTGGTAAGCGGGCGGCGTGCGGGCAGCGGTCATCCCGGCGGTGACCGGCGAGGGCCGGAAGCCCTTCACGACCAGCCAGAGGCCCAGCGACAGCTCCCACGCAGCCACCGGCAGCGCCAGGAACAGGGCCGCGGTGGAGGTCTGCCCGATGCCGCCGAACAGGGTGGCAATGACCGCGGCGGCGAGCAGCGGAGCTCCGATGAGTCCCGTGACGGGAAGGATGCGGGGCACGAGCCGGGACCGGTACAGCAGAGAGCCGAGCAGCACCGCGTTGATGGCCGGCATGAGGCTCTGCCCGAGCAGGAACGTCCAGTTGTAGACCGCGACGTGCGACGCGCCAGCAGCAAGCGCGGCCGCCTGTGCTCCGGCCGCTCCGCCCGGGCCCGGCCGGAAGGTCACCAGCGAGAGCAGGCTGACGACCCCGGCGAAGATCATGCTCGCTTCCAGGACGCGGGCGGTGACAAATCCGAGCGCGATTCCCTCGTTCTGCCGTCTGACCACCGGGTACAGCGTGACGGCGGTCCCGATGCCGGCCAGGGCGACGATCACCTCGAGCAAGCCGCCCGCGAGGACGCCGGTGTGGCCGGCCGAGCTGAGGATCCAGTCCCGGTGGTTCCGCACGGGGCCGTAGAGGGCGAGTGTGGGGATCGAGATGAAGGTGATCAGGTAGAAGATGCCCGCGACGAGCGCGGTCTTCCTCGTCGAGTCCATCGGAGTTCTTTTCGCGGGCAGTGTCGCTGGCTGGGTTCGGACGGTGGCGGCCATGGCGGTCTCCTTGTCGTGAGCGGCTGAGTTACCGGGCCTCGTCGGCCGGCGGCAGCGGCCGGCCGGGGCCGAGGTTCGTGACCGAGATCAGGGGCAATCCCAGGTCGCGCGTTTTCTGCAGCAGGCCGTGCAGCGCCGCCTGGTCGGCTACCGGTCCGCAGATCGTGGTGGTGCCATCGCTGCCGTAGGCAATAGCCAGCCCGTCGAACCAGGCGGCCCACCGGGTGCTGAGGTGCCCCCTGATGCGGATCTCGTACCGGCCGGGGCCAGGCTCGTGGCCGGCCGATATCTCGCTCATGGCAGTCCTCCTTGCTCGTTCTCGCCGGCTGGCTTCTCCTGCGCCGATGCGGCTGTTCGCCGGCCTGATCGGTTCGCAGGTCTGATCGGAAGGTAGGAGCGGATGTGGTGAGCGGGCATCACCACACGTGGTGATTGCCGTGGTGAATCAGGCCGCGGGGGAGACTCGGGCGCAGGGAGCGAATCGGCCGCGCGGCGGGGCGCGGGGAGATAGCCGGAGGCGCGGGCGGAGAGCCCTGCGCCCGGACCGTGAGCGTCAGGTCAGGGCTGCCGGCTGCGCGTTCGCGTCAGCAGGCCGAGTTCCGCGGCCCGGCGGACCGCGGCCCGGCGGCTGCTCACCGCGAGCTTGGCGTAGATGTTCTTGGTGTGGGTCCGCATGGTGTTCAGGGACACCGTGAGCTCGCGGGCGATGGCCGGGCCGTCCAGCTCGCTTCCGAGCAGCCGCAGCACCTCAAGCTCGCGCTCGCTCAGCGGGTCGATCAGGGCCTGCCGGGCGGGACTGCCGGTCCCGGTCCCGGCCGTGGCGGCCAGGAGCCGGCGCAGGTAAGGTCGCGCACCCTGCCTCGCGGCTGCCCTGAGCAGGGAAGCCATCGGCTGGCCCGCATCCGCGAAGACCCGGACGTAGCCTTCCGGCTCGGCCAGCGCCATCGCGCGCTGCACGGCTCCAAGCCCGGCCGGGGCGTCCCCGAGCGCCTGGTGCGCGAGCGCGTGCAGGACCAGGATCTCGATGACGGATCCCGTCCGCTCCCCGGCTTCCGCCGCCGCGAGCAGGCGCGCCAGGAGCCTGGCCCCGTCGCTCAGGGAGCGCCCGGACCGGTCAGCGGCGTGCTGCGCCAGGAGCACCCTGGCCAGGGTGATGTGCTCGAACTCCCGCAGGTAGGACAGGTCATCATCCGCGGTCAGCTCCCGCTCCCGGACCCAGCCGAGAGCTTCGCCCGGCCTCCCGTGCGCGACCAGCATGCGGGCCCGCCACGCCGGTACCGGCCGCACATCCGGGAAGAAATCTCCCAGGTACACGCGCTCCGCTTCGCTGACCAGGTCGACTGCGCCGCCCGGGTCGCCCTCAGCGGCCCGGATCCGGGCCATCGCGATCCGCCACCGGTACCGGTTCTGGGGCAGCCCCGCCAGCTCGCCGAGTTCCTGGCTGCGCAGCAGGTGCCCGGTGGCGGCCGCCAGGTCATCGCGCTCGCGGTGCACCTCGCTCATCCCGACGTGCATGTCCGCGGTTCCCCGCAGGACTGATTCCCCCGGCCCTGGTGGCAGCTGCAGCGCCTGCTCGCAGGTGTGCAGTGCCTCGCCCAGGCGGCCTTGCGTGGTCCGGATGTCGGCGAGCGCGATCGAGCAGCCGAGGACGTCGGACAGGTGCCCGGCGCGCCGCAGCCCGGCCACGCATGCCGAGTAGGCCCGGTGCGCAGCCTCCAGGTCACCGCTGCCCCAGAGCGCGAGTCCCTGCAGGCCCGCTGCCCCGGCCCGGCAGAGGTGGTCATCTTCCAGCGCGAGGTCGATCGCCCGCCGGGCGTGCCGCACAGTACCCCCGGCATCACCGCGGGCCAGGGACAGGCCGGCCCGGTACAGCTCGATCATTCCGGGGAGGCGGGGAAGCTCCTGCCGGTCGACGACGACCATCTCCGCCGAGTCGTCCCGGGCTCGCCCATGGTCGCCTGGTCCTGTCTCCAGCCACCGCTCAGCGTCCTGCAGCCTGCCCTCCACGCCCTCGAACTCGCTGACCGCCATCAGCGTCCCGGCAAAGCCGACACCGAGCACGGGCCGCACCCGGACCAGCTCATCGGGGATCAGCCTCAGCCACCTGCGCACGGTGGCCTCCTGCCGGCTCCTGCGCAGGGCCGGAATGGCCAGCTCGACCAGGTCCGCTGCCCGCTCCAGATCGCCGGCGGCCAGCGCGTGGCCGATGGCCACGGACAGCTCACCGCTCTGCTCGTACCACGCGCTCGCCCGCCGGTGCAGGTCCGGCACCTGGCCGGGGTGCTCATCGAGCAGGCGCGCCTGCAGCACGTCGGCGAACAAGTGGTGGTAGCGGTACCACTGGCGGCGGTCATCGAGCGGGACGAGAAACAGGTTCCCCCGGTCCAGCGCTTCCAGGACCGCCTTGCCGCCGGCGTGCCCGGTGACCGCATTGCACAACGAGCCGCTCAGCCGGCCCAGGACCGAGGTCTGCAGCAGGAAGGCCTGGACGTCATCGGACTGACGCTGCAGCACCTCCTCGACCAGGTAGTCGACGACGTAACGATCGTCGCCTGCGAAGCCGGAGATGAAGCCGGCGATGTCGTCTCGCCCTTGCATCGACAGCGCGGCCAGCTGGAGCGCCGCGATCCAGCCCTCGGTGCGCCCCTCGAGCGCGGCCACATCGAGCGCCGTCAGCTGCAGGCCCATTATCCCGTTGAGGTAGGCCGCGGCCTCATCAGGAGTGAAGCGCAGCTCGGCGGCCCGGATCTCGGTCAGCTCGCCGCGGGCTCGCAGCCGCGGCAGCGGCAGCGCGGGATCGGCCCGGCTGATGATCACCAGGTGCAGCGACGGCGGCAGATGGTCGAGCAGGAACGCCACGCCGTCGTGCACCTGGCGCGCATCGATGACGTGGTAGTCGTCGAGCACCAGCACGATGTCGCCCGGCGCGGCGGCCAGGTCGTTGAGCAGCGTGGTGAGCACAGTCTCGATCGGCGGCGGCCGCGGCGCATGCAGCAGGGCCAGCGCGTCGTCGCCGACTCCCGGCCCGGCCGTCCGGAGAGCGGCGATCACATAGGTCCAGAAGGACGCGGGATCACTGTCACCCGGGTCGAGCGACAGCCACGCAGCCCGCCGTTCACCGGCCGGCGAACCTGGCTCCGCGGCCAGCCACTCAGCGACCAGGGTCGTCTTGCCGAAGCCAGCGGGCGCGGAGACGAGCATCAGCTTCGAGGTGGTCCCGCGGTTCAGCCGCTCGCTCAGCCGCGGGCGCGGCACCTGCCCGCGCCCGGATCTCGGGACATACATCTTCGTCTCGAGCAGGGCGGCTGGCACCAGACGGTCTCCTCAGCGAACGCGCTAGATACCCAACTCTAGGCGGTGGCCCCGGCCCCGCCGCGTGCGTCGGGAACTGGTCCGCCGAAGGCCAGGTGCGGTCAGCCGCCAGCCGCCCTGGCGGGCAGGGCCAGCCGGACCCGGCGCGGCCGGCCGTGCCAGGTCATGGCCCGGCGCCGCCGATCTCGCGCGTGCGCCGCTCACGCAGGGCACGCAGGTGGACGGCGGCCCAGGTGCGGTAGGGCCGCCACGCCGGCGAGACCTCGGCGAGGGTGCGGCGCGCGCCGTACCGCTCGGCGATCTCGGCGTCCAGCCGCCGCTCGCGGCGGGGCAGCGCGTCGGGGGCGTTCGCGCCGCGGAGGACGACCAGCTCCGCCGCGAACGGGCCCAGTCCCCTGATCTCCTGCACGCGCTGCACGGCTTCGTCCGGATCTACTGCGCGCAGCGCCGGCCCGTCCAGCAGCCCGTCGGCAGCGGCCTCGGCGACCGCCTTCAGGTACTCACTCTTCCGGCCGGGAAGATCCAGCTCAAGCCGGGCCAGGACGGGCGGCGCGGGGAACGCGCCGCCCTCACCATGGCGGGCGATCAGCTCCGCGCGCAGCCGCGTGGCCTGCACGATGCGCAGCCGCTGCGCCAGGACGGCCCACGCGGCAGCCTCATAGGGGGAGTGGAAGCCGCACGGCCGGAGTCCGGGCAGCTCGGCCTGGGCGCCGGCGATCACCGGATCACGCCGGCCCACCTCCGGCCAGCCCCGCGCGTCGACATCCAGCGACAGGAACCGGCACACCTGCGCGGCCGCCGCATCAAGGTCGCCGTCGCCCGTCACCCGCACGCGCGCCGAATGCCCCTCCTGGGTCACCTCCGCCTCGGCCCGGCGCCAGTCACCCTCGGCGCAGAACACGGTGCGCAGCGCGGGCCCGGCCGGCCCGGGTGTCAGGGCCGCGGGCGTGAAGCCCTCCCAGAACTGCCGGCTGGTCGTCAGCGACCACGGGCCGCGGACCTCCACCTCGGTCGCATGTGCTGCCATCGCCTGCTCCGCTCGCTCGCCGGTCTCCGCACGCTAACCGGTGACACCGACACCAGCACCAGCACCAGCACCAGCACTGACCCCGGCAGCGGCACCAGCACTGACCCCGGCACCGGCGGCATCGATCCCGGGGCTGCGGGCCTGGCTGGCAGGATGGCCCGGGTGACGGACGGCGATCACCAGCAGGACCCGGGCCCTGCCGGCTACGACGCCGAGCTGCAGCGGCATAACGAGGTACTGCGGCGGGCCTGCGGCATTCAGCTGCGCGACCACGTCCTCGACATCGGATGCGGGGCCGGGCAGACGACCCGGCAGGCCGCGCGCACGGCCCGGGCGGGGAGTGCCCTCGGGGTCGACGTCTCCGCGGCGGCCATCGAGCGGGCCCGTGCGCTCGGCCGGGCTGATGACCTGCGCAACGTCACCTTCGAGCGCGCTGACGCGCAGGTCTGCCGGTTCCCGCCCGAGCATTTCGACGTGGCGGTCAGCAGGTTCGGCACCATGTTCTTCGACGATCCAGCGGCGGCGTTCGCCAACATCAGGCGGGCGCTGCGGCCCGCCGGGCGGCTGGTCATGATGGTCTGGCAGGCCGGCGAGCGCAATGAGTGGAACACCGTCCTCCGCCAGTCCCTCGGAGCAGCCGCACAGCCAGCGGGCCGCCAGCCGGCCGGACCGGACCCGTTCTCGCTCGCCGGCCCGCTGGCCGTGACGCAACTGCTGGAGGCGGCAGGCTTCGCGGATGCTGCCTTCGCCGATGTGCGCGAGCCGGTGTACTACGGCCCGGACGTGGCCGCCGCCCTCGGCTGGGTCCGCGGCTTCTCGTGCACCAGCGAGGTGCTGAGCAGGCTGGACCCCGCTGCCGCGGCGCGTGCGGCCGGGCGCCTGCGCGAGGCGCTCGCCGCGCACGCGGGCGGCGACGGTGTCTGGTTCAGCTCCCGGGCCTGGATCGTTACCGCTCGCTGTCGCTGACTCCGGACAGCACGTGACCGAGGAAGGTGCGGACGACACTGCGGAAGAGCTCGGGCTCGTCACTGGGCGGCGAGTGGCCGGACTTCTCGAAGATCACCAGCTCTGAGCCCGGGATCAGCGAGGCGATCGTCTCGGACATCGCCACCGGGGTCACCCAGTCGTCCCGGCCAACCGTAACCAGGGTGGGAACCTGCACCCCGGGCAGCGCCGGCTTCACGTCGTAGACGGGCTTGTTCTGCTGGAAGCACCAGTTATGGGTCTCATACCGGTAGCTGCCCTGCTCGACCCGGGCCGCCGCCCGCTCCCGGTTGTCCTCAAAGGAGTACAGCGGGGCGATCTCCGCCCAGCAGGCCTTGAGGTCGGCGTCGTCGCGGATGTGCCCGGTCCAGTAGCGCTCGAAGTTGTCCCAGTTCAGGTCCACGCGGGTCTGCTTGCGGGCGTTCTCGAAGACCAGCTCCATGTTCGAGCTGTCCGGGGAGGTGTCCCGCAGGATCATCGCGCGGGTGTGCTCGGGATAGGCGATGGCATACTCCATCGCGATGAACCCGCCGTAGGAGCCCCCGGCGACAATCACCTGGTCGACGCCCAGCCACCGACGGATGCCGTCCAGGTCCGCGGCCCACTGCGCATGACTGTAAGGCGGCTTCCCCTCGCTGGCACCGCAGCCGCGCGCGTCGTACACGACGACCCGGAACTGATCGGCCAGCCACCCGAAGCTCGACTTCGGCTCAGCCAGTGAGCCGATGCCGCCGCCGCCGTGATGGACGATGATGACCGGGGCTCCGTCCGGGCCCAGCACCTCAACATGGAGCTCGCAGTCGTTGATCTGCACGAACACTGTGGCTTCCTCCTCGCCCGCGCCGCCCGGGCCCGCCGCCCGGCCCGGTCCCGGCAGCTTCCATGATCGCGCTTTCGCACGGCGCCAGGCGAGGGGATGTGTCCGGGCTCACATGCGCCGGGCGCCGGCGGGCAGGCGGGCATCGGGCCCGGGCCGGGGGAGCGGGCGGCCGCATCCTGCTGACCGGCGGGGCCTGATGGCAGGATGAGGCTGGTGCCCGGCCGGCTGCCGGGCCGCGGTTGCCGGCCATCCGGCTGGCCGGGCAAAGGGAGCGACGAGTGAACGGTACGGCCCTGGTTCGCGCGCCGAGCAGCAGGCTGGCCGAGGGGATCGTTACCCACATCCAGCGCAGTCCGGTAGATGCAGCCCTGGCCCGCGACCAGCACGCGGCGTATGCCGAGGCGCTGGCGGCCGCGGCCTGGACCATCCGGCAGGCTCCGGCCGCGGAGGACTGCCCGGACTCCGTCTTCATCGAGGACATGGTGGTGGTCTGCGAGGACCTGGCGGTACTCGCCCGCCCCGGCGCGCCCGTCCGCCGGGCCGAGCTGTCCGGCGTCGCCGGGACGGCCCGGTCCCTGGGCCTGCGCACGGCCCGGATCGACGACCCAGGGACCCTCGACGGCGGTGATGTGCTGCAGGTCGGCAACACCGTGTACGTGGGGCGCGGCGGCCGGACCAACGGCGCGGGGATCCGCCAGCTGCGCGCGCTGCTGGCCCCGCTGGGCCGGACCGTGATCGGCGTCCCGCTGACCAGCGTCCTGCATCTCAAGTCCGCGGTGACCGCCCTGCCGGACGGCACGTTCCTGCTGCTGCCGGACCTGGTGCCAGCCAGCCTGTTCCCGGCGGTCCGCCCGGTGGACGAGGAAAGCGGCTGTCATGTCGTCCCGCTGGGCGGCGACAGGGTGCTGATCGCCGCGTCGGCTCCGCGCACGGCCCGGCTGCTCGATGACCTGGGCTTCACCCCGGTCGTGGTGGATATCAGCGAGTTCGAGAAACTCGAGGGCTGCGTGACCTGCCTGAGCGTGCTGCTGCCCGGCCGGTAGCCGCGCCGGCTGGAGCCGGGAGCGGAGCGTGGTCGCAGCGCCGGCAGCGAAACCCGACCGGTAGCGCTCGGTCGTGGACGACCAGCACGACTCGCCATCGCGCGGCACTCGCACCCCGGGACTGGACCATCCGCCGCGACGAGGCGGCTATCCGGCGGCCGGCGGCGTTACGCCTGCTGGAAGACGGGCTCCAGGCGCGTCCAGCTGCGAACCCAGTTCTGCCGGGCGATCTCCGCCGCCGCCGTCTCGTCCCGGTCCCGGAACGCCGCGAGGATCGCGGCGTGCTCTTCGTTCGCGGCGGTCATGATCGTGAGATTCCGGAACCCGGCCCGGTCAAAGCGCCGCAGCTCGAGGGTGACGCCCCGCAGCATGTCCACCAGCGGCCCGTTGCCCGAGGCCTGGTAGTAGATGGCGTGGAATCGCTCGTCCAGGGTCTGCAGATCCTGCGGCTCCTGGGGCGCGCACATCTGCTCCAGAGTCTCGGTCAGGCGGTCCAGCTCATCGGCGGTGAGCTGCGGCGTGGCCTGCTGCGCGGCGAGCGCGTCCAGCGCGCCGCCGATCGCGAACAGGTGCGGGGCGCGGTCGAGGCGCAGCGGCGCGACGCGGGTCTGCTTGCCGGGGAACGTCTCGACCAGCCCTTCCTGGGCGAGCCGGAGCAGCGCCTCGCGCACCGGTGTCCTGCTCATGCCGAGCAGCTCGGCAATCTCGGTGTCGAGGATGGGCTCACCGGGCTCGAGCGGACCGAGCGTGATCCAGTCACGGAGCTGCTCATAGGCGGTGTCCCGGGCGCTGATCCGCGCCGGGCGGTGAAGTGTCTGGGGAAGCGGCACCTTTGCTCCGGCCCTCTCTTCGTCCTGCCTGCAACATACGGCTGTCGGGTGCGGATCCGCGTGAGGCGCGGACCGGCGGCGGCACGCAGGCCCTCCAGTTTCCCCCGCCCGGGGTCCCTGTTCGCCCGGGCTTGACCCGGTTAGAAGGCTCGCAGTACTGTCTCGCAGATGCAGTATATTGCGTATCGCACTCTAGGTGTATGAGCAAGTTACTGCAGAAGTTGTCGGCCTGCAGGCTGCCCCCCGGCGAGGGCCGGGCCCGGGAGCAGGGTCGTGAGGATGTTCATGAAGGGGCGCCACATGTACACGAGCAGGAAATGGAAGCGCGCCGGGCTGATCGCTGCCGTCGCCATCGTGCTTGCTGCGGTCGGCTGCAGCAGCGGCGGCGGCTCTGGCCCCGCGTCCAGCTCGTCCGGCGGCGCCCAGGCGGTCAAGGGGGGGACGGTCACGGTCGCGCTGCCGGCCTCCACCACCTACAACTGGATCTTCCCGTTCTTCTCGGTCACCGTCGAGAGCGTGTTCAACGTCAATCAGTTTCAGTGGCTGATGTACCGGCCGCTGTACATGTTCGGCGGCAACAACGATTCCGTGCAGATCAACTACTCGCTCTCCCCGGCGACCGCGCCCGTCTACTCGGACGGCGGCAAGACAGTGAAGGTCAACCTCAAGGGCTGGAAGTGGTCCAACGGCGAGACCCTCAATGCCAAGGACGTCGTGTTCTTCATGAACATGGTGAACGCGGAGAAGCAGGCCTGGTACGCCACCGCCCCCGGGCTGCTGCCCGACAATGTCGTCTCCTATCAGGCCACCGGTCCCAGCCAGGTGACCTTCCACCTGGACAAGGCCTACTCCAGCATCTGGTACACCTACAACCAGCTGGACGAGATCACGCCGATGCCGATGGCCTGGGACGTCACCAGCGCCGGCGCCGCCGCCGGCAGCGGCGGCTGCACGACCGACAGTGCCGCGGATAACTGGGCCAGGTGCAAGAAGGTCTACGGCTACCTGAACGGCGAGGCCAAGAAGGCCGCCAGCTTCGCGTCGAGCCCGGTCTGGTCCGTGGTGGACGGCCCGTGGAAGCTGTCCAGCTTCAACACCGACGGCAATGTCACCATGGTGCCCAACGCGAAGTACTCGGGCAGCCCCAGGCCGCAGCTGTCCGCGATCAAGTTCCTGCCCTTTACCTCGGACGCGACCGAGTACACGGCGCTGAAGACCGGGCAGGTGGACGTGGGCTACATCCCGACTCAGGATCTGCCGCCGCGGCCGTCGAGCTCCACGATGCCGGCCTCAAACCCGCTGGGCAGCAACTTCAGCCTGCAGGGCTTCTATCCGTTCGGGATTAACTACTACCAGATCAACTTCAACAACCCCACGACCGGGCCGGTGTTCCGCCAGCAGTACGTCCGGCAGGCCCTGCAGCTCACGCTGGACCAGCAGGGCATGGACAAGGCCGACTGGCGCGGCTATGCCTTCCCGACCACCGGG
Source organism: Streptosporangiaceae bacterium (assembly GCA_036490755.1). GTDB lineage: Bacteria > Actinomycetota > Actinomycetes > Streptosporangiales > Streptosporangiaceae > DASUBV01. Next base: position 11,142 of record DASXDJ010000019.1, read on the forward strand.
CCCGCGCCCAGCTACCCGGACAACCAGTGGCTCCCGCCGGTGCAGAAGGCCAACGGCGGCCAGGGACCCTACGCCTTCAACGTGGCCAAGGCGACTCAGCTGCTGACCAGCCACGGGTGGAGCAAGGTCGGCGGCGTGATGACCTGCCAGGATCCGGCCAAGTGCGGCACCGGGATCCACCAGGGCCAGCAGCTGAAGTTCACCATCGACTACGTCAGCGGATCCGCCGCGGTGGCGTCGGACTACAAGGTCTACGCCTCTGATGCATCCGAGGCTGGCATCGCCATCCAGCCCGTCAGCCAGACCTTCAACACGGTGATCGGCGAGTCGGCCCCGTGCCCGGTCAAGCCGAGCTGCAACTGGCAGGCCATCGCGTACGGCGGCTGGGTCTTCGCCAGCCCCACGTTCGAGCCGACCGGTGAGGCGCTGTTCCAGACCGGGACGTTCAACAACTCGGGCAGCTACTCCAGCTCCACGATGGACAGCCTGATTACCCAGACGCACACCAGCAGCAGCCTGGACACCTTCCACCAGTACGCGGCCTATACCGCCCAGCAGCTGCCGAATATCTGGCTGCCGGCCCACTACACCGTGCAGGCCGTTTCCGCCAAGGTGCACGGCGTCACGTTCAGCCCGCTCTTCACGTTCCTGCCCGAGTACTGGTACCGCAGCCGGGGCTGAGAGCTCACCCGGAAGACCTTTCTCCTGAACGGTCCTTCCGGCGAGCTCGCTGAGCAGGGGCCGGCGGCCCGGGGAAACCGGGTCGCCGGCGCTCTGCTGCCCGGCATCGCCCGCCGGTGCCGGCCAGCACCCGGCCAGCACCAGCCTGGCCGCGGCTGATCCTTGCCCTGCCTCGCCGGGCCGCCAGCGTCAGCGGGCTCACGGTTCCCCGCACCCGGCGGTGCAGCTGATCGCGTCCTAGCTAGCCCTGGTTCGAGTCTTGTTTCCATTAGTTTGTAAGGTTTATAATTAAAACATGCTGATTGAGGCGGGCCTGGCACCCGAAGCCCGAGCACCGGTGGCCCGCTGATGCGGCCGTTACGCGGCCGCCATCCGCCGCCGCAGCGAACTGCCGGCGGTCCATCCCGTTCGCTGCCAGGCGAATCCCCCCGCCTGCCCGCAGGGACACCAGTACGCGCCGGTCGGCGCTCAGGAAACCTCTCAGAAAGGTCGGTGCCGCGATGTCACCCACGCGGACCAGTCGGGCTCGGCGTCACATCATGGCCGGTGCCCTCGTCGGGCTCGTCGCGCTGGCCGCGGCGGCCTGCGGATCGAGCAGCGGCTCGTCGGGCGGCTCCGGCGGCCAGGTCACCCTGAAGATCATCAGCTGGGTCAACCCCCCGGCCAACAAGGCATTCAACAAGATTGATGCCGAGTTCGAGAAGAAGTACCCCAGCATCAAGGTCCAGTACCAGCTGGCGGCCAACACCGCGGGGCCCTACGAGACCCTGCTGCAGACCACGGTCGACTCGCACAGCGCCGACATCGTGACGACCAACACCCCGTTCCAGCCGCTGCCGCCGAACGCTACCCGCGCCACCGAGTCGACCGAGCAGTTCTGGGCGACCCATGACGTTTTCGAGCCGCTGAACGGCCAGCCCTGGCTCAACAACTTCACCCCGTCGGCGCTGGCATCGGAGACCTACAACGGGAAGACCTACGGCGTCCTCACCGGCGAGTACCAGTGGGTGGTCTTCTACAACAAGACCGACTTCGCCAAGTACCACGTGAGCGTGCCGCACACCTTCAGTCAGTTCATCAGCGTCCTGCAGCTGTTCAAGAGCAAGGGGCTGGTGCCGCTGTGGCTCGGGCTGGGCGGGGGCGCGTCCGGCTATGCCCAGCAGTTCATGACCGAGCCGCTCATGTCCGAGCTGTGGCAGCCGAAGGTGGCCGGCAAGAACCTGGCCCTGGCGCTGCAGAACGGCAGCACGACGTGGACCGATCCGGCCTTCGTGACGGCCATGACCGAGGAGGCGCAGGTCGCCAAGTACCTCGAGCCCTCCTACACCGGCGTCTCGTGGGAGGGCATGCCCGGAGCCTTCGCAGCCAACAAGTCCCCCATGCTGCTCGATGGCTCCTGGGACATGGCCAGCGTCCAGTCGGCCAACCCCAGCATCAAGGTGGGCAGCTTCGCCTTCCCCGGCAGCAATGACCCCGCCATGAACCAGCCGCTGGTGGCCGACGACCTGACCCTCGAGGTCCTCAAGGCCGCACCCGAGAAGGCGGCGGCCCTGAAGTGGATGTCGTTCTTCGCCAGCAAGCCCATCTACCAGCAGTACGTCGACATCACCGGGATCTCGCCGAGCCAGGCGGGCGGCACCTACAGCAGCTTCAGCTCCCAGGTGCTGGGCCCGCTGTTCGGCAAGGGCGTCAACACCACCACGATCTTCCCGACGCTGCCGTCGACCGAGGGCTACAACGACACCACCGCCAACTTCCCGCTGCTGCAGCTCGCCGTGATGGCGGGCAGCAAGACCCCGGCCGCCGCCGCCCAGGCCTATCAGGGCGACTGGAAGAAGCCATGACCGAACCGGGGCCGCTGACCGGGCGGAACTCCCTCGCTCACCAGGTCGCGAACCCCGCCGCGGCAGCCAGCGCCCTCCTCCCCGGCCGGGCCGGGGAGGAGGGGGCGGCCGCCGCGGCCCGCCCGGCCCCGCGGCGGACCCGGCCGCAGGGCAGTGCCCGGCTGCTGTCGATGCCGTCCCGGCTGGTCATGTGGGGCGGCCTGAGCATCGGGCTGGCCGTGTTCGTCCTGTTCGGGATCGTGCCCGTGGCCGCCAACCTGGTGGTGTCGTTCACGAACTACTCGGGCCTGGCGGGCTCGTCGACGTCTTTCGACGGCTTCATCAACTACGTTCACCTGGTCACCAGCCAGCGGCCCGGCTTCGTGGCCAGCCTCGTCGCCACGGTGATCTTCGTCGTCGGCGTCACCGTCGTGCAGAACGCGATCGGCATGATGCTGGCGCACCGGCTCCAGGGTGACAGCCGGACGGCCGCGTTCCTGCGGATCCTGGCCTTCCTGCCCATCGTGCTCGGGGTGACCGTCGTCGGCCTGATCTGGCTGCTGCTGTTCGACCCCTCCGGCGGCCCGGGCACCTCGGCCTTCAGCGCGCTCGGCGTGCACTCCTCCTTCTTCGGCTCCAGCACCGCCGCGCTGCCGCTGGTGATCGTGGTGCAGGTCTGGCAGAACCTCGGGTTCACCATGGTGGTCTTCGTGGGCGGGCTGAAGGCGATTCCGCACTCGGTCTACGACGCCGCCGCCCTCGACGGCGTCACGCCGTGGCGGCGCTTCCGCCGGGTTACCTGGCCGCTGATGGCCCCGTCGGTTACCGTCAACGTCCTGTTCGCCGTCATCGGGTCGCTGACGACCTACAACCTCATCTACGTCCTCACCGACGGCGCCTTCAACACCAACACCCTCGGCATGCTCGCCTTCAACAGCGCCTTCGGCCCCTCGGCCGACCTGGGCTTCGGGGCGGCCGTCACGACCGTGCTGTTCGTGGTCACCCTGCTCGTGGCGCTGCCCCTGGCCACCGCCCTGCGCGCCCGCGAGCGCCGGCTACTCACCTAGGAGACGGACCGACGTGATGCAGCTACGCCACGCCCGCCGGGTGAGCCGACTGAGTACCGGCGCGCTCATCGGCCTGTTGTTCCTCATCCCGCTCCTGTACGTCCTGATGATCTCCCTCGAGCCGTCCAGCCAGTTCATCTCGAACCCGCTCCGGCCCCCGACGTCACCGGCGGGCTCCAACTTCAGCCAGGCCTGGCAGCAGGGCGACCTCGGGCCGCAGCTGGTCAACACGGTCATCTACGCGGTGGCCGCCGCCTTTGTCTCCACCGCGCTCAGCCTGCTGATCGCCTTCCCGGTCGCCAGGAGCCTGGTCCGGTGGTCGTCCGGCATCTACCGGGCCTTCGTCGTCGGGATGTGCCTGCCGCTGCCGATCATCCCGCTGTTCGTCGAGGCCCAGGACCTGCACCTGTTCGACAACCGCATCGGCTACATCATCTTGCACCTGGAGGTGGGGCTGCCGCTCGGCGTGCTCCTGCTGACCGCCTTCGTGTCCTCCATCCCCCGGGAGCTCGACGAGGCGGCCTGGCTGGACGGCTCCAGCTACCTGCGCTACGTCGTCTCGTTCGTCGTGCCGCTGGCCTGGCCCAGCCTGCTCATCACCTTCCTGTACTCGCTGCTGGGCGTGTGGAACGACATCATCGGGCCGGTGGTCTTCCTGGCCAACCCCAGCCTGTTCCCGGTCACCCGGGGCATCTACAACTTCTACGGGAGCAACGAGAGTGAGTGGACCCTGCTGGCCGCCGGGATCATCATCGTCAGCCTGCCGGTGCTGATCTTGTTCGTGGCCTCGCAGCGACAGCTGCTGCGCTCCGCGATCGGCGCCTCGGGATGAGCGGCGCGCTGCCCGGCCCGGCGCAGGCGGCGGCCGCGGTGCTGGCCGTGGCTGCCGCCGCCGCCGGCGAGACGGCGGCCCTCGAGCCGGTGGCCGAGCGCATTGCCGTGGCCATCGCGGGCGGCGGCACGGTCTTCGCCCTCGGGGCGGGCCACGCCCAGGCCTTCGCCATGGAGCTGGTCAGCCGGGCCGGGGGCCTGCGCGGCTTTGCGCAGATGAGCCTGGAGGACCTGCGTCCCGGCAAGCGCGCCGCCGCTGTCCAGCTGCGCGACTCCCTCCCCGAACGGGATCCGGCCAACGGCGCCCTGATCCTGCAGCACTACTCCGTCACCCCCGCCGACGTGGTGCTCATCGCCTCCAACTCGGGCCGCAACGGGGCCATCGTCGAGCTCGCCCTGCAGTGCCGCCGGCGCGGCATCTACACCGCTGCCTTCACCTCCCGGGCGCACTCGGGCGCCGTGGCGTCCCGGCACCCGTCCGGGCGGCGGCTGCTCGAGATCACCGATGCCGTCGTCGACAACCACTGCCCCCTCGGCGACGCCACGGTCGAGATCGACGGCGTGGGCCGGGTCTGCGCCGCATCTACCGTCTCGTTCGCGCTGCTCGCGCAGATGCTCACGGCGGCGGTCATCGGCAGCCTGGCCCGGCGCGGCCTGCCCGTCCAGCCGATCGTCAGCGCCAATGTCTGATGCGCGCCCTGCCGCGCCCCGCTACCCCCCGGAGGGACAGGCCGACCTGATCGTGGACATCGGCGGCACCAAGGTCCTGGTGGCGCTGGCCGCCGGCGGCCGGGTCCTGGACCGGGCCCGGCTGGAAACCTCCGGCTGGCCGACCTCCGCTGACCTGGCGGCCGCCGTCGCGGTGGCCGGCCTCGACCTGGCCCGGCGTCATGACGTGCGGCTCCGCGCCGCCCTGGCGGCCGTCCCCGGGGTCATCGACCGCGCCGCCGGCATCCTCGAGTCGGCCGCCAACCTGCCGTTCCGCCGGTTCCCGCTGGCGGCCAGCCTGAGCCGCGGGCTGGGCGGCATCGAGGTCGTCATCGAGAGCGACGCCAACTGCGGCGTCGTGGGGGAGGCGGCCTTCGGCTCGGCCCGCGGCAGCAAGGACGCCGTGTACGTCACCCTGTCCACCGGCATCGGGATGGGGGCCCAGGTCAACGGCGCCCTGGTGCCGGGCGGCCACGGAGCGGCCGGCGAGCTGGGCCACATCCAGGTCGTCCGGGACGGGCGGCCGTGCGGCTGCGGCCGCCGGGGCTGCCTGGAGGCCTACGCCTCCGGGAACGGGATGGCCGGGCTGGCCCGCGAGCGCGTCGCGGCCGGCGGCGCGCCGGTCCTGGCCGCCGCCGTGACCGGGCCGGGCGCGGTCACGGCCCGGGAGGTCATCGCCGCCGCCGCGGCGGGCGACCCCGGCTGCGAGGCCATCCTCGCCGGGGCCGTCGAGCTGCTCGGTGACGCCCTGCACACGGTGCGGTGCATCCTTGACCCGGAGGTCATCGTTCTCGGCGGGGGGCTGATGAGCAACCCGGCCTTCGCCGCCCGCGCCCTCGCCGCCCTCGGCACCGAGGGGTCGCCGGCGACGGGCGACCCCGCGGTGCGCGCCGGGGCCCTCGGCGACGACAGCGTCGTGGCCGGCGGACTGCACCTGCTCGCCACCGAGCACCAACCGGCAATCGACTCGCAGGAGGCGGCGACATGAGCCCGGCAGCCGAACTCATCACCGACGCCGACGTGGTGACCGACGACCAGGTCCTGCATGACGGCTGGGTCCTGGTCGAGGACGGCCTCATCACCGACCTGGGCGGCGCCGGCCGCCCGCCGCCTCGCGGCGCGGCGCGCACCAGCGTGCCGGGGGCGGCCGTGCTGCCCGGCTATGTCGATATTCACGTGCACGGCGGCGGCGGCCACAGCTTCGGCGGCGACCCGGCCGCCACGGAGGCAGTCGCCCGCTTCCACGCCCGGGCCGGCACCACCGCCCTGCTCGCCGGGCTGGCCACCAGCTCCCCGGCCGAGCAGCTGGACCAGGTCAGGCGGCTGCGCCCGTGCGCCGAGGACATCGCGGGCGGGAGCCGGCTCCTGGGGATCCACCTGGAGGGGCCGTTCATCTCCCCGGTCCGCAAGGGCGCTCACGATCCCGGCCTGATCCGCCCGCCCGACCCGGCGGAACTCGCCGCGCTGGGCGAGGCCAGCGGGGGCCGCCTGCGGCTGCTCACCGCCGCTCCCGAGCTGGCCGGGTTCGGTGAGCTGGCCGCCGCGGCCGGGGCCGCTGGCGTCCTGGTCACCGCCGGGCATACCGATGCCCGGGGACCAGACTTCCTGCGCGCCATCGCGGCCGGGACCCGGTCGCTGACCCACACCTTCAACGGGATGCGGCCGGTGACCCACCGCGACCCCGGCGTCCTGGAGCCCATCGTCGACAGCGACGTCTTCTGCGAGCTCATCTGCGACGGCGTGCACGTCAGCCCCGTCTTCGTGCGCCTGCTCCGGCAGCTGGCCGGCCGGGACCGCCTGATCCTCATCACCGACGCGGTGGCCTGGGCCGGCCTCCCGGAGGGCGAGTACCGGTCCGGGAGCCGGCACGTGGAGATCCGCGACCGCGGTGTCCGGCTGGCCGGGACCGGCACCCTGGCCGGCTCGACGCTGACCATGGGCGAGGCCGTGGCCCGCTACGCCCGCTACACCGGGGCCGGCCTGGCGGAGCTGGCCCGGGTTGCGTCCACCAACGCCGCCCGCCTGCTCGGCGAGGACCACCGGATCGGGCGCATCCGCGCCGGGCACCATGCCGACCTGGTCGTGGTCGACGCGGACCGCGAGCCGGCCGGCGTCATGCGGGCCGGCCAGTGGATCAGGCGGCCCGGCGATCCTGCCGCCGCGCCGCCCGGGCCGGCCGGCGCCGACGCCGGCGTGGCCCGGTGCGCGTGCGCCGGCACCGAGGGAGACACGCGGTGCTGACGGGGCCCCGTCCGGTCAGCCGGGCGGCCCCTCCGGACGGGAACTGACTGCCGCGATGGCGGCGTTCGGGGTGGCTCCGGACGGCGGGCGGCGATGTCAGGCGCTGCGGGTAACCCGCTGCCCCGGCGGTGCGCCGATGACCTCCGGCCGCCGGTCATGACCGCTGCCCGGCAGCAGCCAGGCCAGCGCGCTGTCGCCATCGCCCCGTCCATCCTGCGCACGATGAACCAGCGGGTCCTGCTGGACCTGCTGTTTGCCAGCGGGCCGGCGACCCGGCCGCAGCTCGGCCGGATCACCGGCCTGTCCCAGCCGACCGTCATCGCCGCGCTGGGCGACCTGGAGCGGCTGGATCTGGTCCGCCCGTGCGGGCGGACCAGGTCGGCGCCGGGCCGCGCGCCCATGCTGTATGAGGTGAACCCGGCGGCCGGCGCGGTCACCGGAGTGGACATCGGACGCAAGTGGATCCGGCTGCTCGTCACTGACCTGGCCGGCAGCCGGCTCAGCCAGCTCACCGTCCCGAACACCGCCGCCGATCGCAGCAGCCTCGTCGAGGCCGTCGGCCAGCTGGTCTCCCGGGGCACCGTCGAGGCCGGCCTGGAGCCGGCGGCGATCACCCACACCGTCATCGGCTCGCCCGGCGTCTTCGATCCCGGCCGGAGCCAGCTGCTGTACGCCGCCAACCTGCCCGGCTGGCAGCGCTCCCGGGTCGTGAAGGCCCTGGGGGAGCGGATCGGCTCGGCGGTGACCATCGACAACGACGCCAACCTGGCCGCCCTGGGCGAGTACGCCTACGGGGCCGGGAAGTCGGCCCGGCAGTTCGTCTACCTGACCATCGGGACCGGCGTCGGGGCCGGCATCGTCATGGACGGGAAGCTGTACCGCGGATTCCGCGGCTCGGCCGGCGAGGTGAGCTACCTGCCCATCGGGCGTGAGCTGCCGCTGCTGCCGCGGGGCAGGCCGCAGCGCGGGATGCTGGAGGAGTCGTTCGGCGCCGAGGCCGTGGTGGAGCGGGCCCGGGAGCGCGGCATGACGGGCTCGCTGACGGCCGAGGCCGTGTTCAGCGCCGCCCGCGGCGGCGACGAGCGCGCCAGGGCGGCGGTCAGCACCGAGGCGCGGCAGCTCGCCCGGGTGATCGCCAGCATCTGCGCGCTCCTGGATCCCGAGCTGATCATCGTCGGCGGCGGGGTCGGCCAGAACCTCGACCTGCTCGAGCCGGAGATGATGACCGAGCTGGCCCGGCTCACGCCGATGCGCCCGGCGCTGGGCGCGGGGGATCTCGGCCGCGAGGCCGTCGTGCTGGGTGCCATCGCGATGGGCATCGAGCGCGCCCGGGACAGCGTCTTCGAGCGCCGCACCGACCCGTCCTACCGGCCGGCCAGCCCGCCCGCTGGCCGCCGGCCGGGCGGTTAGCCCGCCAGCCGGCGCGCGGCCGGGCCGCCGGCCGCCTCGCCCCGCTCGCGCAGGGCCTCCGCGTCCGCCGGGCTGTACCCCAGCTCGCCCAGGATCTGCAGGGTGTGCTCGCCGAACCCGGGCGAGCCGGCCAGGTCGGGCTGCTCCGCGTCCGCGGCCAGGTACCACCGGCCCGCCGACACCCCGGCTGGCTCGCCGTCACCGGCACTGCCGCGCAGCAGGCCGTGCGCGCGCAGCGACGCGTCGCCGGCGAGATCCGCGGGCTCGCGGGCGGGCATCGCCGGCACGCCGGCCGCCGTGAGGGCCGCGACGGCCGCGGCCGCGCTCCGGCCGGCCAGCGCGGCGCCGAGCGCGGCGCCGGCCTCCTGCTCGCCGCCCGTCCAGCCGGGCAGCAGCCCGGCCCCGGCGAGCCGGCCGGCGTCGGCGGGCCAGCGTCCGTCGACCCGGAGCCAGCCGTCCCGGGCGGGGTAGAGCCGGCTCAGCGGCGCCGGGCCGCGAAAGTCGCGGCCGCCCGCCACCGCGGCCGCCGCGCCGCCGACGGTGACCAGGCCCTCGGCTTGCAGCAGGGCCGCGGCCGCGGTCAGCGTCACCGTGACCTGCTGGCCGCGCCGGGTCGCCGCCCGGGCGAACAGGGCGCAGCAGGCGCCGAACGCGCCGAGCGTGGCCGCCAGCACGTCGTTGACCGGGATGGTCAGGAAGGCGGGGCTGTCGCTCTCGTCGGGACCGCCCTGGGTCCGCATCACGCCGCTCATCGCCTGCAGCACCGGGTCGAAGCCGGGCCGGCCGCCCAGCGGCCCGGCGTCACCGAATGCGCTCACCGACACGCTGGACACCGCCGGGTTCAGCGCGCGCAGGGTGGGCCAGTCCAGGCCGAGCCGCGCGGCCACGCCCGGCCGGTAGTTGTCGACGACAACATCGGAGTTCTTGATCAGCCGGGCGATAGCCTCCCGGCCGCCCGGCGACCGCAGGCCGAGCCCGATGCTGCGCTGACCCCGGTTGTAGGCGGGGAAGGCAGCACCGCCCCGGCCGCCGTGGGCGATCCGGTACTCGTCGCCGGCGGGCGGCCGCTCGACCTTCACCACCTCCGCGCCCAGCGAGGCGAGCATGGTGCCGATCAGCGGCCCGGCGATGATCGTGCCGAAGTCGATCACCCGGGTCCCGGCCAGCGGCAGCGCGCCGGGCTGGCCGGCGGCCCGCGATCGGGCCGGGCGCGATCGCGGGGCCGGCGAGTCCGCGCGCCGCGCGGCCCGCGACCAGCGGGCCAGCACGTCCGGCAGGTCAGCGGCCGGCCGGGCCAGATGGCGGACCTCGCCGGGCGTCTGCGAGAGCACGACGGGAACGCCCGGCATCGTCCACTCCGCCCCGTGCTCATCGCGCAGGCTGGCCCGCAGGCCGAGGGCGGTTACCTGGGGATGATCCAGCCATCCGCCGCCGGGCGACACCGGGCTGACGGGGACATCAGCGGCCCGCAGCACGTCCAGCCAGTGCTCGCGGTCCTGCTGCGCGAACACCTGCTCGAGTGCGCCGGCCACCCAGGGAAAGTTCCCGGCCGCGCGGATCGCCTCCAGGTCGCCGCCGAGCCGGCGGTCCGACAGGAGCTGGCCCAGGCCCAGCGCCTCCAGGCCCCGCCGGATAAACGCGCCGGTGAAGGCCCCGAGGAACAGCCACTGCCCGTCGCGGCAGCGGTAGCAGCGGTAGTTGGGCAGGGCCCCGCCAGGCCCGCCCGGCCGGTGCGCATGGGGTTCCCCGTCGTCGATGGTGAAGCTGCCGGGCGAGGCGAGCACCGCGGCATGCGCGCCGCCCACCACGAACTCGCCGCCGCGGCCGCCGGGCTCGGCGGCCGCCACCGCGACGGTGGCCGCCCACAGTCCCTGCAGGTAGAGCACGACCGGGTAGGCGCAGTCCACCGGGACGTCATCGTAGGAGGCCTGGCCCCAGGCATGACCCATCGCGGCGAACAGCAGCCCGGCCGACTCGTGCCCGCCCGCCCAGGGCGTTTCTCCGGGCAGGTAGGGCGGCAGGACGATCCAGGTTGCGCCGCGCGGCCGGTCCAGGCTCAGCTCCGTCAGCCGCGAGCGGGTGATGGCGGCGTCGTCGCAGCCGGCGAGGACCACGTCGGCGTGCCGGACCAGCGCGGCCAGGATCTGCTGCCCGGCCGGGTCGCCCGCATCGACAGCGACTACCGACTTGTTGCGATTCCACATGGCCTGCGCCCCGGCCGCCCCGGCCGCCTCGCCGGCCGCCCCGGCGGGCGTGACGCGGATGACCTCGGCGCCATGGTCAGCCAGCATCATCGCGGCCAGCGGGCCCGCCGTCCCGGTTGTCAGGTCGGCCACCCTCAGGCCGTCCAGCGAGGCTGGCATCCTGTCCTCCGTCACCGGGCCGTCGTCTCCCCGCGCCCGGTACCGCGCAGGGCCGCGAGCGCGCCGTCGATCAGCAGGCCGGCGGCCTCCGGCGCGAACCGGGCGCAGCCCACCTCATATCCTCCCAGCGCGTACTGGCCAGAAACAGGGAGGTAGCCGACAGCCTCGTTGGCGTAGCCGGCCACCAGCACGTTCCGCAGTCCCGACCGGCGGCGGATCTCGCCGGCGATCTCGATGAACGGCTCGCCCGGGATCCCGACGATCGCGGTATCCGGCCCGATCCGCAGGACCTGCACTTCCGTCGTCTCGGTCTCGCTGGCCTGCTCGGCCGGATCATCGCCCTTGACCGCATAGGGATAGGCGTGCCGGGCGTAGAGCGCTTCCATCTCCAGGGCCGCCACGGCGGGGGTCAGCTCCCGGCTCCGCGACGGCGCGTCCTGCAGCGCCGCCCGCGCCCGCGCCAGCGCGGCGTCGGCTTCCTCGGCGGGCGGCCGCGCCCGGCGCGGCAGGGTCACCCGGATGGCGGCCGTGGTCAGCGGCCCGGCCGTGACCAGGCGGCAGCCGCGGGGCTCGGCCGGGGCGTCCTCCGACCAGCTCAGGTTGCGGACCCGCTGGCCCTGGCCGAGCGGCACGGCCTCGTGCACCGCCCGGGCCGCGGCGAGCCCCAGGATGGTCCCGATGCGCCCGGCCTCGGCGTGATCGTGCCGGGTCCAGACCGGGTTGATGTCGCCCGCGCAGCCCTGCAGGTATAGCGCGCGCCCGCCGGCCGACTGCGCCACCACGTCCACGGTCGTGCCGGGAAAGTCCGGCGAGATCTCCAGGTTGTCGCCCTCGAGCACGGTCGCATGGCAGGCGTAGCTGACGATCGTGGACACGGTGCCGTCCGTCGCCGACCGGGCCGTCAGGATCCGGGCCAGCGGCTCGATCGGCCCGGCTGGGTCACGCCGGTTCTGGCTGATCGACTCGACGGACGTCTCGGCGTAGGTCAGCGTCACGGCCGTGCGTGCCGCGTACGCGGCCTGGATCGCGCCGGCGATCTTGCGGGCTGCCTGCCCGACGTAGCCGGCGTCCTGGGCCAGCGTCAGGGCGGCCGGCCCGGAATGGGTGTGCGTGGCGGTCACCATGACCTGGTCCGGCTCCCAGCCGAGCGCGGTCGTGACCGCCAGGCGGGCCAGCCGGGTGAGGTCATAGGTGGCGAACAGCAGGTCGCAGGTCGCGATCGCGGCCGGCCGCGTGCCGTCGTCGAACACGACGACGTGGCAGCGCAGCGGCGCGAACTGGGCGCGCGAGGGACCCGTGCGGTCGCCGTAGCCGCCGAGGTCATAGCCGACTGGCGGGCTGACATCGGCAGTCGCGGTGCCGACCTGGATGGTGACGCTCATCGCTCATCTCTCCCTCATCAGGCCGGCCGCGCTGCACCGGGCTGCGGCGCGCGATCGGGATGGTGCCTGGCCGGCGAGCGGCGTCACTCCTGCGGCGCCGGTGGCCGGGGCCCGGGAGCGCAGGTCACCTTGATCCGCATAGTTCGATTATAAACCTTATAAACTAGAAGGCCAGGGTGAGATGCGGCTGCTGTGTCCGGGGCCGCCCGGCTAGCTCGCCCGGAGCGTCTCGCCAGCGGACGGCGGTCCTGTCCTCGGTGCGGGTCTTCGATGCCGCTGCGGGTGTGGCGCACCAGCGACGTCACGCCGCTGTCGCCGCCTGGTCAGCGCCTCCTACGGCGCCGGCTGCGGGCGGAACTGATTCTTGCCGCCGGGGTAGTGCCGGAGGTACTCCTGGTCCTCGCCCCCGGCGGCCCAGAACTGGCCGGCCTCGCTGACCCTGGTCACGATCCTGCCGGGCCAGATGCCGGCGGAGTCGGCGTAGGCGATCGTGGCCTCGGCGACCTGGCGCTGCCGGTCGCTGGTGTAAAAGATCTCGGAGCGGTAGCCGGAGCCGACCTGCTCCTCGCCGAGGTCGGGCCGGTGGATCTGGAGGAAGAATTCCAGGATGTCCCGGTAGGAAGTCCGGACGGGATCGAAAATGACCTCGACCGCCTCGGCGTGGCCGGGATGGTCGTCGGCGGTCGGGTGGTCATTGGTCCCGCCGGTATAGCCGACCCGGCTGGAGATGACGCCGTCGCGGCGGCGCAGCAGTTCCTGCGCGGGCCAGAAGCAGCCGCCGGACACAATCGCGGTCTCGGTGGTATCAGCCATCAGGTTTCCTCCCCCCGGACTAGGTCGAAGATTACCCCTCGCTACCTCGCTGGCCTGGTGGCGGGCGGCGGCCGGCGGCCGGCGGCCGGGCGCGGGCCGGCCGGCAGCGCCTGCGGCGTGACCCGCCATGCGGGACGGATCTGCTCACTCACCGGTCCGGTATCGCTGCGCTGCGGCGCTGCGGACCTCACGCGGTGGTGCCGTGCCCGGCCCAGCCGAGGTGGTGCCCGTCCCAGGCGATCCGGCCGCCCTGGATGACGAGCTCGGGCTGCTGCAGGCACGTGATGTCGCGCAGCGGGTCACCCGCGACGGCGACGATGTCGGCGGCGGCGCCCGGCCCGAGAACTCCGGCCGTGCCAGCCAGCCCGAGCAGCTCCGCCGCGTGCCGCGTGCCAGCTTGCAGCGCATCCGCCGGGGACATCCCCAGCCCGGTCATCAGGGCGAACTCCTCGGCCTGGGCCACCCGGGTCCACTCGAAGCCGCCGACATCGGTGCCCAGGACGATCCGGACTCCCGCCTCCAGGCAGTTGACGAAGGATCGGTCATGGGCGGCTCGCAGCTGCGCCGGGATGCCTGAGCCGTGCGCGGCATGCTCCCGGGTGATCAGGAGAGTCGGCACCAGGGCCGTACCGCGGGCGGCCATGCCGGCGGCGAGATCCGGCGAGATGGCGAAGCCGTGCTCGATGGAGTCGACTCCGGCCGCCACGGCCAGCCTTGCCCCGGAGAGGGTGAGCGAGTGGGCGGCCACGGCGATGCCCTGCCGGTGCGCCTCGTCGACCAGCGCCCGGACTTCTTCCTCGGTCCACACCAGCGGGCCGTCCGGGTAGCCGTCCGCGCTGGCCGGCGGGTCGGCGCGCTCACTGACGTAGATCTTCAGGCAGTCGATCCCGTTCGCGACCTGGGTGCGCACGGTCTGCCGGCAGGCATCAGCGCCCGTGCAGCTGTCGATGCCGACCGGGAACGTCATGCCGTGCGGCTGGCCGGCCAGCGGATAGCGGCCGGTCGACCGGATGGCGGGCCCGGCGACCAGCATCCGCGGACCTGGCACGATGCCCTCCCGCGCGGCGTCGCGCAGGCCCACATCGAGATACCCGGCGCCCTCGGTGCCCAGATCGCGGATCGTGGTGAAACCGTGCCGCACCGCGATGGCCATGGCCTGGACAGCGCTGGCGGCCCGGTGGCCGTGGTTCTCCTCCACCATCTGCCGGGCTAGTTCCAGCTCGTCATAACTGCTGCGCAGCAGGACGTGGGTGTGCGCGTCGATGAGGCCGGGCAGCAGGCTGGTGCCCGGCATCTCGATCACCGGCCAGCCGTCCGGTACGGACCGGGTGACGCCGGCGATGACGTTGTCCTCGACCAGCACGATCGTGCCGTCGGCCCAGGCCCCGGTCCGCGCATCGAGTACCCGGTCCCCGGCAACGGCAAAACGTGCGCCGGCGCCGGCCGCGGTCACGGCTGAGATTCCTGTCACTGGTCAGCCGTCAGGACGCGGCGGGATGGTGCCGGCCAGTGACCCAGTCGTAGCGGACATCGTCGTCGACGACCTGACCCGACGGGCGACTGCCTACTCCCGTGCCGCCGTCGACATGGCAGACAGTCCCGGTGACGTAGCTCGCGCCGTCCGAGCACAGCCACATCACCAGATTCACGACCTCTTCAGGCTCGCCGGCCCTGGCCAGCGGCAGGGCCGGGATGCGCCGCCCGAGGCTCTCGGCCATGGCGGGCGGCAGGGGCTTGGGCTGGGTGTCGATGAGGCCGGGGCTGACGCAGTTCACCAGGATCTCGTGCGGCGCCAGCTCGATGGCCGCGACCCTGGTGAAGCTCTCGGTGGCGGCCCGGCTGCTGGCGTAGGCGGCGGCGCCGGCCGAGCCCCGGCTGGAGACGCCGGAGGAGAAGTTGATGATCCGGCCGCCGTGTCCCTGGCCGATCAGGACCCGCGCGGCGCGCTGCGTCATCAGGAACGTGCCGCGGCAGTTGACGGCGTAGACGGTGTCCCAGACCCGGACGGTCTCCTCCAGGAGACTCGTGTGCGGGGCCACGGCGGCGTTATTGACGCAGATACTCAGCTTGCCGAACTCACGCACCGCGGCGGCCACGATCGCGTCGGCGCCGTCCTCCGTGCTCACGTCGGCGCGGACCGGCGTGACGGCCGGGCCGTGCGGCTCGCAGGTCTGCCGCAGCCCTTCGGCGTCCCGGTCGGCGGCGACGACGCGGCATCCGGCGGCCACGAAAGCAGCGACCATGGAGCGCCCCACGCCGCGGGCGGCGCCGGTGATGATGGCGACCTCGTCGCTGAAGTCGTAGCTGACGTTCATGCATCTCCTGTCCCCGGAGCGGTCACGGCAGCGAGCGCCCCGGCCGGTGCCTGCGGGAGGCTCGGGCCCGCCCGTCCCATCATGATCATGTATCTGCCCGGCTGCTGCCGGACATTTGGCCTGACGGGTGCCGGCATCCGCGCTGGTGCGGTAGCGCTCAGGCGGTGCCCTCGCCGGCCGGCCGATGCTGCGCCCGGGCCCCGGCGCCGGGCCGGCCCTGGCGGCTGGCGTGCTGCTGGCTGACGGTGTGGCCAGCCCGGCCTGCCAGGCTCCGGGCTGTCCGGCTGGCCGGGCTAAACTCTGCTTCATTGATGCCACGACGCAGCCGGCGCGTCAGCCGTGAGCAGGCTTCCCGGCAGCCCGGGTCCCGGGCCCGCGGGGCCGGGCGCGGGAGGCCGGACGCCCGGCAGCACGACCGCCGGGCGCCGCAGCCGCGACCGCATCCTGCAGGCATCCATTGACCTGATCACCGAGGCGGGCGTCGACCAGGTCCGGCTCGCGGAGATCGCCCGGCGGGCGGGCATGAGCTCGGGGCAGCTGATGTACTACTTCACCTCCAAGGAGCACATCCTGCTGGAGACGCTGGCCTGGCGTGAGCGCGAGGAGACGTCCCAGCGCCGGGCTGCGCTGCCGGGCGCCGCGGCCGGCTGGCCGCGGCTGGAATTGTTCGTCGATCTCTACCTGCCGTCCGGCCTGACTGATCCGGTCTGGATCCTGTGGATGGAGGCGTGGGCCCGGGCGCCGCACAGCGGCGAGGTCAGCCCGTTCCTGGACGAGCTGATGACCCCGTGGCGCGAGGACCTGGCTGAGATCGTGGCGGAGGGCAGGTCCGCGGGCATCTTCCGGCCGCAGGCGCTTCCGGACTTTCCCATCCGCTTCTGCGCGGTGCTGGACGGGCTGTCGGTCCTGCACCTGCGGCAGATGCCCGACCTGCCGCCCGGGCGGCTGGCCGAGCTGGCCATGAACAGCGCCCGGGCCGAGCTGTAGCCCGGCCTGCCGGAGCGCGACGCGGTTCAGTGCCGGGCCAGCACCAGGCCAACCTCGTACTCGATGTCGGCCAGGTGCTGGCTGAGCCGGATCATGTCCCAGATGACCAGGGGCGACCGGGATCGCAGCGCCGCGAGCCGCGCTTGCCTGCGCCCGTCATGCAGCCGGGATGCCAGGACCAGGAGTTCCAGCCTGGTCAGACGGTCGAAAATGTCCGTCGCCGGGTCGGGTGGCCGGGGCCGCCGGAAGGTGCCGGGCACTGTCGGCCTCACTTCAGTGATCCGGATCGGGCGCTGGTAGCAGCAGGCGGAATCCGGGCGCCGACGACGGGGCCGCGCTCGCGGGATTCGCGGGAGCGCCGTCAGCGCGCGAAGTCCTCGGGAGATGGGCAGGCCGGGCCGCTCATCCCAGGGGGGCGGACAAGCGGCCCGGCCAGGACAGGCGGTCGGAGAGTGCGTCACGTGATGCTGTGCGCCTGCCCCGGGGGGGACCGGTCTTCTCGCGCATCGCGAAGTTTTAGAGTACTGCTCTAAAGCAAGCCTGGCAATGCCGGGGACCGGCCGCGACGGAGCACCGTGCCGCCCGCGCCGGCCGGGTGCGACAATCGCTGCATGCCCGAACGAGTCGAGGTGCAGCGGGCCGTGGCCGCATCAGCGGGCGAGATCTTCGCCGTGCTCACCGACCCCCGGGGCCACGTGGCCATTGACAGCACCGGCATGCTGATGGCGGCCAGCGGGGACCGCGTGACCCGGGCGGGGGACACCTTCGTGGTGCACATGGATCGCGAGGCCCTCAACGACTATCCGCTCGGGCTCTACGACGTCACCGTCGAGATCGTCACGTTCGAGATGGACCGGGAAATTGCCTGGACCGTCCGCGGCCAGCTGAATCTCGGCCACGTGTACGGCTACCGGCTGGACCCCGTCGAGGCGGCCACCCTGGTGACGTCCTACTACGACTGGTCCGGGGCTGAGCAGAGCTGGAAGGACGCCGCCATCTTCCCGGTGATCCCGCAGAGCGCGCTGCGGGCCACGCTCGGCATCCTGGCCCGCACGGCCGCACCCGGCAAGCCGCGCCCCGCGCTGCCGGCGCCGTGACCGGTCGCTGGGCTGCCAGCCTTCCGGCCGCGCGGGGCGCGCGTCGTGAAGCAGGCCTCACCAGCCGTGCCAGGACCGGTCGCCGGCGTACTGCCGCCGCCGAGCGCAGCGCCGGGCTCTGCCGGTGACCAGGCCCGCGCCCAGGCCGGTGAGGCTGATCAGCCGGCGGACGGACGGCCCGGGCCGGCGCAGCGCCAGGCCGCCGGCGGGCAGGAACGCGGCCGCGCTGGCGATCACCCGCAAGGCGGCGCAGTCGATGAAGCCGACCCGGCGCAGGTCGATGATCAGCCGCGCGGGCTGCCCGGCCAGAACCGCCGCCAGCTCCGCGGCCAGGTCGCCTGCCGCGGCCGCGTCCAGCTCGCCGCTGATCACGACCACGGCCCGGTGCGGGCGGGCCTTCGCCCGCACGCACGGCGCCGCGGGCCCGGTAACGGTCACCAGTAATGCCGGCGACCGCCGACGGCCCGGCCGGTCGCGCCGAGCAGGGCCAGAATCAGGCCGGCCAGCAGGACGACGATCCCGATGCTCCACAGGATGGCGAAGTTGAGGATGAAACCGAGAATCAGCAGGACGATGCCGATGACGATCATGGAGGGGGCTCCCGTTCAGCCAGGGCGACGTGGGTAGTCGGCCGGCTGCTGTCAGGAGGCGCCCGGCCGGGGGTACCCGGCGCGGCGCGGGAACAGCATCGACATCAAGCGGGCCGCGGGGTCTTGGCGGCTTCTGACGACCATTCCAGTATGGCCCTCCTGGCCGCGCGCGCAAATCTCCCCGGTCCGCAGCAGGCTGCTGCGGTTCACGACCTGCGCTCGGCGCTGGCCACGACCTCGGCGCTGAGGACGCCGAGCTTGCGCCGCTCGGACCGGGCCCGGGCGCGGAGCTGGTCATAGGCGTCTCGCGGGGACAGGCCGTGCCGCTCCATGAGCACGCCCTTGGCCTGCTCGATGACCTGCCGTGAGTCCAGCGCGCCCTGAAGCTGGAGGGCCAGGCTGGTCTGCTCCTCGCTCTGCATCATGCTGGCGACGAGCAGCGCGGCCAGGTCGGTGAACGCCAGCAGGGCCAGCTCGCCCTCCGGCGACCACGGCCGCCGGTCCTCCGACAGCACCGCGACGACGCCGACTGCGTCCTGGTTGTAGGGCAGCGGACTGGCCAGCACGGCCCGGACCCGCCGGGCCAGCGCAGCGTCGCAGAAGGCCGGCCAGCGCCGGTCGGCGGTCAGGTCCTCGGCGCCGATCAGCTCCTTGGTGGCGAACGCATCGAGGCACGGGCCTTCCTGATGCCGGATCTGCAGCTCCTCCAGGTGCCGGAACCGGTCATCGGAGGCGGCCACGTTCCGCAGCTGCTGATCGGCGTCGGCCAGCATCAGGCCGGCGCCGTCCACGTCGAACATGGCGTGCGTAGTGTGCACGATTTCCTGGATGGCGTCCTCCACGCTGAGGTCGCCGAACCGCATCCGGCCCAGCTCCAGCAGCGCCTGGTGCACGTCATGAAGGGAAATGTCCATCGCCCTGATCCTAGCCAGCGACCGGGCGCCCGCCAGGGCAACCGGGCTGGCGCTGGCCGGGCCGGACTGGGAAGTGGCAGCCGCATGCGGCAAGATGCCGGGGAAGAGCGCAGTTACGGCTGGCCGCCGCGGGCTCGTACCCCGCGGCGGCCGGCGGTCCGTCCAGCAGCGGGCGGCGGGAGGGGCGCGGGCGTGCGGGTGCACGATGGCTGAGCCGGCGGTCCCGGTCGGGGCCGGCGCTGCGGAGCGGGATGCCCTGCTGGCCACCAAGCTGCACCTGCCCGGATCACGGCGGGGCCAAGTACCGCGCCCGCGGCTGACCGAGCGCCTGGATGAGGGCCTGGCGCACGGGCTGGTGCTGGTCTGCGCGCCGGCCGGCTACGGCAAGACGGCGCTGCTGGCCGACTGGGCCCGGCGCGGTCCGGCCCGGACGGCGTGGCTGTCACTGGACAGCGGGGATAACGACCCGGCCCGGTTCTGGCGGCATGCGGTAGCCGCGATGGACCGGGTGCGCCCCGGTCTCGACGCCCGGCTGGGCCCGCTCCTCGGGCCGCCCGCGCCCGCCTCGCTCGACCTGCTGGTGACCACGCTGATCAACGAGCTGGCCGCCGGCCCGCACGGCGCTGTGATCGTGCTGGTCCTGGATGACTACCACGTCATCGAGTCCGCGGCCGTGCACGGATCGGTGGAGTTCCTGCTCCAGCACCGGTCGGCCGGGCTGCACCTGGTGCTGGCCAGCCGCGCCGACCCGCCGCTGGCCCTGGCCCGGCTGCGGGCCCGCCGGCAGCTGACCGAGCTGCGCGCCGCCGATCTGCGCTTCACGGCGGGGGAGGCGGCGGGACTGCTGGCCCAGGTGGGGGCGGGCCCGGAAGGCGGCCTGCCGGAGTCGGCCGTTGCCGCGCTGACCGGCCGCACCGAAGGCTGGGCCGCCGGCCTGCAGCTGGCCGGGCTGTCGCTGCGCGGGCAGCCTGACGTGGCCGGGTTCGTGGCCGCGTTCACCGGCAGCAATCGCTACGTCCTGGACTTCCTGGCCGAGGAGGTGCTCGAGCGCCAGCCCGGTCCGGTGCGCACGTTCTTGCTGCAGACGTCGGTGCTCGGGCGGCTGTCGGGGGAGCTGTGCGACGCGGTCACCGGCCGCACCGACAGCCATGTGCTGCTGGAGCAGATCGAGGCGGCCGGCCTGTTCCTGGTGCCGCTCGATGACGTGCGCGGCTGGTGGCGCTACCACCACCTGTTCGCCGACCTGCTGCGCTCCCGGCTGCAGGCCGAGTGCCCCGGCCAGGTGGCACAGCTGCACCGCACTGCTGCGACCTGGACCGCCCGGCACGGGCTGGTCGATGACGCCATCGGGCACGCGGTGGCCGCCGGCGAGCTGACCCGGGCCGCGCAGCTGATCGAGCAGAACTTCGACGCGGTGCACAGCCAGCGCGGCGAGGCAGTGACGGTCCGGCGGTGGCTGGCCGGGCTGCCCGCCGGCCTCGTCCGGTCCCGGCCGCGCCTGCTGCTGGCCGAGGCGATCCCGCTGGCCACCAGCGGCGGCCTGGCCGCGGCGCAGCAGCTGGCCGAGGCGGCGGAGGCGGCCTATCCCGGCGGGACGGATGAGCCCTTCGAGCCGACGATCGGCCGGGCCGGCAGCCTGCTCGTCAACGTGCCCGCCGCGATCGCCCTGGTGCATGGCTACCTGGCCCAGCTCCGGGGAGACATCACCGGCACGGCTGAGTATGCCGCGCAGGCGCTGGCGCAGACCCGGGACGGCGAGTGGATCCTGCGATCGGTCGCGCAGGGACAGCTGGGCATCGCCGCGTGGCTCGGCGGCCACCTGGCCGAGGCGGCGCGCGCCTTCGCCGATGCGATCATCGGGAGGCAGGCGGCCGGCCTGCCGACCTGGCGCGCGTGGGCCAGCCACGAGCTGAGCCGGGTCCAGCAGGCGCAGGGCCGGCTGGACGAGGTGACGCGGACCTGCGAAGAAGCGCTGGAAGCGGTGGCGGCGGCCGGCCAGGCGGCCAGGCCGGCCGCCGGGCCGGCCCATGTCGTGCTGGCCGACGTGGCTTACCAGCGCGGCGACCTGGATGATGCGCTCCGGCACGTGACCGAGGGCATCGCGCTCTGCCGCTCCTTCGTGTACGCGGCGCCGCTGGCCACGGGCCTGGCCACGCTGGCCTGGATCCGGCAGGCGGCCGGCGATCCGGCCGGGGCGCTGGCGGCGATCGGCGAGGCAGTGCGGGCTGCCCCGGGGCCGCCGGGGCTGGCCAACCCGGTTCCGGCGCAGCGGGCCCGGCTGCTGCTGGCCCAGGGCGACCTGGCCGGGGCTGAGCGGTGGACCCGGGAATCCGGCCTGCGCGCCGGCGACGACCCGGACTACCCGCAGGAATCAGGCCAGCTGGTGCTCGCCCGCGTGCTGCTGGCTCAGGGTCAGGCCGGCCCGGCCCGGTCCCTGCTGGACCGGCTGCACGCGGCCGCCGTGGCCCAGGACCGGGCCGCCGGCATGATCGAGGCGGGGGCGCTGCGCGCGCTGGCGCTGGCGGCGGACGGTGATGAGCCGGGCGCGGTGACCGCGCTCGCCGATGCCCTGGTGCTGGCCTGCCCGCAGGGGTATGTCCGGGTGTTCGCCGACGAGGGGCCGGCGATGGCCGCGCTGCTGGGCCGGCTCGTCGCGGCTCAGCGGGCGGAGGACGCCGCGGCCCGCCGCGTGCCGCTCGGCTGCCTGGCCCGGCTGCAGGCCGCGTTCGACGCGACCCCGGCCGGCGCGCGGCCGCGGGCCGCTCCCGTCGTGCCCGGCATCGTCGACCAGCTGACCAGCCGTGAGCTGGAGGTGCTGGGCCGGCTCGCCGCCGGCAGCTCGAACCGGGACATCGCCCGGGACCTGGTGGTCTCGCTCGACACCGTCAAGAAGCATGTCGGCCATGTGCTGGGCAAGCTGGGCGCGGCCAATCGCACCGAGGCCGTGGCCCGGGCCCGGCAGCTCGGCCTGATCCCCTAGCGCCGCGCGGCGGGCGGCAGCGTGGCGGCGCCCCGGGCCAGCCAGGGCAGCGCAGCCTTTGCGGGGAAATCGTCCGAGGCCTCCAGGTGTATCCGATACGTGATTTGGTGATTCCGTAGAGTAATGGCTACGGTGTGCCGAACGCCCAGAAGCGACCCCGCCGTGCACGCCGTCCCCGGTTGCCCTGCTCGCCTGAGTAGCGGCTGGTGGTCACTAATCCCGGGCGAGGATGGCTCAGGGGGAGCGATGACCGGCAGGGAATCAGGCCGCACCAGCGCTGGTGACGGCGACGCCGGCACCGATCAGCTGCTGGGCTGGGCGTTTGAGCAGTCCGGCGCACGGCTGCTGCTGGTGGACCGGGACGTTCGCTGCGTCCGGGCCAATGAGCTTGCCCGCCGTTCCCTGGGCCTGGACAGTGAGGCGGAAGCCCGTGGCCGGCGGCTGGCCGAGCTGTCGCCCGATCCGGGGGTCGCCTCGTTCGAGGCGGCCGCGCGGCGGGTCATCCAGTCGGGCGAGCGGGCGGAGTGGCAGGGTTACGGGCGGGCGCCCGGCGAGGACCGGCACCGTGCGTGGCTGGTGAGCATCTCGCCGGTCCGGGACGCCCGCGGCCGCGTCTGCGGTGCGCTGGCGGTCACCTCCGACGTGACCGACCACCAGCTGGACCGCGACCGGCTGTCCCTGATGACCGAGGCCAGCAGCCGGATCGGCGCCACTCTCGATGTGGGCCGGACCGCCGAGGAGCTGGTGGAGCTCGTGGTGCCCCGGCTCGCGGACCTGGCCATAATCGACGTTCAGGACTCCGTCCTGCGCGGGGATGAGCCGGCGCCCGGGCCGCTGCCCGGCACGGCTCCGCTCCGGCGGATGGCCTTTCGGTCCGTTCTGCCCGGAGCGCCCGAGATTGTCGGGCGAGCCGGGCAGGTCCGGGTCTACCCGCCCGGCTCGCCGGCCGTGCAGGCACTGGCCTCCGGCCAGCCCGTGCTGATGAACCCCGACAGCCAGGAGCTGGCCAGCTGGGCCCCGCACCGCCAGCCCCGCGGGGGCACCGCCGCTCAGTTCAGTTTCCACTCGGTGATGGCCGTGCCGCTGTCCGCGCGCGGGACGACCTTCGGGGTCGCGATCTTCGTCCGGCACCGGAGCCCGGACGCCTTTGCCGCGGCGGACCTGGCGCTGGCCGGGGAGATCGTGGCGCGGGCGGCGGTCTGCATCGACAACGCGCGCAGGTACACCCGCGAGCACGCCACGGCGCTCACTCTCCAGCGCAGCCTGCTCCAGCAGGGGGAGCCGGCCCAGGGCGCGGTGCAGATCGCTACCCGGTACCTGCCCGGCCAGGCCGGGGCTACCGTCGGGGGAGACTGGCTGGACGTGATCCCGCTGTCCGGGAGCCGGGTCGGCCTGGTGGCCGGCGACGTCGCGGGCCACGGCATTCACGCGGCCGCGACGATGGGCCGGCTGCGGACGGCGGTGCGCACCCTGGCCGATCTTGACCTGGAGCCAGAAGAGCTGCTGACCCGGCTCGATGACGTGGTGTCCCGGATCGCCGAGGAGCACTCGGATGCCAGCGACGTGAACGCGACGTGCGTGTTCGCGGTGTACGACCCGATCACCCGGTGCGCGACCATGGCCCGCGCCGGTCACCCGCCCCCGGCCATCATGACCCCGGGCTGCGAGCCGGAGTTCGCCGACCTGCCGGCCGGCCCCCCGCTCGGCGTGGGCGGCTTCCCGTTCGAGGAGCGGCAGATCGAGCTGCCGGAGAACAGCATCCTGGTCCTGTTCACTGACGGCCTGGTGGAGTCGCGGGAGCGTGAGATAGACGTCGGCCTGGCCGCCATGCGCAAGGTGCTGTCCGCCGCGGACGGGCAGGTCACGGACCCGTCATTCCTGCAGGATGTCTGCGACGGCCTGACCAGCGAGCTCGTCCCCGGCCCGGCCGGCGACGACGATGCGGCGCTCATGGTCGCCCGGACAGCGGCGCTGCCGCCCGACAAGGTTGCCTCGTGGGACCTGCCCGCCGACCCGGCCATCGTGTCCGAGGCCCGCGCTCGCGCCGCCCGCCAGCTGGCGGCGTGGGGGCTGGAAGAGCTCGTGTTCACCACGGAGCTGCTCGTGAGCGAGCTGGTGACCAACGCCATCCGGCACGCTGAGGGGCCGATCCAGCTGCGGATGATTCTCGACACCACGCTGAGCTGCGAGGTCTCGGATGCGAGCGTGACGGCTCCGCGGCACCGCCGGGCGGATCGCTACGACGAGGGCGGGCGCGGGCTGATGCTGGTCGCGCGGCTCGCCGGGCGGTGGGGCACCCGCTACACCGAGGCGGGCAAGACCATCTGGACTCAGCAGCCCGTACCGCCGGACCGCAGCCAGGCCGCCTGACCAGCCTGCCCCGCGTTACTGACCGGGGGTGTCCGGATGGACCGGGCAGGCCGCGTTGTAGTGCTTCAGCGTCAGTTTTCCGTGGGAGTAGGCCCACGAGCAGGTACACGAATTAGGCACGTGATCCGACGTGATCACCTGAGCGGGAATGCCGCTGCGGCGCTCCGTGCGGCCCGGCTGGTACGGCAGCGGCATTCCGACCAGGGCGAGATCGGGCCCCTCGGTCTTGGCTTCCTGGATGGCTCCGTCCGCCAGCGCCAGCCACTCCCGCGGCCGGGCTCCCGACGGCGGCGGCTCTGGCGGCCGCCGCCGGACGCGCACCCTGGCCCCGGGGAGCGTGTCACTGGCCCGGGTGTCCATGTCCTTCAGAATATCCGCCGGGCGGGCCGGCCCGCCTCAGCGCACGTGCACGGCGACCAGGCACGCGTCGTCGCTGGTATTGGAACGGGTGTGAGCGAGCAGGCTGTCGGCGAAGCCGTCGATGTCGCAGGTGGGCATGCTGGCGGCCCGCAGCAGCGAGGCCAGGGAGTCGTCGATGGCCTCGTCCCGGCGCTCGATGAGGCCGTCGGTGAACATCGCGATGGCGTCGCCGGGCTCGAGCACGATGCTCGTCTCCTGGTAGCAGGCGTCCGGGTCCGCGCCGAGCATGACGCCGGTCGGGAAAGACAGCTGGGCCGCTGCCCTGCCCCGGACCAGGACCGGCGGGAGGTGACCGGCGAGGGCGCAGCGGAAGGCCCGGCTGGCCGGGTCGTACAGGCCGCACACGGCGGTCCCGAGGATGCCGTCGGTGAGGTGGCACGCCGTGCTGTTCAGCCACCCCAGCAGCGACGCGGGTCCCGCGCCGGTCACGGCCAGCCCGCGCAGGCAGTTGCGCAGCGCGACCATCCCGGTGACCGCGTCGATGCCGTGCCCGGCGATGTCGCCGACCACTAGCAGGATCTGCCCGCTCGGCAGCGGCACGGCGTCGTACCAGTCGCCGCTGACCAGGCTGCCCGGCCCGGCCGGCCGGTACCGGGCGGCGACGTCCAGGCCGGGGGTCTCGACCGGGATCGAGGCCCGGGGCGTGATGGCCTGCTGCAGCCGCAGGGCCAGGCGGCGGTCCTCCTCGGCGCGCTCCTCGGTGTCAGCGAGCCGGTCCCGGGTGGCGGCGAAGGCGACCTGGGTGTGATAGTCGGCCGAGACGTCCTGGTAGGCGCCGCGGATCGCCACCAGCGTGCTGGCGCCGTCGGTCACCGGCTCGGCGAAGGCGCGCATGTGCCGCACGCTCTGATCATCGGCGCGGATGATGCGGAACGCGGCAGCGGTCCCGCGCTTGTCCTTCAGCAGCGCATCCCGGAACCGGGCCACGGCGGGGACGGCATCGGCCGGGACATGCTCATGCAGCTCGGCGACAGCGATCGGGGTGCCGGCCGGCTGGCCGAACAGCCCGAAGGTCGGCTCGGTCCACAGGACATCCCCGGTGAGCAGGTTCTCCTCCCAGCCGCCGATCCGGCCCAGCCGCTGGGCCTGCTGGAGCAAGGTGGTCAGGCGCGCGACCTCGTCGGCGGGCCGCCAGGCCACGATGACCCCGTCGTACAGGCGGCTGATCCGGACCTCGGTCAGCGGCGCCGACGGCGTCGGGCCGGGACTCGCGCTGATGATGTCGCCGGAGATGCTCTGCGGCTCTCCCGTGCTCATCACCGCGACGGCCCGGTCGTACAGGCCGCCGGGCAGCGCCGCGGCCGGGTAGGCCTCCAGCAGCGGGCGGTCCAGCAGATCCGCCGCGCCCCGGCCGGCCGGGTCGGCGAAGCCGTCGCTGAGATAGCAGATGCGGAACCCGGTCACCTGCCCGTTCCCATCCCGGACAGACCGGGCGAACAACGCAGATCCGGGCAGGGTGTCCAGGAGCTCGAACGCCCACGATGCCCGGTGGTCGCCGGCCGGCTCGCCGTGCTCGAGCCGGGTCCCCAGCGCCTGCGCGCAGACCCCGGCGATGGCGGTGAGCTGACGGTGCAGCAGATCGGGAAACCCGGTGAGCGGCCCGGGCCAGCACACCTCCATGGCGCCCGGCACCGGGCCGGGGAACTGCAGGACGGCCCGTGCTCCGCCCGGCCACCGGCCGATCAGCGGCACGGAGCTGCCGGCCGGCTGGCCGGCCGGCCACCACGCCTCGGGGCCGCCGCTGGCCACCTGGCTCGCGACGTTGTCCATGTCCGGGTGAATGCGCCGCCAGCGGCTGGCCTCGCGCGCGCCGAACCCGGCCTCGCCCGCGAGTTCCAGGCCGCCATCGGGGTCGGCCAGCCACAGCGCCACGGCCGTCGCCCCGGCCGGGGCCAGCGCTTCCGCCAGGACGGCGGCCGCGACGCGGTCGCCGTCCGCCGCAAGTTCCGCGGCTGCGCTGGCCAGCGCGATGCTGGCCGTGCTGCCCGGCGGCGGGGGGTCGGGCAAAAAGCCGGGAATCAGCTGCCCGGCGATCTGGGCGGCCAGTTCCGTCACGCTGGCGCTGGAGTCGCGGGACAGCCGCTCGAGCTGAGCCCGGGCCTCGGCCGCTGAGCAGCCGAGACGTTCCATCAGCACGCCCCGGGCCAGGTCAATCACGGAACGGGCGGCGGCCGCCGCCGTCAGCTGGTCGAGCTCCTCCCGCTGCCGGGCTATCAGCGCGCTCAGCCGGTGGAGCTCTCCGCCGGTGGCTGCTGGCACGATAGCGGGATCCTTCCGGAGAGCGATTCGGAGGCCGTGCTGCCAGGTTACCGGCCGTCCCGCCGGGCCGAACGGCTATTTTGGGCATTATCACTCAGCGGGGCAATAGCCGTTCGTCACCTAAGCGCATGCCGGCCGGCAGAGCAGTCAGATTCCGCCGGACACAGCCCGAGGAGCCGTCTGATGGTCCAGTCCTCATTGCCGGGAGGCCCGGCTACCGACCCGCGGCTGCAGCAGCTGCTGGAGGGCCTGACTGCGGTGCGCGGCGGCGATTTCGGTACCCGGCTGCCGCGCACCGGTGACCCGCTTACCGACGAGATTGCCTCGGTTTTTAACAGTATGACCGATCAGCTCGCTTTGTTTACCTCGGAGGTCACCCGGGTGGCCCGCGAGGTGGGCACGGACGGCAAGCTCGGCGGCCAGGCGCACGTCCCGGGCGTTGCGGGAACGTGGGCCGATCTCACGGACTCGGTCAACGCGATGGCGGAGAACCTCACCGGGCAGGTCCGCGACATCGCCCAGGTGGCGACCGCCGTGGCGAAAGGTGACCTGAGCCAGAAGATCACCGTCGATGTCAAGGGCGAGATGCTCGAGCTGAAGGACACCATGAACACGATGGTGGATCAGCTGTCCTCGTTCGCTGACGAGGTGACCCGGGTCGCCCGCGAGGTGGGCACCGACGGCCGCCTCGGCGGCCAGGCCCAGGTGCCGGGGGGCGGCGGGACGTGGCGTGAACTGACCGACTCGGTGAACTTGATGGCCGGCAACCTCACCAGCCAGGTCCGCAATATCGCGCAGGTGACCACGGCCGTGGCGCAGGGCGACCTGTCGAAGAAGATCGACGTCGATGCGCGCGGGGAGATCCTGGAGCTCAAGACCACCATCAACACGATGGTGGACCAGCTGTCCTCCTTCGCCGCCGAGGTCACCCGGGTCGCGCGGGAGGTGGGCAGCAAGGGGCGCCTCGGCGGCCAGGCCGAAGTCGAGGGCGTGTCGGGCACCTGGAAGCGGCTCACCGAGAACGTCAACGAGCTGGCCGGAAACCTGACCCGTCAGGTCCGGGCCATCGCCGAGGTGACCAGCGCGGTCGCGACCGGCGACCTGACCCGGTCCATCAGCGTCGACGCCGAGGGCGAGGTCGCTGACCTCAAGGACAACATCAACGCCATGGTCCAGTCGCTGCGGGAGACGACCAAGGCCAACCAGGAGCAGTACTGGCTCAAGACCAACCTGGCGCGGATCGCGGGCCTGCTGCAGGGACACCGGGATGTCGTGACGGTCGCCGAGCTGATCATGAACGAGCTGATCCCGCTGGTGGCCGCGCAGCACGGGACGTTCTTCATCGCCGAGGACCCGGCCGGGGGCACCGTCCTGCGCATGATCGCCGGCTACGGCCAGCGGGCGGACGACGGGACAGCCCGCCGGTTCCGGCTGGGCGAGTCCCTGATCGGCCAGGTGGCCAAGACCAGGAAGCCGGTCTTCGTCAGCGACGTCCCGCCGGGGTACGTGACCGTCTCCTCCGGCGTCGGCGCGGCCCCGCCCGCGAACCTGATCGTGCTGCCCATTGTCTTCGAGGGTCAGGTCCTCGGCGTCATCGAGGTCGCCTCGTTCAGCCGGTTCACCCAGGTCCACCAGGATTTCCTGGAGCAGATGATGGAGACGATCGGAGTGAACGTCCGGACCATCATCGCCAACTCCCGGACCGATGACCTGCTGCAGGAGTCTCAGCGGCTCGCGGGCGAGCTGCAGGCCAGCACCGGCGAGCTGGAGGCCCGGCAGGCCGAGCTGCAGCGGTCGAACGCTGACCTGGAGGACAAGGCCGCCCAGCTCGCCCGGCAGAAGCGGGATATCGAGATCAAGAACGCCGAGATCGAGCAGGCCAGGCAGGAGATCGAGGAGCGCGCCCGGCAGCTCGACCTGGCGTCGCGGTACAAGTCGCAGTTCCTGGCCAACGTGTCCCATGAGCTGCGCACCCCGCTGAACAGCCTGCTCATCCTGGCCCGGCTGCTGGCCCAGAACCCGGCTGAGAACCTCACTCCCAAGCAGGTCGAGTACGCCAACGTCATCCACTCATCCGGGTCGGACCTGCTGCTGCTGATCAATGACATCCTCGACCTGTCCCGGGTCGAGGCGGGCAAGCTGGAGGTGCACCCCGAGAGGTTCGCGCTGAACTCGCTGGTGGAGGACCTGCGCTCGGTCTTCGAGCCGCTGGCGGCCGACAAGCGGCTGGAGTTCGCCGTCGCGGTGGCCCCGGATGTCTCCGCCGAGCTGGTCACCGACCGGCAGCGGCTCCGCCAGGTGCTGCACAACCTGCTGTCGAATGCCGTGAAGTTCACCGAGCGGGGCCGGGTGCTGCTGCAGATCGAGCTGACGGGCGCGGCCGGTCCCGGCCAGGGCCCGGCGATCACGTTCTCGGTGAGCGACACCGGCATCGGCATCTCCGATGACAGCATCAAGACGATCTTCCAGGCGTTCCAGCAGGGGGACGGCACCACCAGCCGCCGCTACGGGGGCACCGGGCTCGGGCTGGCCATCAGCCGTGAGGTGGCCGCGCAGCTCGGTGGCCGGATTGACGCCCAGAGCCAGCCGGGCAGCGGCAGCGTCTTCACCCTGTACCTGCCGTCGTCGGAGGAGCCGCAGCCCGCCGGTGCGGCCGGCCCGGACCAGGCCGCAGCCCCGGCCGTCACCCTGGCCGAGCCCGGCCCGCCGTCGCCGGCTGCCGCGCTGGCCCACGCGGTGCCCGCCATCGAGCCGCCGGACGGCATCCGCGGCCGCCGGATCCTCATCGTCGACGATGACATCCGGAACGCTTTCGCGATCACCAGCATTCTGGAGCTCTACGGCATCGCCGTCATGCACGCCCCCAGCGGCCGGCAGGGCATCGAGGCCCTGCAGTCGACGCCGGGCATTGACCTCGTGCTGATGGACGTCATGATGCCGGAGATGGACGGGTACACCACGATCGGCCATATCCGGGAGATCCCGGCCTTCGCCGACCTGCCGGTCATCGCGGTCACGGCCCGGGCCATGCAGAGCGACCGGGAGAAGAGCCTGGCCGCCGGTGCCAGCGACTACGTCACCAAGCCGGTCGACACCGACGAGCTGCTCGCCTGCATGCGCCGCTGGCTGCCGGGCGCTAACGGAAGCCAGCGACCGCCGCACTGGGGGCAGCACTGATGAGCAGGCTGGCGCTGGTCACCGGCGCCTCGTCCGGGATCGGCCGCGCCTTCGCCGAGCGCCTCGCCGCCGACGGCTGCGACCTGGTAGTCGTCGGGCGGCGCCGGGGCCGCCTGGACGAGCTGGCCGCGGCCCACCCCGGTGTCGAGGTGCGCACCGTGGTCGCCGATCTGTCCACCGACGACGGCGTGGACGCGGTCGCCGAGGTGTGCGCGACCGAGCCGCTGACCATGCTGGTGAACAACGCCGGCGTGGCGCACTACATGTCGCTGGCGCAGCTCCCCGCCGCCCTGGCCCGCGAGCTCGTGCACGTCAAGGTGGTCGCCCCGACGATGCTGACCCGGGCTGCCGTGGCGGGCATGCAGGCGAGGGGCGCGGGCACGATCATCAGCGTGGCCGGCATGATCGCCTTCAGCGGCCCGGCCAAGCAGCCCCAGCTGCCCCGCCGCGCCGTCTACGCCGGGACCCTGGCCCTGCTGGTCGCGATGTCCCAGGCCCTGCACGTAGAACTGGCGGGCACCGGGGTCCGGGTCCAGGTCGTCTGCCCCGGCGTCGTGGCCACCGAGTTCCACGAGCGTCAGGGCCTCGACCTCAGTGCCGTGCCCCGGATGTCCGCGGCCGACGTCGTCACCGCCAGCCTGCGCGGCCTGGAACTGGGCGAGGTCGTCTGCGCCCCCGGCGTGGCGGACGGCGCCCTGCTGGATGCCGTCTTCCAGGCCGACCTCGCCGCGTTCGGCGCGCAGAGCCCGGAGCTCGCCGCGCGCTACCAGGCCAGGTGACCTCGGTTACCGTCAGTTACGATCCGGCCGGGCTGACAGCGATGCGGACCGCCACAGTCGTGCCGTGCGGACCACAGCGGATGGCCGCGTGCTCGGCGAGCTGGCCGACCACCCACAGTCCGTGACCGTCCTCGGCAGCCCAGGGAGCAGCGGTCTCCGCCCGCCCGGTGCCCGGTCCCGGCCGGGCGGCGCGGCTGACGGCGGAGCTCTCCGGCCGCCCGTCGTCGGTCACCTCGCAGTGCACGGCGTGGCCGCGTCGCCAGATACGCACCCTGCCGTGCCCGGCGCCGTGGAACACGGCGTTGGCCGCCAGCTCGTGCACGACGAGAACGAGATCAACAATCCGGCAGGGCGGCACGCCCGCCTGCGTGACGTACGCGGCGACTGCCGCCCGCAGCACCTGCAGCGAGTCCCGGTCGAAGGCCTGCTCCATGATCGCGGCGACCTTGCCGGGCCCGGCACCGGCACGCGCGGGAGTGGCGGGTCTCCGGCCCGGCAGACTGCGCTCCGGCGATGGCCGACGGGTGGCGCCGTCCCCGGTCACCGGCTGGCACCAGGGCAGCATCGCCAGCCAGGGCGGCGGCACGGCCGCCCGCTGATACCCGTCAAGACTGGCATCGGGTCATCCTCACCAGAATTGTCAGGCAGGGACCGGACCCGACGGCTACTAAACCGGATACCAACTGTACGTCAGCCCCGGGACGAGGGCGCAGCACCCGGACGGGACGGACGGGTGTGGCGTCCGCCTTCGCCCCGGCACAGGTTCGAGGTCGTCGCGCGGTTCCGGCGCGACCGGCCCGTGCTGCGCCGCATGCTCTGCGGCTTCTGCTCGCAGCGCGGCCGGCCGGGGCGCATCGCGCGCCGCTCTACCGGCGCCGGTTCCGCCGGCTGAGCCAGACAGCGACCACGCCGCCGGCCGCGGTCAGGGCCGCCAGTCCGGCTGCGGCCTGCTGAGCCGCGCGCCGGGCACGACCGGGATCGGCGGTGGTCGGCGGCACCGCTCGCGCCGCTGCCGTCTCCAGCCGCCCGGCCAGCTTGTCCGCCTGCCGGGCGGCGGAGCCAGTCACGTCGCGGGCCAGGCTGCTGGCCTGCTGCCGGGCTCTGGCCTTCACGTCTGATTTGGCGACCAGGGCCTCGACCGTGTCGCCGAGCTGCTCGCGGGTCCGCTCGATGTCGGCGCGCAGCTCCTCCGGGCTGGCCGGGGTGGCAGCTGCGTCACCGGGCAGGCTGGCTGTCTCTTCTGGGCGGGCCGGATTCATCGGTGTGCCTTCTCCCTGATCTCCTGCACGTCAGCCTTCGTGCTCTCAATGGCCTGCCGGGGCACCGGCGGAGTGGCCCGGCCCAGCTGCTGCTTACCCGTGAGCGCGGCCAGGCCGGCGACGGCCAGGACGGCCGCGGCGACGATGAGCGCGGCCAGCCAGGTGGCCAGGACCAGGGCCAGCCCGGCCACCGCGGCGATCAGCAGGCAGCCGGTCCCGTACAGGGCCAGGATTCCGCTGCCGCCCAGCAGGCCCGCGCCGCGGCCGGCTCGCGCGCCCTTGCGGGTCATCTCGGCCTGGGCAAGCCGGAGCTCATCCCGGACCAGGTGCGAGGTCTGCTCAGCCAGTTGCCGGACCAGGTCGGCCGTGCTCGCATCGGCCTGCCTGGCCGCCGGTGAAGATTCGCGCTCAGCCACCAGGGCCTCCTCCGTTGACGGAGGGTGGCACTACCCACGGCAGCCGGTACCTAACGAAGAGCCGGCTCGGCAGCGGTCCGGCAGGCCCGGCTGCGGGACCAGGACAAGCCGGCCCGGCTACGGGCGGGGCCGGGATATCGAGGCCAGCAGGCTGCCCGCCGCGGCGGCCAGGCTGCCCAGCCCGTAGGTCAGCACGCCCGCCTCCGGAGCGAGGATCTCCTGGACGCTGTCCCCGAAGACGTCCTCCAGGCGGCCCAGCCGGGTGCCCCGGGCGACCGGCGTTCCCGGGGTGACCTCGGGGAACCACAGGCCGGACCGGTCGCTGAGCACGTCAGCGGCGTCCTCGTAGACGGGCAGCCGCGGCCGGCTGGCGATCCGGCGGGGCAGGATGCCGGCCAGGGCCGCGACGCGGTGCAGGCCGTCGCGCTGGATGCCGGCCTGCTCCTGCGACCAGCGGCCCTCGCCGCCGACCTCGACCAGGACGGCCGGGATCCCGGCGAGCGCGGCCTGCTCGATCGTGGACCCGGTCGTCTGGTCGATGATGAGACGGCTGACATCGAAGCAGTCGGCCATGCCCCGGGCCTGCTCGCTGATCGTGCCGCCGGGCCCGGGGCTGACCCCGGCGAAGGAGTCCAGCACCTCGGGCAGATCGCCGCAGTGACAGTCGACGTAATAGTCCGCGCGGGTCAGCAGGTTCTCCCACAGCCAGGCCGCCAGCCGCGCGGTCGGGCCGCCCGCGGCGTCGCCGGGGAAGGACCGGTTGAGGTTCTGGCCGTCGAGCGGGTTGAGGAACGGCGTGCGCTGCTCGAAGGCGGCCGGGCTGGACTGCAGGCAGGCCACGATCGTGCCGCGCAGCTGCGCGGGGTCGAGGTCACGGACGAACTGCCGGACCGCGATCATCGGCACGTACTCGCCGCCGTGGATGCCGGCCGTGATGGCCAGCACCGGGCCCGGAGCGCTGCCGTGCGTGATGGCCACCGGCAGCGAGACCGATGCCGTCCCCAGGTCGACGGCGCAGCGGCCGCGGACCTGTGCCCCCGGCTGCGCGGTGAGCTCGCCGAGCCGGTACGGGGAGATGCTGGTCACGAGGACTCCTGTCGCGGGGCGGCGCCGCCGAGCGGCAGGTCCGTGAGCTCCTGCCCTGGCGGCAGGAAACGCGCCGGGTCCAGGAAGCTGATGTCGGTCGCGGTCGTCCCCGACGCGATCAGGTCAGCGGCGACGGCCCCGAGCGAGGCGGCCATCTTGAAGCCGTGGCCGGAGAACCCGGTGGCGACGATCACGCCGTCCATGCCGGGCACCGGTCCGAGCAGGCCGGCCTCGTCGGGCGTGTAGCCGTCGGCGCACAGGACCGCGCGGACGGGCTGCGGATCCAGGGCCGGCAGGTAGGCGCGCACCCAGGCCCGCACGGTGTCGAGGTGGCGCGGATCCCAGGCCGGCGGCCGGGCCATCGAGGCGACCTCGTCGAGGTAGATGCTGGCCGCCACCTTGACCGTCCAGCCGTCGGCGCTGGGGAACCCGTAGTACTGCGCGTCGCGGGAGATGCGGATGAAGACCTGCTCGGGCTGGCTGCGCAGGAGGTCCTGATCGGCGACGGGAAACCAGGTCAGTACCTGGGGGAGCACGGCCAGGTGCGTGCCGAGCGCGGCGCACGCCGGCCCGGCACCCGTGCCGGTCGCCACCAGCACCCGCGGGGCGCGCACTTCTTCCTGATCCGTGCGGACCGACCACCGGTCGCCGTGGCGGTCCAGGCCGGTGACGTTCCGGTTTCCCAGGAAGGACGCTCCGCCGCGCTCGGCCTGCCGCAGGGCCGCGAAGACGGCGTGCTCGCTGCGCACGAAGCCGCCCGCCGGATCGAGCAGGGCGACGTCGCCGTCGCGGATGACGTGCTGGGGCAGCCGCCGCCGCGCCTCCTCGCCGGACACCACCTCGAAGCTGAGGCCCTGTTCCTGGCCGGCGCGCAGCAGGGCGGCGTGGCTGGGATGATCGTGGTCCGTGATGGTCACCACGCCGGTGACGCTCAGCAGGCTGGCCCCGCTCGCCGCCTCCAGCTCGCGCCACAGGCCGCGGGCCCGCTGCAGCAGGGGCGTGTAGTGCCCGCCCTCGGCGTAGACCATCCGGAACACCCGCGACTCGCCCGCGTACGCCGAGAACGGCCCGGGGACGGTGAACCGGTCGATGCCCACGACGCGCAGCCCGCGCGCGGCCAGCTGCCAGGCCGCCATGCTCCCGACCGAGCCGGCCCCGATGACGACGACATCTGCCTCGACGACGGTCATCGCGTGCGATCAGTCCTCTCGCTTCCAGCGCAGGTCATCCCCCTGAAGGGCATTTCGGACAGCCTCCCACACCCGAACTGATGATCAGCAGCCCCCCGATCGCGGCGATCTCGCCGGCCGTGGCACAGTTCGAGGGGCTTGACCAGAAACGGGCCGGCGACGGCATGGCGATCGGGGCAGTCAGAGGATGAGCAATCAGGTCGGCTGGGCCGTGGTCGGCTCCAGCACATTCGCGCTGGACTACGTGGTGCCCGCGATCCGCAGTCAGCCGGACTGCGAGCTGCGGGCGATTGTCTCCCGTCAGCCCGGGCCGGTCCGGGACCTGCTCGGCGACGACCCGGTCACCGTCACCTCGCGGCTGGCTGACCTGCCCGGCCTGGGCGCCGAGGTGGTCCACCTCGTCGTGCCCGCGCAGCTGCACCGGAGCCTGACGCTGGAGAGCCTGGCGGCCGGCTGCCACGTGCTGGTCGAGAAGCCGATGGCGGTGTCGCGAGACGAGGGCCAGGAGATGGCGGCGGCCTCCCGGGCGGCGCGCCGCCTGCTGGCGGTGGGCAGCTGCATGGCCTGGTCGCCGGTCCTGGCCCGGGCGGGTGACCTGCTGCGGCAGGGAGTCCTGGGCCCGGTCTGGCACGCCGGGATCTCGATCGCCTTCGACACCGGCGCGCACCGCGGGTGGCGGAACCTGACCAGCACTGCCGACGGCGGCGGCGCGCTGCATGACCTCGGCTCGCACGCCATCGACGCGGCGATCCGGCTGTTCGGTGACGTCGCTGAGGTGACCGCCAGCCTGCGGACCACGCTGCCCGGCCATGTCAGCGACGACCTGGCCAGCCTGATGCTCGGCCACGTCAGTGGCGTCACCTCGCACCTGGAGGTGGCCTTCAACCACGACTGCAATCACCTGTCGGTGACCGGCTCGGCCGGGCGCCTGTCGAGCTCGGCGTGGCTCGGCCGCCAGTTCGCCGGAGACCTGCAGCGGCACTCCGGCCAGCCGGGCGCCGCACCGCCCGGGTCCGGGCCGGCGGGGGTCATCGATGAGATGCCGGGTGCTCCGGTGACGAACGTGCTGGCCCTGCAGGCGGGCGAGGTGGCCGCCGCGATCCGGTCCGGGCAGATCCCGCGGAATGCCGACGTGCGGACGGGGCTGCAGGTCATGGCGGTGATTGACGCGGCCATCCAGTCCTCGGCCGGCCAGCGCGCGGTCAGCGTCAGCGCCGGATGACCGGGCCCATCAGCCGGGCTTGCGGCCGACCGCGGCCCACAGGGCCAGCGTCCGGCTCGTCGCGATGCCGGGCCGCCACTGGTGGACCTGGACCAGCCCCGGCTCGACCAGGTCCAGGCCGGTGAAGAACCGCAGGACCTCGGCGCGGGCGCGGCCGGTGTACTGCTGGTGGCTGAGCTGGTTGACGCGCGCCTCCAGGTCGCTCACCTTGTCCGGCTCGATGTCCGAGGCGGGATGGGAGATGGTCAGGTAGCTGCCCGCCGGGACCGCGGCCATGATCGTGGCCATGATCTGGTGCGGGTCGTCGGCGTCGCTGATCGCGTGCAGGGTCAGCAGGCTGATGACCGCGACGGGCCGGGAGAAGTCCAGCGTGCGCGCGGCCTGGTCCAGGATCGTGCCCACGTCACGCGCGTCAGCGTCGATGTAATCGGTGGCCCCGTGCGGGCTGCTGGCCAGCAGCGCCCGGGCGTGAGCCAGCACGACCGGGTCATAGTCGACGTAGACGACCCGGCTCTCGGGAGCGATCTCCTGGGCGACCTGGTGGGTATTGCCCGCCGCCGGGATGCCCGTGCCGATGTCGAGAAACTGGCGGATTCCGGCCTCGCCGGCCAGGTAGCGCACCGCCCGGCCCAGGAACGCCCGGTTGGCCCGGGCCAGTTCCACCATCGTGGGATAGGCCGCGATCAGCGCCTCGCCCGCGGTGCGGTCGGCGGCGTAGTTGTCTTTCCCGCCCAGCAGGTAGTCATAGATCCGGGCGTGATGCGCGATGCTGGTGTCGAAGGCCGGGCGCTCAGCGTCCATCCAGATTCGCCCCTATCGAGCCCTGCCGCGGTTATGCGCGCCATTCCTGACGGCCGACACATTACCGTTGATGCCGTCCGCGTCACCATTGGCCAGGCCTGCCGCGCGGTCGCGCTGCGGACTCGCGTCCGCCCGGGCCGGCCGGGTCAGCCGTGGCGGATTTCTGCCGCGATCAGGTCGAGCAGGGCGCGGGCCGGTCCGGTGGGGGCACGGTGCGCGGCGACAACGGCGGCGAGGTCGCGGCGGATGCGCGGGGTGACCGGAACGGCGCAGATCCCCGGTGCGTCCCGGACGGCGGCAGGCGGCAGGATGGCCAGGCCCATGCCGTGCCGGACGAACTCGGTCAGATAGGCGATCGTCTGGGCCTCGCAGCTCACCCGGCGGGCCAGCCCGGCCCGGCCGCAGGCGGCATCGATCTGGGCGGTGAGCGCGGAGTCGGCGCGGTAGTCGACGAACTCACGATCGCGCAGCGCCGGGTCGGCGAGCCGGATGGCGGCGCGGCCGGCCAGCGGGTCGGCGGCGGGCACGGCGAGGACAAGCTCGTCGTGGCCCAGGTCGATGCGGGTCAGCCGGGCCGTGTCGACCGGGCCGTCGAGGAAGGCGATGTCCAGCTCGGCGCCGGCGACCGCGCGGGCCAGGGCGGCGGCTGAGGTGTGGGTGAGCCGGACGGTCACGCCCGGGTGCTCATGGTGCAGGCGGGCCAGCGCGGCGGCCAGGTCGATGACGCCGACGGTCTGGATCGCGCCGGCCAGCAGCCGGCCGTGCAGCTGGCCGCGGATTCCGGCGACAGCAGCCCGGCCGTCCTCGGCGGCGGCCAGCGCGCGGCGCGCGGCGGGCAGCAGCGCCCGGCCGGCGGGCGTGAGCGCGACGCGGCGGTTATCCCGGACGAACAACGTGTCGCCGAGCTCCCGCTCGAGTGCGCTGATCGACGCGCTCAGGCTCGACTGCACGACATGTACCCGGCGCGCGGCCCGGGTGAAGTGCAGTTCCTCGGCGACGGCGGCAAAGTACGCAAGCTGGCGCAGCTCCATGGATCGATTCTAGCGATGCTGATATTCGCCAAAATCTGTTGGACCGATCGCTGCGCAGCGGCCAGGCTGAATCTCAGACGCCCGCTCCGCCGAAACGCGAGGTAACCGCAGATGTCCCAGATGACGCCCGTATCCGCGCCGGTCCGGCCCTGGCCGCCGGTCCTCGTCCGGGCCGGGGAAGCTGAGCAGCTGCCCGCCATCGGGCACGTGCTGCTCGCCGACGCCCCGGCCACCGGGGGAGCGCTGACCAGTCACCGGATCGTCCTGGCTCCGGAAGACTCCGGCGCGATCCCGCACCGGCATGACGGCTCCAGCGAGCTGTTCTACATTCTCGGCGGCGCCCTCGATGTCCTCATCGGCACCGAGGTCGTCACGGCCGGGGAAGGCGACCTGCTGGTCGTGCCGCCCGGCACCGCCCATGCGTTCGGCCCGCACCGCGGCTGTGGCGCTGACGCGCTGGTCATCGCTACGCCCGGCATCGAGCGGTTCGAGTACTTCCGCCGCCTGGTCAGGATCCGGGCGGGCGCCGAGCCCCGGCAGGTGCTGACCGGCCTGCAGGACACCTACGACACCCATTTCCTCGACAGCCCCGCGTGGACCGCCGCCCGCGCGGGCAGCGCCGCCCGCTAGCAGCGCGCTTTCGCATCCGCAGTACCGCAGGGAGGATTGATGATCTTCACCGACTCCGAGACCAGCTACCTGGCCAGCCAGCAGCTCGGCCGGCTGGCGACCGTCCAGCCCGACGGAACCGTCCAGGTCAACCCGGTGGGCTTCACCCACAACCAGGCCCTGGGCACGATCGACATCAGCGGCTACCGGATGGCCGCCAGCCAGAAGTTCCGTAATGTCGCTGCCCGCGACCGCGTCGCCTTCGTCGTCGACGACATCATCTCCCGCGAGCCCTGGCTGGTGCGGTGCCTGGAGGTCCGCGGCACCGCCGAGCAGGTCCGCCCCGAGGCCGGGGCGCCGGCCGCCGGGAAAGACGGCGCCCTCATCCGGATCCGCCCCCGCCGGGTCATCAGCCTCGGCCTTGAGGAGGCCGATCGCGAATCGCCGCTGCCGCTCCTCAGCGCCCGCGACGTCTGCTGAGGGCACCGTCCGGATTCTCCGCGCTCGAGTGCCGGACGGCCGCGTCCGGACTGCGAGGGTGCCAGTGCCGTGGCGGATCCGCCTCCCCGGGCCGGAAGGCGCCATGATGATGGGTCACGAAAACTGTCCGCAAGGAGGCCATGTGACTGAGGACCGACCAGCCGTGCTGGTCCGGGACAACCCGGACAGCAGCGAGTACGAGGCCGTCGTGGACGGGAAGGCCATCGGGATCATCGGCTACGAGGATGCCCGCCAGCGGCGGATCCTGATCAACACGGCGGTCGATCCTGAGTACCGCCACCACGGGATCGCCCATCAGCTCATCGCCTACGCCCTGGACGACATCCGGGCCCGCCAGATGACGCTCAGCATCATGTGCCCGATCGTCGGTGAGTTCATCCAGGAGCACCCGGAGTACGCCGGCCTGATCGACTCCGAGCATCCCGGCCGGGCGCCGCGGCCGGGATGAGCCCGGGCCGGCCGGGAGCCTGGCCCGGCCGCTAGTCGCTCGGGCCCTCGAGCGCCAGCCGGTAGCCGCTCGGGGTGCGGATCAGCAGCCGCCGGTAGGTCCAGCCGGGAGCCGGGTTGTTGTGCTCGAGCTCGAAGGTGATGCCCGCAGCGCGGCAGCGCGCCATGGCCTCGTCGATGTCGGTGACGTTGATCTGCCAGGTCAGCACGCTCGGCGGGTCGTTGACGGCCGGGGCTTCCTGGATGCCGAAGTTAACGCTGTCCGTGCCGAACGCGATGAAGTCCGGGTATTCCGGGCCGTCATAGATGACCGGCAGGCCGAGCTTCTCGTAGAAGGCGCGCTCGGCGGCGAGGTCAGTCACGTTCAGGACCGGGGCCAGCCTGGTGAATATGTCGGAGGGCTCGCTCATGGCCTGATGCTAGCTGCCGGGCGCTGCGCACTGCGGGCGGAGACGACAGCCCGGCGCGGGTGCAGCAGGCCGGTGCTGACGGCGCCTGCCGCGAACAGGGCGGCCAGCACCGTGAAGGCCGTGACGGCACCGTGGACGGTGGCGGCCGCCGGGCCTGGCGCCGCGGGGTGACTGGCCACGTAGGCCGCGGCCGCGCTGGCCGCGATCGTGTTCAGCAGCGCGGCACCGATCGAGCCGCCGATCTGGTTGCTGCTGTTCACCAGGGCCGCTGCCACCCCGGTGTCGGACGGGCGGGCGCCCGCCGGGCCGAAGGTGAACGCGGTCACCACGGCGCAGCTGGCGCCGACGCCGATGAGCACCAGGGCGGGCGCGACGTCCAGTCCGTAATTGCCGGCGGGCCCGATCCGGGTCAGCCAGGCCGTGCCCGCGGCCGCGAGCAGCAGGCCGCCGGGGACGATCACCTTGGGCCCGAGCCGGCTCAGGGCCACGTTGCTCACCACGCTGGACCCGGCGATGACGCCGGCGATGAACGGCAGGAACGCAGCCCCGGCTAGCACGGGCGAGAATCCCAGCACGGCCTGGAAGTAGAAGGTGAGCAGCAGGAACGTGCCGATAATGCCGATCCCGCCGACAGCGGCGCCCAGGTAGGACGCCCCCCGGATGCGGTCGGTGACCACGGCGAGCGGGAGCAGTGGATGCGCGGCTCGCCGCTCGACCAGCACGAACAGGGCGAGCAGCGCGACGCCGCCGGCGAGCAGGCCGATGGTGAGCGCGCCGCCCCAGCCACGGACCGACGCTTCGCTGAGGCCGTACACGATGGCCACCAGGCCGCCTGCGGCCAGGAAAGTGCCGGGCACGTCGACAGCAGCGCCGCGCGACGGCCGGTGACCGGGAATGAGGGCGATGGCCCCGGCCAGGGCCGCGGCGGCGAAGATGATGTTGACGTACAGGCACCAGCGCCAGGACAGGTACTGCGTCAGCACGCCGCCCAGGAGCAGGCCGATGGCACCGCCGCCGCCGGCGATGGCGGTGAAGATGCCCAGCGCCTTGCCGCGCTCGCGAGCCTCGGTAAAGGTAGTTGTCAGCAGCGCCAGGGCGGATGGCGCCAGCAGGGCACCGAAAGTGCCCTGCACCGCCCGGGCGATGACCAGGACGGCGAAATCGGGGGCGAGGCCGCCAGCCGCTGATGCGACGGCGAAGCCGGCCAGCCCGGCGATGAACATCCGCTTGCGGCCGAGCAGGTCAGATAGCCGGCCGCCGACGAGCAGCAGCCCGCCGAACGCCAGCGCGTAGGCGGTGATGACCCACTGCCGGTCAGTAGCGGAGAAGCCCAGCGCCCGCTGCGCCGATGGCAGGGCGATGTTCACGATGGTGGCGTCCAGGACCACCATCAGCTGCGCTGCGCCGATCACGGCCAGGATCAGCCAGCGCCGGCCATCCTGGCCGGCGGCGGAACGGCCGGGGTCAGGCCGGCCGGCCGCAGCAGGGGCCGGGCCGGGCCGGTCCGGGCCGGCGGCCTCGGGAGTGCTGGCGGCCCGCGGCAGCGGGCTTTCGTACGGTTCGCCGGTCATCGCGGCCTCCCTGGCCAGGGGCGGGCTCTGCTGAGCGCCTGTTCGGACGATCCTGCGGCCCCGTGTGGCCGTTCTTCAGATTAAGTCAGTTAACTAACTGATTCGCACGCTAGCCGGCGCGGGCGTCAGCCGTCTACACTTGGTGAGGTGACTAACTCACTCGCGCCGGATCAGGAGCGTCGCGCCGCCCCGGCGGGCAAGCGGGAGCGGCTGGTGGCCGCGGCCCGCCAGATGTTCCACGAGCAGGGCGTGGAGAAGACCTCGCTGGCTGACATCGCCGGCCGGGCCGGGGTCCCGGTCGGCAACGTCTTCTACTACTTCAAGACTAAGGACGCCCTGGTGGCGGCCGTCGTCGCCGGCTACGAGAACGCCCGGGTCGCGCTCGGCCAGGCGCTGGACCGGCGCCGCACGCCGCAGGCCAGGCTGAAGGCGCTGATCCGGGACCTGGCTGACCGCCGCGATTCGCTGGCCGCCCACGGCTGCCCGGTCGGCTCCCTGGCGTGCGAGCTGGGCAAGCGCGATGACGCCCTGCACGGCCAGGCCGCCGGGGTGCTGTCCGGGCTGATCGGCTGGGCGCAGCAGCAGTTCGAGGCGATGGGCCGCGGCGACGCCCGCGAGCTGGCCGTCGCCCTGGTCGCCGCCTATGAGGGGGTCTCGCTGCTGGCCAACGCGCTGGCCGACCCCGGCCTGATCACGGCCGAGAGCCGCCGCCTGGAGCGCTGGATCGACGCCCTGGCCAGCGAGGCCACCCCCGCCGAGAGCACTTCCAGCGCCAGCTGAGCACCCGCGCCGGGCGCCCGGGGCGGGACTGCCACCGGGCACGCCGGGCACGGGTCGGATCGCAGCGCTCAGCTGGTGGTGACAGGGTCGTGGCCGGCCTCGGGTTCAGGCTCGGGGACGCGGGCCGGACCGGCGGCGCTGGCCGACAGGCGCGGCAGGATGCGGTCCAGCCAGGCGGGCAGGGTCCAGTTGGCCGGGCCCAGCAGGTGCATCACGGCGGGCACGAGCAGGCCGCGGATGATCAGGGCGTCGATGAGCACGGAGAAGCCGAGGGCGAACCCGAATTCCTGGAGGATCCGGTGGCCGCCCAGCAGGAACGATCCGAAGACCAGGACCATGATGCTCGCGGCGCCGGCGATGATCCGCCCGCTGCTGGCCAGCCCGCCGGTGATGGCCTGGTGGTTGCGGCGGGTTCCGCGGCCGCTGAGGGCCGCGAGCCTGGCGGCCGGGGCGTGATGGAGCTGGTGCCACTCCTCCTGGATCCGGCTGACCAGGAACACCAGGTAGTCCATGGACAGGCCGAACAGCACGGAGAACATGACCACCGGCACGAATGAGTCGACCGGGCCGGTCCCGGCCAGGCCGAGGACTGAACCCCCCCAGCCCCAGTGGAAGACCGCATTCAGCGCACCCAGGCCGGCCCCGACGGACAGCAGGTTCATCACCGAGGCGACCAGCGGGATCAGCAGGCTGTGGAACACGACGAGCAGCAGGATGAAGGCCAGGATCACCACCACCGCGATGAACAGCGGCAGCTTGCTGGCCAGGACGCCGGCGAAGTCGATGTTGGCCGCGGTCACCCCGCCCACGTGGACGACCAGGCTGGTGCCGCGGGCGGCCTGCGGGATGAGGTCAGCGCGGAGCCGGTTCACCAGGCTGATGGTCGCCGGGGCCTGCGGGCCGCTGGCCGGGTAGATGGTAGCCAGCTCCGCAGTCCTGCCTGGCGAGGTCAGCGCGGGAGTCACGGAGGCCACGCCCGGCGTGCGGGCCGCGCGGGCCAGGAGCTGGCGGAAGGCGGCGCCATCGGCGGCCGAGCCCGTCCGGGCGGCGAGCTCGAGCGGGCCGTTGAAGCCGGGTCCGAAGCCGCGGGCCAGGGCGGCGTAGGCCTGGTGGGTGGTCGAGCCCGGCGGGTCGGTGCTGGCGTCGGACGTGCCCAGGCTGAGGCCGAATGCCGGCAGCGCGATGGCCACCACCGCGGCCAGGGCGCCCAGTGCGACAACCAGCTTCCGGGCCTCGACGAACCTGGCCCAGCGCAGCCAGAAACCGGCCGGCTCCGCGCTGACCGGGCCGCTGGCGGCCAGCGCCCGGCGCTCCCGCCGGGACAGGACCCGGGGGCCGAGGAAGCCGAGCAGTGCCGGAAGGAGAGTCAGGGAGGTCGCCATGGTCAGGGCCACGGCGAGGGCCGCGGCGACGGAGACTCCGTCCAGGAAGCTGACGCCGAGGGCGAACTGGCCGAGCAGGGCAATGCACACGGTGCTGCCCGCCAGCAGCACGGTCCGGCCGGACGTCCGCGCGGCCAGGGCCGCCGCCGCCGGGTACGGCATTCCGGTCTTCACCGCGGTGCGGTACCGCCCGATGATGAACAGGCCGTAATCCACCCCGACACCCAGGCCGATCAGGACAGCCAGCTGGGTAGACACGCTGGAGATGCTGACGGCGTTGCTGAGCAGCCCGGTCAGCGCCGTCCCGACACCCAGCGCCAGCAGGGCGGCCACCAGCGGCAGCACCGACGCCAGCAGGGCCCCGCCGAACACGATCAGCAAGACGATCAGGGCGGCGGCGATGCCGACCCCCACCGACCGGCCCAGGCCCGCGCGCTCGGAGCTCGTGATGGCCGGGCCGCTGAGGGACACCTGCACGTCCGGCCCGTCGGCCGACTCCGCTGCCCGGATCAGGTTCACCGCGTCCGCCCTGGTCACCTGAGCCGAGGGCGTGTCCCAGGTAACGCGTGCGAAGGCCACGGTGCCCGCCCGGCTGACCTGCGCCGCGCCGCCGGGGCCATAGGGCCCGGCCACGCTGGCCACGCCGGGCACCGCAGCCGCCCTGGCCAGGGCGGCGGTCACCGCAGGCCGGACCGAGCCGGACCGGATGGTGGCCCCGTGCGCGGTCTGGATGACGACCTGGTCGCCCTCGCCGGCGGCGGCGGGGAAGCTCGCGGTCAGCAGGGCAGCCGCTTCCTGGGAGTCGGTGCCGGGCAGGCTCAGGTCGGTCGTGAAGCTCGTCCCGGCGGCGGCGGTCATGCCGGCCAGGGCGGTCAGGGCCAGCAGCCAGGCGGCCACGGTCCTCCAGCGATGCTCGAAACACCAGCGAGCGAGAGCCGCCATGTACGGAACCTCCAGGTCTGCGCGGGAGCGTCCGTCGCGCCCGACCGCCCCATGGTTGCGGCGGCACGGCCACGGCGTCGTGAGG
The DNA here is from genome assembly GCA_036490755.1 of Streptosporangiaceae bacterium. Classification (GTDB taxonomy): domain Bacteria; phylum Actinomycetota; class Actinomycetes; order Streptosporangiales; family Streptosporangiaceae; genus DASUBV01. Next base: position 56,081 of record DASXDJ010000019.1, read on the forward strand.
CTGCAGGCTCGATCTGCGGTCACCCTGCGGGGGCAGGGCGGGGCTCCTGGCGGGCCGCCTACGCCCGGAGATGTACGGCAGTAATCGCCCGCCGGGCGTATGACGGCGGGCGGTGCCTTCGGTAGCGTCAGGGCATGTACCGCCCCGCCGCGGCCGCCGACCTGGATCCGCCGCTGGTCCGACGCCTGGCCGCGCACCGCTGCACGCCCGCCCAGCTCGTTGTCATGGACCTGGCTGCGGTGACCGTCGTGATCGTCGGCATCGAGTTCCTGATGACCCGCCGGGCACCCCTGGTATCGGGTACCGGCTGGGAGATCGCTGGCTGGGCGGCCTACCTGATCGCCGCGGCGGCGACCCTGCTGCGCCGGCGGGCGCCGCGCCTGGCACTGGCGGTCGTCTTCCCGATCGCGGTCGCGACTTTGTGCCTGCGGGCCGGCGGCCCGACCGTCTTCCTGGCGGCCCTCACGCTGTACTCGGCCGTGACGGTATCCGCCCGCCGGAGCGCCCTCATCGTGACCGGCGCCGTGGCCAGCGCCGTGCTGGCCGCGACCCTGGCCGGCGGCGGCCAGCAGGTGGCCCAGGCCGCTATCGGCGGCGTGGCACTCATCCTGCTCGGCTGCCTGGCGGGCGAGAACGCGCGGGCCGGCCGGGCCTACGCCAGCCAGCAGGCCGAGCGGGCCGCTGAGCGCCAGGCCGCCGCGCAGGCGGATCAGGCCGAGCAGGTCAGCCGGGCGCTGGCCGACGAGCGCGCCCAGATCGCCCGGGATCTGCATGACATCGTGGCGCACGCGATGAGCGTCATCGCGGTCCGGTCCGGGGTGGCCCGCATGGTGATCGACTCCGACCCGGAGCAGGCCCGCGACGCGCTCGCCATCATCGAGACCACTACCCGCCGGTCCCTGCACGAGATGCGGCTGCTGGTCGGGGTGCTGCGCAGCCCCGGCGACCATCCTGCTGAGCTGAGCCCGGTTCCCGGCCTGGCCGACCTGGGCCGGCTGATCGCCGATGCTGCCGCGGCCGGGGTGACCGCCGAGGTAGAGGTCGCCGGTGAGGCCCGCCCGCTGACCCCGGCCGCGGACCTGTCCGCCTACCGCATCGTGCAGGAGGCGCTGACCAACGTGGTCCGGCACGCCGGCCCGACCCGGGCCCTGGTCCGGATCAGCTTCCGGCCGCAGGATGTGCGCGTTGAGGTTACCGATGACGGCCCGCGCGGGTCATCCCCGCCGGTCATGCCGCGCGCGGGCGGCGGGCACGGCCTGATCGGGATGCGCGAGCGGATGAGCCTGTTCGGCGGCGAGCTGGAAGCCGGGCCGCACGCCGGCGGCTTCCGGGTCTGCGCGCGGCTGCCCGCCGGCGAGTTCGGCGACGATGCGCCGCCCGGGAACGAGGCCCGGTGACGATCCGGGTGGTTATCGCCGACGACCAGGCGCTGGTGCGCGGCGGCTTCGCCGTCATGGTCCGGGCCGCACCCGGCATGGCGGTCGCAGGCGAGGCCGCGGATGGCGCCCAGGCCATCAGCCTGGCCCGCGAGCATCATCCGGACGTGATCCTGATGGACGTGCGGATGCCGCTCGTCGACGGTATCGAGGCCACCCGCGCCATCACCAGCGACCCGGACACCGCGCAGGCCCGCGTTCTCATACTCACCACCTTTGACCTGGACGATTACGTCTACCGGGCGTTGCGGGCCGGGGCCAGCGGCTTCCTGCTCAAGGACACCGCGCCCGAGGACATGCTGGCGGCGATCCGCACCCTGGCCGCCGGGGATGCCCTGCTGGCCCCGAGCATCACGCGGCGGCTGATCCGCGAGTTCGCGGCCCGGCCAGAGCCCGAGCAGCGCCCCGAGCCTGAGCTCCTGGAGTCGCTGTCGCCCCGGGAACGGGAGGTGCTGACCGAGGTAGCCGGCGGCTGGTCGAATGCCGAGATCGGCGAGCGGCTGCATATCTCGGCGGCCACGGCCAAGACGCACGTCAGCCGCCTGCTGATGAAGCTGGATGCCCACGACCGGGCCCAGCTGGTGATGATCGCTTATGAGACCAGGCTGGTCACGCCCGGCTGAGGAGCTGTTAGCACCCGAGCCCGCCGGGCCCGGGCCGCTGACGGGGGCCGGCGGGGGCGGTGGCTACCGTGGAGGCGGCCAGGCGATCTTCGAGCCTGGCCGGAGGGAGCAAGATGCGCGCCGCGATCATTCACGGTGAACGGGACGTCCGCCTGGAGACCGTTCCGGATCCGGTCCTGGCGGACGGGCAGGCCAGCGGCCGGGATGCGGTCGTCCGGGTCGTGGCGTCCTGCGTATGCGGGTCGGACCTGTGGCCCTACCGCGGGGCCTTCCCCGTCGCCCAGCCGCGGCGGATCGGGCACGAGTTCGTGGGCATCGTGGAAGAAACCGGTGCCAGCGTCGAGACTGTCAAGGCCGGCGATTTCGTGATCGCCCCGTTCTACGTCTGCGACAGCACGTGCGTGAACTGCCGCAACGGCTTCTCGGTGCACTGCATCCACGGCGGTGCCTGGGGCCGGGACATCGAGCAGGAGGGCTTCGCCGACGGCTGCCAGGGCGAGCGCATCCGCGTTCCGCTCGCTGACGGCACCCTGTTCGCCGTTCCCGGCGAGATTGATCCCGCCCTCATCCCCGGCCTGCTGACCCTGTCCGATGTCATGGCCACCGGCCACCACGCCGCCGTGTCCGGCGGTGTCGGCCAGGACTCCACTGTCGCTGTGGTCGGCGACGGGGCCGTCGGGCTGTGTGCCGTGATCTCCGCCGTCCGGCTCGGCGCCGCCCGGGTCGTCGCCATGTCCCGGCACGCCGACCGCCAGGCCCTGGCCCGCGAGTTCGGCGCCACCGACATCGTCGCCGGCCGCGGTGAGCAGGGCATCGCCGCCCTGAAGGAGATGTTCGGCGGGGTCGGCCCCGACATCGTCCTGGAGTGCGTGGGCACGAAGGAGTCGATGGACCAGGCGCTGCGCTCGGCCCGGCCGGGCGGCCAGGTCGGCTTCGTCGGCGTCCCCGGCGGCGGCCCCGAGCTGCCCGTCTCCACCATGTTCAGCACCAACGTCGGCGTGCGCGGCGGCTGCGCCCCGGTCCGCGATTACATCGCCGAGCTGCTGCCCGACGTGCTGTCCGGCGCCATCCAGCCCGGCCGCGTCTTCGACACCGAGATGCCGCTGACCGATGTCGCCGCCGCCTACGCGGCCATGGACGAGCGCCGCGCCATCAAGGTCCTGCTCCGCCCCTGAGACCGCCTGCCGCCGGCCGGCTGCGCCTGACGAGTCGGCCGGCCGGGCCGGGTGCCGGCGGCACCCGCGGGCGCTGTTCGCGCGGCCCGGCCGGGGCGTGCTAGTCCCGCCGGGAACCAGGCGCCGTCCGCCGGCGCACCCGGCCGAGGCCGCCGGCCAGCGCGGCGCCAGCCTGCTCAGCGCGCTGGGAGAGCCACAGCTGCGGGCTGAACTGGTGCGACCGGCTGTCGAAGGAGCCATGCGCGCCGTGGTCGGAGCCCGGCGGCTGGTCTACCGGCTCCCACAGGTTGTCCGGGCGGCCGGGACGCTCCCGCTGGCTGGTCTGCTGGCTGTCGTAGCCGGTCCGGGCCAGGTAGCGGTCCAGCAGCGGGGCGGCGAACTTCTGCGCCAGCAGCGTCGCGGCCGTGCTCTCGCCGACCCAGTACTGCTTGCGGCCGGGGTGGTCAGCGGCGAACACGATGCCGCGCGCGGCGACCTCCGGCTCGTAGATCGGCGGAACCGGCTGCGGGTTGCGCGGCAGCCGGGACCGGACCCAGGAGAATTGCGGGGTGTTGACAGCCGGCATCTGCACCAGCGTGACCTGCACGCCGCTGCCCTCGTGCAGCAGCTCGCAGCGCAGCGACTCGGTGAACCCGTTGATGGCGTGCTTGGCTCCGCAGTAGGCCGACTGCAGCGGGATGCTGCGCTCGCTGAGCGCGGACCCGACCTGCACGATCGTGCCGCGGTCGCGGGGCTTCATGTGCCGCAGCGCGGCCATCGTGCCGTACACGTAGCCGAGGTAGCTGACCTCGGTGACCCGCCGGAACTCGGCTTCGGTGATCTCGGTGAACGGGGCGAACACCGAGGTGAACGCGACGTTGATCCACACGTCGACCGGCCCGAGCTCAGCCTCGGCCTGGTTGGCCGCGGCCGTGACCTGATCGGGGTCGGCCACGTCCGCCTGCAGGATCAGCGCCGTGCCGCCCGCCGCGCGAACCTCGGCGGCCGCCGCCTCCAGGCCGGCCTTGCCGCGGGCCAGCAGCGCCACCCGGGCCTGCCGCCGCCCGTACTGCACGGCCGTCGCCCGGGCGATGCCCGCGCTCGCCCCGGTGATCATGACAGTCTGGGTCATAACTGATGCTTCCTCTCGCAGTGGTCGTGGTGAGCGGTCAGCGGCCGGCCGAGCGGCTAGCCCGCGGCCGCCGGCCCTGGCGGCCCGGACAGCCGGACGGCAGACTCCAGGACCGCCGCGTGCACGAACGTCTGGGGCAGGTTGCCGCGCAGCTGCCGCTGATGCACGTCGTATTCCTCGGTGTAGATCCCGGCCGGCCCGCAGGCGGCGCGGTTGCGCTCGAACCAGCGCGCCGCGCCGGCCTCGTCGCCGAGGGCGTGCGCGGCCTGGGCCATCCACTGCCCGCACAGCAGGAAGGCCCCCTCGGCCTCGTGCATCGGGCGGGTGTCCTGCCGGAACCGGTAGACGAACCCGTCGTCGCCCAGCTCATCGGCCACCGCCTGCACGGTGGCCCGGGCACGCGGGTCGCCGGGCCCGACGGCGCCGCGGATGACCGCCAGTAGCAGGGCCGCGTCGACCCGCTCGTCGCCCGGCGCCCGCTGCCACCGGCCCGTGGCGTGCGTGACGTCGCTCAGGCTGGCCATGATCTGGTCGGCCAGGCTGCTCCACTCGCCGGCTTCCCGGCGGGCCGCCGTGCCCGCCGAGTGGCCCGCCGCCGCGGCCATGGCCCGCAGCCCGGCGGCGCAGGCGAGCCGGGAGTGCGCCCACCGCTGCGGCGCCAGCTCCCAGATCCCGGCGTCCGGATCGGCCCACCGCTTCCCGATCGCGGCGGCCGCAACCCGGGCGGCCTGCCAGGTGTCCGGGCTGGCCCGGTCCAGCCGCACCGCGGCGGCGAGCAGCTGGAGTGCCTCGCCGAGCGCGTCCAGCTGGAACTGGTCGCGGACCCGGTTCCCGGTCCGCACCGTGCCGCCCGGGTAGCCGCGCAGCCGCAGGCCGCGCTCGCCGGGAATCGGCTCGCCGGCCACGGTGTAGGCCGGCATCAGGTCCGGGCCGTCAGCCAGCACGCGGTCGGTGATGAACCGCACCGTCCCGTCCAGCAGCGGATGCGGCCCGTGCGCGGCCAGCGCCAGGCCGGCGTAGCACTGGTCGCGGATCCAGGCGTACCGGTAGTCGTAGTTCCGGACGCTCTCGAGCCGCTCGGGAATGGAGGTCGTCGCGGCCGCGGCCAGCGCCCCGCTGGCGGAGGTGAGCCCGGCGAGCACGGCGTAGGCATGCCGGGCATCGCTGACCGCGATCAGGTCCGTGCAGTCCGGCACGGCCGACGACCAGGCCTCCTGCGTGCCTGCCCAGGCGGCGCCGGGGTCGGGCGGCGGGCCGTCCAGCGGCCGGTCGCTGATCTCCAGCACCAGGTCGTGCTGCTGGCCCGGTTCCAGGCGCAGCATCATGGCCAGGTCCTGCCCGGCGGCACCGGGCCGGGCCCGGCCCGCCCCGGACAGCCGGAACCGGATCGGCCCGCAGCGCCACGTCCAGATGCCGCGGGACCGGGCCAGGTCACGGACACCGGTCCGGCCGAAGGATCCGCGCGGCTCCAGCAGCACCCGGACCCGGGTCCCGCCCTCCAGGGCCATGACGCTGCGCAGCAGCACCACGCGGTGCGGGTCAGCCGGCCGGGCCAGCGCCTCGCGGCACTCGGTGACGGCGTCGCCGACCCAGCGGCTGTGCCAGATCAGGCTGCCCGGCTCGTAGTACCCGCCCCAGACATGCCACGGGTCGGCGGGGGTCACGGCGTAGCCGCCCTGACCGCCGATCAGCGACGCGAACACCGCCGGGCTGTCCCAGCGCGGCGCGCACAGCCAGGTGACCGTGCCGTCCGGCCCGATCACCGCGCCGCGCTCGCCGTCGGCGAGCAAGGCGTACTCGCGCAGCACCCGCGGCGGCCAGGCCGGCCTGCTCATGGCGCGACCGGACCGCCGGGCCGGACTGGTCATGGCGCGGCCGGCTGGCCGGGCCGCGGAGCCTCGGCGGTGTCATGCCCCGGCACCAGGTCCCGGGCCTGCGAGACCCGCAGCGGCGTGAACGGCTGGCCGGCGTGCGCCGCGACGGGCTCGGTGACCACGCACACGTGATCGCCGCCCTCGTCCAGCAGCGCCGTCCGGCGGACCGCCAGCCAGGCCGGCCACCGCCGCAGCACCGGGACGCCGCCGGGGCCTGCTGCCACGTCCAGCCCGGCGAACTTGTCGGTGTCGTCCCCGGTCAGTGTGCCGAACCGCTCGGCCAGGTCATGATCAGCGGCGCTGAGGAAGCCGATGCCCAGGTGCTCGCTGCCCAGCGCCACCTGATAGGTGCGGTTGGCTTTCGACAGCCATACGCAGTACCGCTGCGGGGCGATGCTGGACTGGCCGTGAAAGCCGACCAGGCAGCCCGCGCGCTCGCCAGACGCGGCCGCCGTCACGATGACCAGCGGCGCGTCCAGCGACGCCATGATCGCGTCGAAGGCGTCAGGCGGGTCAGTGCCGTCAGCCGGCACGGCGGTGCCGCCCCGGCAGCCGGCTCATGCCCGCCCCCGGCGCAGGCGTGCGCCGGCTCATGACTGGTCCCGGCCCGGCAGGAACTCCTGGACCTTGGTCTTCACGCCCTCGACGATGACGCTGCGCCGGTTCTCATCGCCCTTGATCAGGGCCGCGGCCGCGTCCTTAGCCTGCTCGAACGTGGCGTGCGGCGGGATCGGCGGGATGCTCGGGTCGGTGCGCACGTCCAGCACGGCCGGCCGCCCGGCGCGCAGCGCGCTGTCCCACGCCGGGCCCACCTCCTCCGGCTTGTCGACGCGCAGGCCGACCAGGCCGAGGCTCTCGGCGAAGGCCGCGTAGTCGACGTCGGGCAGCGTCTGGGACTCGGTGAACTTGGGCGCGCCCTCCATCGCCCGCATCTCCCAGGTGACCTGGTTGAGGTCGTTGTTGTGCAGCACGGCGATGATCAGCCGCGGGTCGTCCCACTGCTGCCAGTCGTGCTTGATCGTGATCAGCTCGGCCAGGCCGTTCATCTGCATGGCCCCGTCGCCGGCGAACACGATCGCGGGCCGGCCCGGCGCGGCGAACTTGGCGCCGATCCCGTACGGCACGCCCGGTCCCATGGTGGCCAGGGTCCCCGACAGCGAGCCGCGCACGTCGCCGCGGAACTTCAGCTGCCGGGCGTACCAGTTGGCGCTGGAACCGGAGTCGGCGCAGACAATCGCGTTGTCCGGCAGCCGGACCGACAGCTCGCGGAACAGCAGCATCGGGTTGACCGGGTCGGCCCCGACCTCGGCCTCGGCGTCCATGACCTCCCACCAGCGGGCCACGTTCTCCTCGATGCCCTGCCGCCAGGACTGGTCCTGCTGGGGCTTCAGCATCGGGATCAGCGCGCGCAGGGTGGCGGCGGCGTCGCCGACCAGGTTGACCTCATACGGGTAGCGCATCCCGATGAAGGACGGGTCGATGTCGATCTGCACCGCCCGGGCCTGCCCGAACTCGGGCAGGAACTGGGTGTAGGGAAAGCTGGACCCGACGGTGAGCAGCGTGTCGCAGCCCTGCATCATCTCGTAGCTGGGCCGGGTGCCGAGCAGCCCGATCGACCCGGTGACATAGGGCAGCTCGTCGGACAGGACGTCCTTGCCCAGCAGCGGCTTGGCCACGCCCGCGCCGAGCAGCCCGGCCACCTGCTCGACCTCGCCGCGGGCGCCGCGGGCGCCCTGGCCGGCCAGGATGGCGACCTTGCTGCCGGAGTTGAGGACGTCCGCGGCCCGGCGGATCGCGTCCTCGCCCGGCACCGTCGCCGGCCAGTGGATGCCGGTGCTGGAGGGCACCATCTTGAACTCGTGCCCCGGCTCGGAATACGGCAGTTCCTGCACGTCGGAGGGGATGATGATGGCGGTGGGAGCGCGCCGCCCCAGGGCGGTGCGGATAGCCCGGTCCAGCACGTTGGGCAGCTGCTCGGGGACCGTCACCATCTGGACGTAGTCGCTGGCCACGTCCTTGAACAGGGACAGCAGGTCGACCTCCTGCTGGTAGGAGCCGCCCATCGCCGACCGGCTGGTCTGGCCGACGATGGCCACCACCGGCACGTGGTCGAGCTTGGCGTCATACAGACCGTTCAGCAGGTGGATGGCGCCGGGGCCGGAGGTGGCCATGCAGATGCCCGGGCGGCCGCTGAACTTGGCGTAGCCGACCGCCTCGAACGCGGCCATCTCCTCATGCCGGGCCTGGACGAACTGCGGCTTATTGTCGGCCCGGCCCCAGGCGGCCAGGATGCCGTTGATCCCGTCGCCGGGATAGGCGAACACGTGCTCGGTACCCCATTCGCGCAGCCGGCTCAGCAGGTAGTCAGCGACAGTGGGTGCGGCCATGACAGGACGCTCCTTTCGTGATCAGCCTTCGTCATCGGCCCTGGCCGCAGGCGTGCGCGGCCATCCGGTCGGCGGCGCGGGCGGCGAGGGCCATGATGGTCAGGGCGGGATTGGCGCTGCCCTGGGTCGGCAGCACGCTCCCGTCGGTGATGTACAGGTTGGGCACCGCGAAGCTGCGGCAGTCCCGGTCCACGACCCCGTCGCGCTCGTCGGCGGCCATCCGGGCGCCGCCGACCAGGTGCGCCTGCCGGTCGATCGTGATGACCTCCGTGGCTCCCGCGGCCCGCAGGATCTGCTCCATGACCTCGCGCGCGGCGCGCATGAGCTGACGGTCGTTGTCGCACTGGGAGTAGGAGAACCGGGCGACGCGCAGGCCGTACCGGTCGCGCTCGCTGTCCAGGGTGACCCGGTTGTAGGGCAGGGCCAGGAACTCGCACAGTGAGCCCAGGCAGGCCCAGTGCACGTAGTCGCTCATGTAGGCGCGCAACTGCGCGCCCCAGTGGCCTTGCGCGGCCACGTGCTCGGCCCAGGTGATCGGCAGCGGCGACACGTTCTGGACCGAGAATCCGCGCTGATAGGGCCGGGCCGGGTCGGTCTCGTAGAACTGCTCGCTGCTGACCTCCGGCGGTGGTGCCTTGTACATCCGCACCTCCGCCTCGAAGCGGCCGGCCGTCTGCGGTGCGCCCTGCACCATCAGGTACCGGCCGACCTGGTCGAAGTTGTTGCACAGACCGTCGGGGAACCGGCGGGACGCTGAGTTGAGCAGCAGCCGCGGCGTCTCGATCGAGTACCCGGCCACCGCGACCGCGGCGGCCCGCTGGAAGCGCGGCACGCCGCCGCGGATGTAATGCACCCCGGTGGCCTGCCCGGTCCGCTCGTCCACCGCGATGCCGGTCACCATCGAGTCGGGGCGGATCTCGGCCCCGTGCGCCAGCGCATCCGGGACATGGGTGATCAGCGGCGAGGCCTTGGCGTTGACCTTGCAGCCCTGCAGGCAGAAGCCGCGGTAGATGCAGTGCGGCCGGTTGCCGAACCGGCCGTTGGGGATGGCCACCGGGCCGACCCGGGCCTCGATGCCCAGCGCGCGGGCGCCGCGCAGGAAGGCCTCGCCGTTCCCGCCGACCGGGTGCGGCCGGTGCGGGTAGGAGTGCGGGCGGCCCCACGGCCACCGTTCGCCGGCCACCGGCAACTCGGCCTCGATGTCGCGGTAGTAAGGCTCCAGGTCGGCGTAGCTGAGCGGCCAGTCCGCGCCGACCCCGTCGGCGGACAGCGTGCGGAAGTCGCTCGGGTGCAGCCGCGGGGTATAGCCCGCGTAGTGCACCATCGAGCCGCCGACCCCGCGGCCGGAGTTGTTCGAGCCCAGCGGGACCGGGTCGGAGCCGTCGATGACCCGCGGCTCGGTCCAGTACAGGTGGTGCGAGCCGGCCTCGTCGCTGACCCAGTCTGCGTCCGGGTCCCAGAACGGCCCGGCGTCCAGGGCGGCCACCCGCCAGCCGCGGCGCGCCAGCCGCTGCGTCAGCGTCGCCCCGCCCGCGCCGCAGCCCACCACGACCAGGTCCAGCTCGTCGGAGTCGGTGAAGCGCCGCATGCCCGCGCGCAGCCGGTGGTTAGTCCGGGTGCCGTCGTTGGGCAGCAGCCACGCGGAGTCGTTGCGATCCCGCACGCTCGTCACGACGCGCCTGCCAGCGGATCGGCGAGCGGGCCCGCTGCGGTGTCCCCGGCCAGGCCCGCCATCAGGCCCGTGTCCGGGCCGGCCGCCGAACTCGCGGCCCGGCCGGCGACCGGGTCGGCCGAGGGCCGGACGTCGGCCACCTCGAACGGCTCCCGCCGGTCCATCCCGGCGTTCTTGTAGCCGCGCGGGTACGCCGGCCCCGGGAAGCCGGTCTCCGTCCAGGCCGCAGGGTGAGAGTAGAACGCCGTGCACGCGTACCGCGTCCACAGGCTCCAGGCATGCGCGGCGTTCAGGCCGTGCCACTCGCCGCTGCCCAGGTCCTGGACCGCCTGGATGACCGCGCGCTGGTCGGTGCCGGCGAGCTCAGCGAACCCGGAACCGAACTTGGCCCGGGCATCCTCATCCAGGTACCCCAGGGTGTTGCGCCAGGCCTGGCCGTCCTCGGGCAGGTCGGCGTACCGCCAGCCGTCGGTCTGCGCCTCGGCCAGCCGGGCGTCGATCATCGCCGCCACCGGGACAATCCGCCCGGAGTCCTGGCCCAGCAGCTGGTCACACAGCGCGGTCGCGATGGCCTCCTGGGCCGGGGTGAAGTACCGGATGTCCGGCGGGCGGCCCAGCCGGCCCAGCACCACCCCCGCGGTCACCGCGTCCCAGTGCGTGGCCTGCGCCGCCGGGTCGAAGCCAGGAAACCGGGTGCCGTCGGCACCGGTCACCGCTCGCGCCTCAGCACCGCGGCCAGCAGACCCATCCCGCCGACCATCGTGACCAGCAGCGGGGCCAGCACCGGCGGGCCCATCTCCATGTTGTAGCGGGCGTTCGACCAGCCGCCCGGCTTCTGCGCGATGCCGCGGGCGTGCAGGTAGGTGCCCTGCAGGCCGTTGGCCACGATGGCCGCCGAGGCCAGCGGCAGCGCCGTCTTGGCCAGCCGCGGGCTGCAGAACCCGGCCACCCCGGCCGCCGCGCCCACCGGGCCGAGCACCACCGGCAGCCACATCATCTTGTTGCCGAAGCTGGCGCTGTCGTGCTCGAAGAAGATCTCCGCCGCCGTGACCAGCGCTCCCGCCGCTGTCAGGGCGGACAGGCTCCGCTCGAACCGGCCCGTCTCGACGTTCACGATCATCCGGTCAATGCCGGTGACCGCGTGCCCATGCCGCCTGCTGCGCACACCGCCTCCTCACTTGCTCTCAGTCCGGCCGCGCTACCCGTGGTCACCGGCAGCAAACAAGCCGGGCGAGCCCGGCCGGGCGGCGGCCGGGGTTTGGGACCGCGGCTGACCGGTAGTACCGGCGCATGCCAGATTCCGTAACGGGGCCGGTCATCGACGATCTCGCCGCCGCGGTCTACGTCATCCCCACCGATGCCCCGGAGGCCGACGGCACGCTGACCTGGAGCCAGACCACGCTCGTCGTGGTCACCGCCCGGGCCGGCGGGCAGCAGGGCACCGGCTGGACCTACGCCGCCGGCGCCGCCGGCGCCATCGTCACCGACGTCCTGGCCGGCGTCGTCCGCGGCCGCAGCGCGCTCGACATCCCGGCCGCGGCCGAGGCCATGACCCGCGCGCTGCGCAACATCGGCCGCCGCGGCGTGGGCGCGATGGCGCTGTCCGCCGCGGACATCGCGCTGTGGGACCTGAAGGCCCGGCTGCTCGGCCTGCCGCTGGCCAGCCTGCTCGGCCAGGCCCGGGCCAGTGTCCCGGTCTACGGCAGCGGCGGCTTCACCACCTACGACGAGCAGCAGACCCGCGCCCAGCTGGCCGGCTGGGTGGAGGGCGAGGGCATCACGCGCGTGAAGATCAAGATCGGCGAGTCGTGGGGCAGCAGCGAGCGCCGCGACCTGAGCCGGGTGGCCCTGGCCCGGTCCGTGATCGGCCCGGACACCGAGCTGTATGTCGACGCCAACGGCGGCTACGCCCCGGGCCAGGCCGTCCGGGTCGCGAGGGAGCTCGCGCACTACGGCGTGACCTGGTTCGAGGAGCCCGTCTCCTCCGACGACCTGGCGGGCCTGGCGACGATCCGGCAGCAGGTCACCCCCGATGTCGCCGCCGGCGAGTACAGCTTCACGCTGGCCGACTCCGCCGCGCTGATCAGCGCCGGGGCGGTGGACTGCCTGCAGCTCGACGTCACCCGGTGCGGCGGGATCACCGAGTTCCTGCGCGGCGCCGCCCTCGCCGCCGCCCACGGCCTCCAGGTGTCCGCGCACTGCGCGCCCAGCCTGCACGCCGCGGTCGGCGCGGCCATCCCGAACCTGCGGCACGTCGAGTACTTCCACGACCACCAGCGCATCGAGCACCTGCTGTTCGACGGCACCCTCAGCCCGCTGGGCGGCAGCCTCACCCCGGACCCGGCCGCTCCGGGCCTGGGCCTGACCCTGCGTCAGGCCGACGCCGCGGCATACCGGGCATAGGGTCGCAGCCGGGCGCCTGGCGGCTCCCGCCCGGACGACCCGCCCGCTGACAGTGCGCGGCCGCAGCCGCGTCACCCTGCACAATGAGGGGTCCAGGCGCGACCGGGCCGCCGCGGGCTGCTGCTCAGGCAAGGAGAATCCGATGACAGCATCGTCATCCGGCAGCGCGGGCGACGCCGGGCCGCGGCGCGGCGATGATGCGGCGGCGGCGTCGGTCGCCGCCGTCAGCCCGACCCGGTGCCGCGCCCGGACCCGCCTGTACCGGGACGGGGCGCTGGCGTTAGAAGGGTTCCCGGTCGCCGACATCAGTGACTACCTCGCTGATGAGAGCACGACCATCTGGCTGGACCTGGACACCCCCGGTCCCGATGATCTGGCGGTGATCAGCGAGGAGTTCGGGCTGCACCCGCTGGCCGTCGAGGATGCCGTGCACCATCACCAGCGGCCGAAGCTCGACCGCTACCGCAGTCACTTGTTCCTGACCGCCTACGGCGCGCATCTGGCCCCCGGCACGGGCGTGCTGGCCACCAGCGAGCTCGCCGCGTTCCTGACCGGGCGGGCCCTGATCACGGTCCGCAAGGACGACGGGCTGGATATCGGCGCGATCGTGCAGCGCTGGGACGACAACCCCGACCTCGCCCGGTTCGGGGTGGGCTACCTGCTGCACGGGGTGCTGGACTACATCGTGGACGCGCACTTCGAGGCAGTGCAGAGCCTGGACGACCTGGTCGAGGCGCTGGAGGACCAGCTGTTCGACAACCTCGCGCCGCCCCTGGTCCTGCACCAGCGGATTTTCGAGCTGCGCAAGAGCCTGGTCATGCTGCGCCGGATCGTGATCCCGATGCGCGAGGTCGTGAACGCCGTGATGCGCCGCGACCTGAACATCGTCGCGGACGACATGATGCCGTACTACCACGATGTCTACGATCACGTGCTGCGCGCCGCCGACTGGGCCGACAGCATGCGGGACCTGGTGACGTCCATGCTGGAGACCAACCTGACCATCCAGAGCAACCGGATGAACATCGTCATCAAGAAGGTCACCGGCTGGGCCGCGATCGTCGCCGTGCCCACGTTCATCACCGGCTATTTCGGGATGAACGTGCCCTATCCCGGTTTCGGCAACGAGACCGGCTTCGCCCTTTCGGTCGCCGCCATGGTCGTGGCCGCGGCGGGCCTGTACCTGATCTTCCGGCGCAACGACTGGATCTAGGCCCGCGCCGGCCGGCCGGGTCCGCGCCCGTACCCTGGGACTATGGGTCAGGTCGAGGACGAGATCCGCGTCGACGCCGAGGATGCACTCGGGGCGCTCGACGGCCTTGAGGTGCGCCGGATGTTCAGCGGCTGGGGTTTCTACCGGCGCGGCCTGCTGTTCGCCGCCGCCTGGGACGGCGAGTTCCGATTCCGCAGCCGTCAGGACGGCCACTGGGTCTACGAGGCGGCCGGCCGGGAGCTGCTGGACCAGCCTGACCAGCTGGTCGCGGCCGCCCGCGCGAACCTCGCCCGGCTGGAGGCCGAGCCCGCGGCCCGGCCAGGGCCCCGCCGCAGGCGCCCGCCCCGGCAGCGCTGACCGGCCGCTGCTGGCCCGGCCGGGCGCCGCCCGCTCCCGCGGCGGCCTGCCGCATGTCACAGACGGCCGGTGCTATCTCGTCTCAGGTAACAGAGACAGATAACCGGAATCCGGAGAGGTGATAGCCATGCGCGTGTTCGTGGCAGGCGCGACCGGGGTCCTGGGGCAGCGGCTGGTGCCGCAGCTCGTGGCCCGCGGCCACCAGGTAACAGGGACGACGACCAGCCCGGCCAAGCTGAACGTGCTCACCAGGCTCGGCGCCGAGGGCGTCGTGATGGACGGGCTGGACGCGATGTCGGTCGGCGAGGCGGTCGCGGCTGCCCGGCCGGACGCGATCGTGCACGAGATGACCGCCATCAGCCCGGCGCACGCCGGGAAGCCCGACTTCAAGCACATCGACAAGTGGTTTGCCACCACCATCCGGCTGCGCACCGAGGGGACCGATCACCTGCTCGCCGCCGCGCAGGCCGCCGGTGTCTCTCATGTCGTCGCGCAGGGCTACGCCAGCTGGAACGGCATCCGCGAGGGTGGCTGGGTGAAGACCGAGGACGACCCGCTGGACCCCGGCACCGGGACGATCATGGAGTCCGGCGCGGCGGCCATGCGCTACCTCGAGGACGCGGTCCTGCGGGCGGGCGGCGCGGTGCTGCGCTACGGCGGGTTCTACGGGCCGGGCGCCACCGACGACCAGGTGGAGCTGGTGCGCAAGCGGCAGTTCCCGCTTGTCGGCAGCGCCGCCGGCTACCTGTCGTGGATCCATCTCGACGACGCGGCGAGCGCCACGGTGCTGGCCGTGGAGCAGAAGGTCGCGGGCGTGTTCAACATCGTCGACGATGAGCCGGCCCCCTCTCGCGAGTGGCTGCCCTACCTGGCGCAGTGCGCCGGCGCCAGGCGGCCCAGGCGCGTCCCGGCCTGGCTGGCCCGGCTGCTGGCCGGCGAGGCGGCGGTGATGATGATGACGGAGGGACGC
Source organism: Streptosporangiaceae bacterium (assembly GCA_036490755.1). GTDB lineage: Bacteria > Actinomycetota > Actinomycetes > Streptosporangiales > Streptosporangiaceae > DASUBV01. Next base: position 71,302 of record DASXDJ010000019.1, read on the forward strand.
GGCTTCTCCAACGCCAAGGCCAGGAAGGAACTCGGCTGGGAGCTGCGCTACCCGTCGTGGCGGCAGGGCTTCCGGGAGGGCCTCGGGTGAGCAAGGCCGGCGACTTCGAGGAGCTGCGGCCGCTGCTGTTCTCGGTGGCCTACCGGATCCTCGGCAGCGTGAGCGAGGCCGAGGACGCGGTCCAGGAAACGTGGCTGCGCTGGGCGGCGTCCCCGGCACAGCCCGCCTCGCCCCGCGCTTTCCTGTCGGCGACGGTGGCCCGGATCTCGATCGACGTGCTGCGCTCGGCCCGGGTGCGGCGGGAGGCCTACGTCGGGCCGTGGTTCCCCGAGCCGCTGCTGACCGACCCCTACCAGGATCCGGAACGCTCCGCGGAGCTGGCCGACTCGGTGTCGATGGCGGCGCTGCTGCTGCTCGAGCGGCTCAGCCCGCTCGAGCGCGCGGTGTTCGTGCTGCGCGAGGTGTTCGGGTTCAGCTTCGGCGAGATCGCCTCGGCCGTGGACCGGTCCGAGGCGGCGTGCCGCCAGCTCGCGGTCCGGGCCCGCCGGCACGTGGATGCCGGCCGGCCCCGGTTCGAGGCCGGCCAGCGCGAGCGCGAGGAGCTCGCCAGCCGCTTCTTCGGCGCCTTCCGGGACGGGGACGTCGACGGGCTGCGCGAGCTGCTCGCCGCCGACGTGCACCTCGTCGGGGACGGCGGCGGCAAGGCCCCGCAGTGGAAGCGCATCTCCGGCGCGCTGAACGTGGCCCGGCTGCTCGCCGCGATGGTCGCCGCCTTCGCCCGGCTCGGCGTCGTGGTGGAGCGGCACGTGGTGAACGGGCAGCCCGGCGCTATTATCCGGGACCGGGACGCGAGGGTCATCGCCATCCTGGCGCTCGACATCCTCGACGGCCAGGTCCAGGCGATCCGCTCGGTCACCAACCCCGACAAGCTCGGGCACGTCGGCCCGGTGGCCGACACCCGGGCGCTGCTCCGCGAGGCGAGCCAGGCGCGGTGGCCCCGGGACTGACCCCGGTGGTCAGCCCCTGACCTCCCGGATCCGGCCGTTCGTGCTGTCAGCGGCGCGCCTCCTGCTGATCGCCGTCCAGCAGGGCCAGCTCGTCCCGGCTCGGCAGGCCCTCCCAGTCGCCTCGCTGCGCCACGGCGAACGCGCCGGCCGTCACGCCGCGGCGCAGCCGCCCGGCGAGGTCCGCGCCGTCCAGCCGCGCCGACAGGTAGCCGGCGGTGAACGCATCCCCGGCGCCGATCACGTCGACGACGGGAACCGGCCGGGCTGGCTCGTGCACCCGCCCGGCCGCCGTCAGCACCTCGGCTCCGCCCGCGCCCTGCTTGACCACGACCTCGCGCGCGCCGCCCGCCAGCAGCAGCCCGGCGATCTCCGCCAGGCCGGCGGGGCCGCCGCGCGGCCCGCCATCGACGGCCGCCGGGACGGCCAGCGCGAGCTCGTCGGCCGAGCCCAGCACCACGTCGGCCAGCCGGGCCAGCGGCACCAGCGCCGCCCGGGCCTGGCCGGCGTCCCACAGCTGCGACCGGTAGTTGATGTCGAGCGACGTGCCGGCCCCGGCGGCCCGGGCGCGGGTGAGCACCTCGGTCACGCAGTCCCGGCCGGCTGCGGACAGGGCGGCGGTGATGCCGGTGGCGTGCACCCAGGCCACGTCGTCGCGCAGCGCGGGCAGCACGTCGGCCGCGCTCATCGCCCCGCCCGCCGAGCCGGCCCGCCGGTAAGTGACCCGCACCACGGTCCCGACGCGCTCTTCGAAGATGAGCAGGCCCGTGCCCCGTTCTGGATCTGTTCGTACCGCGCCGGTGTCCACGCCCTCAGCCCGCAGCGTGCGGACGATCAGCGCGCCGAGCTCGTCAGCGCCGACCCGGCCCGCCCACCGGACCGGGTGGCCGAGCCGGGCCAGGCCGATCGCCACGTTGGACTCCGCTCCGGCCACCGACAGCCGGAGGCTCCCGCCCAGGCGCAGCGGCTGCTCGCTGCGCAGCGCGGCCATGGTCTCGCCGAAGGTCAGGATCACGCTCACGGCGGCCCGCCCGCCGCGCCGCCGGCCGGGCCGCTGGCCCCGGCGCCGCCCGGCCGGGTGACGGCCAGGAACTGCCGGGCCCGCCCGGCCAGCCCCGCGACCGCCTCCGCCGCGGCGGCGGGCGAGGCCGCCGCCGCATCCCGCGCGGCGTCCCCGACCAGCGGCGAGCCGACGCCCACCGCCACCGCGCCCGCCGCCAGGTACTGCGCGGCCGCCGCGACATCCACCCCGCCGACGGGTACGAACGGCGCCTCCGGGAACGGGTCGCGCAGGGCCTGCAGGTAGCCGGGGCCGCCCAGGGATGCCGGGAACAGCTTCACCGCCGCCGCGCCGGCCGCCAGCGCGGCCATGACCTCGCTGGGAGTCAGCGCGCCGGCGATCGCCGGCAGCCCGTGCCGGACCGCGGCCGGCACCGCCGCGCTCATCCCCGGCGTGACGATGAAGGCCGCCCCGGCGCTGGCCACCAGGTCCACGTCCGCCGCGGTGCGTACCGTCCCGGCGCCGATCAGCGTGCCCGGCCGGGCCTGGCCGCGGGCCTGGCTGATGACGCTGGCGGCGCCGGGCGTGGTGAGCGACACCTCGATCAGCCGGATACCGACGTCGGCCAGCGTGAGTACCGCCGCGAGGCTGGCCGCCTCGCTGGTGCCGCGGACAATGGCCAGCAGCCGTTCCGCCGCCAGCTCCGCCGCGAGATCCATCAGCTCCTCCGTCGGCTCGGTAGTGACGCCCGCGGCCAGCGCAGCCGCGGTCCCGCTGACGCTACCGCGATCACCCGCGGCGGCTATAAGCCGCGCTCGCCGAGCCAGCCGGCCAGCCGGCCTGCCCGGCTGACCGCGCGCAGCCGCCGCTCGGTCGCGGTGCGGGCCTCCTCGGCGGCCACGATCAGCAGCCGGTCGCCCTCCCGCAGCGCCGTGGTCGGCTCGGGCACGAACCCCTTGCCGTCCCGGATGATCAGCGCCACGTTCGCCTCGGCCGGCAGCCGCAGCTCGAAGATCTCCACCCCGGCCAGCCGCGAGTCCGCCGGGATCTGCGCCTGCAGCAGGTCCGCGTGCAGCAGGTCCAGCGGCGCGGCCTCGATGTCGATCTCCTGCAGTTCCTCGGGCGACATCACCCGCAGCCAGCGGGCCGCCAGCGGCAGCGTCGGCCCCTGTACCAGCGTGAAGATCACCACCACGATGAACACCACGTCGAACAGGCGGGTCGCGCCGCCGAGCCCGGCGCTGATCGGGATGGTGGCCAGCACGATCGGCACCGCGCCGCGCAGCCCGGCCCACGACAGGAAGGCCTGCTGGCGCCAGGGCACCCGCAGCGGCAGCGTCGAGATCAGCACCGACAGCGGCCGGGCGACCAGCACCAGGACCGCGCCCGCGGCCAGGGCGGGCAGGATCACCGCGGGCAGCCGGGCCGGCGAGGCGAGCAGGCCGAGCATGACGAACAGCCCGATCTGGGCCAGCCACGCCACCCCCTCGGCGAAGCCCCGGGTGGCCGGCCGGTGCGGCAGCCGGGCGTTGCCCAGCACCAGCGCGCACAGGTACACCGCCAGGAAGCCGCTGGCGTGGGCCAGCGAGGCGGCGCCGTAACTGGCCACGATCAGCGCCAGCACCGCGATCGGGTACAGGCCCGAGGCCGGCAGCGCCACCCGGCGCAGGGCCAGCGCGCTGAGCCAGCCGAGAGCGAGCCCGATCGCGGCGCCCGCGACCAGTTCATAGATCACCAGCCCGAAGATCAGCGCCGCCCCGTCGTGCGACCCGGTCGCGCTCAGCAGCGTCACCGCCAGCACCGCCGGCGCGTCGTTGAACCCGGACTCGGCCTCCAGCGTGGCCCCCAGCCGGGGCGGCAGCGGCAGCTTGCGCAGCACCGCGAACACCGCGGCCGCGTCGGTCGGCGCCAGCACCGCGCCGAGCAGGAGCGACTCCCGCCAGTCCAGGCTCAGCATCCAGTGCGCGGCCACCCCGACCACCGCGATGCTCACCACCACGCCGATGGTGGCCAGGACCAGGGCCGCCGGGGCGGCATCACGGGCATGCGCCCACCGGGTCGTCAGGCCGCCCTCGGCCAGGATCAGGACCAGGCCGCTCAGCCCGATCACCTGAGCCAGGTCGGCGTTGTCGAACCGGATGCCCAGGCCCGACTCGCCGAGGGCCAGGCCCAGCCCGAGGAACAGCAGCAGGCTGGGCAGGCCCACCCCGTGCGCGATCCGCGCGGCCGCGATCGCCGCGATGACGACCGCGGCGCCGGCAAGCAGGACGAGGCTGAGGTTGCCGGCAGTCATCGCCGTCTCCGCATCGCCTGCCCCTAGCGTGCCGTCGGTGTGGCTCTTAACCTTCCCGGGCGGCCCGCGGCTAGTGATAGTTACGCGGCGGGACGAATCGCCCGGGCTCCGGCAGCAGCGCCGTGCCCGGCGGCCGCTAAGGCGGCCTCGCGGCTGATCATCAGCAGCGCTACGTCATCGTCCGGCTCGTGCCCGATGTGCCGGACAACCTCGTCGCTGAGCCGGTTCACCAGCGCCGCGGGCTCGGTCAGGGCGGACAGGCCGCCCGCCGGCCGCAGCGACTCGCACCGCTCCAGCGGGAAGAACTCGCCCGCCTTGTTGCGGGCCTCGCTCGCCCCGTCGGTGTAGAACAAGATCGACTCACCCGGCTCGAACGGGACGGTCACCGCGATCCGCGGCGCCCCGCCCAGGTCGGCCAGGCCGAGCGGCAGGCTGCCTTCCTCCGGGCCGGCATACCGCGGCGGCTCCGACCCGAACAGCAGCGGTGCCGGATGGCCGCAGCTGATCAGCTCGACCTTGTCCTTGTCGGGCATGATCTCGGCCACGATCGCGGTGATGAACTGCTCGTCGCCCGATTCCTCGGCCACGCTGGCCTCGATCCGGGCCACTACCTCGGCCAGGCAGTCCTCCTCGCGCGCGGCCTCGCGGAACACGCTGGTCACCGTGGCCGCGGCCCGCACGGCCGACAGCCCGCTGCCCTCGGCATCGCCCACGATCAGGCGCAGCCGGCCCGGCGCGGACACCACCTCGTACAGGTCGCCGCCGACCTGCGCGGCCGCGGCCGCCGACAGGTAGTTGACGGCCATCTTGACCGGGCCGATCCGGGCCGGCACCGGCCGCAGCAGCACCTGCTGCGCCGCCTCGGCGACGAGCCTGACCTGGTCCAGTTCCTGCGCGCGCCGCTCCCGGCTGCGCGCCGCCACCACCCCGAACACGGTCACCCCCACGGTGGCCAGGAACGCGACGAACACCGGGCGCTCGCTAATCGGCTCGTGCATGGTCCGGATGTCGAAGGCCAGGCAGGACACGGCGGCGACCGCGCCGGCCGCCATGGTGTACCCGGCGCCGCCGACGGCGGCCGCGACGGCCGGCCCGACGACCAGCAGTGGCAGCAGCCCCCAGCCGGGACCGAGCATCATCCGGCCGGTCACCGCGCCGGCCGAGATCACGAACGGCACGGCGAGCAGGATCCATCTCGCGTGGGACCGGATTGCTGGCCACCCCCTGTAAGCCCGCGTAGGAAATCGCGCGGCCCGGCAGCGAATCCAGATCCTGAGCACAGCGCGCACAGGAACACTACCTGACCGTTACAGACCCGCTGGTCTACAAAAACCGGTAGATAACGCAGCTAACACCCGCAAAGGTCTTGCCCGGCCAGGCGCCCGGAACCCGCCCGCGAAGACCCGCTATATCCGGTCATACCCGCCCGGATAGCCCCGCACGGACGTGGCCAGCGTCACAGTTTGAGCGGTCCGGGCCGACAACTGCGCCCCGAGCATGATCTCCAGCGTGCGCAGCCCGGCCGCGCCGTCGGGCTGCGGCTGCTCACCGGCCCGCACGGCGGTGAGGAACGTGGCCAGCAGCGCCGCGTCCAGGTCCGGGCCGTAGGGCAGCTCCAGCGGCCGTCCGGTCGCGGCGTCCAGGCCGCGGCTGCGCGGCCCGAAGAAGTCGGCGTCCGCCGTGCCCAGCGTGCCCGCCACGCTGAGGGTGAGCCCGCCCCAGGTCGGCGCCGTGGCCGGGCGGCTCCACGAGCAGTCAATGGCCGCGCTGACCCCGGTGTCGTAGCTGACCAGCACCAGGCCGGCCGTCTCGGCGGCCGCGCGGCCGGCGTGCAGCCTGCGGCTGGTGATCGCGGTGACGCTGACCGCCTCCGCGCCGGTGAGCGCGTCGATCAGGTCGGCGATGTGCACCACGTGGTCGACCAGCGCGCCCCCGCCGGCCAGTTCCGGATCGGCGAACCAGGCCCGCTCGGCGGGCAGCATGCCATTGTTGGCGCCGCGGATGGCGATCAGCTCGCCCAGCCGCCCGGCGGCGTAGTCGGCCTGCAGCCGGGTGAACGCGCTGGCGAACCGGACCGGGTAGGCCATCATCAGCATCACCCCGGCGGCGGCCGCCGCGTCGACGATGGCCTGGCCGTCGGCCCGCGTCGTGGCCAGCGGCTTCTCGCACAGGATGTGCGCCCCGCCGCGCGCGGCGAGCTCGGCCAGCGGCCGGTGCCGGGCGTTCTCGCTGGTGACCAGCACCGCGTCCGGGCTCCAGTCCATCAGCTCGGCGTGGCTGTCGCAGTAGCCGACGCCCAGCTGCGCGGCCAGCGCCCGGCCGCGCAGCTCGGCAGCGGGGTGCGGGCCGGGATCAGACCCGCGGACCTCGATGCCGGGCTGATCGCGCAGCAGCCGCGCATACCCCGCGGCGTGCGTGTGCGCGAAGGACATGATCCCGATCCGCAGCGGCGCGGGCGGCGCGCTGGCGTGGCCGGCCGTCATGGTGCTGGTACCTCCAGGGCGAGGTCGACGGGCTGACCCGACTGCGCGGAGGTCACCGCGGCGGCGGCGATCCGGACGGCCTGCGCGCCGTCGGCCGCGGTTGTCCGCGGCTCATTGCCGTGCCGGATGGCGCTGATCAGGTCCTGCAGGACCAGGAAGTACGGATCCTCGGCCGGGTCGATGCCGGGCACCGGCCCGCTGGGGCCGGGCCCGGCCAGGTCGCGCACGTACCGGCGCTCGGCGGCCGAGTCATGGGCCAGCACCCCGCCGGTGCCGGCCACGGCGTAGCCGGTGATGAACTCCAGGTGCGGCGGTCCCCAGATGCCCGAGGCCTGGCTGATCGCGCCGCTGGCGTGGGTCAGCAGCACGTGCGCGGCCTCGGCCGGGTGCGGGCCGGGCCGCCGGGTCCACGTGGCGCTGACCCGCACCACCTCGCCCGCCAGCCACCGGGCCTGGTCCAGGTCGTGGATCATCTGGTCCACGATGATCCCGCCGGACAGCTCCGGATCGGCATACCACGCCGTCCGTGCCGGGAACGCGCCCGAGCGGTAGAAGCGCAGCACGGCCAGGTCACCGAGCCGCCCGGCGCGGATGGCCGCGCGCAGCGTCACGTACTCGGGGAAGTACCGCACCACGTGCGCCGGGTACAGCGCGCGGCCCGCTCGGGCGGCCAGCTCCGTCAGCTCCGCGGCCTCGGCGCTGGTGCGGGCCAGCGGTTTCTCGCAGATCACGTCCTGGCCGGCGGCCAGCGCCCGCCGCACCACGTCGTAGTGCGTGTAGGTCGGCGTGGCCACGTCGACGATGTCGACCTGGCTGAGCAGCTCATCGAGGCTGCCCGCCACTGTGCCGCCGTAGGCCGCGGTCAGCTCGCCCGCCCCGGCCTGCGCGTAGACCAGCACGTCCGCGCCCAGGCGCAGCAGGTGCGGCAGGTGCAGGTGGCTGATGGTGCCGGCGCCAACCAGGCCGACGCGCGGCGCGGTGCAGTCAGGCACGGGCGGCTCCCAGCGGTGCGGTGGCGGCGGCCAGTCCGGCCAGGGCGGTCCGGGAGAAGCCGGCGGCAGCACCGGCCCGGGCGCCCGCGAGTTGCGGGGCGGCCTCCCCGGCCGGGCCATCCGCCGGGTCCGGTGCAGTCAGCCCGGCCGGGCCGCTCGCCGGGTCCGGTGCAGTCAGCCCGGCCCACCCGCACAGCCCGGCGCCGATGAGCCCGGCCTGCGGTCCCAGCACCGATGCCAGCAGCCGGGGATGCGCGCGCCAGGTCAGCCGGGCGGCGAGGGCCGCGCCGAGCGGCTCGAGCAGCGCCGCGCCGGCCTGCCCGACCCCGCCGCCGATGATCACCACGGCCGGGTCGGTCAGCGCGACCAGCGCGACCAGCCCGGTGGCCAGCGCATCGATCGCCTCGGCCCACACCTGCCCGGCCTGGCCGCCCGGCCCGGCCCGGCTGGCGCTGGCGGCGATCTCCGCCACAGACCGCTGCTGGCCGGTGAGCCCGGCGTAGCGAGCTTCGATGGCCGGACCCGACGCGTAGGCCTCGATGCAGCCGGACTGCCCGCACGCGCACCGCCGCCCGCCGGGCACGACCGGGATGTGCCCGAACTCCCCGGCCGACCCGGTCGCGCCGTCTACCAGCCGCCCGCCGGCCACGATGGCCGCGGCGATGCCGGTCCCGATCGGGATGAAGGCGAAGTCGCGCAACGGTCCCGGGCGGGCGGCGTCCGGGCCGCCGCTCCCCGGGCGGTGCGCCCGGGCGGCCTGCTCGCCGAGTGCCGCAGCGCGAGCGTCATGCTCCAGCGCCACCGGCAGCGCGAACTCCTCCTGCAGCCGGGCGCGCAGCGGCAGTCCCGCCCAGTCCAGGTTCACCGCGCTGATTACGACGCCGCGGCGGGTGTCGACCATGCCGGGGGAGGCGATGCCGACGGCCGCCGGGCAGCGGTCCTGCGCGCGCATCAGGTTCAGGAGCTGGCGGATCAGGCCGCTGACACTGTCGGCGGCCCGGCCGTTCACCCCGAACGTCGGCACCGTGCGGGCGGCCAGCACGTGCCCGCCGCGGTCGAAGACCGCCCCCTTCATGGTCGTGCCGCCGATGTCGACGGCGACGACGCAGTCGCGGGACTCGGTCATGTCGCGTCAGCCGGCACGTATTCCAGGATACGGCCGAGGTCGCGGAACCCGGCGGCCGCGTAGACCCGCTCCGCGGCCGGGGTCGACTGCAGGCTGGCGCTCTGGCAGCCGCGTTCGGCGGCGTCGTGCAGGAGCAGCCCGGTCAGGGCGGTGGCCAGCCCGCGCCGCCGGGCCCAGTCCGCGGTGGCGACGTTGTACATGCCGCAGTCACCGGCGCAGTCGAAGGTCATCGCCGCCGCCGCGCTCGCGCCGTCGAGGCGGGCGATCCGCACCCGGAACGCCCGGCGGTCCGCGCCGCTGAGCAGCCCCGGCGGCACCCCGATGATCCGCAGGTACTCGGGCCAGTCCGCGGGGGCCAGCTCCACCTGCGGGCGCGGCCCCGGGCCTGCGGTCAGGTCGGCGCCCATCGCCCGGGTCGTCTCGTCCAGCACGTACTCGCGGGCGGCCAGGTCGCGGCGCATCGGCTCGTCGCTGTCGTGCACCCAGGCCGCGAACCGCGGTACGGCCGCGGCCTGATACGCCGCGGTCATCGCCGTCAGCGCGGCAGCCCGCTGCGCCGCCGCCAGGCCGCGCTCCAGCACGGCGTTGTTGTAGTACGCCCGCTCCGGGCCGGCCGGGAAGACAGCGGCGGCGACGCCGGGGGAGCGGATGACCGTCGCGCCGGGCGAGCCGTGCGCGCAGGCCTGCCACGCCGCCAGCAGCGTCTGCATGCCGCGCTGGTACAGCTCAGCGTCGGTCAGCATGATCGCAAGCGTAGGCAACAGCGCAGCGGCCGGCCACGGCGCGGTGCCGGCGCGCGGCGCGCGCCGGGGCCCGGCCCGGTGTCCGTTCGCCTGGCGGGTGTGGCGGCCGCTGCGCGGGGTCAGCCGGCGGCCTGCAGCCTCGGTCCGGTGCGGCGCAGCGGCTGACGGCCGGCCTGAGCCGGTGTCCGTGCACCGGCAGCAGGCCGGCCACCGGCTCGGGGCGGCGTCAGGCGAGCGGAATCGGCCCGGGCAGTCTGGGTGCCGGGCCGGCTGCGCGCGTCCGCCCGGCCGCGGGCGCCATGGCGCGCCCGGCGATCACGGCGTTCCCGGCCGCGGCCGCCGGCACCGGATGAGCCTGCGCCCAGGCGGACTGGGCTACCTCGAATTGCTGGTGCGTGGTGAGGGTCAGCGTGATCGCGGTAGCCGCCGAGGCCAGTGTCAGCGTCAGCGCCGTAGCTGCCGCCCAGGGCCGCCGGCGGCGCGGCGGCGCCAGCAGCGCGCGCACCCGGGCGGCCGCGTCGGTGTCGGCGATAGCCAGGCGGCCGCCTGCACCGGCCAGGGCCGGGCGGCCCGCCGCCGGAGCGGCCGTGCTGGCGCGGGCGGCCAGGCTGGCCCGGGCCAGGGCGCGGGCCACCACCCGGCGGTCGCCGACCTCCTGCGCGGCCCGCTCGTCGGCGGCCAGCTCGGTGGCCAGCCGCACCTGCCGGGCCAGCGGCCGCAGCAGCGGGTTGGCCCGGGCGGCCAGGCCGGCCAGCAGCACGTAGCCCGCGTGGTGCTGGCGCAGGTGGGCGTGCTCGTGGGCCAGCAGCGCCCGCCGCTCGTCGGCGCTGAGCAGCCCGAGCAGGCCGGCCGAGACCACGATGGTGCCGGCCGGGAACGGCACCGCGTACGCCAGCGGCCGCTCGTCGTCCGTGATGACCAGCCGGTCAGCGGGCCGCAGCCGGGCGCCGATCCGCGGCCGCCCGCCGGCCCGGGCGGTCCCGGTCCCCGCTGCCGCGCCGGCCTGCTGGCCGGCCGCCAGCGTGCGGCACGCGCGCACGGCGCGGGTCAGGTCGCGGACCTCGCCCGCCGCGAAGCAGGCGGCAGCGGCCAGCAGCGCGACCGCCGCCGCTCCGGCCACCAGCCCCCAGCCCGTGCCCGGCTGCCCGGCCTGCAGGGGCTGCGGCGTCCACCGGCCCAGCCGCGCGGCGAGCGGCAGCCGGGCCACCGCGGCGAACGCCGCCAGGCACAGCACGATGCCCGTGGCCAGGGCCGTGGCCAGGGCCAGCAGCGTCAGCAGCGGCGCGGCCAGCCGGGGCGCCAGGCAGCGGGACAGCACCGGGGCGGCGGGCGCCAGGGCCAGGCTCACGACGAACGGGATGAGGCCGAGCAGCATCATGGCGGATCCCCGTGGCCGGCCTGCTTGTCCCGGCGGCGCGCGGCCGGGTTCCCGCGGCCGCGGGCGGGGCCGGGCGGCCCGGCCGGCGGGTCAGCGGCCTGCTGGCCGTCGGCGAGCAGGCCGGTCAGCAGCCGCTCATCGGCCGGGCTCAGGTCGGCGACGAACCGGGACAGGACGCTGGCCCGGTCCGAACCGCTCTCCAGCAGCCGCAGCATCCGGTGCGCGGTCATCGAGGCCTGCGCCTGACCGGTGTCGCCGCGCAGCGCATACACATACCCGCGCCCGGCCGGCTCACGGGTGACCGCGCCCTTGGCATGCAGCCGGGACAGCGTCGTCATCACCGTCGTGTAGGCCAGCTGGCCGCCCAGGCCGGCCAGCACCTCGCCGGGCGCCAGCGGCTGCCCGGCGGCGGCCAGGCAAGCCAGTACCTCTTGCTCCAGCGCGCCGCGCGGACGCGCCCGGCCTTCCTGCGGCACGGCAGGCTCCTTATCTACTACAATCTCTGTCGTACTACAGTTCAGGTAGTACGACATGCTCTGTAGTCCACACTACTTGCCGGAGCCTGGCGGCGCTGGCCGGAAGGGGCGGCATGCCGCACGCGGTACCGGTGGCCCTCAGCCTGCTCGACCCGCACAGCCTGCTGTCCAGCGCGGGGGCCCTCGTCGTGTTCCTGGTGCTGTTCGCCGAGACCGGCCTGCTCATCGGATTCTTCCTGCCCGGCGACTCGCTGCTGTTCACTGCCGGGCTGCTGTGCGCCACTCCCGCCAGCTCGGCCGGGCACCTGAGCCTGGCCGCGGTGCTGCCCGCCGCCGCGGCCGGTGCCCTGGCCGGCGCGCAGGCCGGCTTCCTGATCGGCCGCTATGCCGGGCACGTTGTCGAGCGGCCCGGCCGGGTCCGGCTGGCGGCCGGGATCCAGCGCGCCCATGACGTACTCGAGCGCTACGGCGTTCGCCGGGCCGTCGTGCTAGCCCGGTTCATCCCCGTCGTCCGCACGGTCATCAACCCGGTCGCCGGCGCGGCCGGCGTCCCGGCCGGCACGTTCACCCGCTGGCAGGTCACCGGCGGCCTGGTGTGGACCGCCGGCGTCACGCTGGCGGGCTACGTGCTCGGCTCCCGGATCTCCGGCATCGACCGCTACCTGCTGCCGGTCATCGCCGTCATCGTGGCGCTGTCCCTGATTCCCGTGCTGATCGAGGTCCTGCGCCGCCGCGGCGGGCGGTCCCGCGGCCCGGCCGGCCGGCCCGGCGAGCCCGCCGGGGGCGGCCCGGCCGGGGGCGGCCCGGACGGCGGGCCGGCCCAGGGCGAGAGGGAAGCATGATCCACCAGCTGAGCTACCTGCAGGCCATCGTCATCGGCCTGGTCCAGGGGCTGACCGAGCTGTTCCCCATCTCCAGCCTCGGGCACACCGTGCTGATCCCGTCCTGGCTCGGCGGCAGCTGGGCCGCGCTGGTCTCGGAGGAGAGCCGGCCGGAAAGCCCCTACCTGGCCTTCATCGTCGGCCTGCACCTGGCCACCGCCCTGGTGCTGATTGCCTACTACTGGCGGGAGTGGCTGCGGCTGATCCGCGGCCTGATCACCAGCCTCATCACGCGCCGGATCCAGACTCCGGACCAGCGGCTGGCCTGGCTCATCGTCATCGCCACGATCCCGGTCGGCGTGGCCGGGCTGGCCCTGGAGCACACCTTCCGGGTCCTGTTCGCCCGGCCCGAGGCGGCCGCGCTGTTCCTGATGGTCAACGGCGGGATCCTCGTGCTGGGCGAGCGGTACCGCCGCCGGGCTGGCCAGGCCGCGGCGCCGGGCGCCGGCGCCATGGCGGCAGCCGCCGGCCAGGCCGGCCCCACCGTGCCCGCGGGGATGGCCGGCGCCGGCCTCGCTGACCCCGTCGCTACCGCGCCCGGGAGCCCGGCCAGCGCCGGCCCCACCGAGCCCGGCGCTCTCTCGACCGCCCCGCCGACCAGCGCTGAGCCCGCGAGGACCGAGCCCGCGAGGACCGAGCCCGCCAGGACCGAGCCCGCCAGGACCGGCAGCGCTGCCACCGCCGGCCCCGGCGGTTCGGCCGCAACAGGCTCCGCGACCAGTTCCACCTCGGGCGATAACAGCAAGACGCGGGCCATCGCCCCGGGCGCATCCGCGGGATTGCCCCCTTCTGACAACGGCACCAGGCCGGGGCCGGGCGGGCCTGCCGCACCGCCACTGCCACCGGCTCCGGCACCGCAGGCCGCGGCCGGGCATACCCCCATCGACGGAGCCTCCGAGCAGCGGCTCGCGGACCTCGGCTGGCGCTCGGCGCTGTGGATCGGCGCCGCGCAGATCCTGGCTCTGTTCGCGGGAATCAGCAGGGAGGGCGTGACCATGGCCGGCGGGCTGGTCCGCGGCCTGAGCCACGAGGACGCCATGCGGTTCTCGTTCCTGCTGTCCACGCCGGTCATCCTGGCCGCCGGCGCGCTCAAGATCCCCGACCTGACCGGGCCGCTGGGCGCGGGCATCCGGGGCCAGGTCATCGTCGGCAGCGTGGCGGCCGCCGCCACGTCACTGTTCGCGATTGTCTTCCTGTCCCGCTACTTCCGGACGCGCACGCTGACCCCGTTCGCCATCTACTGCCTGGCCGCGGGCCTGATCAGCCTCATCCGGTTCATCTAGTGCACCGGCGGCCGGCCGGCCGGGGCATCGGCAGCTCGTCCGGCTGAGCCGGCAGCACTGACAGCCCGGGCGCATGTGGAGTCGGGCAGTCAAGGTCCCGCTGCCGGCGGGCACCAGCACCGGACATGACACCTCAGCGAGCCTCTCCGGAGTTGCCTGCACCCGGCCGGGGACGTGCGTGGCCGTAGGCTCCTTCGATAATTCCGCCAACCACCCCCGCGCGCTGGCCACCAGCCTGGCGAGCGGTTCCTGGCGGCGGGCGGCCCGGGTCCGGCTCCCGGCCACCGCGGCGACCAGGGCTCCGGCCCGGGGCTCGAGCCTGAACGCGGCGGCCTGCATCGCCGGCCACGGCTGCGTGACGGCCGGGTCCTTCGCGCTGCGCTCGGGCGGCTGGGCCGGGCTGGTCCTGACCCGCTCCGCCGTCTAGGCCGGCGGCGTCCGCGGCGCGGGGACCGTCGGCTCGTACTGCGAGGCCTGCAGCGCATACAGCTCGGCGTACTGACCGCCGAGCGCGACTAACTCGGCGTGACTGCCCTGCTCGACGACCCGGCCGCCGTCGAGGACATAGATCCGGTCGCAGTGCCGGACGCTGGCCAGCCGGTGGGTGATGATCAGGATGCTGCGACCCGGCGTCTTCTGCCGGACCGAGGCGAACAGCGCGTACTCCGCGCGGGCGTCCAGCGCCGCCGTGGGCTCGTCCATGATCAGCAACGGCGCCGCGCGGTAGAACCCGCGCGCCACGGCGACCCGCTGCCACTGGCCGCCCGACAGCTCGGCTCCGCCGACGAACTGGCGGTCCAGCAGCGTGTCCAGGCCGCGCGGCAGGGCATCGATGACCGTGTCCGCCCCGGACAGCGACACGGCCTCAGCCAGCCGGGCGGCATCGTCGGGACGGCCCATGGTGATGTTGCTGCGGGCAGTCAGCGGCCAGTTGGCGTGATCCTGCGCGATCACGGCGATGCGCTCGCGCAGCCCGGCCAGGTCCATGCCGGCGATCGGGGCCTGATCCCAGCGCACGGTACCGGCCTGCGGCGCGTACAGGCCTGCCAGCACCTTCGCCAGGGTGGTCTTCCCGGAGCCGTTCTCGCCGACCAGCGCGACGACTTCGCCGCGCCGGATCGTCACGCTGACCTCGCGCAGCGCGGGCTCATCCGCACCCGGGTAGCTGAAGGTGACTCCGTCAGCAGAGATCTGGCCGAAGGCGGCGGGCGCGGGGGTCCCGCCGGCCGGCGGCACCCGCCCGGAGGCATCAGCGATGAAGTCCAGGTAGTCGGAGAAATACAGGCCCTCCTCGTAGCACTGGTTGACCGCGTACAGCAGGCTGGCCAGCGAGGCCTGCGCCGAGCGGATGGCCAGCACGGCGGTGCCCGCGACCGCGACGGGAACGGCGCCCGCGGCCAGCAGCAGGCCGAGCGCCACGTAGACGCCGGCGGTGGCGACGCCGCCCGCGGCACTGGCGGTCAGCCGGGTGAGCGCCTGGCGGCGGGCGCCGGCCAGCTGCACGTCACGGGCGTGCGCCGCGAGCCGGCCGGCCCGGCTGAGCAGGAAGTCCCGCAGCGTGAACGAGCGAAGCTCGGCCGCGGTGCGGCGCTCGGCCATCAGGTCCGTGAGGATGTACTTACGGCGGTAGGCGTCGACCAGGGCGAACCTGGTGGCATAGCCGATCCGGGCCGCCCGGACGGCGGCCCACCCGCCGGGCAGCTCGGCGAGCACCAGCAGGGCGAGCAGGACCGGATGCAGCACCGCGACGACCACCGCGGTCGAGCCGATGCCGGCCAGGCCGGTGACGCAGTTGATCACGTTGGCCACGACCTGCGGCGCTGCGTACAGGCCGCGCTCGCGGGCCCGCATCATCGCCTCATGGAAATCCGCGTCGTCGTAGGCGGCCAGCCCGACCTGGGTGGTCAGGTCCAGCAGGCGCATCTCGACCAGCCGGTCCACCTGCGGCTGCAGCCGCGCCTGCGCCCAGCCGCCGGCGACCTGGAGCCCGGCCCGCGCCGCTACCGCCGCCGCCACCAGGGCTAACGCCGGGATCGCGGCCCGGACCCTGGCCGGCGTCGGGCCTGCCGCTAACAGCGCCTCCAGCACGCCGGTCGTGGCCAGCAGCGCATAGCCGGTGAACAGCCCAGAGCCGAGGTTGAAGACGATCGCGGCCCAGATGTCCCGGCGGCTGGCCTGGCTGCCGAGCCGGACGGCCTGCGCGATCAGGCGCGGGAACTGACAGGCCATGGCCAGGAAGCCGATCGTGGCCATCCGCTGGTGGTAGGTCCGCCAGTACCCGACCTCGAGCTCGGCCGTGGTCTCATCGGCGGCCGGGTCGGCCGGATCGGCCGCCGCCGCGCCGCCTGGTCCCGGACGCCGCTCCCGGCGCCGCCATGCCGTGATCCGCACCGCTGGCCACTCCCTCCGCCCGCTGCGCCCCGTACCTGCTGGTACTGGTGCCCGCTGGCGAGCGGATCCAGGCCGGCAAAGTTCGCGGAGGCTGTCACATCGGCGGCGGCGGTGGTGCTTAGCTGGCAGAAAGGATGCGAATGGAAACCAGCTTTCTGACCCACCGGAGACCGCCGCCGGGCTCGTTCCCGGCCTTCGAGGCGTTCTTCCGCGCGCATTACCCGGCCGTCGTCCGCATCGCCTACCGCGTCACCGGCGACGCGCAGGCCGCCCAGGATGTCGCGCAGGATGTCTTCATCACTGCCTTCCGGCGGTTTCCCGATCCTGGCGACGACAGCCACGCCGGCGCCTGGGTCCGTGTCGCGGCCGCGCACGCCGGGCTGAACGCGATCCGCGGCGAGCGGCGCCGGGACCGGCGCCAGCAGCTGTGCGCGGTCGATACCGCGACGGCCGGGCCAGAAGAACTCGTCCTGGACTCCGAATCGCGGACCGAGGTCCGCCGGGCGCTGAGCCGGCTGCCCCGGCGGGCGGCCACCGTCCTGGTGCTGCGGCACAGCGGCCTGAGCTACGCCCAGGTCGCCGAGGCCATGAACGTCAAGGTGGGCCAGGTGGGCACGATGCTCCGCCGGGCCGAGACCGCACTACGCAAGGAGCTTCACGATGCGCCACGTCGCTAGCCCGGTCCTGCGCCGGCTGCACGACGAGCCGCTGGCCGTGTCCGACACCCAGCGCCAGCACCTGGCCGGCTGCCCGCGCTGCCAGGCCGGCAGCAGCCAGATCGCCGCCGACGCCGACCGCGCCGCCCGCCTGCTCGACGGCCCGGACGTGCTCACCGACACCGACCTGGCCTGGCTGCAGCTGCAGGTTCAGCTGCGCGAGCCGGACGCCACGGCCCGCCCGGCGGTAGCCGACCCCTGGTCGCTGCCGCGCCGGCTGGTCAGCGCCTCGGTCGGCACCGGGACCGCGGTGGCGATCGGCGTCCTGGTCGTCGGGGTGGCCGCCGCGGCGGCGCTGACCACCGTGTACGCCCCGACGAAGGTGGTGCCGGTCCAGGTCAGTTCCGGCGATGTCCGGGCCATCGCCGCGATCGCTGACATCGGCGCCGCAGGCGGGCTTGATGGCCTGCCGCCGTCCGGCTCCCGGCAGCTGCCGTTCGGCAGCCTCAGCTGGACCTCGGCCGGAACGGCGCAGAAGGTGGGCTCGGTCGCGCAGGCGGTCGCCGCGACGCACCTGGCCTACACCCCGCCCGCCACGCTGCCGCGCGGGGTCGGCGGCCTGGCCAGCATCATGGTCCAGCCCAAGGTGACGGCCACGATCCACTTCGGGTCTAGCGCCGGCCCGGGTGTAGCGGGCAGCTCGCTGGTGGTCACCGGCGGCCCGGCGATGCTCATTCAGTACGGCGCTGCCGTGGGGCACTCGG
The DNA here is from genome assembly GCA_036490755.1 of Streptosporangiaceae bacterium. Lineage (GTDB taxonomy): Bacteria > Actinomycetota > Actinomycetes > Streptosporangiales > Streptosporangiaceae > DASUBV01. The sequence continues at coordinate 88,772 of DASXDJ010000019.1, forward strand.
GCATGCGGACCCTGGCGATCGGGGTGCTGCAGCGCCCGGTGGCGACCGCCACCGGGGCCACGGCCGGCGACCTGGAGAACTTCCTGCTGTCGCGGCCGGGCCTGCCGGCCAGCCTGGTGAACGAGATCAGGCTGCTGGGCACCGACAGCCTGCCGGTCCCGGTGCCCAAGGGCGTCCCGTCGCGGCACGTGCAGGTCGACGGCGCGCCCGGGGTGCTGATCACGGCGCCGTCCGGGACGGGGTCGGGCGTGCTCTGGGAAGGCCGGGACGGCATCGTGCGCGGCGTGGCCGGCCTGGTCGGGAGCTCGGAAGTGCTGAGTGTCGCGCATCAGCTCGGCTGAGCCCGTGACGCAGGCTCCGGGCGCGCCCGGCGGGGACCCGGCGGCGACGCCGGCGTCCCCCGCCGTGCACGCCATGGAGCTGCGCAAGGTCTACCGGCGCACGGTTGCGCTGGCGGGCCTGTCCATGACGGTGGGCCGGGGCGAGGTGTTCGGCTTCCTCGGCCCCAACGGCGCCGGCAAGACCACCGCGGTCAAGCTGCTGCTCGGGCTGACCCGGCCCAGCGGCGGCGGGGCGATGGTGCTGGGCGCGCCGGCCGGCGACCGGGAGGCCCGGCGCAAGATCGGCTACCTGCCCGAGCTGTTCCGCTACCAGGCCTGGCTGACCGCTCGCGAGGTCCTGGTGCTGCACTGCCGGCTGCTCGGCCTGGCCCGCCAGGCCTGGGCGCGCGAGACCGGCGCCGCGCTGGAGACGGTCGGGCTGGACGGCCGCGGCGACGACAAGGTCGGCACGTTCTCCAAGGGCATGCAGCAGCGCCTCGGCCTGGGCGTCGCGCTGCTCGGCGAGCCGGACCTGGTGGTACTCGACGAGCCGACCAGCGCGCTGGACCCGGTGGGCCGGCATCAGGTTCGCACCATCATCAGCGGCCTGCGTGAGCGCGGCGCCACGGTCTTCCTCAACACGCACCTGCTGGAGGAGGCCGAGCACGTCTGTGACCGGGTGACGGTGATCAGCAAGGGCCGGGCCGTGGCCACCGGGACGGTGGCTCAGCTGCGGCGGCGCGGTCCCGCTGTCCGGCTGCGGGTGACCGGGATGCCGCCTGGCTGGTGGCAGTCGATGAACGGCTCCGGGCGCTGGACGGCGGAGGGCGACTGGCTGCGGGTAGCGGACCTGGCCGACGGGCAGGTGCCGGAACTGGTGGCCGCGATCGTGGTTCGCGGCGGCCGGGTGGAGGCCGTCGTGCCCGAGGAGCAGAGCCTGGAGTCGACGTTCCTGGACCTGCTCGGGGAGCAGGAGTGACCATGGTGACCGCGATCTGGACGATCGCCACCCTGACCATGCGGGAGGCGCTGCGGCGGCGGCTGGTCGTCGCGCTCGCGGCCATCTCCGTCGCGCTGGCCGCCATCAGCGGCTGGGGCTTCTACCGGCTCAGCCACAGCTCGCAGGTCACCTCCGGGGAGAGCGCCGCGGCGCTGCCGGTGGCCTTCATCTTGTTCATGTTCATGTTCAGCTTCATCGTGGCGCTCAGCGCGTCGGCCATCGCCTCCCCGTCGGTCTCCAGCGAGGCGGAGTCCGGGGTCCTGGCGTCGGTGGTGACCCGGCCGCTGCGCCGCAGCGACGTGCTGCTGGGCAAGTGGCTGGGCCTGGCGGTGATCCTGGCCGCCTACACCGCCTTCGTGTGCGGGCTGCAGGTGGCGGTCGTGGCCGCGGTCAGCGGGTTCGTCCCGCCCGACCCGCTCGCGGCGGGCGTGTTCTTGTTCGCCGAGGGAGCGGTGCTGCTCACGCTGGTGCTGCTGCTCAGCACCCGGATGCCGGCGCTGGCCGCGGGCGTGGTCGGCGTGGCCCTGTTCGGGATGGCCTGGCTGGCCGGGGTGGTCGGCTCGCTGGGCGCCTCCCTGCACATCCCGGCCATGCAGACCGCGAGCGACGTCAGCAAGTGGGTGCTGCCCACCGACGGGCTGTGGCACGGCGCCATCTACTACCTGGAGCCGTCCTCGTACCTGCTGCGCCAGCTGAGCGAGGGCGGCGAGCAGGACCCGTTCTTCGCGGCGGCCGCCCCGGCCTGGCCGTACCTGACCTGGACGGCTATCTGGTTCGCCGTGGTCCTGGTGCTGGGCGTCGTCAGCTTCCAGCGCCGCGAGCTGTAACGGGATTCCCGGCTGACGGTGCATGGCCGGCGACGCTGGTCGCGGGCTCAGCCCGGTCCGGGGCCGCCTCCTGAACCCGGCTCCTGTCCCTTGCCCGAGCCCGGCCCCTTGCCGGGCTTAGGTCCCTTGCCGGGCTTTCCCGGACCCTTGCCGGGCTTGGGCCCCTTGCCGGGCCCCGGCTCCGGTCCGTTGCCGGGACCTGGCCGCGGCTGCGCCGCGCTGGCATGACCGGGTGGCGCGAGCGCGCCGGTGACCACGACGGTGCTGCCGGCCGGCACCCGGCCGTGCGGCGCGATCGCCAGGACCGAGCGCGGTGGCTCGGCGCCGCTGCGCTGCCAGCGCAGCCGGACCAGCAGCCCGTGCTCGCGTAGCACGCGCGCGACCGCGCTGACCGGCTGACCGATCAGCGGCCCGGTCCGGACGCTCACCAGGGCGGCGCCCATCGCGGCCGGGTGCGTGCCGGACGGCTGAGGCGACCGGGCAGTCTCGGCGGCCCCGGCCGGCGGCCCGCTGACCTGGCTGGCTGCCGCCAGCCCGGCGACCACGATCAGCGCGGCGGCGGCCAGGCCGAGTCCCAGGCGGCGGCCCGGTGTCACTCCCGGCCACGCAGCGGGTGGCTCAGCGGCCGGCTCCGGCAGCCCCAGCAGCTGGGCAGTCACCGGACCGGCCGGCGTAGCGACGGTGACGGACGGAGCTGGCGCCGGCGGCGGCCCCGGCGCTGTGCCGGGGGAGCGAGCGGCCGATCCCGCTGCTCCGGCGGCTTCGCGATCGGCGATCTGGGCCGCGCGCTGAGCCACTTCAGCGGCGCTGGCCGGCCGGTCCGCGGGCTGCCGGGCGGTGAGCTGGCCGATCAGCGCCGTCAGGTCGGCCGGAACGGACGGCGGCAGTTCCGGCAACGACTCGGCGCAGTGCGCCCGGGTCACCTCCACCGGCGTCCCGGTGAACGGCGGGCACCCGGCCAGGCACTCGTAGCCGACGATGCCCAGCCCGTATATATCGGCGGCCGCAGTAGCGGGCGTTCCGTCGGCCCGTTCCGGGGCCAGGTAGCCGGGCGTGCCGATGAGCAGCCCGGTGCCGGTCAGCGGCGCGGAGTCGCGGGCCCGGGCGATGCCGAAGTCGGTGATCTTCACCACGCCGCCGGGCCCGATCAGCAGGTTGGCCGGCTTGATGTCGCGGTGCACCAGGCCGGCCGCGTGCGCCGCGGCCAGCCCGGCGGCGGCCTGGGCCAGGATCTGTGCCGTGCGCTGGGGGCTGAGCGGGCCGTCGTGCAGCACGCCGGCCAGCGGCGGTCCGTCGATCAGTTCCATGACCAGGTACGGCGGCTGGTCGCCGTCCGGCTCGCCGAAGTCGTAGACCCGCGCGATGTTCTCGTGGCTCAGCCGCCCGGCATGCCGCCCTTCGGCCCGGAACCGGGCGAGGGACTCCTCGTGCTGGGCGTAGCCCGCGTACAGGAGCTTGACCGCCACCGGCCGGTCCAGGATGAGATCGGCAGCCCGCCAGACCTCGCAGAACCCCCCGGCACCGATCCTGGCCTCGAGCGCGTAGCGGCCGCCGAGGATCACTTGCGAAGTCAGCACGCCGCCCGCTACCCGGAACTGGCCGGTTCATCCCTGGCCGGGCAGGGGTGGCCGGGCTGCCGGGCGACGGGCTGCGGCATCGCCGCGACCTGGACCTGTCCGGCTCGCCGATGACCGGCCGGGCCGGCCGGACGAGAGCGCCAGGGCGCTAGTCCTGGCCGCCGCCGTTCCCCGGCCCGCCGCCATCGCCCTGACCGCCGCCGCCGTTCCCGCCGCCGTGCCCCGGCCCGCCGCCATTGCCCCGGCCGCCGTTCCCGCGGCCGCCGTCGTGTTTCCGCGGCCGCAGCGCACCGGTGATCTCGACGTGGCTGCCCGCGGGCAGGGCGCCGGCGGGCAGCACCGCGAGCACGGTGCCGGGATGCTCAGCGTCGCTGCGCCGCCACTGCACCCGCACGACCAGGCCGTGCTGGCGCAGCTCGTGCGCGACCACCGCGACCGGCCGGCCGATCAGCGCGGCGGCCCGGACCCGGACCAGGGCCGCCCCGGACGCGGCCGGGTGCGTGCCGGGCGACCCGGCTGCGCCCTGCTGCCCGGACTGGCCGCCGAGCTGGCTCGCTGCCGCCAGCCCGCCGATGACCAGCAGCGCGGCTGCGGCCACACCCATGATCAGGCGCCGTCCCCGGCCCGGCCGTCCGGCAGCCAGGTCGGGCGAGCTACTGGGCAACTGCGCCAGCCGGGCCGTCACCGAAGGGTCAGCCTCGGAGCCTTCCGCCGGGAACGGTGGCGACAGCGGCGGGACCGGCTGCACCAGCGTGGCCCCGGTAGCCGCCCCGGCGGGTGCGGCGGCCTCGCGGTCAGCGATCTGGCCCGCCAGCCGGGCTACCACGGCACTGGCCGGCCGGGCGGCGGGCTCGCGGGCGGTGAGGTGACCGATCAGCGCAGCGAGATCCCCCGGCACGCCCGGTGGCAGCGCGGGGAGCGGCCGGCTGCCGTGCGCCTGCATGACTTCCAGCGGCGTCCCGGTGAACGGCGGGCGCCCGGCCAGGCACTCATAGGCGACAACGCCGAGCGCGTACATATCGGCGGCCGGGGTGGCGGGCGTTCCGTCGGCCCGTTCCGGGGCCAGGTAGCCGGGCGTGCCGATGAGCAGCCCGGTGCCGGTCAGCGGCGCGGAGTCGCGGGCCCGGGCGATGCCGAAGTCGGTGATCTTCACGACGCCGCCGGGCCCGATCAGCAGGTTGGCCGGCTTGATGTCGCGGTGCACCAGGCC
>DASXDJ010000020.1:0-47459 GCA_036490755.1 Streptosporangiaceae bacterium
GTTGACGAAGTCGCGGTGGTGGCGCTGGTCGTAGTCGACGGCCCCGGCGTACTTGGCCCACAGCCCCGCCTCATAGAGCCGCAGGTCGGCCGAACCAAGGAAGCGCTCGGCCAGGTCGAGCAGGTCGGGGTGGAAGGCCAGTCGGTTCAGGCTCCACGATCGCCACGGTCCGCTGATCTCGCCGGCCCACTGGTTGGTTGCCAGCCAGGAGTGTGCGGGCGGGTCGGCGAAGTACTCCTCGGGCCGCGGATAGTGCAGCCACAATGCGTCCTGGGCCGCCGCCAGCTCGTCAGCCTCGAGGAATCCCTCGAAGGTCAGATAGCCCCGGTCACGCAGATCCGCCACACAACGGTCGGGAACTCTCATCGACGCCCCCAGCTAGACGCCTCGCCGGCCTCGCTCAAGAGCGATCGGAGCATCGTCCACATGTGTCGGGTGTCTGCATCGTCGACGTGCGGGGAGTGAAGCGTTCCGGTGCTAACGCAGAGTCCCCAGAGCAACCCTCTGTGCCAATACAGATTGACCGCCGGCGGACTGATGCCCGCGCCGGCACCGGCTGAGGTATACGCGACCCGGTCCTCGCGAGTCCTTGGTTCGGCCAACCCACCCCAGCGCCTGCCCAAGTCGCGCTCGCGCGGTGCCAGGGCCACACAGTCCCAGTCGATCAGGATGAGCACGTCGCCGATGGCCCGCAGGACATTCGCGGCGGCCGTGCGAAAGGCGCGGTTGAGCCCGTCGAATCCCGGCTGGAGGTCGGGAATCACCCACGGATCGAAGGTCGGCCCGAACATGCCGTAGAGCTTCCACTCCAGCACGTCTACCGTCACGAACCAGCGGTTGCCGACCGCGTCGCGGGCCAGGTAGTGATGACTCCCAGCACCCAGCGGGAGGTAGGTGAGCGACGTGATCGAGAGCTCCCACTCCTGAAGCGCCGATCCCAGCGCGGCCCGGTCGAACCCGGGCGGCTCGGCGTTCATCTCCAGGTTGACAGGCGCAGACCGGTCGTCGGATCGACGCGAGCGACGTGGGTCAATCCCAGCGGCGGCGATCTGTCCGCCGTGATCTCCAGTCTGGCGGGAGCCTGGGAGCGACGACGGTCGGACGAAGCCGCGGGCGTGGCAGACCTCGGCAGGTGAAACCAGGCTGAGTGATGACACGGCGAAACAACTCCTCATTGGTCATGGAGGAGCGTGCCGCGTATTTTGAGCGGCACGCGATGACAGGTCACAGACCTGCGCGTCAGCGCGTGCCCTAGCAGCCGGGTTGCATAGCCGGACAGTAACAGGTCAGAGCCGGAGCTGGGGGTTGCCGACGCTGAAGAGGCCGCTCGCATTCGCCGAGACCTGGGGTCTCGGGGAACTCGGTTCTAGCCCGTTCTACCTGAGGTATGCAGACTCTCTTTCCCCGGGCTTCATGGTCATCAGACCAGCTCGGGATGCGCCCCTAGGGATCGCGCTCCGAACGCATTGCTGGACGACCGGGCGCTGATCGAGGCTCATCAGCCCCGCTGCCGATCGCGCCGCTGACGCAGGATCGGGATTGTGATTGGGCCCCTTCCTGACGTCACTGGCGTCGAGGTGCTGGGCCATTCCCGGCTCCGGCTGACCTTCGACGACGGCATGACCGGGCACGTTGATCTGTCGTACCTGCGGGACAGGGCCGGGGTATTTGCGGCTTGCCGATCCGGTGGTGTTCGCTGACCTACGCGTTGACCCGGAGATCGGCACGGTCACCTGGCCGGGCGGCGCTGATCTAGCGCCCGACGTCCTCTATGAGAGAGCCACTGAGCACACGGTCCGGGAGCCGCGCCGGATGTCTGCGGGCTAGCTCAGCTGCCCGGGGAAGTCAGCCACCGGTAACTGGCACGGCTGGGTCAGCGGCGGCGGCCGGTGACGATGACGCCGCAGATCACGATGACCAGGCCGGCCAGCACGAGCGCAGCGCCGATCGAGCCCGCGGTGGTGGCGGTCGTGCTGGTCAGCGTCAGGACCGCGACACCCGCCAGGGCCAGGATGCTGGCCGTGACCACCAGGGCGACCAGCCGGGTCGGGTCCGGGGCGGCCGTCTTCGTGCAGGTCCAGTCGACGCCGTGGGCGGCGCGGGGGAGACCGCACCAGGTGCAGCGGTCGAGATTGGACGGCCGGCGGCCGGCGGTCTGGAACTGCCGGCCGGCGAGAGCTGGGCTGCTGGTCATCTGGGCCTCCGGACGGGCCTGCGCGCAGGCAACGGCGCCTGCCGGCGGCGCACCGCGGCGGCCGCGCCGCTCCCTTTCATGATGCACCCGGGCCGCCTGCCGGGCCAGGGCCTGCGCCGGCCCGCTGAGCTCAGCCGGGCCCGGGCACCAGGGCCGTCAGGGCGCCCGGCAGCACGGCGATATGCAGGGGAGTGCCCGCGGGCAGCGGCGCGGCCCAGGGCAGGGTCTCGCCGTCGGCGGCTACCGGTATGTCGCGGTCCATCGTGACCGTCACCGCGCTGGCCCGGCTCAGCGTGACTCCCGGCAGGGTCACGTGCGAGCCGTCCCGGATCTTCAGCAGCACCCGGACGAAGGCTGGCCTGGGCACCTCGTGCAGCGCGACGACGTCCAGGATGCCGTCGTCGAAGACGGCCGGGGGAGCGACCTGCATGCCCGCGCCGAAGTACGCCGTGTTGGCCACCACCAGCGCGCAGCCTTGGAACGCCGCGGCCGGCCCGGCACCGTCCACCGTGAACCGCACCGTCCGCCAGCGTGCCAGCGCCCGCAGCGCCGCCACCGGGTACACGACCGGGCCGCGCAGCCAGCGCGCCGCGTTCGCGATCTCGCCCGCCACCGACGGGATGCCCATGTACACGCTGCCCGCCACCACGCAGGCAGGCCGGCCGGGCGCGGTCACGCTGATCAGGTCCGCGCGCCGGGTGCGCCCGGCGGCCAGCACCGCGGCCGCCGCGCGCGGCTCCGGCGGGATGCCGAGCACCCGGGCCAGGTCGTTGCCCCGGCCGGCCGGGATGACGCCGAAGCCGGCCGCCGCGCCCGCGACGGCTCCCGCCACCGCCCCGGCCATCCCGTCACCGCCCACCGCGACGGCCGCCTGGCCGGCGGCGGCAGCTGCGGCGGCCAGCTGGCGGGCATGATCGAGGCTGGCTGACCGGGTGATCTCATAGCGGGCGCCCAGCCGGCCGAGCTCCGCGATGACCTCGGGCAGGACGCGCAGCGCGCGGCCGCGGGCCGCGGCGGGGTTGACGATCAGGCTCAGCGACCCGGGCACGCGGCGCTCCTTCGGCGGGGCGGTCAGACTAGCGCATGTCACGCGTACATCACGGCGCTGCCAGGAGGTGGCCCGAGGCGTACGATCATGCGCATGCCGGGCAACAGGCCCGCGGCTGGCGCCGAGCCGCAGTTCCTCCAGGTGCAGACGACGACTGACTCGCGGGCCGAGGCCATTGAGCTCGGTCACGCCGCCGTCGCCGCACGGCTTGCCGCGTGCGCGCAGGTAGCCGGCCCGATCGCCAGCACGTACTGGTGGGAAGACTCCATCGAGCGGTCGGAGGAGTGGCTGATCCTGCTCAAGCTGCCCGCCGACCGGTTCGACGAGCTGGCTGACTTCCTGACCGAGCGGCACAGCTACGACGAACCCGAGATCGTGGCCACACCCATCGTCGCCGGCTCGCAAGCGTATCTAAGCTGGGTAGAGGACGAGACCCGGCCGGAGTGAGCCTGCGGGCCCGCCGGGCGCTGAGGGGGGCCGCAATGACATCAGTAACCGGACCTTCTGCCAGTCCGGCTCCGGACGGCGACCCGGCCCCCGCGGACCACGGCCTGTTCGGGCCGGACTCGGTCACCTGGCGGGTCATGGGCGAGCCGATGATGTGGGTGGCCGGGCTGCGGGCCCTGTACCTGCAGGCCCTGCACCCCGACGTGATGCGCGGGACCTGGCAGCACACCTCATTCGCCGACCCGGCCCAGGCCTGGGGCCGGTTTATCCGCACCACCGAGTTCGTCCGGATCCGGACCTACGGCTCGCTGGCTGAGGTGGACCGGGCCGGGCGGCGGCTGCGCCGGATTCACGCCACCCTGACCGGCGTTGCCGAGGACGGGCGGGTCTTCCGGCTGGACGAGCCGGACCTGCTGCTGTGGGTGCACTGCGGCGAGATCGCCTCGTATGCCGACATTGCCCGGCGCAGCGGCGTCCGGGTCACCGCCGCCGAGCTGGACGCCTTCGTCGATGAGCAGCGGCGCAGTGCCGCCGTTGTCGGGCTGGACCCGGCCGCGGTGCCCGCCAGCATGGCGGACCTGGATGACTACTACGCCGCGATCCGCCCGCAGCTGCACGTCACCCCTGAGGCCCGGCAGGCGCTGCGCCGCTCGTTCACCCCGCAGATCCCGGCGCAGCTCGCCGCGCTGCGGCTGGTCCTGCCGCCGCTGAACACGCTGGCCTTCGCCAGCCTGCCGCGCTGGGCCCGGCGGCTGTACGGGACGCCGGCCAGCCCGCTGACCGACGCGGCGGCCACCCTGGCCCTGCGCGCGGCGCACGAGTCCACGGCCCGGATCCCGCGGCAGGTCATCGAGGTCCCGGTGGCGGTGGCCGGCCGGGCCCGGCGCCGGATCGCCGCCCGCCGCGAGGCTGCCTAGCTGCCGGCCGTCGCCGGCGGCACGTTCCAGGAGCTGATCACCGGCCGGTCGTGCTCGGTGCCCAGGGTGGAGAAGGTGCCGGTGTCCAGGCGGAACAGCCGTCCGTCGGTGGCGTCCAGCTCCAGGTAGCGGGCGGTCAGGATGCGCAGCGAGTGGCCGTGCGCGACCAGCGCCACATCCCCGGCCGCCAGCAGCGGCGTGACCCGGGCCAGGACCGCGTCCACCCGCTTGCCGACCTGCTCGGCGGTCTCGCCGGGATGGGCGGAATCGCCGGGAATGATCCCGTCCCGCCACAGGTACCAGTCCGGCCGGGTCTCGCGGATCTGCGGCGTGGTCCGCCCCTCGTAGCCGCCGTAGTCCCACTCCTGCAGGTCAGGCTCGCTCTGGACGTCATGCAGCCCGGCCAGCTGCGCGGTGCGCAGGGCCCGGCCGGCCGGGCTGGAGAAGACCGCCCGGATGTCGCGGCGGGCCAGCGCCGGGGCCAGCGCGGCCGCGGCCGCCTCGCCGCGTGCGGTCAGCGGGATGTCGGTCCGGCCGGTATGCCGCCCGGACCGGCTCCACTCGGTCTCGCCGTGCCGGAGCAGGATCAGCTCGCCCATGACTGCATCCTTTCCTATTCCGGCCCGCCCCTCACCTGCCTCCGGCTGCTGGGTCATGCCCGGCCCGGTGCGGCTGGCGGAGTGCGCCTGGCTGCCGCCCGTAATGCCGCTCCCCCGTACTCTGAGTTTTCAGTTGACGGCTCCAGACTCCATGTGTAAGTTCTGACTTACAGGTGAAAGCAACTGACCCGAGAGGGGCCGACGCTGTCGAACGACGCCGGACTGCTGGCCGTGCTGACGGCCGTGGCCAACCCGCAGCGGATGCGGGTCGTGGCCGAGCTCACGGGCGGCCGGGTGCATGTCAGCGAGCTGGCCCGGCGGCTGGGAATGTCGCGGCCGCTGCTGTACATGCACCTGGACCGGCTGGAGAAGGCGGGCCTGGTGGTGGGACGGCTGGAGCTGTCGGGAGACGGCAAGGCTATGAAGTACTTCGAGCTGGCACCGTTTGATATCCGGCTCACCGCCGAGGCGATCACCGAGGCGGTCCGGGCCGGGGCTGCGGACACCAGCAGCACCGACTGACATCTGGGAAGGCACGGCAACGATGGAAGCGAGTAGCAGATGACCGAGGTTCTGGCCAGCGGGACGAACTACACGGCGATCACGATCGGCCTGGGCATCCCGGTTGCGGTCTGCGCGGCGATCGCCGTGATCGTCTGGTCCTACTTCCGGCTGCAGCGGCACCGCGCCGACGCGGTCGCGATGGCCCACTACCGCAAGCTGGCCGAGGAGGCCGTGGCCAATCAGCAGCAGCTGCGCGAGCAGCTCGCGCAGCTGACCGAGCACGTCCGCTCGGTCGAGCAGCTGATGCGAGAGGTGGGGTAACCATGACTGCCACCTGGCGGGCCGGAAACCGGCTGGCCGCCAACCCGGTGCGGCTGGTGTTCACCGGCGGCCTGTGGCGCAGCGCCTGGTACCTGATCAGCTACGTCTTCGGCACCGGCTGGGTACTGTTCGCCGCGGCGTTCACGGCCGTCACCACGGCAGCGGTTTTCGCGATCACGCTGGCGGGCATCCCGCTGCTCAGCGCGGCCTCCGGGGTGCTGCGCGGCTGCGCGGCGGTGGAACGTGGCCGGCTGCGCAGCCAGTTCGCCGAGCCGGTTCGCGGCCGCTACCGGCCGGTGCCGCCGCACGGCATGCTGGCCCAGGCCGGGACCCGCTGGAAGGACCCGGCGACCTGGCGTGACTTCAGTTACCTGATCGGGATGTGGGCACCGCTGTTCGCCCTGGACACCGTGGTGCTGGCGATCTGGGGGTCGTTCCTGTCCGGGATCAGCATCCCGCTGTGGTACTGGGCGCCGTCCCGGATCAGCCCGATCGGCTACACCAACGGGGCGCCGGTGCACGGCATCGCTTACGGCTACTTCCCGCACGGCCCCTACGGCCCGGACGCGCACGGCGTGTTCGTCGACACCCTGCCCAAGGCGCTGCTGATGGCGGCCGTGTTCGCGGTCTTGTTCGTGCTGTTCAGCTACGTGGTGGTGGCCACCGCCCGGCTGCACGCCCGGGTGGCCCGGGCGCTGCTCCGTGCCCCGGCCGACCCGCTCGCCCCGGCCCGCGATGTGCTCACCCGGCCCGGTCCGCTCCCGCCGCTCACGACGTCCTGACAGCTAAGCGCCCTCGCCCCTGAGTGCCAGCTCACGGGCGAGGGCCAGACGACACGACACCCCAGCTCCCTGTCCAGAGGAAGGCCCAGATGCGCCAGCCGCAGAGTTCAGTATTGCCTGATTCACCCCCAGCGCACCACGCGCCCCGCCGCGCGCCAGTTGTCGAGCGGATCGCCGGCTGGAGTGCCCGGCACCGCAAGACCGCCGTCGGCGGCTGGCTGCTCCTGGTGGCCGCCGCGATCGCCGTCGGCCACCTGGCCGCCGCGCCGAGCCTGCCGCAGTATGACCCCGGCCAGTCCGGCCAGGCGGAGCACACCCTGCAGCGGCTCGGCGTCACCTCGCCGCCCGCCGAGAGCGTGCTCATCCAGGCCCGCGCCGGGACCTCCTTCGCGGCCAGCCCGGCGATGCACCACGCGGCGGCGCAGGTCGCCACCGCACTGCGGGCACGGCCCGGATCGGCGGCCGGCATCCGGTCCCCGCTGGCCGACCGCTCGCTGGTGTCGGCCGACGGCCGGTCGGCGCTGGTCACCTTCACCGTGCCGGGCCCGCTGGCCGATGAGGACAGCCGGGTCGCGCCCGCGCTGCGCGCCGTCACCGCCGTCGCGGCCCGGTATCCGGGGCTGCGGATCGCCGAGGCAGGCGACGCCAGCACCGACCGCGCGGCCAACGCCCAGCTCAGTCACGACTTCCGGAAGGCGGAGCTGACCTCGGTGCCGGTCACGCTGCTGCTCCTGCTGCTGGCGTTCGGCGCGCTGATCGCGGCCGGCATCCCGCTGCTGCTGGCCGCCTCGGCCGTGGTGACGGCGATCTCGCTGCTGGCCGTCCCCGGTCACTGGCTGCCGGTCGGCTCCAGCACCTCGGAGGTGGTGCTGCTGATCGGGATGGCCGTCGGCGTCGACTACTCGCTGTTCTACCTGCGCCGCGAGCGCGAGGAGCGGGCCGCCGGGGCCAGCACGGCCCGCGCCCTGGCCATCGCCGCCGGCACCTCGGGCCGGGCCATCGTAGTGTCCGGGCTGACCGTGATGATCGCCCTGGCCGGGCTGTTCCTGACCGGGTACGCGGTCTTCACCGGGGTGGCCATCGGCACCATCCTGGTCGTCGGCGTCGCGGTCGCCGGGTCGGTGACGGTGCTGCCGGCGCTGCTGTCGATGCTGGGCAGCTGGGCCGACCGGGGACGGATCCCGTGGCTGGGCCGCCGCCGCACCGCCGCCCGGCCGTCGCGGGCCTGGGCTGCGGTGGTCCGCCGCGTCGTGCGGCGGCCGGCTGCGTGGGGCACCCTCGCCCTGGTCGCCATGGTGGCCCTGGCCGTGCCGGCTACCGGGATGCGGCTGGGCAACCCGCCCGACGGCGGCTTCCCGGCCGGCCTGCCGGCGGTCCGTACCCTGGACCAGATCCAGCGGGCCTTCCCCGGCCACCCGGCCCCCGCCCAGGTGGTCGTCACCGCCCGCACCCGCGCTGAGCTGTCCGGGCCGGCGATGCGGACCGCCCTGGGCCGGCTGCGCCAGGCCGCGGCCGCGGGCGGGCCGGTGCACGGGCCGCTGACGGCCGCGCCGGTCGCGGGCGGCCGGGCCCTGGTCGTCAGTGTCCCGCTGGCCGGCAACGGCACCGACGCGGCCTCCATGCGCGCGCTGGCGCAGCTGCGCGGCACCATCCTGCCCCGCACGCTGGGCCAGGTGCCCGGAGCAAGCTTCGCCGTGGCCGGCAATACGGCGGGCGCCCACGACGACATCGCCACCCTCGACTCGCGGACCCCGCTGGTGTTCGGCGTGGTCGCGGTGCTGGCCCTGGTGCTGCTGCTGGTCGCGTTCCGGTCGCTGCCCATCGCGCTGCTGTCGGTGGGGCTGAACCTGCTGTCAGCCGGCGCGGCGTTCGGCCTGCTCACCCTGATCTTCCAGGACGGCCATCTGCAGGGCCCGCTGAACTTCACCAGCTACGGCGCGATCGTGCCGTGGGTCCCGCTGTTCATGTTCGTGTTCCTGTTCGGGCTGAGCATGGACTACCACGTGTTCCTGCTCAGCCGGATCGCCGAGCTGCGCTCACGCGGGGCGGCGACCGCGGAGGCGATCACCGGCGGGGTGGCCAGCAGTGCCGGGGTGATCACCAGCGCGGCGCTGATCATGGTCGCGGTGTTCTCGGTCTTCGCCACCTTGTCGCTGATCCAGCTGCAGATGCTCGGCGTCGGCCTGGCCGCGGCCGTGCTGATCGACGCCACCGTGGTGCGCGGCGTCCTGCTGCCCGCCGCGCTGGCCCTGCTGGGCGAGCGGGCCTGGTACCTGCCGCGCCGCGGCCGCCGCGACCCCGCCCCCGCCGCTGCCCCGGTGCCCGCAGCCGGGCAGCTGACCACCGGGCGGCCGACATCATGAGAGGACATGCCACCATGCTGGACGCATCGCCCCGCCTGGCCACGGCCGTGCAGCTCAGCGACGTGACCAGGACCTACGGCCGGGGCCAGGGTGCGGTCGCTGCCCTGCGCGGCGTGACGGCCGGCTTCGCCGCCGGGACGTTCACGGCCGTCATGGGCCCGTCCGGGTCGGGCAAGAGCACCCTGCTGAGCTGCGCGGCGGGCCTGGAGCGCCCTACCGCCGGGACGGTCCGGGTCACCGGGCAGGACCTGGCCGCGCTCAGCGAGGCCGCGCTGACCCGGCTGCGCCGCGACCAGATCGGCTTCGTGTTCCAGTCGTTCAACCTGATCCCGTCCCTGACCGCCGAGCTCAACGTGGCCCTGCCGGCCCGGCTGGCCGGGCAGCGGCCGTCCCGGCGGGCCGTGCGGGAGGCGCTGGCCGCGGTCGGCCTGGCCGACCGGGCCCGGCACCGGCCGGCCGAGCTGTCCGGCGGCCAGCAGCAGCGGGTGGCGATCGCCCGCGCGCTGTTCACCCGGCCGTCGGTGGTCTTCGCCGACGAGCCCACCGGGGCGCTGGACTCGGCCAGCGGCCGCCAGGTGCTGGGGCTGCTGCGCGGCCTCGCCGACCGGGCCACGGTGGTCATGGTCACCCATGACCCGGTGGCGGCTGCGACCGCCGACCGGGTGCTGTTCCTGGCCGACGGCCGGCTGGCGGGCGAGCTGCACGAGCCCACCGCGCCGTCGGTGGCCGAGGCGATGACGGCGCTGGAGCTGACCGCGGGCGGCCAGGAGGCAGCGTCATGATCGCGCTGGCCGCCCGCACCGCGCGGGCCCGCGCGGGCACCCTGGCCGGGCCGTTCATCGCCCTCGCCCTGGGCACCGCGCTGCTCTCGGCGGTGGTCCTGAACATCATCGCCAGCGCGACCTACGGGCCGGGCCAGCCGCACTGGTTCACCCGCCCGGCGGTCGTCGTGGCCGGCGCCGACTCGGTACGGGTCACCACCGTGTCGGATGGTGACCGCGAGACCGAGGCGATGCGGACGCAGGCGGCCCGGGCCGTGCCGCCGGCCGCGGCGGCCCGGCTGGCCGCCCGGATGCAGGTGCTGGGCGTGCCGCTGGTCACCGACTACGCCAGCCCGGCGCACGCGGCCGGGGCACCGGGAGCCACCGTGCACCCGTGGGCCGCAGCCGGCCTGCACCGTTACTCGTTCGCGGCCGGCGGCCCGCCCGCGGCGGCCGGGCAGGTCGTGCTGACTGCCCCGACCCGGCTGCGGCCCGGCCAGCGGATCACGGTACAGACCGCCGCCGGCCCCCGCCAGCTCACCGTCAGCGGGGTGATCCGGACGAGCGCCGCGCCCGCGCTGTACACGGCGGGCCCGCTCGCGGCGCAGCTGGCCAGCCACCGGATCGCCGCCATCGCGCTGCTGCCCCGGCCCGGCACCAGCCCGGCCGGCCTGGCCCGGCAGGCGGAGGCGGCCACCCGCGGCCTGGACGTCCGGGTGCTCACCGGCCGAGACCGGGCCGCCGCCGAGCCGGACCCGGACGCCGACCTGGCCGTCGTGGCCATCGCGGTGCTGGGCACCGCGGCCGGCCTGGCCGCCTTCATGGCCCTGTTCGTGGTGTCCGGGACGTTCGCCCAGTCAGTGACGGCCCGGCGCCGCGAGCTCGGCCTGCTGCGCGCCGCCGGGGCCACGCCCGCCCAGCTGCGCCGGCTGATCCTGGGCGAGGCGCTGCTGATCGGCACGCTGGCCACCCTGCCCGGCGGCCTGCTCGGTGCGCTGGCGGCCGGGGCGCTGTCCCGGTGGATCGCCCGGTCCGGGGTGGGGCCGCCCGGCCTGGCCACCCATCAGGCGCTGTGGCCGGTGGCCGCCGCGGCCGGGGCGTGCGTGCTGATCGGCCTGCTGGGCGCGCTGGCCCCGGCCCGGCGGGCCGGCCGGATCGGGCCCGCCGAGGCACTGCGCGAGGCCGCCGCCAGCCGGCGGGCCATGCCGGTGACCCGGTGGATCATCGGCCTGCTGGCGCTGGGCGGGGTCCCGGCGCTGCTGGCCGCCTTCGCGGCGGTGCACTCGGCTGACGGAGCGGCGCTGCTGCTCCCCATGGCCATCGTGGCGATCCTGGCCCTGGTCATGCTGGCGCCGCTGCTGGTCCGGCCGCTGGCCGCGCTGCTGGCGCCGCTGGCCGGCGGGGGCAGCGCGGCCGGGCTGCTGGCCCGGCACAGCGCGGTCGCCGGGGTCCGGCGGACCGCGGCGGTCATCGCGCCGGTCGTGCTCACCGCCGGGTTCGCCGGCGCCCTGCTGGCCGGCAACAGCACGCTGTACCGGACCCAGCAGGTGACCGCGGCCAGCCGGGTCAGCGCCCCGGTCACGGTGACGGCAGGCCCGGCCGGGCTGAGCGGCGCCGCCGTGGCCGGGATCCGGTCAGCGCCGGGCGTCGCCGGCGCCGTGCCGGTAGCCGCGACGACGGTCTACGTCCGGTCCTCCGATTCCCCTGAGGAGTGGAGCGCGCAGTACGCCGGGCCCGGCATCGGCCAGGTGCTGCGGCTGCCCGTGGTAGCCGGCCGCCTGGCCGATCTCACCGGGACGAATACCGTCGCGGTCCCGGCGGGCACCTGGCGGCTGGGCCAGGTCGCGCAGCTGTGGCTGGCCGACTCCGCGCCGGTCCGGCTGCGGGTGGTGGCCGTCTACGCCAGCGATGTCGACCTGGGCGAGACGGCGCTGCTGCCGTGGGGCCTGCAGGCCGGGCACGCGGCGGCGCCGCTGGCCAGCTCGGTGTACGTGCGGATGCGGCCGGGCGCCCGGCTGGCCGGCGTCCGCGCGGCCGCGGCAGCCGGCGGCGGCCAGGTCGAGCCCACCCGGCAGTACCTGGCCGCGCTGTCGACCCAGCAGCAGCGGCTCAACGACGCGGCGCTCGCCACCATCCTGGGCCTGGCCCTGCTGTACTCCTGGATCGCGATCGGCAACTCCGCCGCTATGGGCACCGCCGCCCGCCGCCGCGAGCTGGGCGCGCTACGCCTGATCGGGGCGACCCGCCGTCAGGTGCTGGCCATGCTCGGCTGGGAGACCTGGCTGGGCACGGCCATCGGCCTGCTGCTGGCCGCCGCGGCCACGGCCGTCACCCTGGCCGGGGTCCGGATCTGCCTGGCCGGGATCTCGGCCGGGCCGGTCCTGGTGATCCCGTGGCGGCCGATCGGGCTGGCCGCGGGCGGCGCGCTGGCCATCGCGGAACTGGCCGGCCTCGCGCCGGCCATCTGGGCGCTACGGCGCCGGCCCGCCGGGCTGGGCGGCCTGGCCGGGTGACTCTAGCCGCCGGCGGCGCCGGGCCCACCGTGCCGGGCCCGCGCCGCCGGCTTTACCCAGTCGCTCCCAGCCGTCCTCCCTCCGTCGGGCTGGGTCGGCGTCGCTGGCCTTTGCCAGCGCCGCTGGCGCCCTCGCTCTACCCGGTCCGCCCCCCGCGCCGCTGGCGCCCTCGCCTCCTCGCGTAGCGAGTACTCGGAGTAGCCCGAGTTATCGCGGTTGATCGAGCGGGCTGGAGCCATGCCGATCCACCGCGTTGTCAGTAACAGCAAGAAGCGCTGCGGCTCCGGGCTGCCGGGTCCCGCCGGCCCATCAGCCGGACCTCCGCCACTCTGCAGCCGGCCGCTCGGCCACTCTGCAGCCGGCCGCCCGGCCAGTCCGCAGCCGGCCACTCCGCAGCCGGCCCTCCGCACCCGGCCGCCGCTCTCCGCCTCCGCCACCCGGCCGTTGTCCCCCCCACTCCGCCGTGATAACAGCAAGAAGAGTGCATCAAGCCAGTGCTTTTGGTCCCCTGTGCAGGCCTCGTGACCTGGGGAAACTTTTACTGAGTTATTCGGGCATGTCCGGAACTCCGGGCGTAGCCGGCTCGTTGCGCGGGGCAAGCCCCCGAGCCCAGACCCTTGTTCGGGCGGAGCCTCGTGCCCCCTCAGAGAGCCGGTCCGCCCTCATGCGTCAGCTGCTGGCTGCCCCTGCGCCCGAACTCCCGGCCCGCCGGCCGCTCATCGAGCGGATCGCCTGCTGGTCGGTCCGCCACCGTAAGACGGCCGTGCTGGGCTGGCTGGCCTTCGTGGCCGCCGCGGTCATCGTCGGCCAGGCCGTCGGCACCTCCGGAGCGCAGCAGTATGACCCGGGCCAGTCCGGCCAGGCGGAGCAGATGCTGACCCGGCTGCACGTGGCGTCGCCGCCGGCCGAGAGCGTGCTGGTGGAGGCGCGGCACCGGGCCGGGGCCGTGCTGACCGCGGCCGGGGCGGCCATTACGGCGGGGGAGGTGCGGCAGGCTGCGCGGGAGGTCGCCAGCGCCCTGACCGCCCTGCCGCGGGACGCCGCCCGGATCCGCTCACCGTTCTCCCGCGGCGGCGGCGAGCTGCTGTCCGCTGACCACCACGCCGCGCTGGTTACCTTCCAGGTGGCCGGGCCGGATGCGGCAGCAGACCATGCAGTGGCCGCTGACCTGGCCGCGGTGGCCCGGGTCCAGGCCCGGCACCCGGGCCTGGTCGTGGCCGAGGCGGGCGCGGCGAGTACCGACCGGGCGGCCAGCGCCATGCTCGGCCACGACTTCGCCAAGGCCCGCAACACCACGATCCCGCTGACCCTGATCCTGCTGGTCTGCGTCTTCGGCGCGCTGATCGCGGCCGGAATCCCGGTGCTGCTGGCCGGCACCGCCGTGACGGCGGCTATCTCGCTGCTGGCCATTCCCGGCCAGTGGTTCCCGGTCAGCGGCGGCGCCTCAGAGATCGTGCTGGTCATCGGCATGGCCGTCGGCGTTGACTACACGCTGTTCTACCTGCGCCGAGAACGGGAGGAACGGGCCGCGGGACGGTCCCGGCCCGCCGCGCTGGCCATCGCCGCCGCGACCTCCGGCCGGGCCATCGTGATCTCCGGCGTCACCGTGATGATCTCGCTGGCCGGGCTGTTCCTGTCCGGGCTCAACATCTTCACCGGCATCTCCGCCGGGACGATCATGGTGGTCGGTGTGACGGTGCTGGGCTCGCTGACCTTCCTGCCAGCGCTGTTGTCCTGGCTGGGCCCGTGGACCGACCGCGGCCGGCTGCCCTGGCTGGGCCGCCGGCGGTGCGCCGCGGAGTCCTCGCGGCTGTGGGCGGGCCTGGCCCGGCGGGTGGTCGCGCGGCCGGTCCTGTGGGGCGCCGCCGGGATCGTCGCGCTGCTGGCGCTCGGTGCCCCGGCGCTGGGAATGCGGCTGAGCTCGCCGGCCGTCGACCTGCCATCCAGCCTGCCGGTGGTGCGCACGCTCAGCCAGATCCAGCAGCAGTTCCCGGGCCGGCCGGCCCCGGCCGAGGTCGTGGTCACCGGCGCGCACCTGCGCGACGCGGCGGTGCAGCGGGGCGTGGCCGCGCTGGCGGCCAGCGCCACCGCGACGGGGCCGGTGCGCGGCCCGGTCTCCGCCCGCCTGGTGGGCGGCGGCCGCGGGATGGTGATCCAGGTCCCGCTGGCCGGCGACGGGTCCGGCCAGGTCAGCCAGGATGCGGTGCTGACCCTGCGCGACCGGGTGCTGCCGGCCACGCTGGGCCAGGCCGGGGTGACCTATGCGGTGACCGGCCCCGCGGCGTGGAACCACGACCTGGACTCAGCGCTGCACTCGCGGACGCCGCTGGTGTTCGCGGTGGTAGCCGGGCTGGCCTTCGTGGTGCTGCTGTGCGCGTTCGGCAGCCTGGCCATCCCGCTGGTGTCCATCGGGCTGAACCTGCTGTCGGTGGGCGCCGCGTACGGGGTCGTCACCCTGATCTTCCAGGACGGTCACCTGGAGGGCCCGCTCGGCTTCACCTCGTTCGGCGGGATCATCCCGTGGGTCCCGCTGTTCTCCTTCGTCCTGCTGTTCGGCCTCAGCATGGACTACCACGTGTTCATCCTCAGCCGGATCCGGGAGCTGTGGTGCGCCGGCCTGCCCGGCCGGACGGCGGTGGTGCAGGGCATCGGCGCCAGCGCGGGGGTGGTGACCAGCGCGGCGGTGATCATGGTCGCGGTGTTCTCGCTGTTCGCGACGCTGTCCGGGGTCGACGTGAAGATGCTGGGCGTGGGCCTGTCGGTCGCGGTGCTGGTGGACGCGACGCTGGTGCGCGGGGTGATCCTGCCCGCCGCGCTGGCGCTGCTCGGCGAGCGCGCCTGGTACCTGCCGCGCTGGCTGGCCTGGCTGCCCGGACGCAGCCGGGCCAGCCAGGCCAGCCAGCAGGCGGCGGCGCCTCAGCCGGCCGCCGCGCGGCCGGAGGCAGCGGTCGCCGGGTCAGCGGCGGGCTGAGCGGGGCCGGCGGGCTGAGCCGCCGGAACCGGCTGCGCGGCGGCAGGCTGAGCCGGGGCGGCCAGTGCCGGGGTGGCCAGTGCCGGGGCGGCCAGTGCCGGGGCGGCCAGCGCCGGGGCAGCCGGAGCCGGGGCAGTCGCAGCAGTCCCGGCAGTCGCCGCCGGGACGGACTCGGCGCCGTGCACGTACTTGCCGCCGCGCAGCAGCGAGGCCACGGCCGCGATCAGGCACGCCACGACGGCGAAGTCGAACGCGATGGCCAGGCCATGCTCGAACGGCGCCGCGATGAGCGAGGGGAAGAACGTGTGCCCGGTCAGGTAGGCGGCGTGGCTGGCCGGCAGCTTATCCAGGGCGTGGCCGAGCAGGGTCTGCACCGGGTTGTAGCCCAGCAGCGCCGCGAACATGATGGCCACCGGCGGCAGCGCCGCGACCCGGGCCGCGTCGGCGTGCGGGACGCCCTGGGCGGTCAGGCCGTGCGAGAGCGCGGCCGGCAGCGTCCCGGCCAGGCCGAGGATGATCAGTGAGAAGAAGATGCCGATCGACAGCACCATGGCCGAGTTCTGGAAGGTGGCGCTCATCCCGGCCCCGACGCCGCGCTGCTCGGGCGGCAGGCTGTTCATGATCCCGGCCCGGTTGGGTGAGGCGAACAGGCCCATGCCCAGGCCGTTGATCAGCAGGATGACGGCGAACTGCCAGTAGGTGAAGTTCACCGGCAGCTGCTCCAGGGCCAGGAACGAGCCGGCCGCCACGATCATGCCGCCGGTGGAGAACGGCCGGGCGCCGAACCGGTCGGACAGGTACCCCGACACCGGCCCGGCGACCAGGAACCCGACAGTCAGCGGCAGCATCGCGATGCCCGCCCACAGCGGGGTCCGGCTGAAGCTGTAGCCGTGGATCGGCAGGTAGATGCCCTGCAGCCAGATGATCAGGATGAACATCAGGCCGCCGCGGCCCAGGCCCGCCAGAAGGCTGGCCAGGTTTCCGGCGGTGAACGGGCGGATCCGCAGCAGGCTGAGCCGGAACATTGGCTCGGCGACCCGGGTCTCGATGACCGCGAACGCCGCGAGCACGGCCACGCCGCCCAGCAGCAGGGTCAGCACCAGCGGGCTGGTCCAGCCCATGGTGTGCCCGCCGTAGGGCTGGATGCCGTAGGTGATGCCGGCCAGCACGGCGATCAGGCCCGCCGCGAAGCTGACGTTGCCCCACCAGTCCAGCCGGGCAGCCTTGCGGATGCCCAGCTCGCGCAGCTTGAGGTAGGACCAGATGGTGCCGAGCACGCCGCACGGGACCGACACCAGGAACACCAGCCGCCAGTCCAGCGGGCCGAGAATGCCGCCGAGCACCAGGCCGATGAACGAGCCGCCGATGCCGGCCACCTGGTTCAGGCCCAGCGCCAGGCCGCGCTGGTGGGTGGGGAAGGCGTCGGTCAGGATGGCGCTGGAGTTGGCCATCAGCATCGCGCCGCCGACGCCCTGGGCGATCCGCATCCCGATCAGCCACCAGGCTGCGGCGGTGCCGTGCAGCCAGGTCACCGACAGCAGCACGGAGAACACCGCGAACAGGCCGAAGCCCAGGTTGTACATGCGGACCCGGCCGAACATGTCGCCGAGCCGGCCGAAGCTGACCACCAGCACGGCGGTCACCACCAGGTAGCCCATCAGCAGCCACAGCAGCAGGCTGGTGTTGCCGGGCCGCAGCGGGTCGACGCCGATGCCGCGGAAGATGTCGGGCAGCGCAATCAGCATGATCGAGGCGTTGATGGTCGCCATCAGCATGCCCAGCGTGGTGTTGGACAGGGCGATCCACTTGTAACGCGAGCCCGGCGCAGTCTGGTCGCTGAGCGGCCGCAGCGCGGCAATGGACGGCACGAGAGTCCTTCCAGGTCGGAGAGGTCCGGCGGCCCTGAGGCCGGCTGCGGCGGCACGATCACGCCGCAACCCCGACGGTACGCCGATAGTTGCTTGATAGCAACTAATGAACAGGGCGGCCTATTCCCCGGCCGCCGGACCCGGTCACCAGCCTGGTCAGCGCCCTGGTCAGCGCCCTGGCCACCGGCCTGGCCACCGGCCGTCCGGGCCCGCTACCCGGTGTGGTACACCTCCTGCAGGCCGTAGACCGGGGTGTCCAGGCCGGCCTGGCGGGCCTTGAGCTGCAGCGCCAGGTACAGCGAGTAGTGCCGGGACTGGTGCAGGTTCCCGCCGTGGAACCACAGCGCGTCCTGCTGGGTCGGCTTCCACATGTTGCGCTGCTCGCCCTCCCACGGGCCCGGGTCCTTGCGGGTGTCTGAGCCCAGGCCCCAGCACTTGCCGACCGCGTCGGCCACCTCGGGCGAGATCAGGTCGGCCGCCCAGCTGTTCATCGAGTTGTAGCCGGTGGCGTAGACCACCAGGTCGGCCGGGAGCCGCTGGCCATCGGCCAGCACGACGGCGTCCTCGGTCAGGTGGTCCACCTGGCCCCTGGCCAGCCGGACGTCGCCGCTGGCGACCAGGTCGGCGGACCCGACGTCGATGTAGTAGCCCGAGCCGCGGCGCAGGTACTTCATGAACAGCCCCGACCCGTCCTCGCCCCAGTCATGGTCGAACCCGGAGGCGGCCAGCCGCTGGTAGAAGTCCTTGTCCAGCTCGCGCATCTGCTGGTACAGCGGGATCTGGAACTGGTGCATGATCTTGTACGGGATGGAGGCGAAGATCATGTCCGCCTTCTCCGTGGTCACCCCGGCGGCTACCGCCTCCTCGGAGTACAGCCCGCTGAGCCCGATCTTCATCAGCGTGTCCGAGCGGACGATATGGGTGGACGAGCGCTGCACCATCGTGACGTCCGCGCCGTTCTCCCACAGCGCCCCGCAGATGTCGAAGGCGGAGTTGTTCGAGCCGATGACCACGCACTTCCGGCCGCGGTAGGCGTCGGGACCCGGGTGGGCGCTGGAATGATGCTGCTCGCCGCGGAAGGTCTCCATGCCGGGGAAGGACGGCAGGCTCGGCTTGCCCGACACCCCGGTGGCCAGCACCAGCTGCGCCGGCTGCAGCTGCACGGTCTCGCCGTCCCGCTGCACCGTGACGGTCCACCGGCCGGCCGCCGGGTCATAGGCCGCGCTGGTGGCCTCCGTGCGCGGCCAGTAGTTCAGCTCCATGATCTTCGTGTAGGACTCGAGCCAGTCGGCGATCTTGTCCTTGGGCGCGAACACCGGCCAGCTGTCGGGGAACTTCAGGTACGGCAGGTGGTCGTACCAGACCGGGTCGTGCAGGCAAAGCGACTTGTACCGGCTGCGCCACTGGTCGCCGGGCCGGTCCCGCCGGTCCACGATGACCGCCGGCACCCGCAGCTGGCGCAGCCGGGCGCCGAGCGCGATGCCGGCCTGGCCGCCGCCGACGATCAGCACGTAGGGCTGCTCGGCGTCGCCGAGCCCGGCGGCCTCCTGCTGGCGTTCCTCCAGCCAGCTGAGCCGGCCTGGCTGCGCGCCGTGCACGACGCCCTTGGGCCGCGCCGCGCCGCGCGCCTCCTCATGACCCTTGAGCTCATGCACCGTGGTCAGCAGCGTCCAGCAGCTGCCCTCCCGCAGCCGGATGTGGCCGTGGCCGCGCCCGGCGGCGGTCTCGAAGTCGATCCACGCCTCGGTCACGCCGCCCGCCTCGGTGACCTCCTCGCCGGCGGTCAGCCGCCAGCCCGACGGCTGGATGTGCGCGAGCGTGCGGCGCAGCATGCCGGTGATCTCGCCGCGCCCCTCCATCGTCTTGATGTTCCAGGTGAAGGCAATGAGGTCGCGCCAGTAGCAGTCCCGGGTGAACATCGCGGCTGCCGAGCCGGCGTCACCGGCCGTCAGCGCGGCCCCGAACTCCTCCAGCCAGGTGGTCACGGCGGCGGCGGGCCCGGCCGGCTCGCCGGGTGCGGTCATCTGGTCGGGGGCTGCGGTCATGCGCTCCTCCTCCGGCTACCGCGCCGCGGGCCGCCCGGGTCCGGAGCGCCCTCCCACTGTGACCACCCGGGCCGCCTTCCCGCAAGCATCAGCTGCCACTGAGGGTGCTCAGGCGGCGGTCGCGGCCGGGGCGGCCCGGCCGGTCAGGGCCTCGACCCGGCGAGTCAGCCAGCCGGCCGACGGTCCTCGCGCCGGGTCGCGGCCCGGCGCGAGGACCGCGCTAGGACGTGCTGGAGACGGCGGGACGCGGGAAGGCGCGCTGGTAGGCCAGGGCGGCGAGGCCGAACATCAGGGCGCCGGCGACGAAGAGCACCTCGGTCGCCGCACCCGCGAACGACATCCAGGCCGACGGATGCGCCGTGCCCATGACCTGCGCGATCGGCATCCCGGTGAGCCCCCCGGAGAACCCGATCGCGCGCGCCGCCTCGTCGGCAACACCCGCGATCCCGCGCGCGCCGAGCAGCGCGCACCCGGTCCAGGCCGCCCACAGGAGCATCCACCGGGGGACCCGGCGCCCCCAGGGCCGCCCGAGCGCCAGCGGCAGCACGATCCCGACGGCCCACATCACGTCGGTGATCGCGTCCACTGCCCAGTAGAGCACCACCGCGGCACCGTGGAAATGCGCCGACGACTGCGGGAATCTGAAGACCGTGAAGAACCAGACGACGTGCCAGGCGACGAATATCAGCACCCAGCCGAACGCCGCGTAGGCCGCCCGGCGGCTGATGCCGACGGAGGTCCGGGTCGTGCGGGCGGGTGCGGGTGCGGGTGCGGTAATCATGTCCCCAGCGTGCGGGGCCGCCCCCGTCCCGCGCGTCGGAGCCTGGTCTCGCCGGCGTCCGCCGACGGGATGATTCCTACCGGGGCCGGACGATACCGTGGTCGTAGGCGAAGATCACCGCGTGCACCCGGTCCCGCAGGCCGAGCTTGGCCAGGATGCGCCCGACGTGCGTCTTCACCGTGGCCTCGGACAGGTGCAGGCGCCGCGCGATCTCCGGATTGGGATAACCCTGGGCGATCTCGGTCAGCACCTCGAGCTCGCGCTCGGTGAGCATCGCGATGGCCCCGTCGTCGGTCGCGCGCGGTTCGGCAGCGGCCAGATGCTCCAGCATCCGCCGCGTCGTGGACGGCGCAATCACCGCGTCGCCGGAGTGCACCGCCCGGATCGCCGCGATCACGTCGGCCGCCGACGCGTCCTTCAGCAGGAAGCCGCTCGCGCCGGCCCGCAGCGCTGCGTACGCGTACTCGTCCAGGTCGAACGTCGTCAGCACAATTACCTTCGGCGCGCCGTGCTTCGCGGCGATCGCGGCCGTTGCCTCGACGCCGTTCACGCGCGGCATCTGGATGTCCATCAGCACGACGTCGGCCGCGGTGCGGGTCAGCTGGCCAAGCGCCTCGGCACCGTCGCTGGCCTGGGCCACGACAGTCATGTCCTCGCACGCGTCGATCACCATGGCCAGTCCGGTGCGGACCAGCTCCTGGTCATCGACCAGCGCCACCCGGATCCTCACCGGCAGGCCCTGGCCGTCAGCCGGGCGAAGCGGGCGCGGACCCGGAAGCCATGCTCGAGCCGGCCGGCGGTGAACGTCCCGCCCGCGGCGCCGACCCGGTCGCGCAGGCCCTGCAGCCCGGCTCCGGCTCCCGGGACGCGGTCGGTGGTGCCGCGGCCGTTGTCGGTGACCTGGACGGTGAGCTCGTCCGGCTCCCACCGCAGCTCAACCGTGACCCGGGCTCGCGGTCCGGCGTACTTCACCGCGTTGGTCAGCCCCTCCTGGGCCACGCGGTAGACGGCCAGCTCAGTCGCCGCGCTGAGCGGGAATGCCTCACCCGACTGAGCGAGGTCGGCCTCAAGGCCAGTCTCCCGCACGCCGGCGACCAGCGGCGGCAGGTCCGATAGCCCCGGCTGCGGCGCGTCGGGGCCGCCGCCGGCCGGATCGCGCAGCACGCCGAGCAGGCCGCGCATGTCGGCCAGCGCGCCCCGCCCGGTGCCGGCGATTGCCTGCAGGGCCTGCCCGGCCCGGCCCGGATCCTGCTCGGCAACGAACGCGCCGCCCTCGGCCTGCCGCACGATCACCGCAAGCGAGTGGGCCACGATGTCGTGCATCTCCCGGGCGATCCGCGCGCGCTCCTCCAGGACTGCCAGCCGCGCCGACTCGGCCTGCTCGGTGAGCGCGCGCTGCCTGCGCACTTGCGCAAGCCGGCCCAGGTTCCACGTCACGAGCACCGCCGCCGCCAGGCCGAGCCCGCCGTAGAACGCGACCAGCCAGCCGCCGGCGGTGAACTGGCGGAGTGCACCGGTCGTCAGGCCGGTCGCGATCGCCACCCCGGCCAGCGCGATCGCAAGAGCGACGCGGCTGCGAGCGGCGGCCAGCCACGACGCGGCGGAGTACAGGGCGAGCAGGAACACCAGGCTCGACGGCAGGAACAGCGCCGGCAGGTGAGCGGGGCCGCCCGGCACGTGGTCGGTCACCCGGCCCTCCGGCGCGAACACGATGACCAGCATCGCCGCCGCGGCCACCAGGAACGCGGCCGTCGGC
This sequence comes from Streptosporangiaceae bacterium, assembly GCA_036490755.1. Lineage (GTDB taxonomy): Bacteria > Actinomycetota > Actinomycetes > Streptosporangiales > Streptosporangiaceae > DASUBV01. The sequence continues at coordinate 21,871 of DASXDJ010000020.1, forward strand.
GCCCGGGAGCGGAAAGCGACCGTCAGGTGCAGCACCGCGAAGCAGGCAATGAGCGCAGCGACCCATCCGGCGGACCAGCTGATCCCCTGCGCCCCGCCGACCGACAGGGCGCCGAGCACCGCGAGTACAGCCAGCGTGGCCAGGGCATCGGCGGCCCAGCCGCGAGACCGGGTCCAGCGATCGACGCGGCCCAGCCAGCTGGGTTCTGGCCCGTGCGTCATCACGCCCTGATCATATGAGCCCTCCTGCGCCGCCTGACTGGACAGCAGCCGGCCGGGCCTCACCGTCGTGTCGGCTCGGTGATTTCGCTGAATCCGCCGTCGGGACTCATCACGATTCGCCCGGTCTCGCGTCCGTGCCTGGCTTCCTCCGTATCCCGGCGGGTCAGGCCGAGGCAGATCCGCTGGGTGAGGAGGTACGCGAGCGGGGGCCCGGCGAGCACTGCTACCCGGAAGAACCAGGTCACCGCGTAGAGATCCAGGTGGAGGTGGTAAGCGATCTGGTCGTTGGCGGACGCGGCCCACAGCAGCCCGTAGAAGGTGATCCCGGCCGCGCCCACCGCCGTCCGGGTCGCCGCGGCGCGCGGGCGATCCAGGAAGTCGTGCACACCCCGGTCTCCGGTGAGCCTGGTCTCGAGCAGCGGGTAGGCCGCCAGCAAGGTGAAGAAAGCAGCCGGGACGATGAGCGCGGGCACCAGCACCGCGAGGGTGAGCGGATGACCGGCCACGCTGAGCTCCCAGCCCGGCATGATCCGCAGCGCGCCGTCCAGGAAGCCCATGTACCAGTCGGGTGCTGCTCCGGCTGAGATTGACCCCGGCTGGGACGGCCCGAACAGCCAGACGGGGTTGATCTGCGCCAGCGCGCCGGCCAGGGCGAGAACCCCGCAGGTGGCGAAGCACATCGCCAGCGCCGCGGCCGCGGGGCCGTTCCGGAGAGCTCCAGGCCGGCCAGCGCCCGCCGGGCCGGGAAAGCGGGTGTGCCCGTGCCGCCGCACCAGCCAGCGCCGCAGGACGAACAGGCCGGCGATGGCAGCCGGCAGCAGCACGTGCACCCAGTACAGGCGCGCGATGATGTGATGACCGGGGACGGCCCCGCCGAAGACCCAGAGCGTCAGGTGGCCGCCCACGAGCGGGACCGATTCCAGGACACCCTGGAGCAATGCCAGGCTTCCGGCCGAGACCATGTCGTCGGGCAGGACGCCGCCGCTCCAGCCCGCCAGCATGCCCAGCGGGAGCAGGGTCACCCAGATCAGCCAGTTCAGCCAGCGCGGCCGGCGGAACGCGGCGGTGAAGAACAGCCGCAGCAGCTGCAGGCAGATCGCCGCGACGAAGACCAGCGCGGCCCAGTGGTGGATCTGCCGCATCAGCAGCCCGCCGCGCACGTCGAAGCTGATATCCAGCGTCGACTTGTACGCCTGGCTCATCCGGACCCCGCGGAGCGCGTGGTACGAGCCGTGGTAGCTGACGCCGGTCATGCTGGGCTTGAAGAAGAAGACGAGGAACACGCCGGTGACCAGTGTCACCACGAAGGAGTAGATGGCAATCTGGCTGAACAGGAACGACCAGTGGTCCGCCTGGCTGCGCCGCAGCGGCCTGGTCCCCGATCGCAGCAATCCCGTCAGCGTGCTCATCAAGCCCCCAGCCCCGGTCCGGGCAGCCGCGGGCGGCGGCGGTGACCCCTGGCTGAGCGTTCCGTCATGAGACTTCACGGCACGACCACCGCCGGGCACCGGGCCTGCCTGGCCAGCCAGGCAGGCACCGATCCGGCGAAGCGGTGCAGGAACCGGCGGGAAGCGCCGATCACGATCGCGTCAGCGTCGCGTTCCTTTGTGACCCGGCGCAGTTCCCTGGCCGGGACACCATGCCGGACGATCATCTCGATGTCCAGCCCCGTCAGGTCGACGTCGGCGAGCTCGGCCCGCAGCCACCGCATCCGGTCGGTGAGCGGCACGAACGCACCGCCGGTGCCCCGCCAGACGTGCACCACTACCAGCCAGTGGTCCTGCCGCCGTGCCATACCGGCCGCATATGCCAGCGCATCCCTGCTCGCGTTCGAGCCGTCGTACCCGGCCAGGATCGGATGCCGGTGATCGGCGGGCCCGGTGCCCGCCGGCCTGATCTGGTGATCAGGCCGGGCACCGCGCCGCCGCTTGCCGCCGCCGGCGAACGCAGCGGAGCCCGTTGCTCGCCGGAGAAAGGTGGTGACAGACATATGCGTCTCCTAATGCTTTCGCTCCCGCGCGACCGCGGAGCCGACGGTGCGGTGGCCGGGGCCTGCACCAGGGTGGCTCTTCGAGAGACGGTACGAGCTGGTGCCGCGGTGAGCGTCACTCAGAAGTGCCCACTCTGGTGGAAGCCTTCCGCCGCCGGCTGGCACTAACGTGCCGGGGCCGGGCATGGGCGGCCTGCAGCCGGGACCGGCTGCCTCGTGGTGTTCGTGCAGCCGTGACCTGCTGCGGTTCGCAGGGCTCACCACGCGACAGGCCCAAGGCGATCGATGAACGTCCCGGTCGGCCCGCCGGCGTCGATCATCGCGAGCCTGACGATCGAGTCGGTGCCCTCGGTCACTGTCAGCTCGCCGGTGTGATTGTTCATGTCGGTGGCGGCGAATTTGCGGTTCGCGATCTCTCCCGGAGTGGCGATGTTGAATTTGATCTCCGGGAGAGCCTGGGCGTACCGGACGGTGATCATGTTCAGCGCCGCTTTGGACGAGCTGTAAGCGAGCTCGTGGATTTTCGAGAAGGGCTGCGCTGGATCGGTCACGACCGCGAAGGACCCGCCGCCGCTGGACACCATCACCACTCGCGGATTGCGGGCTGCCCGCAGCAAGGGGAGGAACGCATGGGTGACCCGGATCACTCCGTACACGTTGGTGTCGTAGACGAAATGAATTTCGTCAGCCGTCGCATCGGCAGGCGCAATGCCCCCGCCTGGCACGCCGGCGTTATTGACCAGCACATCCAGCCGGTCGGCGTGCTCGCTAACGAGCTGAACAGCGTCGGTCACCGACCCGTCCGAGGTCACGTCCAGCGGGACGAGGACCACGTGCACGCCCCGGTCAGCCAGCTTGCCGGCGGCTGCCCGTCCCCGGCTCTCATCACGCGAGCCGAGGAAGATCGTCCAGCCCTGCTCCCCGAGCCGCCGGGCCGCCTCCCAGCCAAGTCCCTTATTGCCTCCGGTGATCAGCACCGAGGTCCGTTGCGCGTTTGTCATGCCCTCTATGACGACAGGCGCCGCTCGATTGTGACATGGCGCGAACGCCCGGCCAGCCGGTGTCACAGCCGGGTGGCGCATCTCGTCTCAGAGGGCAGCAGAGCAGGAACAGGAAAGGAGTCACCCGTGAGCACCCTCGCCGCGGTCCGCACCGCCAAGACCATCCAGCTGACCACCTACAAGCGCGACGGAACCCCCGTCGCCACCCCGGTCAGCATCGCCTTCGACGGCGGCAGCCGGGCCTTCTTCCGGACCTACGACCAGGCCTGGAAGGCAAAGCGGCTGCGCCGCAACCCCCAGGTCCTCGTAGCGCCTTCCACATTGCTCGGCAAGGTGACCGGGCCCGCTATCCCCGCGCAGGCCAGCCTGCTGGATGGCGAGGAGGCCCGGCTCGCGGCCCGCACCCTGGCCCGCCGGCACCGGGTCCTGCACGCGGTACTCGTGCCGCTGGCGCACCGGATGAAGCACTACCGGACGCTGCACTACGAGCTGCGGCCGCAGCCCGGCGCCGCGGGCCCGGAGTAGCCTCGGAGCCCTATGACCGTCGCGCCGCCGCCCTCCGATCCCGCGCCATCGCCGTCCAGTCCCGCATCATCCCGCGCGCCCCTGCATCCCCGGGTCGTCGCCCTCGGCCGCGAGCTGGCCGCGGTGCACGACGAGCTGCGCCGCTCGCTGCGCCAGCTCCGCGCGGAGCTAGCCGAGCCGGGCAGCACCGCGCAGCCCGCCCGCTCCCTGCAGGCGCACTGCGCCGGGTTCTGCTCCGCGCTGGCCCGCCATCACGGCAGCGAGGACGCCGCTGCGTTCCCGCTGCTGGCCCGGCAGGTCCCGGAGCTGGCGCCGGTGCTCGCCGAGCTGCAGGCCGACCACCAGGTGATCGCCTCGATCCTGCGCCGGATCGAGGAACTGGCCAGCGGCGCGGGGCCGGGGAACGCGGCGCGGGTCCGGGGCGAGCTGGACGGCCTGGCGGCGATCCTGGAGTCGCACTTCCGCTGGGAGGAACGGCGGGTCACCGCCGCCCTGGACGCGCTGGACCCGGCGGTTCACCCGGCTGCGGAGCTGTTCGGCCCGCTGCCCGCCCGGGGCCCGGCCGCCGCCCGGTAGTTGCCGGATCGGCGCCGGCGGCGCAGCCTGGAGCTAGAGCAGCCGGGCGGGAGGGGCCAGTTGATCGACGACCTGGAGTACGACGACACCGAGTCACCGGCCATCGGCGTGCCGCCCGCCGGGGTGACCTGGGACGCGGTGCGGGACCACATCAAGATCCAGCACGCGCCGCTGCTGGTTCTGGACGGCGACCAGTACGCAGGCGCCTGGTGGACCGGGACGGCGCTGGCTGTCGAGGCGGGCCTGGGTGATGACCTGGACGCGGCCATCGATGAGTTCCGCCAGTTCCTGCTGGACCGCGGCGAGACCTGACGGCGCCCGCCGGGCCGGCCGCGGGCAGCGGGCCGGACTCGGTCAGTACCAGATCCTGATGGGCTGGCCCCGGTCATCGAGTTGCTCCGGCTGCGGAATGCACTCGGCTTTCCCGCGGGCGATGCGGGCGGCGGTCCACGCCACCGCCGCGGCATCCAGGATGTCATCGGCCGGCGCCGACCCGGCCGGGCCCAGCTCGCTGGCCAGCACGATGCCTGCTCCGACGAGCAGGCTGCGCCGGTCCTGCTGGCCATTCCAGGATTTCTTGCTGGCCGCCACGGGCTTGCCGCCCGCCAGTTCCGCGAACGACAGCTCCGGGTGCACCTCGGACAGCAGGCCGGGATCGGCCGCCCGGATCTCGTCGGCTTCCCGGATCTTGGCCGCCAGGCCCCAGGCCTGCGTGCTGAAGCCCAGCGGCGGATCGGTCAGCTCGCGGCACGTGCTGAGGGCGTCCGCGTACGGGAGATTGCGGCCGCTGGCAATGGCGGCCCGCGGCGGCACCTTGAACGCCCGGCTGCGGTGGGCGCCGAGCCTGTGCGCGGCCTCGTCATCGGCGGCCCGCCAGCCCCGGGCGAGCAGCCCGAGCGGCATGTCGACGCCGATGGCGGCAGCGCCGGGGAAGGCTTCGACAACCTCGGCCAGCGTCTTGGCCAGGCGAATCGAGCTCATCCGGAGCGGGCCGGCGCCAGTCCCGGTCACCAGGTCGCCGGCCAGCTCAACTGCGACCCATCCGGCGCGCCATCCATCGACCCCAATTACCTGCATTCCGTCAGCATCCCCCATCCGCCGCTACCCTGGGGTCCGGCTGCGGCAGATGCCGCGCGCGGGGCGGGGAGCACGCAGACCTGACTTTTGTCTTTTAGTGCGCACCCGCCGGGTTACCTGATGAGTCCGACTTCTCAGCGCCTCAAGCTCCGCGTCGTCGTGCGCCGAGCCGATGTGCTCGATCTTCCGCGACCGCGCCGGAACGACCACACGATCTGAACCGCCGTCGCCCCGACGAAGTCTTCCCAGTGCGGACGTACGCCACCCGACGAGGCTACGAGCAACTGCCCGGCTGGCTTGCCCTTGTCCCGCAGCTGGCAGGCCACAAGGCTACGGCCGGCCCGCGTCCGCTTCAGTGAGAAATGTCAGGTGACACAATGCCAGCATGTCGCTGGTGCGCGTTCTGGACACCTTGGAGACCGATCGCCTCATCCTCCGGCGTAGCACAGCGGGCGAGGCCGCCATCTACCGCCAGTTGTGGACTGAGCGGGATCCCCGGGTGCCGCCGCACCGGCGGGTAAACTCCGACGGCCGGCCGACCGTGGAGGACATCGCCGCGCAGATACGCGCAGAGCGCGGGGAGTCGCGGCCAGGGCTTTTGGCGGTGGAGCGGAAGGGCACGGCCGACGTCATCGGGTACTGCGGGCTGAACATTCACGGGAACGGCTCACCTGACGAGCCTGAGCTGGCCTACGAGCTGCTGCATGCGGCGCACGGCTACGGTTACGCAACTGAGGCAGGCCGAGCCGTGGTCACATGGGCGAGCGAGGCAGGCTACCGGCGGATGTGGGCGGGAGTCTGGGACTGGAATGTCGCGTCGCGACGGGTCCTGGAGAAGCTCGGGTTCCGCGAAGCGGGCCGGGCGGGGCCCGACTCTGCCTACGGCCATAACCTGCTGACCGTACGAGAGTCTTGAACGTGCCCGGTGGTGGACCGGCATGCGCACCCGGAAGGGCTAGTGCAAGTTTGCCCTCGAAGCCGACAGACCAGCAGGTCACAGAGCCACTATCAGGCCGACCCCGCTCCCGTGATAAGAGTCAGGTTACTTGCATTCCGTCAGCATCCCCCGTCCGCCGCTACCCTGGGGCCCGGCTGCGGCAGATGCCGCGCCCGGGGCGGGGAGCAGGCAGATGGCCGAAGATCAGAGCGCGTCCGGAGGCCCGGCCGGCCGGCGGCCGGTCCTGACCGGTCCGCAGGTGACGATCCGGCCCGGCGGGCCGGCCGACGTTCCGCTGCTGCGCGCGATCCTGGCCGAGCCGTCGGTGGCCCGGTGGTGGGGCGAGCCCGACTCGGCCAGGCTGATCGAGGCCGACCTGCGCGGCGCCGGGGAATCGGTGCTGCTGGTCATGGAGATCGGTGGCGAGGTGGCGGGCGGCATCCAGTACACCGAGGAGAGCGACCCGATGTACCGGCACGCCGGGATCGACATCTACCTCGGTACCCGGTTCCAGGGCCGCGGCGCGGGCCGCGAGGCGGTGGCGCTGCTGGCCCGGTACCTGCTGGAGCAGCGCGGGCACCACCGGCTCACGATCGACCCGGCCGCTGCCAATGAGCGGGCCATCCGCAGCTACGCCGCCGTCGGATTCCGCCCGGTCGGCGTGCTGCGCCAGTACGAGCGCGGGCCCGGCGGCAGCTTCCACGACGGCCTGCTGATGGACCTGCTGCGCGGCGAGCTCATCGTTACTGGGTAACTGGTGCGCGAAACAGATACCTAACGAGGCTGCGCGGGCCCTAGCGTGGTCTGCCATGGCAGTGAAGCTGGTGCTGGTCGTCCGGGCCGACCTCGGCATGGGCCGGGGCAAGATCGCCGCGCAGGCGGCGCACGCCGCCGTCGCAGCCGCGCTGGCCAGCATCGGGCGGGCCGAGTTCGCGGAATGGCTGTCGGAAGGCCAGCCCAAGGTGGTGCTGCGGGTGAACAGCGCCGAGGACCTGCTGGCGATCACTGTGCAGGCCACCGCCGCCGAACTGCCGTCGCAGCTCGTCGAGGACGCCGGGCGGACGCAGCTCGCGCCGGGCACGCCGACGTGCTGCGCGGTCGGCCCCGCCGCAGCGGAGCGGATCGACACGGTCACCGGCGAGCTGTCCCTGCTCTGATAGCGGGGCGAGGGGCCGGGCTGGCCGGCCGGGCCGTCAGGAGTGGCCGGTGCCGGGTCAGGCGGGCCGGACTGCCGGCCGGTCAGGCCGGGTCGGCGCCGGCGGGACGTGCGGGACCGGCGCCGGGTGCGGGTTCGCCGCTGTCGCGGAAGGTGAACGGCGGGCCGGCCGGCAGCGCCGCCGGCAGCCGGCCGCGCAGGCATCCGGCGCCGACGCTGCCGCCCGCGGGCAGCGGGTCGAAGGCGGCCTCGTCGAAGCCGGCGGCGGTAAACCAGGCCCGGATCCGCGGGGTCAGGTCCGGCTCCCGGCGGTGCCGGGTCCAGATGACCGTCGCGCCGGCCCGGCACAGTGCGGGCGCGGCGCGGGCCGTCCGCTCGATGTCGGCGTCGCTGATGTTGCCGAAGATTCCGCACAGCAGCAGGACGTCGGCGGGCAGCGCGCCGGCGAAGGCAGCGGGCTGGCTGGCGTCCGCCTGCCGCACCTCGACCCGGGTCAGCCCGGCGACGGCTGCCCCCTCGCGGGCGGCCGCCGCGTTGGCGGCGCCGGCTTCCACCAGCACTGCGGTGACCTCCGCCCGGCGCGGGTGACCGGGCAGCACGCTCAGCACGTCGCGGCCCTGCCCGGCGCACAGGCTGACCAGCCGGACCGGGCCGGGCGGGGCCCGGTCGATCCCGGCGGCCAGCTGGCGGCAGACGCTGGCCAGCCGGGCCGACAGGCCGGAGCCCGGATCGTCATAGGCCGCGTGCCAGGCCACCCAGTCGCGCATGGGCCCATCCTCGCCCGCGACGGCGGCGCGGGGCAGGCCCAGCCTGGCTATCCCGACCGGCCTGGCCAGCGGATCACGAGACGAACAGCGGAGTGTCGGTGACGGCGAGGGACAGCAGGCCATCCCGGACGGGAACGGTGCTGGCCGCGCCGAAGACGTCGGTCACGGTGGCTGTCCCGGCCGGCCACGGCCAGCTGACCGTGACGGGCGGCTCGTCCTCGCCGTCGAAGACGTCGCGCTGATCCCAGACGATCAGCAGCGGGGCCCGCTCGCCGCGGTCAACTTCGAAAGCCTGAACTGACGGCTGGCCCGGAGCGTCGCTGCGGGTCACGCTCCGGGCTCCGGCGAGCTGGCTCGCGACCAGCGCGAAGCTACCGGCGGCCGGCGTGCGCTGGCTCAGCTTGCCGTCCTGGTAGCCCAGCAGCGGCAGCTTGCCGATCATCAGGTACATCATCTGCCGGTCATCGACCGGGCTGGGACATTCCGGGGCCAGGTTCCAGTACGCGGTCCGGTGTACCCCGGCGGAAAGGGCCAGGACGGTGCGGGCCGCGACCTGCCGGCAGCTGATCCGCTCCCGGCGGGCCTCCAGCTCGGGCGGGCAGCCGGCCAGGAACATCTGCAGCCGCGGCGGCAGGCTGCTCATCCGGTCGTACAGGGCACTCATGGCCCTGTGCTCAGGTGTCTCCTGCGCCGCCCGCTCGGCCAGCTCACCGGTGCTCTGCGTGGCCGGGGCCTGCGCGAACGCCTCGGTGAACACCTGCTGCATGACCGCGACGGCCTCGGGGAACTCGAACGGCTGCGGCCCGGCATGCTCGCCAGCCACGACCGGCTTGAGGTACCCGTGCGCCCGCATGAAGTCCCGCGCGGTCGCCACGTAGTCCGGCACGCTGGCCAGGTCCCCGTACAGATGCACGCTGAACAGGTCGAAGTAGTCCCGGCCGGCGCCGGCGAGATGATCGAAGAACTGCCGCTGCGGGCTGTCCGGGGGACTGCTGAGCACGTCGTACCCGCAGCCGCCCAGCACGACCGCCGCGTCCGGGTCGGCGTCCCGCACCGCCCGGTACATGGTCTGCAGCTGGGTCACGTACTCCGCCGCGGTGCCGGCCCACAGCAGGCCGGTATTGCTGGGCTCGTTGTCGCACTGCCAGTACTGCACCCGCCCGGCGCAGCGGCGGACAACCTGCCGGACGAACTCGCCGTAGGCGGCCTGGTCGATGGCGGGGGAGGGCGGCAGGAAGTCGGTCGGCGTCCGGGTCGCCCACGGCGAGCTGGAGCACAGCGTGATCCACGCCTCGGCGCCGTCGCCGAGCTGAGCAAGCTGGTCGAGCAGGGCGTCGACGGTCTCCCAGGTGTAGCGGCCGGGCTCGGGCTCGACCTGGCCCCAGTACAGGTAGGCCCGGACCAGGCCCGCCCCCAGCTCGCGGGCCTGGCGCCCGAACTCGCCGGGTGAGCCGAACAGGCCGTAGCTGATCCCGCGCACGACGCCCAGCCGGATGCCCGGCGGATCGGATCCGGGCCGCGCCAGTTGCCCGGTGACCTGCGGCGCGGCACCCGGCCGCCCGGAGATGCTGGTAGTGCTAGTGGTGCTGGCGGTGCTGCCGGACACGGCGGCAACCTCCTCAGGAAGTCGATAGTTTAGCTCCTACACTCAGAGTTTATAACGTAAACTCCGCTGCATGAGCCCAGCTGCCGCGACCGAGCCCGCCCCGCTGATCTGGACGCTGCCCCCGGCGCCGCCGAAACAGCGGTCCCTGGGCCGCGCCGAGATCGTCGCCGCCGCGATCGGGCTCGCTGACGAGGACGGCCCGGCGGCGGTCACGATGAAGGCGGTGGCCGGGCGGCTGGGCCCGTACTCGCCGATGGCGCTGTACCGGTACGTGCACAGCAAGGACGGCCTGATTGACCTGATGCTGGATGCCGCGACCGCCGAGATCCCGGTGCCGGCTCGCACGGGGTCATCGTGGCGCGCGGACCTGACCGCGCTGGCCGCGCAGACCCGGCAGATGACCCAGCGCCATCCCTGGTACCCGGTGCTGTTCCACACCCGGCCGCCCGCCGGGCCGCACATGATGCAGCGGCTGGAATTCATGCTGGCGGTGCTCACCGGCCAGGGTGCGAGTACGGCATCGGCGATGACCTACGCCGCGCTGCTCGACCGGCACATCTTCGGCAGCGGCCTGCAGGAGGCGGAGGAAGCCCGGATGAGCCGGCGCCACGGACTCGATGACGCCGCCGGGCTGGCGGCCGGGCTGGCCGAGATGCACCGCCTGGCCGCAGCGGGGGACTTCCCGCTGCTGGCCGGGTGGCTATCCGCGCCCGCCGGGCCGACTCCCGGTGAGCAGTTCGACCTGGGCCTGGGGTTCCTGCTGGACGGCATCGCGGCCCAGCTGTCGCCGGGGCGGCCGCGGCGGCACTGGCGCAGCCGCCGCCCGGCCCGGTAGCGCAGGCGGGGCCAGCCGCCGGTGCCTCAGTCCGGCGCGCCTTGATGCGGGCTACCAGCCTGGCGGCCAGGCGTCGCCGGCTGGGCGCGCTGGCTAGGCCGCCGCAGCGGGAGTATCGGCAGCAGCGCCGGTTAGACCGCCGCAGCGGGAGTATCGGCAGCGGCGCCGGTTAGGCCGCCGCAGCGGGGGTAACGGCACCGGACGGCGGGCCGAGCCGCCGAAGGTGCTGACGCTATTCGCCCGTACCTCGCCGGGGCGAAGAGAGGACACCACGATGTGGCTATTCTTCCGGCTGCGGACCTGGCTGCTGCTGACGATCGCGCTCCCGGTAGCCCGGCTGGTAGTCCACCGCCTGGCCGTTGCCGCTGAGGACCATGGCCGGTCCACGCGCGCCGCGCGCATGCTCCGGCACGCCGACCGGGCCGTGACCGCTGCTTCCCGGCGGACCAGGCGGCGGTCACTGATTCGCCGGGTCACGCACCACTAGCGCCATCCGGCCCGGGCCGGATGGCCAAAGCGTCCGGCCGCCAGTCCCGCTCCGGGCCGGCTTGGCCATAGCGTCCGGCCGCCAGTCCCGCTCCGGGCGCGATGGCATGGTGGCCCGGGCACTGGCCCTGTCGCCGGGCTGGGGCCGCCGGGCCAGTAGCGCGGGTTACTGGCGAGGCCGCCGGGACACGCTCACTGCGCGCTCCGCTGACCACAAGAGCAGGCCGGTGATGGCCGGGCAGCCGGTGATCACCAGGAGCCCGGCGCCGATGTCCGCGCCGATGACGCCGGCCGTCATGGCCCGCCAGCCCGCTCCCGCGAGGAGGCCGGCGCCCAGCAGCGGAGCCAGGACCTGCCACCACGGCCCGGCCAGGCGGCGCCTGGCGGTGAGCAGCACCAGGACGATCAGTGCGACTGCGGCGATCCCGGCGGACCCGGTCCCGGCCAGCCGCTCGACGGTCGGCGAGATCGCGAGCGGGCGGATGGCATAGTCCGGATCGGCGCTGAGCGGCACCGTGGACAGGTCGCCGACGCACCACCACACCGCCACCGGGAACGTGATGACCAGCGCGATCCCGGCGGGCAGGGCGAGCCGCCAGGCCGATCGCCGCAGCACGCCGGGCGGCTGGCCCGGCGACGGCCGGTGGTAGAGCTCGCGCGGGATGACTGGATCCACGTGGACAGCGTCCGCCCGGCCCGGGCGCCGGCCCAGAGCAGAACTACTCAGTCCCGGCCCGCCGCCGGGCTCGCTGGCCCTGGCCCCGCACCACATCCGGCGAGCTGGCAGGATCACAGCCGTGCTCCGAGACAGCCTGCCTGCGCCGCCGAGCAGTCCGGGCTTGCTCGTCGTCGTGGGCGCGGTCATCGTGTCCGGCGGGCGGCTGCTGGTGGTGAGCAAGAAAGCCGCCCCGCAGGTGTTCTACCTGCCGGGCGGGAAACCCGAGCCAGGGGAGACCCTGCGCCAGGCCCTGGTCCGCGAGCTCGGCGAGGAACTGTGCGTGCAGCCCGGCTCGGTCCGGCCGCTGGTCACGATCGACGATATGGCCGCGCTGGAGGGCATCCCGATGCGGATGACGGTGTACGAGGTGTCCCTCAGCCAGGAACCCCGGCCCGCCGCGGAGCTGGCGGCGATGGGCTGGACCACCGGCACCGACCGCTATGAGGCGCTGCTGGCCCCGGCGATCGGCGGCCAGCTCATCCGGTTCCTGCGAGCCACCGGGCGGATGCCCGGCTCAGGCTGAGGACCCGGCAGCGGCGAGCGCGCGCAGCACATCCTGGTAGGCCTGATTGACCTGGCCGTCGGCCACCGGGACGATGACGGCGGCCGGACGGCTCGGGAGCAGGGCCAGCAGCCGGTCATACATCTGGGCCAGCTCAGCCGGGCTGGTGTCGTCCTGGATGCGCGGCTGCGCCGGGTCCGCCGACCGGCTGGTAAACCGGCGCCGCACGTTGTCCCGGCTGTCGAGCAGCACCAGCTCGGTGAACCCGGCGCCGCACTCGCGGGCCAGCTCCTCCAGCGCGACCAGGAACTGGGGGCGGCCGAGGAACTGCGGGACGATCACGTCGTGGCCCGCGCTCAGGTGTGCCCGGGCCGCGGCCAGCGAGATCGCGCGCGCGAGAATCCCGGCGTTGTGCAGGTCATCACGCCAGCCGCCGATCAGCGCGCGGACCTGATCGATGTCCAGGTTCAGCACGAGCGGGTGCCGGGCGGCATACATCGCGCCCAGGGTCGACTTCCCGCAGCCAGGCGGTCCGTTCAGCACGATCAGCCGGGACATCGTGCCAGTCTAGAAACATCAGATCTCGCGGTTGCGCAGCCGGAGAATGCCCGCGGCCATGATGGCCCCGCTCGCCACGACCGTCACGATCAGTGCCGGGGCGTAGTACGACAGCGGGTGCGCGCCGCCGGTCAGCCCGGCCGGGGCGCCGACCAGGCTGCTGGGCAGCCACCGGCCGATCACCCGGATTGCTCCGGCGACCGGGATCAGCAGCAGCACCGCCAGCGCGATCCCGGTGGCGCCGATCGTGGCGCGCGCGACGGAGGCCGCCAGTACCGTCAGGGCGACGGCGAACGCCAGGTAGGCCACGCCGCAGGCCATCCCGGCCAGCACGCGCCCGGCGGGCAGCGGGCCGATCAGCAGGCTGGTCTCATACCAGGCGGCCAGCGTGCCGAGCAGGTAGGCGAGCGCCGCGGCGGCCGCGCTGGCTGCGAACCGCGGCCCGACCAGCTGGGTGACGGTTGCCCGGCTGCGCAGGAACACGGCCAGGCCGTGCCGGGTGTCGAAGGTCAGCGAGCTGGCCGCGATCGCGACCACCACGACCAGGCCGATGGTGGCGACCTGGCTGGTGTAGGCGCCCAGCGCCTGCGGCGCGGCGGGCGGCGGCAGCTGGATGCGCACGCCGTGACTGACGGTCCGCAGGAGCTGATTCTGGTACCGGGTGACCAGCGGCTCAATCAGGCCGAAGGCGACGTAGACGGCGGCCAGCGCGAGGGCCCGCGGGGTACGGACTAGCCGCCGCCACTCCAGCAGCCACAGGCTCCGCGCAGCCGCGGGGGACAAAGTGATGGTCATCGCTGACCTCCGGCTCCGGTGCTGACGGGAGTGCTGGCCGCGGTCAGGGCCAGGAACGCGGACTCCAGGTCGGCGTCGGCCGGCTCGCAGGAGACCTGGCGGGCGCCGCAGGCCGCGACGACGGCCGGGATGCCGCGCTCGCCCGCCTCGATGCTGGTGGCGTCGACCCGCAGCGCGCCCGGGCCGGCCGCGGCGACAGTGGCCCACGGCTGCGCGGCCAGTTCGGCGGCTACCGGCGCGGTGTCGCCGGCGATGCGCAGCAGCCAGCGCGGCTGCAGGTAGGTGTCGATGAGGTCGCGGACCGGGCCCTGGTACAGCAGCCGCCCGTCGCGCAGGATGCCGACGTGGTCGGCGATGCGCTGCACGTCGGCCAGGATGTGGCTGGAGAAGATGACGGTGCGGCGGCCGCGCATGGCCGCTACCAGCGCCAGCAGCTCCGCCCGCCCGGCCGGGTCCAGGGCGGCCGCCGGCTCGTCCAGGATCAGCAGCTCAGGGTCGCCAGCAAGGGCGCAGGCCAGCCCGAGTCGCTGGATCATGCCGCGGGAGAACCCGGCTACCCGCCGGGTCGCCGCGCCGGCCAGCCCGGCGGCGGCCAGCGCCGCGTCGGCGGGCGGGAGGCTGCTGGTGCTGGTGCTGGTGCTGGTGCTGGTGCTGGCGGCCGGCCCGGCGAGCGAGCGGGCCAGGTCGACGACCTCACGGGCGGCCAGCCAGCCGTCGAACTCGGGGACGTCCGGGCAGACCGCGACCCGGTGCCGGGGGATGGCGAGGCTGACAGTGCCGCTATCGGCGTGGCGGAGGCCGGCCAGCAGGGACAGCAGCGTGGTCTTGCCTGCGCCGTTCGGGCCGGCCAGCCCGTAGATGCTGCCGCGCGGGATGCGCAGGTCCACGTCGAACAATCCGGTCCCGCCGTAGTCGCGGGTCAGAGCGGTGGTGGTGAGGGCCGGCGGTCCCGGCGGCACGCGGCCAGCCAGATCTTCCCCCGGCCCGGGCGGCGCCAGCGGCCCGCGGCTGCCGGAGTCCCGGCCGTCGTGCTCCGGGCGGGCCCGGTCCCGGCCGGCGAACAAGTAGATCAGCGCGCCGAGCGGGCTGCTGACCAGCAGGATGACCAGCACCCAGACGAGCTTCGGCGCGAAGCGCACGGACGGGGCGCGGGCCAGGTCGACCAGGCAGTACGCATCGATCGCGGCGACCAGGGCCAGCACCGGCAGCAGGGCAGGCAGCGCGTGCGGCGCAATCATGACCCGCCCCAGGTGCGCGCCACCCAGCCGGTGATCAGCGTCAGCAACTCGGGGCTGACCGGCTGGCGGACCGAGCGGCGGTAGTCCCGCAGGCCCCGCGACGCCGGGTCGGGCCGGAACAGGTGGCTCAGATTGCCGGTGACGTGCCCCTCGAACGGGCCCTGCACCAGGCGGCCGGCTTCCTGCACGTCGGCCGGCGGCACCTGGATGTCCTGGCCGCCGGTGATGGCCAGCACCGGGACGGCGATTCTGGCCAGCACCGGCGCCGGGTCGTAGGCCACGAAGTCGCGCATCCAGCGGGCGTTCATCCTGATCCCCTGGACCCGCACCACATCGGACGGCGAGCTCGTGATCCGGGCCAGCCGCCGCCGCTGGGTTGCGACAGGATCCTGCCGGGTGATCCGGATGAGGAGCCGGGCCAGCGCCGGCAGCCGGGCCACGATCTGGTCCACCTGCCAGCTCAGCACCTGCCCGCCGGGCCGGGCGCCGCCCGCCAGCAGGACCGCGCCGTCCGCCAGGCCATCCGCGGCCAGTTCCGCGGCGTACCAGGCGCCCTCGCTGTGCCCGATGGCCAGCACCGGCCGGCCGGGCTCCCGGCCGGCCAGCCAGGCCCGGGCGGCGCGGGCGTCGGCGCGGCGATCGGCCATCCCGGCGCGCAGCGCGTCGCCCTCGCTGGCGCCGACGCCGCGCTTGTCATAGCGCAGCGAGGACACCCGGGCGCCGGCCAGGGCCTCGGCGACCGCGCGCGTGACCCCGGTTCGCAGGCTGCGGCCCAGGACTTTCGCATCTGAGTTGCGGTCCGCCGGGCCGCTCCCGGTGATCAGCAGCGCGGTCGCCACCGGGTCAGGGACCGGCAGGAAGGTCCCCGCGAGCGTGCCGTCACCGCTGCGGAAAGTCACGTCCTCGCTGGACATCGGCTCATCTCCCGTTTCCCGTAACGGAACCTCGGGGCGGGCCGCGGCTGGCTGACTACGCACCTGCTCAGCCTTCCGGCCGCCGCCAATTGATCTCATATTTGTGAATGATAACAAGATTGCGAGCACTGGGTAGGCTTCTCCCTATGGCCAGCGCGGATCTCCTCCTGCACCCGGTGCGGCTGCGCATCGTCAAGGCGTTCCTCGGCGACCGGGCGCTCACCACGGCCCAGCTCGCCGCCGAGCTGGACGACGTGCCGGCCGGGAGCCTGTACCGGCACATCGCCCTGCTGGCCGACAGCGGCGTGCTGCAGGTGGTGGCCGAGCGGCGAGTCCGCGGCGCGGTGGAGCGCACCTACACGCTGCGGCTATTGGCTGCGCAGGTGCTGCCCAATGAGGCCGAGGCCATGACTGCCGACGAGCACGCGGAGGCATTCATGGCCTTCATCGCCGGGATCATGTCGGATTTCGACCGCTACCTGGCCAAGGGTGAGCCGGACCCGATGCGCGACGGCGTCGCCTACCGGACGGCCGCCATGTGGCTCACCGACGAGGAGTTCCGCGAGTTCGGCCGCGAAGTGGTCAAGGTGGTCGCGCCACTGCTGGCCAATCCGCCCGGTCCGGGCCGCAAGCGCCGCCTGCTGTACACGGTGCTGCTGCCTGGCGGCGAGACGGGCTCCGGGACGGTTCAGCCGGAAGCTGATGACGACGCCGGCTCATCTTCCGTACCGCCGGGCCTGTGATGGAGCGCAGCTGCGCGGTCGGCCGGCCGCTGCTGCCGGCCGCCGTGCGGCCGGCCGTCAGCTGACGGCGGGCTGGCCAGCCGCGCGGTAGACCCACGCCCGCGTGCCGGAGGCGAGGGTGATCCGGGAACGCCGGTAGTCGTCGACCTCGCAGGCGTCGCTGGCGGCCAGCTCGGCTGTGCTGAGGGTGAGTACCGTGCCGGTGACGGTGTCGGCCGGGCTGCTCGTGGCGCGGACGATCGGGTGGCGGTCGGAGCCGCTCTCGGCGATGACGGCCGGGTCAGTGATGGTGATCCAGCCGCCGCGATGAGCCGGCAGCTGGTCGGCTGCACCGGTAAGGCGACGGCCGAAGGTAGCCAGCTGAACGCCGGGTTGCTGCAGGGTGCCGTACGAGAACAGCATCGCGGTGTCGGCGGGGGTGCCGCCGATACGGCGCAGCACGGGATGATCGAGGGCGTTGTTGCCGATCACGATGCTGGCGCGACTGGCTGGTCGACGTCGTCGAGGTACAGGCGGCAGGCGGCGTGGTCGCGGTCGCGGAACGCGCTCTCGGCCGCGTCGGAGCCGCCGAGCAGGTCCCGGTCCCGCGCGACGCCGCGAGCCCGCGCCTGATCCAGGTCCGTGTCGACGAAAACGACCTCGTCCCACAGCCCGGCCAGCTCAGCGCGCTGCAGGAAGCTGCCGTCGACCACCAGCACGGCGCCGGGCGGCGCCGGCACGGGCTCGGCCGCAACGGGTGCGTCGGCCCGGAGGTCCAGGACCGCGGGGATGTAGCGACCCGGGCCGCCGGGACCGAGCGGGGCGAGGACGAGGTCGGCGAACCGGGTGAAGTCATAGGCGTCCCGGTAGTAGCCGGTGGCCGAGGCCGCGCCCTGCCGGTGCCGGTGCGCGCGCGGGTAGTGATAGCCGTCCATCGACAGCCGCAGCGCCGGCCGGCCCTGGTCGCGGATCGCGTCGGCCAGCTCGCCGGCCAGCATGGTCTTCCCGGCGGCGGTGACCCCGTCGACGGCGACCCGCAGCGTGTGCTCCGGCCGGCCGGCGATCAGGTGGTCGGCGATGCGGCCGATGACCCTGGCTCGCGCCCGGCTGGTGATCCGTGGTCCGCCCGGCCGGGCGGCCGTGCCGCCGTCAGCACTGCCGTCATGCGTGTGAGGTTCCATCGCGAACTGACTATCGTGCCGGGGGCTGGCCCGTCAAAAATCCTGGCCGGGTGCCTCGCCAGGCTGGCTGACGGCCTGGCCGGCGCCGGGAAAACCGGTTGCGCATGCGGCGGGCGGCGGCCCATCATTCACCCTGAGCTTACGAGGACTTCTAGAGGAGGCGAGATGCGAGCAGCGTTCATGTCCATCGGAACGGGCTACCTGACCTGGTCGGAGGGTATGACGCTTGGCACGCGGAACGCTGAATCTAGGGATCCTGGCGCATGTTGACGCCGGCAAGACAACACTGACCGAGCGGCTGCTGTACGCAGCCGGGGTCATCGGCGAGATCGGCAGCGTCGATGCCGGCACGACGCAGACGGACTCGCTCGCGCTGGAGCGCCAGCGCGGCATCACGATCAAGTCCGCGGTGGCGTCCTTCGCCATCGGCGACGTCACCGTCAACCTGATCGACACGCCGGGTCACCCGGACTTCATCGCCGAGGTCGAGCGCGCGCTGAGCGTCCTCGACGGCGCGGTCCTGGTGATCTCGGCGGTGGAGGGCGTGCAGCCGCAGACCCGCATCCTGATGCGGGCGCTGCAGCGGCTGCGGGTGCCGGCGCTGCTGTTCGTGAACAAGATCGACCGGCGCGGCGCGGACTGCGAGCGGGTGCTGCAGCAGATCGCGCAGCGGCTGAGTCCCGCGATCGTGCCGATGGGCGCGGCGGCCGGCCTCGGTACCCGGGCGGCGCAGTTCACCCCGGCCTCGCGGGCCGACGAGGTCTTCACGGCGCGGCTGGCTGAGACGCTGGCGGACCGGGACGAGGCGCTCCTGGCCGCCTACGTCAGCGGCGAGTCCGCGGTGCCCTACCGGCGGCTGCGCCGGGCGCTGGCCGCGCAGACCCGCCGGATGCAGGTGCACCCCGTGTTTTTCGGGTCGGCCATGACGGGAGCGGGCGTCGAGCCGCTGATGAGCGGCATCGCCGAACTGCTGCCGTCCGCTGCTGCGCGAGCTGCGGGCGGCCCGCCGTCGGGGCGGGTGTTCAAGATTGAGCGCGGCACGGCGGGGGAGAAGCTGGCCTTCGCCCGGATGTTCTCCGGCTCGGTTCAGGTCCGGCAGCGGATCGCGTTCGGTGCCGGCGACGAGCGGAAGGTCACCGGGATCAGCGTGTTCGCCGGCGGGAGCGCCGTCCGGCGGGACGCGGTGCGGGCCGGGGAGATCGGCCAGCTGCGCGGACTGGCGGAGGTCCGGGTCGGCGACTGGATCGGCGCGGCGCCGCCGGACGCCCGGCAGTACCGGTTCCCGCCGCCGACCCTGGAAACGGTGGTCAGCCCGTGCGATCCGGCAGGCCGCGGCGCGCTGCACGCCGGGCTGGCCCAGCTGGCCGAGCAGGACCCGCTGATCAACGTCCGGCAGGACGATGCGCGCCAGGAGATCTCCGTCTCGCTGTACGGGGAGGTGCAGAAGGAGGTCATCGGGGCCACGCTGGCCGGTGAGTACGGGGTGCCGGTCACCTTCCGCGAGTCGACGACGATCTGCGTCGAGCGGCCGGGCGGCACCGGCGCGGCGGCGGAGTTCCTCGGCGCCGGCCCGAACCCGTTCCTGGCCACGATCGGGCTGCGCGTCGAGCCGGCCCCGCCGGGCTCGGGCATCTCGTTCGGGATCGAGGTGGAGCCGGGGTCGATGCCGCTGGCGTTCTTCCGGGCCACCGAGGACACGCTGCGCGAGACGCTGCAGCAGGGCCTGCACGGCTGGGCCGTCATCGACGCCGCGGTGACCATGACGCACTCCGGCTACGTGGGCAAGCACAGCCTCGGGCACGCCCGGTTCACCAAGAGCCTGTCCAGCACCGGGGAGGACTACCGGAAGCTGACCCCGCTGGTGGTGCTGGCGGCGCTGCAGCAGGCGGGCACGATCGTCTGCGAGCCGGTCCACCGGTTCGTGCTGGACGTGCCGGCCGACTGCCTCGGGGTGCTGCTGCCCGCCCTGGCCCGGCTGCGCGCGGTGCCGCGGGACCAGCGGCCGGCCGGCCCGTCGGTGACGCTCGAGGGCGACATCCCGGCGGCCCGGGTGCACGAGCTGCGCCAGCAGCTGCCCACGCTGACTCGCGGCGAGGGGGTGCTGGAGTGCGTCTTCGACCGCTATCAGCCGGTGCCCGGCGCCATCCCGGAGCGGCCGCGGTGGGATGCGAACCCGCTGGACCGGGATGAGTACCTGCGGCGGGTCACCCGGCCCCCTGCCGGACTCTGATAACAGCAAGAGGAGTCGGGCCGGCTCCACCGGGTACAGAAGTCGGCCGGGAAAGTTTCGCGGCCGGATGTCGAGAACCCGCGCCCGGCTCCGTCCCCGCAGCGAACACGGCCACAATGGCCGTACCTCAGGAAGGAGACTGCGATGGCCAAGTACCTGCTGCTCAAGCACTACCGGGGCGCGCCGGCGGCGGTGAACGACGTGCCGATGGCCCAGTGGACGCCGGAGGAGATCTCGGCCCACATGCAGTACATGAACGACTTCGCGGCCCGGCTCGAGGGCACCGGCGAGTTCGTCGACGGCCAGGCGCTCTCGCCGGAGGGCACGTTCGTCCGCTACGACGGCGAGGGGCGGCCGCCGGTCACCGACGGCCCGTTCGCGGAGACCAAGGACCTGATCGCGGGCTGGATGGTGATCGACGCCGAGACCTACGAGCGGGCGGTTGAGCTGGCCGGCGAGCTGTCCGCGGCCCCGGGCGCGGGCGGGAAGCCGATCCACGAGTGGCTCGAGCTGCGCCCGTTCCTGACCGAGCCGCCGACCATCACGGACTGAGCCATGGTGGATGAGGCCCTGCTGCGGACCCTCACCCCCACCGTGATCGGAATCCTCGGCCGCCGCGGAGCTGACTTCGCGGCGGCTGAGGATGCGGTGCAGGAGGCCCTGGTCGAGGCCGTCCGCGCGTGGCCGGATGACCCGCCGCGGGACCCCAAGGGCTGGCTGGTCACCGTGGCCTGGCGCAAGTTCCTCGACGCCGCCCGCGCTGATACCTCCCGGCGGCACCGCGAGGTACGCGTCGAGGATGAGCCCGGGCCCGGCCCGGCCGAGGTGGCCGACGACACGCTCCAGCTGTACTTCCTGTGCGCGCACCCGTCCCTGACCCCGGCCTCGGCCGTCGCGCTCACGCTGCGCGCGGTGGGCGGCCTGACCACGCGCCAGATCGCGCAGGCCTACCTGGTGCCGGAGCCGACCATGGCTCAGCGCATCAGCCGGGCCAAGCGGACCGTCTCGGGCGTCCGGCTCAACGAGCCCGGTGATGTCGCCACTGTGCTGCGCGTGCTCTACCTGGTCTTCAACGAGGGCTACTCCGGCGACGTCGACCTCGCCGCCGAGGCGATCCGGCTCACTCGCCAGCTGGCGGCCGGGATCAGTCATGAGGAGGTCGCGGGCCTGCTCGCGCTCATGCTGCTGCACCACGCCCGCCGCCCGGCCCGCACCGGCCCCGGCGGCAGGCTCGTGCCCCTGGCCGAGCAGGACCGCAGCCGGTGGGACACCGCCCTGATCGCCGAGGGCGTCGACGTGCTCCAGGCCGCCCTCGCCCGCGACCGCCTGGGCGAGTTCCAGGCGCAGGCCGCCATCGCCGCACTGCACGCCGACGCCCGGGCCGCCGGCGAGACTGACTGGGTGCAGATCGTCGAGTGGTACGACGAGCTGGTGCGCCTCACCGGCAGCCCGGTGGCCCGCCTGAACCGGGCCGTCGCGGTCGGCGAGGCCGGCGGCCCGCGGGCCGGCCTGGCCGCCCTGGACGGGCTCGACCCCGCGCTGCCCCGCTACGCCGCGGCCACGGCGTACCTGCACGAGCGGGCCGGCGATCCGGTCACCGCCGCCCGGCTGTACGCCGAAGCCGCCCGGTCAGCGCCCAACCTCCCCGAGCGCGACCACCTCACGCGGCAGGCCGCCCGGCTCAACGCGCAGCTGCGCCGCTGAGCGGCGAGCGGCGGCCGGGGGCGGTTGGGTACAGTCATCCCGTTCTGGATACATCCCTGCCGGGCGCGGGGGATCGGGGGCCTGGATGGTGGCCGTACCACTGATCTTCACCAGCGGCTGGGCCAGCGGCATCAACTGCTACGCCGTGGTGCTGATGCTGGGCCTGCTGGGCCGCTTCGGCCACGAGGCCTCGGTGCCGCCCGCGCTGGAGCGCACGGACGTGCTGGCCGTCGCGGCCGTGCTGTTCGCGGCCCAGTTCGCGGCCGGGAAGATCCCCTACCTCGACTCCGCGTGGGACGTGGCGCACACCGCCGTACGGCCGGTGTTCGGCGGGGCAATCGGCCTGCTGATGGCCCACCACGCGCACGGCTCGCTGACCCAGGCGATCGCGGCGACCGCGCTGGGCGGCGGCACGTCGCTGGTCACCCACCTGGTCAAGACCGGGGTGCGGATGGGCGTCAACATCAGCCCCGAGCCGGTCAGCAACATCATCGCCAGCCTGGCGGAGGACCTGACAGTGGCCGGGATGGTCACCTTCGCCGTGCTGCACCCGGTAGCCGCGGCGGTCACGGCCGGGGTGCTGCTGATCCTGGGCGCCGTCCTGGTGGTGCTGCTGGCCCGGCGCATCCGCCGGGCCTGGCGGAACCGGCGGGAGCTGCGGCATACGCGGCGGGCCGGTGACGCTACGGCATAGCCGCCGGGCGCAATCTCGCATCCGGCGCAGCCCGGCGATGACGCCGAGCGCCGGGTGCTGGGCTGGCCAGTAGCGCCCGATGCACGGGGCGGCCCGCAGCGGCAGCGGCGAGACCTGCAACCCGTCAGCGCGCAGGCACAGGATCGGGGGCGGGCGGCCGGGCGTTCGGGATGCCGTCGGTCATCGAGGGCTGGGCAGTCACCATGGCGGCATACAGCCCGCCGAGGGCGACCAGTTCCTGGTGCGTCCCGGACTCGGCGATCCTGCCGTCATCCATCACGATGATCAGGTCGGCATTGCGGACCGTGCTGAGCCGGTGCGCGATCACGATGGTCGTGGCGCGGATCGCGGCGAGGTTCCGGTAGACCAGCTTCTCGGTGACCGTGTCGAGTTCGCTGGTGGCCTCGTCGAGCAGCAGGATCGCCGGGCTGCTGACCAGCGCCCTGGCCAGCGCTATCCGCTGCCGCTGGCCGCCGGACAGCGAGCCGCCGCCATCGTGCAAGAGCGTCTCGTAGCCCAGCGGCATGGCCCCGATGTCGGCGTCGATGCAGGCGAGCCTGGCCGCCTCCGCCACCGCCTCCGCGGGCAGGCCAGGATTGGTCAGCGCGATGTTCTGCCTGATGGAGGATCCGAAAACGTAGGGATGCTGGGTGACGATGCCGAGCTGCCGGCGGATCGACCTGGCGTCCAGCTCGGCGAGGTCCTGGCCGTCGAAGCAGATCTGCCCCTCGGTCGGCCGGTACAGCCCGAGCAGCAGGTGCGCGAGGGTCGACTTGCCCGATCCGGACCTGCCGACGATGCCGACATGCTGGCCGGGATGGATGTCGAGGGAGACGTTCCGCACGACCGCGGGGGACAGCGCGCTGTACCGGAATGACACGTCCCTGGCCTGCAGCGCGCCCCCGAGCGGCGCGGCCTGCCGCAGCTGCTGGCCGGCCTGCTCGCCGGGTGTGTCGAGCACATCACTGATGCGCTCCATGTAGCTGGCCAGCAGCTGCAGCTGCAGGCCGCTGCTCACCAGGGTGCCGAGCGGGCTCAGGAACCCGGCGGCCAGCGCGCTGGCCGCGAACATGGTGCCGAGCGACAGGCGCCCGCTGACCACCTGCATGGTGCCGAGCAGCAGGACGAGAAGCGGAGACCCGATGGTGAGCGTGCTCATCACCGAGTCCACGGCGGCGCCCAGGCGGCCGCGGGCCAGGTCGATGCCGACCTGGCGCTTGAACAACCCGGCCCAGTGCTGGGCAGCGCGCTGCTCGGCGCCGGCCGCCTTGAGCGTCTCGATGCCGGCGAGCAGCTCGTAGGCATAGCTCTGCGAGTCGGCCTGGGCTTGCAGGCTGTCGGACATCAGTCGCCGGTTCCGGCGCCACGACGCGACGAGGGTCAGGATCTCGACCAGGGCGAGCACGACCACGAGGCTGCCGATGGCAGGGCTGACGATGATCAGCAGGATCAGGTAGAAGCTGGCGAAGACGCCGTCCAGGAGGGCGGACAGCGATCCGCTGGTGAGTATCTCGCGCACGGAGGTGTTGCTCTGCATGCGCATCATCAGGTCGCCGGATGACCGGCGGAGGAAGAACGAGTACGGCAGCTCGACGAGATGGTCCACGAAGCCGATGGTCAGCCCCATGTCCAGCCGTGTCCGCAGCTCGAGCAGGAGATTGCCGCGCAGGAATGCGCCCAGCAGCTGATAGGCGATCACCATGGCGACGCCGATCGCGAACAGGACCAGCAGATGATGATCATCGCGGGGCACCACCTGGTCGATGACGAGCGCGGTCATCAGCGGCAGCGCCAGGGCTGACACTCGCAGGATGAGCGAGGTCACGACCACCTTGCTCAGGCTCCGTGCCTGCCCGAGGATGGGCCGCAGGTACCGCCAGGTTCCCCTGGCCGGCGGTCCTCCGGGAACGAACTCAGCACCTCGCTCGAGCGCGATGGCGACGCCGGTGTAGGCCCGGCGCAGCTCGTCTTCCCTGACGACCCGGCGGCCGAGCGCCGGGTCGATGACCCGGATGCCTGACCGCGTCATCCCGTCGAGCACGACGAAATGGCTGAATTCCCAGTGCAGGATCGTGCCGCGCGGCAAGTCCCGCAGGCCCGGCAGATCGGCGCGGACTCCGCGTGCCGTCAGTCCGTACGCGCGCGCCGCGTGCAGCAGCGACAGCGCGGTCACGCCGTCCCGGCCGGTTCCGGTCATGGCCCGCAGCTCGTCGAGGGGCACCCGCCGGCCAAGGTAGCCGAGTGCCATCGCCAGGCAGGCCGCGCCGCAGTCAGCCTCCTCCATCTGCCGCACCAGCGGCACCCGGCGCGTCATGATCCGTCCCCGCGTACGCCGATCATGGCCTCAAGCTCGCTGACCACGACCGCCCCGAGTGGCTCTGGCCGGCTCACGAGCGCCGCCGATGTGATGATGGGTCCGCTCCTGCCCGCCAGCTGCGGCACGGGACTGTGCGCCAGGTGGCCGGTCAGCAGGACGCTGGCCTGCGCCGGCTGGGCCAGCCCGGCCCGCCTGACCAGACTCGGCTCCGCCAGCCGCACCTGGGCCCCGGTGACGGTAATCGGGGGCGAGCCGTCCAGCCTGACGGCGAGGGGCCTGGCATGAGTGAGGTCGGGAACCGCCGCGATCGGAAGTAACGCCGTGAACCGGCCATGTGGCTCATTGACGACGGCCGTCCCGTCGCTCTCCTGCACTGTCCTCGCCGTCACGGTGAGCGCCGCCCCGGCGGCGACGAAGACCAGCGCCAGCCGGAACAGCCAGCTGATCCACGATGCGCCCAGGCGGGCCTCGATATCGGGTACCTCAGCGCGCCGGGAGCGGGCTTGCAGGGCCTCATCGCGAAAGATCGCCTGACCCCTCCTGGCCGAAAGCGCCGGGAAGGGCCGCCCGGAGCCGGTCCAGGCAGGCGACCGGCGCAGCCACGGCAGCGGGTGCGGTGGCCTGCGGCCATGCCGGCCAGTCACCCGGCCCGCCGTGCCGCGCGCGAGGTGTAGAGCCGGTCAAGCATCTCGTAGAGCACGAGTTCCTGGGCGCGCTGAGCCGAGCGGAGCAGGCGGTTGACATGCATGTGCGCCAGGCTGATGGCCAGCTCGGCGAGGCTGGGCGCGGTCCCGGCGCCGCTGCCGGCGATGCCCCGGATGCGCATGGCCGCGGCCGAG
>DASXDJ010000021.1:0-74778 GCA_036490755.1 Streptosporangiaceae bacterium
CCGGATGGCCGACCTGCTCCTTGAGGTCGAGTCGCTGCGCTCCGCGGTGAACTACGCCGCCGCGGCCGTCGCCGACGGCTCGGAGGAGGTCCCCGTCGTCGCCTCGCTGGTCAAGGCGTACGCCTCGGAGACCTACTTCCATGTGGCCGCGGAGAACATCCAGATCCACGGCGGCATCGGGTTCACCTGGGAGCACGACGCGCATCTGTACTTCAAGCGAGCCAAGGCCAGTGAGCTGTTCCTGGGTGACGGCAGCTACCACCGCGAGCGCCTCGCCCAGCGCATCGGGCTGTAGCAACAGCGAAAGTCTCCCCGCTATCGGCGCTCGGCTGCTGGCGCGAGGTAGCGCGGGGCGTGCGGGCGGTACTCGCCGACGATGCGCGCCTGATGCAGGGCAGCCAGGAAGCTGCCAGGGCTGTCGAAGTCGGGCAGCTCGGCGTACGCGGCGCCGATCCCGGCCGGGTCGTGCGCGTCCGACCCCGCTCCGCCCGGCAGCCCGAATTCAGTTGCCAGCCCGGCGGCCCGCCGGTTGCGCTCCGGGTCGGCGACCTTGGCGTTGAAGACTTCGACGGCGTCGACCAGGCCGCGGGCGCACAGCGGCGCGAGAGCCTGCCCGAGGCTGGATCGGCCGGGGTCAAACGGGTGCGGTGCGTACACCAGGCCGCCCTGAGCCCGGATCCGGCCGACGGCCCGGGCCAGCGGCAGGACATACGGGACCCGCTCGCTCAGGAACAGCCCGATGACGTCGCCGTCCGGGGTGCGGATCTCCTCGCCGACGATGACCCGCGCTCCGATCCCGCGTTCCACCGCAGACAGCGCTGCGCTGATCACGTTGTGGTCGGTGATGCACACCACGTCCAGCCGGCACGCTGCCACCCGCGCGGCCAGCTCGTCGAGCGTGGTCACTGCGTCGCCCGAGGCCACCGTGTGCAGGTGACAGTCCACCCGCACCCAGCCCGGCCGCGCCGGGGCCGGACTGACCCCGGGCGGGGTCACCGGTGCTGGCGGGGCGGGAGGGACTGCCTGGCCGGCTGCGGGCGCGGGTGGTGCCGTTGGCTCAGGCAGCCCCGGCGGCCTGCCCTCGGCGGCTGGCACCGGACTAGCGGCCGGCCGGGACCGGGACGCCGAGCTCGGCCAGCAGTTCCTGCGAGTAGGTGATCCGGCCGGTGCGGTCCTGCGGGCTGCCGTGGCACAGCATGAGGGCCGCCTCGGCCATCACGGCAGGCGGCTCGGCATCCGCGCTGTCCTCGGTGGTGAGGTGGTGGAAGAGCGTTCCCGGCGTGGGGACCACCTGGGTCGGCGACAGCGCGTTGACGGCGATGTTGTCGGGGTACAGCTCCGCAGCCAGCCCGGTCGAGAACCGCTCCAGGGCGGCCTTGCACATTCCGTACACCGTCGCCCCGAGCCCGGCTCGTGCTCCGGGCGGCATGCCCGGGTGCCGGGCTGCGACCGAGGAGATGTTGAGGATCCAGCCGGCTCCTGCGTCCCGCATGCCCGGCAGGACCAGCCGGGCCAGGTGGAAGGGTGCCTCTACCTGCACGGCGAACATCAGCCCGTAGCGCTTGGGCGTGAAGTCCTCGACCCGGGTGAAGTAGCTGACCGCGGCATTGCTGACCAGGATGGTCGGCGGGCCGAGCTGCCGGGCTGTCTCGGCGATCAGCTGCTCGCGGTCCTCGGGCCGGGCCAGGTCGGCGGCAATGGCAACCGCTGTCCCGCCCGCCGCCTGGATCTGCGCGGCGGTCTCCCCGATGGTCCCCGCTAGCGGGGATGTTCCGGCGTGCGTGGTGCGGGCGGCGACCGCCACGGCCGCGCCCGCGGCGGCGAACCGCCGGGCGATCTCGGCGCCGATGCCGCGGCTCGCACCGGTCACGATGGCCACCTGTCCGTCCAGCACCCGCCCGCCCTGAGCCTGTCCGTCCGGCATGACCATGGCGATCACTCCCTCCGGCGACCGCCGGGGCGGCGGACCGCGGCCGCCGGCATCCTTGACAGTGCCGGCCGGTTTCTGGCCATAATTCTAGAACAAAGTTCTATTTTCGGGGCGTATCGCGGAGGCGCAATGGCGCTGGATCACACCCTCGTGGGAGTGCCGGGCGAGCCGCAGGAGCGGTCCTGGACGTCGAAGGACGCACTGCTGTACGCGATCGGGGTCGGTGCCGGGCTGGGCGACCCGCTGCGCGAGCTGGAGTTCACTACCGAGAACTGCGCCGGCGTCACTCAGCAGGTTCTGCCGACCTACGCGGTCCTGCTCGCGCAGCCGCGCCGCGGCGCCAGCCTCGGAACCTTCGACCGGGCCCGGCTGGTGCACGCCGAGCAGGCTTTCGAGCTGCACCGGCCGCTGCCGGTGGCGGGCACGGTCAGCGTGGTCTCGTCGGTGACGGCGATCTATGACAAGGGCTCCGGTGCGCTGGTGGCCTCCGAGAGCCGGGCCACTGACGCGGTGACCGGCGAACTGCTGGTGACCTCGCGCAGCGGCCTGTTCATCCGCGGTGAGGGCGGCTGGGGCGGCGACCGCGGCCCGACCTCGTCCTGGCGGGCGCCCGACGGCGAGCCAGACTGCCAGATCGTCCAGGAAACCCGCCCGGAGCAGGCGCTGCTTTACCGGCTGTCGGGGGACCGCAACCCGCTGCACGCGGATCCGGAGTTCGCTGCCCGGGGCGGGTTCGAGCGGCCGATCCTGCACGGGCTGTGCACCTACGGATTCACCGGGCGCGCGCTGCTGCATGCGCTGTGCGACGGCGATCCGGCCCGGTTCCGGAGCATGTCGGGCCGGTTCAGCGCACCGGTGCTGCCGGGCGACTCGCTGGTGGTGTCGATCTGGCTCGGAGACCGGGACACCGCGGGCGGCGGCTCCGCCCGGTTCCGGACGACGCGCACGGACGGGACCGTGGTGATCGACCGGGGCGAACTGCGCTTCGGCCCGCCGGCCGAGTAAGCCCGGGCTGGCCCTCCCCGGTCTCGGATAACCCGAAATCGGACTATCCGAGATCGGCCGGCGCGATCCCTGGCACCGTTCCG
This sequence comes from Streptosporangiaceae bacterium, assembly GCA_036490755.1. Lineage (GTDB taxonomy): Bacteria > Actinomycetota > Actinomycetes > Streptosporangiales > Streptosporangiaceae > DASUBV01. Next base: position 3,019 of record DASXDJ010000021.1, read on the forward strand.
CAGCGGTCAGGCCCGGCCCGGCAGGCGAGTTCGGCCAGCCCGCCTGCCGGCACGCCGACTGAGGTCGGCGGGAGCGGTCAGCGGGTTTCGGGGCCCGGCGCGGCGGGCTGGGCGGGCTGCCCGGCTGGTGATGGGCCGGTGCCGGGAGTGCTGGTTCCGGCCGTGGCCGTGCTGGCCGCAGCAGCGCGGGCCGGATCCTCATCGGCGGCCGACATGGCCGGACTGGACTCGCCGGCCAGTGCGTCGTCGTCCGTGCGGGCGTAGGAGCTGTGCTGGTAGCCCTGCGGACGGAGGCCGACATGTCTCACATTCGGGTGGTTATCTGCCCACAGTACGGCGGCGACCCAGATGAACAAGGCCAGGACGACTGGTGCAATCAGGAAGAAAAAGTCCACTCCGGTCAGGTCTGTACCGGTACCCATCGCAGTCACCCCCAGGCTGGCTGCCTCCCCGTTCTCGCTCTCCTACCCGGGGATCAGCAGCTCAGCCAGGCCGGCGGCGACATCCGGGCGCGGGCGGCAGGGGGCGCAGCAGAACCGTCCATGGCCGTATGGCCTGCCGGGCGGCGCCCGGCAGGCCATACGGCAGCAGTCAGAACTCGGTGTCGCTCGGGACCGAGTCGGCCGGCAGGTAGCCGCCGGCCGGGCCCGCTGGCCGGCGGACCGACCGGGTGGCCACCCCGTTCAGCAGCGTGCCGATCGCGATGCCGATGACCAGGTCGACCACGGCGGTGGCGACCTTCGACGACAGCGGTGCCGAGGTCCGGAACGGGATGATCACCACCAGCACCGTGGCCAGGCCGATGATCCAGCCGAAGAAGGTGGTCGGCCGGGGGGTGCTCAGCAGCAGCAGGTTGAGCAGCCCGGTGGCCAGCAGCGCCGCGGCGATAGCGACCAGCACCATCGCGGTGGTATGCACGTCACCGTAAGCGCCGTCGCGGCGCGGGGCCAGGATCGGGATGTCGAACAGCCATCGGCTGACCAGCACTCCGACCAGGGCGACCAGTCCCGCCACGACGGCGGTGGCCGCCCCGCCGGACCAGAGCCGGCCCGGGTCCACGCGGCGGAGGGTGCGGTCGGCAGGAGCGGGCCCGCGGCCGGGCCCGCGCCTGGGAGGCGTCATCGGGGCTGTCATCTCATACCTGCAATCTCTGCTCGGGACTCAGGCCCGCGGCCCCTGGGGGCAGGGCCGCGGGCACGGCAGAGGTAACCGGAGGCGCGGCATCCAAACACCGCGCGCCGGCCCGGCAGCGGATCCGCCGGTGTCGCGGGCCCGGGCCGATCGCCCGCCGGGCTTGTCGTGGCGTGGCCCGGCTAGCGGCGCGGCAGCGCGTAAGGTGCCGGTGTGAGCGACCTGCCTCAGCCGCTGCCGGTTTCCGTGCGGCGTGCCTACTACTCCGAGTTAGATCCTGGTCAGCGCGCCGCGCTGCTGAGCTGGCTGTCGTTCACGGGCACCTTCGCGGGCGTCCGCGGGGTGACCTGGAGCATCCGGGCCGGCAAGGGCCCGTTCGGCAATCTCAGCGTCGGCGGTGAGCACCTGCACCACTACATGTGGGGCATCGCCCTGCTGGCTGGCGTCGGCGCGGTCGCGGTGCGCGGCGAGGACCGGCACCGGCGGCATCCCGCCGTGGCGCTGAGTTACGGCGGCGGGCTGGCGCTGATCGTGGATGAGTTCGCGCTGCTGCTGGACCTGAAGGATGTGTACTGGGCCAGGCAGGGCCGGATCTCGGTGGATGTGGGCGTGGGCGTGATCGCCACGGCGGGCAGTTACTTTGCCGCGCTCCCGGTGCTCAGCAAGGTGCGCAGCGACCGCCGGGACCGGCGCAACCGCCACCGCCGCACCCTGCAGGCCGCGCACTAGGCAGCTGCCGCCGGCCACGCTGCCGCGGGCCGCGCGGCCGCGGTCGGCGGCTGGCGCGTCAGGGCAGCTTCCAGTCCAGGGGCTCGGCGCCCAGGTCCTCGAGCAGGCGGCTGGCGCGACTGAACGGCCGGGACCCGAAGAAACCGCGGTCCGCGGAGTTGGGACTGGGGTGTGCCGACTCGATGATGGGGATATCGCCCAGCAGCGGCGCCAGGTTGCGCGCGTCGCGACCCCACAAGATGGCGACCAGCGGGCCGCCGCGCCCGGCGAGCGCGCGGATGGCCTGCTCGGTGACCTCTTCCCAGCCCTTGCCGCGGTGCGAGCCGATGTTGCGGGGCTGCACGGTGAGAACCCGGTTGAGCAGCATGACGCCGCGCTCGGTCCACGGGCTCAGGTCGCCCGTCGCCGGACGCGGGTAGCCGAGATCCTCGGAGTACTCGCGGAAGATGTTGGCCAGGCTGGCCGGCAGCCGCCGGACGTCGGGCGCGACCGAGAAGCTGAGCCCGACCGGGTGGCCGGGCGTGGGGTAGGGGTCCTGGCCGACGATCAGCACCCGGACGTCGGCCAGCGGCTGGCGGAAGGCGCGCAGCACGTTGTCGCCTGCGGGCAGGTAGCCCCGGCCGGCGGCGATCTCGGCCCGCAGGAACTCGCCCATGCTGGCGATCCGCGGAGCGACGGGCTGCAGCGCCCCGGCCCAGTCGGGCGCCATGATCTCGGACAGCGGGCGTGCGGTCATGGCAGCCAACTGTAGGGGAAGCACCCCGGCGTCGTCAGCGGCCCGGACAGCTGGTCCGGCCGCCGGGCCGGGCCAGCCGCCCGCGCGGGCCGCGTGCTGATTTAGCCGGCCATAACGCCCCGGCCGGGCCTGCTGCCGTGCCAGGATTCCTGCGTGCCTAGGCAACGGATTCAGCCCGCCCGGAACCTGCCCCGAACGCCCCTCGCGCTGCTCGCGGCGGCCGCCTGCGCGGTGTCGCTAGCTGCCTGCGGGACGGCGGCGAGCCCGGCTGCGCAGGTCGCGCCCGCCAGCCAGGGACCGGCGGGTGGCTCCGGCGGTCAGTCGCACGGCAGCGCGGACGCGCAGGCCGCTGCCGCCAGTCCGGCCGCCGCTGCCGCGGGTGGGGCCAGCACCGTGCAGGTCAGCGTCTCGCCGTCGCCGTCGCCGTCGCCCAGCACGCCGCCGGCGGCGCCGCTCGGGATCACAGTTCCCGGTGCCCGCAACTGCCCGCTGTTCCCGGCGAGCAACGTGTGGAACACCGACATCTCCAGGCTCCCGGTGAACCCGCGCAGCTCGCAGTGGATGGCCAGCATGGACTCCGGGAGCACGGACCTGCACCCGGACTTCGGCCCGTCCGGCGGCTACCCCTACGGCATCCCGTTCACGGTCGTCACGAACGCGCACAAGCTGGTCAGCATCAAGTTCAGCTATGCGTCGCAGAGCAACCGCCGCCCGTACCCGTTCGGCGCGGACACGCCCATCGAGGGCGGCAAGAACGCCGGCGGTGACCGGCACGCCATCATGGTCAACTCGAAGACCTGCACTCTCTACGAGCTGTGGAACGCCCGCTACTCGGCCAGCCAGCCGAGGGCCGGATCGGGCGCGATCTGGAAGCTGACCTCCAACAAGCTGCGCCCGGCCGGCTGGACCTCCGCTGACGCCGCGGGCCTGCCGATCCTGCCGGGCCTGCTGACCTACGGTCAGGTCAAGGCGGCGGTGCGCTCGGGCCAGCCGATCACGCACGCGATCCGCTTCACCGCGCAGCGGACCCGGTCGGCCTACATCTGGCCGGCCCGGCATGAGGCCGGCTCGGGGTCGAGCCTGCGGCTGCCGCCGATGGGCGCCCGGTTCCGGCTCAAGGCGAGCTACAGCATCGCGAAGTTCTGCAGCAGCGCCACGCCGTACTGCACGGACGCGAAGGCCGTGCTCACCGAGATGCGTCACTACGGGCTGATCCTCGCCGACAACGGAAGTAACTGGTACTTCCAGGGCAGCGCCTTCCAGCAGTGGCCCGGCGGGCTCGTCGAGCTCCTGAAGCGCATCCCGGCACGGTCGTTCCAGGCGGTTTCCGAATCCTGCCTGAAGGTCAGCCGAAATTCGGGTAAGGCGACGGCAAAGCCCGGTTGTCCAATCGGCTGATCGCCCTGGCTGGCGGGCGCGCGCGGGCTAAAGACGGTAATGTCGCCTGTGGCGGCGCGTGACGTGTCGCAACCGTAGGTGACGGCCGATACCGGGTCACGGGCTGTCGGACCACCAAGTCCAGAAACAGCCGGCGCGCTCCCTGCTGCAACCGCGCCCTGGCTAGCCGCGTGATCCGCCGGAGGTTCAGACAGCTGTGGCTTTGCCGAGGACTTCGCCCGATTCCGTGCTCTTCACGACCTACAACGTCCTTAACCTGTTCCACGACGACCCGGACGGGGAGCACTACCAGGAGGTCGTGCAGTCCATCCGCGAGATCGGCCCCGACGTGCTGGCCCTGCAGGAGCTGCGCGGCGGCGACTCCAAGACGGCCGGCACCCGGCTGCATCAGCTCGCCGACGACGTCGGCATGCGCTGCCTGGTGATCAGGGCCGGACTGCCCGCGGGGATCCGCCGGCCCGCGGTCGCGATCGGCTCCCGTGGCTACCACTGCGGGCTGATGTGGCGCGGTGACATCGAGCCCGTCACCGGCTCGCTGCGGACGATCGGCCGGGGTAACTTCTGGCACTCGCTCGCCGTGGTCACCCTCGACGTCGGCGGGCACCTGGTCCGGCACGCGGCCTTCCACGCGGCGCCGTTCGGCCGGCTGCTGCGAGCCGACCAGAATGAGCGGCTGGTCGCCACGCTAACCGGGCCGCGCGGCAGTCTCCCGCTGCTCATCGGCGCCGACTGGAACACCGAGTCGGCTGACCGGATCTATGACGAGGCATCCGGCCGCTGGGAGCTGTATGAGCCCGGTGATCCGTACGAGAAGATCACCTGGTTCGACGACATGATCTACCAGTGCGACTGGGACTACGACGAGCAGGGGAACCGGCGGCACTGGGCCGACCGGCGGCCGGGGGACGTGCTGTGGGCGGGCGGGCTGCACGACGCGGCGGCCGTGCTGCGCGCGCCGTGGCAGCCGACGGCCGGGCACTACCGCAACGACCGGTACACCGAGGCCGGGATCTCGCGGCGGATCGACGCCATCCGGGTGACCCGGCACGTGTCCGGCGCGCTGCGGGCCTATCACGTCACCGACACCGAGCTCACCCGGCAGGTCTCCGATCACCTGCCGGTGACGGTGGAGTACCTGCCCGCCGACATCCTCGAAGCCGACCCCTCGCGCCGTGCTTGATTCCTTGCGCATTTCCGGCGGCCGAACTGCGCCCAGCGAAGCTAACGGACCGCCTGGAATACCCGGTCCGGCACGCCGGTGCCGTTCGCGGCTGCGGCCGGCGCGCCGGCGGTCGCGGGGACGCGGGGGTCGGCGACCGCGACGCCGCGGCGGCGCAGCTCGGGCAGCACGCCCTCGCCGAACCAGTACGCCTCCTCCAGGTGCGGGTAGCCGGAGAAGATGAACTCCTCGATGCCCAGCGCGGCGTACTCCTCAATCCGGTCGGCGACCTGCTCGTGGCTGCCGACCAGCGCCGTCCCGGCACCGCCGCGGACCAGGCCGACCCCGGCCCACAGGTTGGGATAGATCTCCAGCTCGGCGGAGGTGCCCCCGGCCCGGTAGCCGGAGTGCAGCGAGCGCATCCGGCTCTGCCCGACCGACTCCGACCGGGACAGCGCCTGCTGCGCCGCCTCGATGTCGCCCGGGTCCAGCGAGTCGAGCATCCGGGTCGCCTCGTTCCACGCGTCGCCGGCGCTGTCGCGGCTGATCACGTGCAGCCGGATCCCGAACCGCAGCGTCCGGCCCGCCTCGGCCGCCAGGCTCCGCATCCAGGCGAGCTTGCCGGCGACCTGGTCGGGCGGCTCACCCCAGGTCAGGTACACGTCGGCGTAGCCGGCCGCGACCGGGCCCGCGGCGGCCGAGGAGCCGCCGAAGTAGACGCGCGGCAGCGGGTCGGGCGGGCTCATCACGGTGGCCCCGCTGACCTGGTAGTAGCGGCCGTCGAAGTCGTAAGGCTGGCCGCTCCATGCGCCGCGGACGACGTTCAGGAACTCGCCGGTCCGCGCGTACCGCTCGTCGTGCGGCAGCTGGTCGCCGAAGCGCTGCTGCTCGGTGCGCTCGCCGCCGGTCACCACGTTCAGCAGCAGGCGGCCGCCGGAGATCCGCTGGTAGGTGGCGGCCATCTGGGCGGCCAGCGTCGGCGAGCTGAGGCCGGGCCGGAACGCGACCAGGAACTTCAGCCGCCGGGTCTCGCGGATCAGGGCCGCGGTGGTCAGCCAGGCGTCCTCGCACCAGGTGCCAGTCGGCGTGAGCACGCCGGTGAAGCCGAGCTGCTCGGCCGACCGGGCAATCTGGGCCAGGTAGTCGATGTCCGGGGTCCGGGCCGCGGCCCATGCCCCGGTGGCCAGCCCGCCCGGCCCGGCCGACGGGCCGACCAGCGGGACGCTGTGCCCGCGGCCCACGATCGCCCGGCCGTCGCCGGACGTGGGCAGGAACCAGTGGAATGTCAGGCTCATCGGGTACCTCCGGCGGTGTCGTTGAAGGTGGTCACGGCGAAGCTGGCGAACGGGACGTGGCCGGGGATCAGGCCCGCGCCCGTGAACACGTTGGCGATGGACTGCTCCGAGCCGATCACGCCGCTGCTGACCGGCACCGTGACCGCCGTCGAGTCCTTCGCGGCCTGGACCATGAGCCCGGCCGGCAGGCCGGTGGCCCTGGCCCAGACGGTGCCCCACTGCTGCGGGTGGGTGTTGGCCCAGGCGTGGGCCCGGGCGATCAGCTGGAGATAGGCGCCGATGGCCTTGGCCCGGGCCGGATCGGCGAGGGCGGCGCGGGAGGCCACCTCGAAGGAGTAGGTCTTGCCGATCGTCGATCCGTTGATCAGGAGCCGGGCACCGTGCTGGACCTCGGCCTGCTCCAGGAACGGGGTCCACACGTCCCATGCGTCCACGTGGCCCGAGGCAAAGGCGGCGGTGGCCTGCGCCGGCTGCAGGTTCTCGATGGTCACGTCGTGCACACTCAGCCCGGCCTTCTTGAGCACTGCCACCAGGTGGTAGTTCGACGAGCTGCCCTCGGCCACGGCGATCCGCTTGCCCTTCAGCTGGGCGACCGAGTGCACCGGCGAGTTCTTCGGCACGAGCAGCGCGGTACCGGCGGGGTTTGCGGCCGTCGCGGCCACGACCGCGATCTTCTCGCCGCCCGCGGCGGCGAAGATCGGCGGCGCGTCCCCCACGGCGCCGACATCCACGGAGCCGGCGCCCATGGCCTGGAGCATGGGCGGCCCGGAGGTGAAGTCTGACCAGACGACCTTGAACGGGAGCTTGTTAATCAGCCCGGCGGCCGTGAGCAGCGCCTGGGCGCCGGAGCCCGCCTGGTCACCGATGTGCAGCGTGACATCCGACAGGCTGGCGGTGCTGGCTGCACCGTTACTGGCTGCACCGTTGCTGGCCTGCGACGAGCTGCCAGCGGCCGGCGATCCGCCGCCGGAGGCGCTGCTGCCCGGTGACGAGCACGCGGCAGCTAGCGCGCCCGCGATCAGCAGGCTGAGCGCCAGCGGGAGCGCCGCGGTGCCTTTCCCGGGACGGTTGCGGGAGCGTCGGGTGATCATCGGATTCCTTCCATGGCGACGCCGAGCTCGGCCAGCAGGTCGGCCCGGGCAGTGATCAGGTCAGGGTCATCGCGGTCGCGCGGGCGGGCCGCGCCGATCCGGCACGAGTAGCCGATCCGGCCGTCGGTCAGCACCAGCACGCGGTCGGCCAGCGCCAGTGCCTCGTCCACGTCGTGGGTGACCAGCAGCACGGCCGGCTGATGCCGGGTCCACAGCCGCAGCACGAGCTGGTGCATGGTGATCGTGGTGAGCGCGTCCAGCGCGCTGAACGGCTCGTCGAGCAGCAGCAGTCGCGGCTCGCGGACCAGGGCTCGGGCCAGGGAGACCCGCTGGGCCTCTCCGCCGGACAGGGTCAGCGGCCAGGCCGCGGCCCGGTCGGTGAGCCCGACCTCGGCCAGGGCGGTCGCGGCGGCCTGCCGCGGGTGAGCGGCCCGCAGGCCCAGGCAGACGTTGGCGGTGACCCGCTTCCACGGGACCAGCCGGGGCTCCTGGAAGGCTACGGCGGTCGTGCCCTGCACGGTGGCCCCGCCGGTGCACTCGGGATCGAGTCCGGCCAGCGCGCGCAGCAGGGTGGACTTGCCCGAGCCGCTGCGCCCGATCAGGGCGACGAACTCGCCGGGGGCGATGTCGATGTCCAGGTCGTCCAGGACGCGACGATCGCCGAAGGTCCGGGACAGGCCGCGGACCCGGGCCACCCAGTCGCTGCTGTCGCCTGCGTCGCCCGGGCTGGCGCCGGCGTCGGTGCTGGCGACGGTCGCCGGACGGGCGGCCCCGGCCGGCCGGGTCACGCTGCCACGAAGCTGCGGCGCCATGACAGGGCCCTCCTCTCGAACAGCCGGACCAGGGCGTCGGTCAGCAGGCCGAGGACGCAGTACACGAGCAGCGCGACGAAGATCACGTCGTTGCGGCTGAACTGGGTGGCCTGGCTGATCATGAAGCCCAGCCCGGCACTGGTGTTGAACTGCTCGGCGACCACCAGGGCGAGCCAGCCGACACCCAGCGCCTGGCGCAGGCCGACCAGCGCCTGGGGCAGCGCGCCGGGCAGCACGATCTGGGTGATCAGCTCCCGGCGCCGCAGGTGCAGGACGCGGCCGAGCTCGGCCAGCTTGGCGTCGACGTTCCGGATGCCGGAGAAGACGTTCAGGTACAGCGGGATGGCGACCCCGATCGCGATCAGCAGGATCTTCGGGAGCTCGCCGATGCCGAACCACACGATGAATACCGGGATCAGCCCGAACAGCGGCAGCGTCCGGACCATCTGCATCAGCGGGTCGAGCGCGTTCTCGCCGGCCCGGCTGAGGCCGGCCAGCACGGCCAGGGTGACGGCCACCGTGGCGCCGAAGCCGAAGCCGACCGCGACGCGCTCCAGCGAGGCCAGCAGATTCCCCTGCAGGGAGCCGTAGGCCGGCGAGGCGCTGGTGATCAGGGAGACCGCGGTGCTCCACACCTCGGTCGGCGGCGGCAGCTTGTCCGAGGAGATGAGCTGGGCGGAGCTGGCGAGCTGCCAGCCGGTCAGCACCACGAGGGGACTGATCAGGCGGAGCAGCGCCTTGCTGTGCAGCAGCCGGCGGACCCGGCTGGCTGGCTGCGCCGCCGGGGTGGCGGGCGGCGACTGCCGGGGGCTGGCCGCGCCGGGCGGGCGGGCCGCCCGGTCAGGGACAAGCGCCAGGGTTCTGGTTCCGGACACGCGAAGACCTCATTCGTCATGGGGGCGGGGCGGGCGGGTGATCGCAGACGGGCTGGCCAGATCTCATCGTGCAAGCAATTCCCTATAATGTCAATTGAGAAAATAGATTGATCATGCCGGGCGGGGTGCGGCGGATCGGCATTGACTGCTGCGATACCCTCCAGGGGTATCTAGACGGAGTGTCAGAGCAATGCGGGGAGAGTCATGAACGCCATCGGGCACGCGCTGACCGTGGCCGGATCGATGACCTGGGAAATCACCTGGGCGCTCATTCTCGGCTTCGGCCTGTCGGCCGTCATCCAGGCGCTGGTATCGCGGGAGAAGATCATCTCGCTGCTCGGCGACGACCGGCCGAAGACCCTGGCCGTGGCGGCCGGGCTCGGCGCGGCCTCGTCCTCGTGCTCCTACGCAGCCGTGGCCCTGGCCCGGTCGCTGCTGCGCAAGGGGGCCAGCTTCAGCGCCGCCATGGCGTTCGAGATCGCCTCCACCAACCTGGTCATCGAGCTGGGCGTCATCCTCGCGCTGCTGCTGGGCTGGCAGTTCACCGCAGCGGAGTTCCTGGGCGGGCCGATCATGATCATCCTGGTCGCCGTCGCGTTCCGGGTGTTCGCCCGGCAGCGGCTGCTGACCAGCGCCCGGGCCCAGGCCGAGCGCGGGCTGGCCGGCTCCATGGAGGGGCACGCGGCGATGGACATGTCGGTGCGGGCCCGGGGCTCGTTCGCCCGGCGGCTGCTGTCGGGGGACGGGCTGACGTCGGTCTCGCACATCTTCGTGATGGAGTGGTCGGCCATCCTGCGGGACCTGATCATCGGCCTGCTGATCGCCGGGGCGATCGCGGCGTGGGTGCCGGCGCACTTCTGGCAGGCGTTCTTCATCACCGGCCACCCGCTCGGCTCGGCGCTGTGGGGGCCGCTGGTCGGCCCGCTGGTGTCGGTCCTCAGTTTCGTCTGCTCGATCGGGAACGTGCCGCTGGCCGCGGTGCTGTGGAAGGACGGCCTCAGCTTCGGCGGCGTGACCGCGTTCATCTTCGCCGACCTGCTGATCCTGCCGATCCTCAACATCTACCGGAAGTACTACGGGGCCCGGATGGCGGCCTTCCTGCTGGCCGCGTTCTACGCGGCCGCGGTGCTGGCCGGGTACGCCGTGGAGATCATCTTCGGCGGCCTGGGGCTGGTCCCGGACCGGACGTCGGCCACGATCCCGGACAGCGGCGTGAGCTGGAATTACACCACCTGGCTGAACATCGTCTTCCTGGCGCTGGCCGCGGTCCTGCTGATCCGGTTCTGGCGGACCGGCGGGATCCCCATGCTGCGGATGATGGGCGGCTCACCCGACCAGGCCCATGACCACGGCGAGCATCACCACGTGGGCGGACCGCCCCAGCGCTAAGCTCGGCGGGTGGCAAACGAGGCTGAGATCATCGTCCAGCTCCCGCACGGCAGCTCAGTAGACACCCACCTGCGCGAGGAACCGCTGGCCGCGGTCACGGACGGCCGGGTCGTGCTGGAGCACCTGCCCGCCGGGGCGGACGGCACGCTGCTGCCGCCGGAGGCGGGCGAGGTCGTGCTCACGGTGGCATCCCCCGAGGCCCTGCGCCGGGATGCGGCGGCGGTCGAGCGGGTCATCCGGGCGGCGGCCGCCGACGGCGGCCCGCTCGTCGTGCTCGTCGACGCGGCCGGGTACCTGCGTGACGACGAGCTGGCCGCGGTCCTCGATGCGGCCGGATCGACCCGGCGTGCGGTGATCCTGCGGATCATGGGCAGTGTCTGACCGCGGGCCGGCCTGACCCGCTGCAGAAAGCAGCAGTCCGGACCACCACCCCGTTCGGGATAAGTAATCCGGACTGCCGCTGACGCCGGCCGCTGACGGCCTGCGGGGTTACGCGGCGACGGGCGCCGCCGAGCGCGCGGGCTCCAGGGCCCGCTCCAGCACCTCGCGCACGTCGCTCACCGGGTGCACCTGCAGGGCCGCCCGGACGTTCTCCGGCACGTCCTCCAGGTCGGGCTCGTTGCGCTTGGGGATCAGCACGGTGGTGATCCCGGCGCGGTGCGCGGCCAGCAGCTTCTGCTTCACGCCGCCGATCGGCAGCACCCGCCCGGTCAGGGACACCTCACCGGTCATCGCCACGTCCGACCGGACCAGCCGTCCGGACAGCAGCGACGCCAGCGCGGTGGTCATGGTGACCCCGGCACTCGGCCCGTCCTTGGGCACCGCGCCGGCCGGCACGTGGACGTGCACGCCGCGGTCCTTCAGGTCGGCGACCGGCAGTTCCAGCTCCGCGCCGTGCGAGCGCAGGTAGGACAGCGCGATCTGGGCCGACTCCTTCATCACGTCACCGAGCTGGCCGGTGAGCGTGACACCGGTGCTGCCGGTCTCCGGGTCCGCCAGCGACGCCTCGATGAACAGCACGTCGCCGCCGGCCCCGGTCACGGCCAGGCCGGTCGCCACGCCCGGCACCGCGGTCCGGTCGGCCGACTCCGGCGTGTGCCGCGGGTGGCCGAGATAGTCGCGCAGGCTGTCCGCGGTGACGGTCACCGGCAGGCTTGTCTCGCCGGTGGCCAGCCGGGCCGCGATCTTGCGCAGCACCCGGCCGATGCTCCGCTCCAGCGAGCGGACTCCGGCCTCGCGGGTGTACTCCGAGGCCAGCAGGTGCAGGGCGTCGTCGGCCACGGTGACATCCGCGGCCTCCAGCCCGGCCCGGTCCAGCTGCCGGGGCAGCAGGTGATCGCGGGCGATGATGACCTTCTCATCCTCGGTGTAGCCGTCGAGGCTGATCAGCTCCATGCGGTCCAGCAGCGGCTCGGGGATCATCTCGATCATGTTCGCCGTGGCGATGAACAGCACGTCGGACAGGTCGAGCTCGACCTCGAGGTAGTGGTCGCGGAAGGTGTGGTTCTGCGCCGGGTCCAGCACCTCCAGCAGGGCGGCCGTCGGGTCGCCCCGGTAGTCGGCGCCGAGCTTGTCGACCTCGTCCAGCAGGATCACCGGGTTCATCGAGCCGGCCTCGCGGACGGCGCGGACGATGCGGCCCGGCAGCGCGCCGACGTAGGTACGCCGGTGCCCGCGGATCTCCGCCTCGTCCCGGACGCCGCCCAGGGCGACCCGGGCGAACTTGCGGCCCATGGCCCGGGCCACCGACTCGCCCAGCGAGGTCTTGCCCACGCCGGGCGGCCCGCCCAGGGCCAGCACCGCGCCGCTGCGCCGCCCGCCGAGCAGGGTCAGGCCCTTGTCGGCGCGCCGCTTGCGGACGGCCAGGTACTCCACGATCCGGTCCTTGACGTCATCCAGGCCGGCGTGGTCAGCGTCCAGCACGGCGCGGGCCGCGCTGACGTCATAGGCGTCGTCGGTGGTGGTGTTCCACGGCATCTCCAGGACGGTGTCCAGCCAGGTCCGGATCCAGCCCGCCTCGGGCGACTGGTCGGAGCCGCGCTCCAGCTTGGCTGCCTCCTTCAGGGCCGCCTCGCGGACCTTGTCCGGCAGGTCAGCGGCCTCGATCCGGGACCGGTAGTCCTCCTCCTCGGAGGCGGGCTCGCCGTCCAGGCCGGCCAGCTCCTTGCGGATCGCCGCGAGCTGCTGGCGGAGCAGGAACTCGCGCTGCTGGCGCTCCATCCCCTCGCGCACGTCGTTCTGGATGGTCTCGGCCACGTCCAGCTCGGCGAGCTGGTCGCGGGCCCAGGTCGTCAGCAGCTCCAGGCGCTGCTCCGGGTCGATCGTCTCCAGCAGCTGCTGCCGCTGCTCCAGCGACAGGTAGGACGCATAGCCGGCACTGTCAGCCAGCGCTGAGGGATCGGTGATGCGCTGCAGGGCATCGACGACCTGCCAGGCGCCGCGCTTCTGCAGGATCGAGGCGGCCAGCGTGCGGTACTCGCGGGCCAGCTCGGCGGCGCGGTCCGTGGCGGCAGGCTCGTCCACGACGGTGCCCTCCACCCACAGGGCGTTGCCGGGACCGACAGTCCCGGTGCCGATCTTGACGCGGGACACGCCGCGGATCACGGCCGCGGGCTCGCCGCTGGGCAGCCGGCCGATCTGCTCGATCGAGCCGAGCGTGCCGATGGCGGAGTACTTGCCGTTCAGGCGCAGCACGAGCAGCACCTGCGGCTTGGCTTCTGGCTTGTCGGGGCCGGACGCGTCCAGTCGCGCCGCCTCGATGGCCGCGCGGACCTCCGTGCCGGAGGTGTCCAGCGGGACGACCATGGTGGGCAGCACGATGGTGTCGTCCAGCGGCAGCACCGGCAGCGAGAGAGTCTCGGGCATCGCGCTCACTTCCTGTGAGTCCGTTACTTGATTACACCACTACAAGGAAGTGAGACCCTCGTTTGTTCCGCTTCGTGTTCGCGCTCCGCGTAACGAAAAGTCACAGTTAACGATTAATTTTCGAATACCTGTTTGTATTGCGCACGCACTCGGAGGCTGGCGCGGGCCGGCGGCGGGCCCTGGTGAACTGTCCGCCGCTGGCCGGATTGCCGGGCATGAGGTATACGGTCGGCTCGTGCGGGTAACGGTCGGTCAGGTCATCGCCCAGCTGGAACGCGATGGCTGGGAACTGAGACAGAACACCGAGGTGCCCCGGCATTACTCCCATCCGAGAAAGCCGGGCCTGGTCACCCTGGCCGGAGCGCCGGGCGCCCGGCTGAGCCGCAAGGCCGAGGCGGCCACGCTGAAGCAGGCAGGGCTGGGAAGGGAGCAACCGTGACCGGCTACGTGGTCGTTTTCGAGGGTGACGATCAGTCCGGCTACTCGGCGTACTCCCCGGACCTGCCGGGCGTCGTGGCCGCGGGCGCGACCCGGGCCGAGACCGAGTCGCTGATGCTGGCGGCCATGGCCGAGCACATTGAGCTGCTCCGCCAGTCCGGCCGTCCGGTGCCAGAGCCGGCGCAGGCTGCTGACGTGGTCATCCTGGACCCGGCCGTCGGATAGGCCCGCGCCCGGCCGCGCGTCAGCCCATGGGGTAGCGGCGCAGGCCGACGGCGTACTCGCAGCCCGCGGCCAGGCCCAGGTAGCCGGCCATGTTGCGGAGGAACTCGTCCGGGTCGAAGTCGTTGCCCAGGCCCTCGATGTAGGCCCGGTGCTCCTTGAGCGAGGCGATCCCGGCGCCGATGGTGTCGGTCACGTCCACGAAGTAATTGGGCGTGCCGGTGGCCGACACGTAGGCATCGCGGATGGTGTCGCAGCGCGGCCCGGCCTCGGGGAACACCCATTCATTGGCCGCGTCCCGGCAGGCATCCAGCACGGCCAGGCCGACGGCGCGGTGGTCGGAGTGGTTGACCGGCCCCTCCTCGCCCCAGGTCAGGTCGAAGCTCATCGTGATGACGACCTGGGGGCGCAGCCGCCGGAAGGCCGCGGCCAGGTCGCGGCGCAGCGGGATGCCATACTCCACCAGTCCGTCGGCGTGCTCCAGGAACTGCACGTCGGTGACGCCGACAACGGCGGCCCCGCGCATCTCCTCATCCACCCGCAGCGGCCCGACGGCGGCCGGGTCCAGGCCCGCGATGCCGGCCTCGCCGCGGGTGGCCAGCACATAAGACACCTGCTTGCCCTGCCGGGTCCACCGGGCCACCGCCGCGGCGGCGCCGTACTCCAGGTCATCCGGGTGCGCAACGACGGCGACGGCTCGCTCCCAGTCCTCGGGCATCGCCCGCAGCGACGGTACCGGCTCTGGCATCTGTGCCTCCCTGCCCTGGCTGGGTCCTGATCACGACGGCAGGCGGCCGGCCGCGGCCGGCACTGCCGATCATGACTGCAGACTAGCCGCGCCGGGGCCCCCGGCGCCCGGGACGCAGCGTAGGCTGCCGCCGTGTCTTCCGGCCAGAGCGGGTCCGCGCTGCCCGCGGCGCTGCCCCTGGTCGCCGCGACCAGGTATGTCACGCCGCTGCGCGAGGGCGGCTCGCTGCCGGCCGTGATGGAGGCCGACGACCTGGGCACCTACGTGGTCAAGTTCCGCGGCGCCGGGCAGGGGCCGAAGGCACTGATCGCCGAGATCATCAGCGGCCAGCTGGCCCGCGGCCTGGGGCTGGCGGTACCCGAGCTGGTGACGATCGAGGTCGATCCGGCGATGGCGCCCGGTGAGCCGGACCAGGAGATCCAGGACCTGCTGCGGGCCAGCGACGGGCTGAACCTGGGCGTGGACTTCCTGCCCGGCGCGCTGGACTTCGACGCGGCCCGGGCGGACGTCGACGGTGAGCTGGCCGGCCGGATCCTGTGGTTCGACGCGCTGGTCAGCAACGCTGACCGGTCCTGGCGCAACCCCAACATGCTCTTCTGGCACGATGTCCTGTACCTCATCGACCACGGCGCGGCGCTCACCTTCCAGCATCGCTGGGAGAGCGCGGCGGCGGCCGTCGCCCGGCCCTACAACGCCGATGACCACGCCCTGATCGGCTGCCACCCGCGGCTGGACGAGGCCGACGCCGAGCTAGCCAGCCGGGTCACCCCGGACCTGGTGCAGGCGGCCGTGGCGGCGGTCCCCGGCGAGTGGCTCGGCGCCGAGCCGGGCTTCGCCACGACCGCCGCGCTGCGCGACGGGTACGTGACGCAGCTGCTGAACCGCCTGGCCGCACGTGATCAGTGGCTGCCGCCGCTGCGGGAAGTCGTCGCCCGCGGCGGCGGGGAGCGGCTGCCCGGCGCCGGGCGGCCAGGGCGGCCGGGCTGGCTGGGCGGCGCTTCGCCGCGCGGCCGGGGAGCCTCGTCGTGACCGCGGCCGGCGAGGCGGCGGCGCAGCAGGCGTTCGAGTACGCGGTGCTGCGGGTGATACCGCGCGTCGACCGCGGCGAGCTGCTGAACGCCGGGATCCTGCTCTACTGCCGCCCGCTGCGCTACCTGGGCGCGCGGATCGCCCTGGACGCCGCGCTGCTGCTGACCATGGACCCGGCCGCCGACGTGCCGGGCGTGCAGCGCACCCTGGACGCCATCGCGGACCTGTGCGCCGGTCCCGCCGGCGGCCCCGCGGGGAGCCCGGCCGGCCAGCAGGACATCGGCCACCGGTTCCGCTGGCTGACCGCGCCGCGCAGCACGGTGGTTCAGGCCGGCCCCGTGCACACCGGCCTGACCCGCGAACCTGACACGGAGATCGACCGCCTGCTGCAGGCGCTGGTCCTGCGGCCTCGGTAAGCTGAGACGCCTGAAGAGCCCAAGCCGCCGGCGCGGCGACCAGCCCGCCGGCGACTCCTCGGCGGATGAGCTCGGGGCTGATTGCACCGGTGGCACCGGCGAGGGGAAGCGGGCCGGATTGTGCGGACTACCGGAGAGCGCGCGACGCTGAACGTCGCCCTGCTGGGCTGCGGTGTGGTGGGCTCGGCGGTCTACCGGCTGCTGACCGAGCAGGCCGCCGACCTGGCCGCCCGGGCCGGGGCCCGGCTGGAGGTGGCGGGTGTCGCCGTCCGGGACACCAGCCGCGCGCGCGGCACCGCCGTGCCGGCTGAGCTGCTCACCACCGATGCCCGGGCCCTGGTCACCCGCGCCGATATTGACATCGTCATCGAGCTGATCGGCGGCATCGAGCCCGCCCGCGGCCTGCTGCTGGCCGCGCTCGGGGCCGGGAAGTCGGTGGTCACCGCGAACAAGGCCCTGCTGGCCACCGACCGGGCCGCGCTGCACGAGGCCGCACGCCGGGGCGGGGCCGACATTTACTACGAGGCCGCCGTGGCCGGGGCGATCCCGCTGCTGCGCCCGCTGCGCGAGTCACTGGCCGGCGATGAGGTGCGGCGCGTGCTGGGCATCGTCAACGGGACGACCAACTACATCCTCGACCAGATGGACACCTCCGGCGCGGACTTCGGCAGCGCGCTGGCCGAGGCCCAGGACCTCGGCTACGCCGAGGCCGACCCGACCGCCGACGTGGCCGGGTACGACGCGGCGGCCAAGGCCGCGATCCTGGCCAGCATCGCCTTCCACACCGAGGTCACCGTCGATGACGTCTACCGGGACGGCATCACCCGGGTGACGTCCGCCGACATTGCCAGCGCCCGGTCGCTGGATTGCGTGGTCAAGCTGCTGGCTATCTGCGAGCGCTCCGACGGCGGCGTCTCGGCCCGGGTCTACCCGGCGATGATCCCGCGCGTGCACCCGCTGGCGGCCGTCCGCGGCGCCTATAACGCCGTGTTCGTCGAGGCCGAGTCGGCCGGGCGGCTGATGTTCTACGGCGCCGGCGCGGGCGGCCAGCCCACCGCCAGTGCCGTCCTCGGCGACATTGTCACCGTGGTACGCAACCGGCTGGCGGGCCTGCGCGGTCCCGATGCCTCGACCTACGCGGCCCTGCCGCTGGTGCCCATCGGCGACGTGCTGACCCGGTACTACGTGCAGCTCGACGTGTCGGACCGGCCCGGCGTGCTGGCGCCGATCGCCGACGCGTTCGCCCAGCAGGACGTGTCGATCAAGGCGATGCGCCAGGAGGGCCGCGGCGCGGAGGCCAACCTGGTCATCGTGACCCACACGGCGCGCGAGGATGCGCTGGCCAAGACCGTCGCCACGCTGAGCGCGATGGCGGCGGTCCGGGCCGTGGACAGCGTGATGCGCGTGGAGGGGGAGGACGGCGAATGAGTCCCGCCGCAGCTGAGGCCGGATCCGGCCAGCGCCCGGCTGGCACCCGCCCGGCCAGCGCGCCGTGGCGCGGTGTCATCGAGGAGTACCGCAGCCGGCTCCCCGTCACCGACTCCACCCCGGTGTTCTCCCTCGGCGAGGGCGGCACCCCGCTGCTGCCCGCGCCCGCGCTGACCGCCCGGACCGGGTGCCAGGTGTACCTGAAGGTCGAGGGCCTCAACCCGACCGGATCGTTCAAGGACCGGGGCATGACGGTCGCGGTCAGCCTGGCCGCGCAGCGCGGCGCTAAGACAGTGATCTGCGCGTCGACCGGCAATACCAGCGCCAGCGCCGCCGCCTACGCCGCCCGGGCCGGCCTGGCCTGCGCCGTGCTGGTGCCGCGCGGCCACATCGCCCGCGGCAAGCTCGCCCAGGCGCTGGTGCACGGCGCGCTGCTGCTGCAGGTGGACGGCAACTTCGACGACTGCCTGGAACTGGTCCGCAAGCTGTCGGCCGACTACCCGGTGGCCATCGTCAACTCGGTCAACCCCGAGCGGCTGCAGGGCCAGAAGACCGCCGCGTTCGAGATCGTCGATCAGCTTGGTGAGGCGCCCGACGTGCACTGCCTTCCGGTCGGCAACGCCGGCAACATCGCGGCCTACTGGCTTGGCTACCGCGAGTACGCCGACGGCGGCCAGGCCAGCCACGCGCCGCGGATGCTCGGCTTCCAGGCGGCCGGCGCGGCGCCCATCGTGGCCGGCGAGCCGGTACTCAACCCGGTGACGGTCGCCACGGCGATCCGGATCGGCAACCCGGCCTCGTGGCGCCTGGCCGAGGCCGCCCGCGATGAGTCAGGCGGGCTGATCGACGCGGTCACCGACGACCAGATCCTGGCCGCCTACCGGCTGCTGGCCCGCGAGGAGGGCGTGTTCTGCGAGCCCGCGTCGGCGGCCGGGGTGGCGGGCCTGCTGATGGCGCGCGAGGACGGCGTCGTGCGGCCCGGCTCGGTGGTCGTGTGCACCCTCACCGGGCACGGCCTGAAGGATCCCGACGCCGCCGTCGACGGAGCGCCCGCCCCCGTCGTCGTCCCGCCCGATCCCGCCGCGGCGGCCAGCGCCCTGGGCCTGGCGTGAGCCGCTGGCCCCGGGAGCCGGTCACCGTCGCGGCGCCCGCGACCAGCGCTAACCTCGGACCTGGCTTCGACTCCTTCGGCCTGGCCCTGGGCCTGCGGGACAGCGTCACCGCGCGGGTGACAGACGGCGGGATCAGTGTCGAGGTCACCGGCGCGGGTGCCGAGACCGCGACCGCGGGTGAGAAGCACCTCGTCATCCGGGCCATGCGGACCGCCTTCGCGCGGATCGGCTCGCAGCCGCCGGGCATCGCGCTGATCTGCCATAACGACATCCCCCAGGGCTTCGGCCTGGGTTCCTCGGCCGCGGCGATCGTGGCCGGGCTGCTGGCGGCCCGGGCACTGGCCGGGCCCGCCGGGCCGGCCACGCTGCCCCGCGACGCGGTGCTGCGGCTGGCGACCCGGATGGAAGGTCATCCCGACAACGTGGCGGCCTGCCTGGCGGGCGGCCTGACCATCGCCTGGGAGCCTGCCGCCGCCCTCCGCGGCGGCGCCGAGGGCGGCCCGGCACGAGCCGGCGCCGGTGCGGCGGGCGGCTCGCCCGGGCCTGCCGCCCCGGGCGATGACCCCGGAGCGCCCCGGGCGGGCGGGAATCAGGGCCGGTCGGGGCCGCGGGTCGCGCACCTGACTCCGCTGCCCGAGATCGGCACCGTCCTGTGCGTGCCCGCGACCCCCGTGCTGACCGCCATCGCCCGGCAGGCGCTGCCGGCGGAGGTCCCGCACGCGGCGGCCGCGGCCAACGCGGCCCGGACAGCGCTGCTGGTCACCGCCCTGACCAGCCAGCCGGACCTGCTGCTGGACGCCACCGAGGATTTCCTGCACCAGCACTACCGGGCCGCCGCCATGCCGGCTACCGCTGAGCTGATCGGCCGGCTGCGCGGCGCGGGCATCCCGGCCGTGGTGTCCGGGGCCGGGCCGTCGGTCCTGGCTTTCACCCGGTCCGGGACACCCGGCGGCAGTGAGGTGGCCGCCATCGCGCGCGGCTGCGCCGGGGCCTGGCGGATCGGCGTCCTGCCGGTCGACACCGCCGGCGCCACCGTTACCCCCGGCTAGCTCACGGGCGCCGGTAGCCGGCTGCGGCCTCGATGACGGCGCCGGTGGCCAGCAGGAGTTCCTCACTGCCGGGCGGGCCAATGAGCTGGAGGCTGGCCGGGAGGCGGTGCCGGGCCGGTACCGGGATCGCCAGGGCCGGCAGCCCGGCCAGGTTGAACGGGGCGGTGAACCGGGTGTGCCCTGGTGTCGGCTCCCCGGCGACGGGCGGGGCGAACTGGATAGTCGTCGGCAGGGCCAGCAGGCCGGCCACCTGAAACAGCAGCGCGAAAGTCGCCTGCCAGCGAGCCTGGAACACGCGTCCCGCGCTGGCCTGCTCAGGAGTGACGTGCGTCGCCTCGATGAGCCGCTCGCGGACCATGGTGCCGAGCCGGTGCCGGTGCGGTTCGTCCAGTAGCCACCGGTTCGTCACCGCCGCCTCGGCGTCCATGATCGAGTAGGTGGCGCCCAGGGCGTCCCGCCAGCCGTCCAGGTCCAGGCTGGTCACGGGTATCCCGCAGCGGCGCAGCGCCTCGTCGACAGCCGACTCGATGCGCGGGTCCGCGGTCTCGCCGCTGACCTGGAGCCGGCCGATGCTGTGCGCCGGGGCGGCCGCGGGCGCGAACCCGGGCTCCAGCAGGGTCATCCCGGTCACCAGGCCGGCCACGTCCGCAGCCATCGGCCCGACGGTGTCCAGGCTCGGGGACAGCGCCCAGACTCCGCCGAGCGGGATGCGCCCGTGGGTTGTCTTCAGCCCGGCGATGCCGCAGTAGGACGCCGGGACACGGATCGACCCGCCGGTGTCGGAGCCGTAGGCGACATCGGCCTCGCCGGCGGCGACGGCGACCGCCGAGCCGCTGGACGAGCCGCCCGGCAGCAGCTCGGGGTCGAACGGGTTCGGCGGCGTGCTGTACTGCTCGTTGATGCCGGCCGCACTGTAGGCCAGCTCGGTGAGGGTGGTCTTGCCGACGATGGCGGCGCCCGCGGCCCGCGCCCCGGCCAGGCAGGCCGCGTCCGCCGCCGCCGGGCGGGCCTGGTCGGCGACCGCCAGGCAGCCGGCCGTCGTCGGCACCCCGGCCAGGTCAATGAGGTCCTTGACCGCGAGCCGGACGCCGGTTCCGCTGGGCTCCAGCCGGGTGATGAAGGTCGACATGGCGTTTAACGTAACGGCTGTGGCGGGCCCGCCGCAGGCGGCACTTCGCGCGGCTCGGTCAGCTGGCGGCCCCGGCGGCGGCTCCGGCGCGCTGAGCGAGTGCGTCCAGGACGGCCCGCTGGGCGGGCGGCACGGTGATGTCGAGGGTGAGCCCGCCGCCGGACGCGGTCAGCGTGAAGGTGAAGAAGGAGCAGCAGGCGGTCTCCTCGGCGGCCAGGCCGGCGGCGCGGGCGGCGGTGCCGGGGCCCGGGCGCAGGTCCAGCCGCACCTGGTCAGGACCGGTGCGCGTGATGCCCTGCACGCTGGCGGCGAAGAACTCGTCGAAGCTGGCCGCCCGCAGCGGGCGCTCGGCCGTCGGCAGCGTGCAGGCTTCCGGCACCCACGTCCCGGTCGCGCTGGCCGCGGCGGCCGGCGCAAGGTCAGCGACCAGGGCCCGGACTCGCCGGGCGATCTCATCGCGGATCGGCCGGATCTCCGCCACGCCCAGTCCGGCCGGGTCGGGCAGATCCCAGTCCAGATAGCAGCGGCCCGGGTAGACCGGGCAGGCGTCGCCGCAGCCCATCGTGATCACGACGTCGGCAGCCCGCACCTGGTCGCTGGCGAGCCGCCGCGGGACCTGGGCGGAGATGTCCAGCCCGACTTCGGCCATGGCCTGGACGACGGCCGGATTGAGCTGATCAGCGGGCTGCGATCCGGCTGAGGTGACCCGCACCTGTCCTGCGGCCTGCTGCCGGAGCAGCGCCGCTGCCATCTGGGAGCGGCCGGCGTTATGGGTGCAGACGACTAGCACCTCGGGGATGTGGGTCATGCTGGCGCGCCTCCGGAGTCAGTAGCGGCGTGCGGCACCCGCCTGTCTGCGACTGGTGCACGCTGGCCGGGATAGATGATGACGGCGAGCAGCGCGCCGAGGGTGCCGCCGCCCGCCTGGGCGGCGATGAACGCCGGGACAGAGGATGGTGCGATCCCGGCGTAGGTGGCGGTCAGCGTCCGGCCGATGGTGACCGCCGGGTTGGCGAACGCTGTCGAGGCGGTGAACCAGTAGGCCGCGCCGGGCGATTCGTGAGCGACCTCCCGGTCGCCGCAGCCTGAGTCCGCCGCGCTGCCGCAGCATCCGGCGGTGCTGTCGCTGCCAGACGCGAGGACGGACCGGGCGGCCTGCGCGTACCGGGACCGGACCTGCTCGCGCAGGTTGTCTGCGGGCTGTTCTGCCATGGCGACCTCCGTTGCCCCGAGGGGGAGCTATAGATGACGGTCTATGTCTGTAGCCTGACGTGAGACATAGACAGATGTCAATGCCTTGTGCATACTGGCCTGGTGACCAGTGCCATCGCCATCGGAGACCGGCCTGAACTGGGGCTGGCCAGTTTCTGCTGCGCACCATTGCTGCGAGAGCCGATCACCGCGGACCAGGCCGCCGACCTGGCCCGGCTGCTGAAGGCGCTGGCCGATCCCGCCCGGCTGCGGCTGGTCTCGATGGTCGCCGCGCACGAGGGTGGCGAGGCGTGCGTCTGCGACCTGACCGAGCCACTCGGGCTGACTCAGCCGACGGTGTCGCACCACCTGAGGATCCTGGTCGACGCCGGGATCTTCCGCCGCGACAAGCGGGGTGTCTGGGCGTACTACTCACTGGTGCCGGGCGCGATGGACGCGCTGTCGGCCGTGCTCAGGCCGAGCTGATCAACGTGATGACCGGGCGCACGGCGGCCGGCGACCCGGCCCCGTCCAGTCCTGCCCCGTGACGCCCGCACCCGCGCGCCAGGTGCCGCTGCGGACTATCGCCGGCGGCTGGGGGCGCATCGGCTGCACGGGTTCAGCGGGCCGCCGGCGCACATCGCGCTGCTGCGGGTGCTGTGCGTCCAGCGGCGCGGCTGGCTGTCCGCCACGGAGCTCGAGGACGGCGTGGCGGTCACCAGCCTGCTGCCGGGACCAGCTTCCACCCAGCTGGCCATCTTGTGCGCGTGGCGGATCGGCGGGCCGCCGGGTGCGTTCGTCGGCGGCGTCTGCTTCATCCTGCCGGCGCTGGTGATCGTGCTGGCGCTGTCAGCGCTGTTCCTGGCCGCCTCCGCGCCGGCCTGGATCCGCGGCGCGGTGGGCCTGATCCCGGCCAGCTGGAAACGGGCCAGTACCCGGCCGTCCGCCGGGGGAGGCGAGGCTGAGCGACCGGTCTCGTCCTGGTCATGGCGGCCAGATCGGATACTCGAAACGGTTCGTGCCTGGCAGCGGGCTGCTGGGCGGCAGGAGGCCGGCGCGGCGTGCGGCGCCCGCGCGCGCTGGGTGGTCTACCTGGGCGCTGGCGTCGTGGTCGCGGTGCTGGCCGGCCCGTGGGTGGTGGCCGTTCTGCTGCTCAGCGGCGTGACGGAACTCGTGGTTCGGAGGCCTGGCCGCGACCGTCGCGACGAGTCAGGGGCTGGCCGGGGCAAAGACCGCGCCGATGGCGGCAGGCAATACGGCCGGGACGGCGCGGAGCGAGGTGCGGACGGGCGGGCAGACGGCGGGGCCAGCGCGGCCGGGCCCGGGGCGGACGGGCCCGGGGGCTCCGGGTGGCGGCCGGGCCGCGCTCATGCTGCCCGCCGCGCGGGCGGCGCGGGCCGCGGCCGGTTCCGCAGGTGCGGGCGGGCTGGCGTCCCTGGGCTACGCAGCGGCCGGAGTGGGCGGCGGCCTGCTCGCCGCGCTGATCGCATTCACGCCGTCGTTCGTGTTCGTGCTGGGCGGCGCCTCGCGCTTCGGCCAGATCCGGGCCAGCCCGGCCGCCCGGGCTTTCCTGTCCGGGGCCGGACCGGCCGCGATCGGCGCGATCGCCGGGGCCGCCGTCACGCTCGGCCTCGCCCTCACCCGCGGCTGGCAGGTCGCCGTGCTCGCGGCCGCGCTGGGCTGGATGCTGGTGCTGCGGCGCGGCGTGGTCGCCGCCATCGTCGGCGCGGCGGCCTGCGGTGTCATCATCACGCTGGCGGGCGTCGGCTAGCCAGGCCCGGCCAGCCGCCACCGGGCTTCCTCAGCGGGCCGACCAGGCTCGCGCCGGTCAGTACGCGCGACTGGCGAACGGGGCGAGGACCGGCGCCAGGCGAGAGATCTCGTCCGGCCCGGTCAGGTCCGGCAGGGCGACAAAGACGGTGCGGACGCCGCGGTCGGCAAGCTGCCGGTAGCGGCTGAGGTGATCGTCGGGGGTCCCGGCGTGGTGCCGCCGGGCGAAGGCCGCCGCCGCAGTCCGCCCGCGCAGCCGCTCGACCAGCTCGGCGGCGTGCTCCCGGTCCGTGCCCACGATCGGGGTGTCCAGGACCGTGACCTGAACCTCGGCCGGGTCTCTCCCGTCCCGGGCGCAGTGCTCGCGCAGGACACCGATCTTGTGATCGAGGTCCGGGGCGCCGGCGGGCAGGTTGCAGCCGTCGGCGAGGCGGGCGGCGATCTGCAGGGTTCGCCGTTCTCCTGAGCCGCCGACGATGACGGGGATGTGCCCGGCCGGTCGCGGGTAGCAGGTCGTCTCGGGCAGCGCGACCCGGTCGCCGGCGTAGGGCTTGGTGCCCGGTGCCCACAGCGCGCGCATCGTCTCGATGGTGAGCTCCAGCTGGTCCAGCCGGGCGCGGGCGGGCGGGAACGGCAGGCCGAACGCGGCGTGCTCGCGGTCCCACCAGCCGGCGCCGATCCCGCAGAAGGCCCGGCCGCCGGTGATGGCGTCCAGCGTCGCGACCGTCTTAGCCAGCAGCCCGGCGGGCCGGAACGTCACCGGGCTGACCAGCGTGCCCAGCCGCAGCCCGGTATCCAGCCCGGCCAGCATGCCCAGCGTCACCCACGGCTCCGGAATGGGCTCCCAGGCCCGGCCCACCTGCGGGATCTGGATCAGGTGATCCATCAGCGCAATGCCCTCGAAGCCGGCCTCACCGGCGGCGAGCGCAACCGAGCGCAGCCAGCCCGCCGGGTCGTCACCCCAGCCGAACCGGGAGACCTGGAGAATGAAGCTCAGCTCACCGCCCCGGCCGCCCGGCCCGGCCCGCCCGGCCGGGGATGCAGCGGGGCTGGCCGCCACGGGGCTGGCCGGCTCCGAACTGGCAGGCTCCGAGCTGCCTCGCTCCGAGCTGGCCGGCGAAGGGCTGACCCGCGCGGAGTGGGCCGGCTCGATCCGGGCGGCCCCGGCCGTCAGGACCAGGTCCCAGCCCTCGGCCGCGATCTCGGCCGGGACGTCCCGCATCCGGCGCAGCTGCCCGTCCAGGGCGGTGGCCGGGATCGGTGTCGCGCTGGCCCGGTTGCGGTCCCGGCACAGTGCCGCCGGGGTCTCGAAGATCACGACCACGGCGGGCAGCCCGGCGCGGGCAGCCAGTTCCCGGTAGCCGCGGCGCCGGACTGGGTCCAGGCCCAGGGTGTCGATGACGGTGGTCAGCCCGCGCCGGGTCCGGGCGGCCCCGATCTGGTCCAGTAGCGAGAACGCATCCGCCGAGGCATCCAGGTCGCGCTCCCCGCTGCCGACCACGGCCCGCAGCGCGTCCGAGGAGATCACTTCGGCGGCGCGGTAGTGCCCGGCCGCCCAGGTGGACTTGCCGGAGCCGGATGCCCCGGCCAGCACGACCACCGCCGGATCGGGGATCCGCAGCGCCGGCCCGCCAGGAGCAGCAGAGTCAGAGGCCACGTCTCTCACCCTGGCAGACCCGCCGGCCGCAGGACAGCAGCGTCGTCGCGCGATTGCCGTGGTCTGGGCAGTACCAAGGGCGCGGCCGCGGCTGGCTGGCCGGGCGCTCGCTAGGGTGAACAGATGACCGCTCGGCTTCAGGTAACCGCCCGGATCCGGATCCGCGCCACGCCGGAACGGGTGTGGCAGACGGCTATGGACTGGTCCCGGCAGCACGAGTGGATCCCGGCCACGACCTCCACGGGCGGCACCGGGAAGGGCGCCGAGATCGCCGCGCGGACAGCGATCGGACCGGTCGGCTTCACCGACACGATGGTCATCACCGAGTGGGACCCGCCGCGGCGCTGCGTCACCCGGCACACCGGCCACGTGGTCCGCGGCGACGGGATCTTCGAGGTCGTTCCGGCCGGGGATCTCAGCGAGTTCCGCTGGACCGAGCTGGTGGACCTGCCGGTCCCCGCGGCCGTCCGCCCGGCGCTGACACTGCTCGCCCAGTGGACGATCGCCCCGCTGGTGCGCGCCGGACTGGGCTTCGCGCTGCGCCGCCTGGCCCGGCTGATCGAGTCCGGCGCCCTGTAGGCCGGGACCTTCACGGGCGGCGGGCATCTGCCGGTCGAAGTCGGCCCCTGTGCAGACCGGACTTCACGCAGCGGCGGTCATCCGCCGGGCGATGTCCTCGCGCAGCCGCGGGATATCCACGCCGGCGTCGGTCAGGACGGCCACGGCGGGGCTGGCCGGCTGATCGAGCACGCCCAGCAGCAGGTGACCCGATGAGATGTGCCGCTGATCGAGCCGGACGGCGGAGCGCAGCGCCAGCTCGATGGCCTGCTTGTGGCTGCGCGCCATCCGGGGGCTGCCGACCCCGCCGCGCCGCCGCCGGCGGCCCGGATTCCGGTCCAGCGAGCCAGGCCCGAACGCGGCGTCCGAGGCCCGCCGCACGGCGTCTAGGTCGATGCCGATCGAGGCCAGCGCGTCGGCATCGAGCGGATCCGCCGTCGTGGCGCCCCCGAGCGGCAGCCGGGCGCGCAGGTCCTCAGCCTCCACCCCGGCGGCGGCCAGCGCCTCGGCCGCCAGCCCGCGCCCGGTGAGCAGGGCCAGCAGCAGGTGCTCGGTGCCGATTTCCGGCTGGCCCAGCCGGAGTGCTTCTTCTTTGGATCGGACGATGGCCTCACGGGCGTCCGGGTGAAACTTCTCGAACATCGGCTTCTCCTCTCACGGCCGGGATCCGCTGGCCTGATCAGGCCACGGGCCGCCCGGAGTGCTTCTTGTGCACGGCCTGCTTGCTGACGCCCAGGAAGAAGGCGATCTCCTGCCACGACCAGCCATGCGCTCGCGCGTTGTCTACCTGCAGCGCCTCCAGGCGCTCGGCCAGCTCGCGCAGCGCACGGGCGGCCCGCAGCCCCTCGGCCGGGTCGCGCCCGCTGGCTGCCTCGGCCAGGGCTGTCTGATCTGCCATGTCGTCAATATATGTTGACGGTCAACTTTTGTTGACATCGATTCGCTGCAGGCTTAATGCGGGGTGCGGGGTGCGGGTGCGGGGTGCGGGAGCGGTGCGGACGCCGGAGCGAGTGCTGCGACGGGTGCCGGAGCGAAGCGAGTGCGGGACTGGCGTCCGGTTCAGCGCGTGGGCGCGGTCGGCGGGACCGGGACAGTGAGCAGGTGTCCGGACTCGCCGAGCATGGCCAGCAAGACCACCGCGTCCGTCCAGGCCAGCGGGGCCACGGCCACGGGCCGCCCGTCGTCGTTGACCTGCTCGGGCACCTCGCCCAGGCTGGTCCGGTGCCCGGCCAGCCAGGACAGCAGCCCGTCGGCTTCACCCAGCCGCCCGGTCCCGGCGTCGAACAGCGCAAAGAACGCCGTCTCCGCCGTGAACGCCACCCCCGTGCTGCCGGCCCACCGCGCGCCCGGCACCAGGCCGCCATCGGGCTGCAGCAGCGTCCGCTGTGCGGCCTGAGCCGCGGCCCGGACGGCCCGGCTGGGCTCGGCCAGCGGCGGGCCGAGGAAGGTGATGGCCGCATCGGCGCCGGAGGAGCCAGCGGGCGTCCGCTGATAGCCCGTCCGGCCGAACTTCGCGGTGATACCAGCCGCCAGCCGGGTGGCCGCGGCAGCCCAGCGCTGCTCGTCGCGGCCGTCCCGCATCAGCGGGGCGAGGCTGGCAGCGGCGCGCAGCCCGGCGAGCAGCGGGGCGGCGGTGCCGAGGGTGACCTCGTCGGAGTTCTCCCAGTAGTCCATGGCCGGCACCGGAAGCCCGTCGGAGGTCAGCGACGCGGTGGCGGCGTTGGCGGCGGCGCGCACCGTCGGCCACAGCTGCGCGAGCTCATCGCGGGCCTGCCCGCGGCGGGCGGCATCCTGCTGCGCGGACCCAGCGGCCGGCGGTCTGGTCTGCTGGGTCGCGGTGAACCACGACCACACCGCCCATGGGACCCATCCGGTGGAATCCAGCTCTGCCGGGCGGCCGTCCCGGACCGGCGCGCCGGTCCGGTGGTAGCGCGCCGCCCAGATCCCGTCGCGGCCCTGCACCCGGGCCAGGAATCGCAGGATCTGCAGCGCCTGCTGGCTATGGCCGGTCCGGGCCAGCGCGACCGCGACCCAGCTGGAGTCGCGCGGCCAGGCGTACTCCCAGTCGCTGTGCCAGCCGGCCACCACGGCTCCGTTCGGCCGGACCGACAACCGCAGGTCCAGCAGCGCGCGGCTGGCCATCGACTGCTGCTGCGGAGTCGTCCCCGGCACCAGCCCGGCGGCCAGCCAGCGCTGACTGGCTGCGGTGGCTGCGGCGACGCAGCTGGCTTCTGTCCCGGTCACTGGTGCCACGCCATGCGCGGTGAGCACGCCGCTGGAAGTGGCCAGCACGCTGCTGCCCGGCTCGAAATGTCCAGCTTTGGCAGCCGGCACAGGCAGCACCCGGCCGGGGTGGCACGGGTCAGCTGCGATGCCTGCCGTCAGCAGCCCGGAAGCGTCCGGTGGCTCCCAGCCCCCCATCGTGATGACGCTGACCGTGGCCAGCACCGAAGCGGTCGCCACCACGGTGGCCCGCCCCGCGGTGGTCCGGATAGCCCTGCGGGCCGGCGCGACCGCCCGGCCGGGGCTGGCCGTCAGCGCGGCCAGGGCGCGGCGCAGCGCCCGGCCGGGTGCATCTTCCGGTGCACCCCTGCGGGCTGGCGTGGCACGGTCATGCTGCGATGAAGGTGTCACTGCCTGCGCTAACTGGCCTGGCAGCACGAGTGCTGCGGTCTGCTCGGACGATCCGGCCGGGAGCTTTCGCGGGTTACCGGCCGGTCAAGCCGCAGTTTAAATGATCTGTCAGGACCGTCCCCGGGCCGGCGGGGGCCCTGGCCGGGCCGGCCGTGGTCAGGCGCTGAGCAGCAGGACCCCGCACAGCGCCGTGATCACCCCGACGCTCTGCACCGGCCGCAGCCGCTCCGCCAGGAACCCGCGCGCCAGCAGCGCCGTCACCACCGGGTACAGCGACGCGAGCACGGCCGCGACGGCGAGGTTCCCGTGACTGGCCGCCGCCGCGTAGGCGCCGTTGGCCGTGATGTCGCAGACTCCCACGGCCGCCAACGCCCCGAGCTGTCCCGTCGTGCGCTTCCTGGCCCCGGCTACCGGAGGTTGCGCCCCACGCAGCACGCGGAGGGCGGGCCGCAGGGCCAGCGGCGCGAGGACCAGCAGGCCGCCGATGCGCTGCATCAGCAGCGTTCCGTAAACCCCGCCGCCGGCGGCCAGCGCGAGAAGCGTGTAGGCGGCGCCGAACCCGATCCCGGCGCCGATCGCGTAGCCCAGCGCCTGCCGCCGGACCAGCACTCCGGAGCGCAGTTCGGGCCCCGAGGCCAGGATGATCCCCAGCAGGGCGACACCGATGCCGGCGCCCTGCACCGGGCTGAGCTGCTCGCCCCGGGCCAGCCCGGCCAGCACCGGGATGGCCGTGCCGGCCGCGCTGATCGGCGCGACCAGCGACATCGGGGCGGTAGCCAGGGCCCGGTAGAAGGCCGTCAGCGACAATGAGCCGACCACCCCGGCGGCGGCGCCGACCAGCAGGTACCAGCCGCCGGCCAGGTGGGCCAGCGGCAGCACCACCAGCAGCCCGGCCAGCGCGAACCCCTGCGACAGGAACACCGCCGCGGCCGCGTTGAGCCGCCGTGACAGCAGCCCGCCGCCGAAATCCGACGTCCCCCACAGCACCGACGCCGCCAGCGCGAGCAAGGCGCTCATCCGCCGCCCGCAGGCCCGGCTCCAGCAGGTCCAGCGGGTCCGGCGCCCGCCGGCCTGTCTTCTTCTTCCGAAGACCCGGCTCCCGCCGGGCCTTCGCCAGCCCCGGTAGCGCCGGTAGTGCCGGCCTGGATGCCGACCAGCGCCTCGACCGCCAGGGCGCCGAGCGAGGGCAGGTCGTAGCCGCCTTCCTGGATGACCACGACCGGGCCCAGCCGGCCGATCAGCTCCCCGGCCGCCCGGTAGCCGTCCGCGCTGACCCGCAGCGGGCTCTCGGGATCCTGCGCCGCCGCATCGAGGCCGAGCGAGACCACCACGCCCTCAGCGCCGAAGTCGGCCGCCTCCGTGCACAACTGCCCGACGGCCGCCAGCCATGCTTCGTCGCCGGTCTCCGGGGCCAGCGGCAGGTTCCGGTTGGCGCCCGCGCCGGCGCCGGTTCCGCGCTCGTCGGCGAAGCCCGCGTAGTGCGGGAACCAGCCCGCGCCCGGGTCGACGTGCACGCTGCCGTAGGAGACATCGCCCCGGTCGTAGAAGATCGCCTGCGTTCCGTTGCCGTGGTGGGCGTCGATGTCGATGATCGCGACCCGGGCGACCCCCGCCACGCGCAGCGCCTGGGCCGCCAGCGCCGCGTTGTTCAGGTAGCACGACCCCCCGTAGGCGGCCGGGCCGGCGTGGTGCCCGGGCGGGCGGCACAGCGCGTACGCCGCCGGCCGCCCGGCCGCCACCAGGTCGGCTGCGGTCAGCGCGGCGTCCGCCGCGGCCCGGATCGCCGCCCAGCTACCCGGCCCGACCAGCGTCATGGTGTCGTAGCAGAACAGTCCCGGCCGGGCATGCACGGCGGCCGGAATCCGCGGCGGCAGGCCGGCCAGCAGCCCAGCTGTGGGGAACACGTACGGCACGACCCGGCGGCGGCCGTAGTCGGCCACGTAGCCGCCCGCCTCCCAGTCCCGCCAGATCGTAGCCAGGTGCGCGACCAGCGCCGGGTCGTGGACCGACTCCAGCGCCGCGTCGTCGTGCGGCTGCGCGGGCAGCACCTCCGCGCCCGCTGCCCGCGCCGCGGCCAGCAGCACCTCGGCCCGCTCGGGCACCTCGGTCCCGGTTTCCCAGACCCCCAGCCACACCTCGCCGTCGGGCCAGTGCAGCAGGCAGTCCTCGTTCCAGATGACCGGGATTCGCAGTCGGCCGCCGTCGTCAGCAGGATGCCCGGTCACAGCGACCTCCGTCTTTCTCCCTAACGACGTGGCCAGAGCCGGCCACGGCCCCGGACCGCCGGTGCGGCATGATCACCGCATGACCAGAGCTGCTGACCTCGGGATCAGGATCGGCATCCTGCCGAGCGGCCCGACCGGATCGGTCGTCGATGTCCCCGGCGTGGGCGTCGGCCATGCCACGGTGTGGCGCGACGAGCCGCCCCCGCCGGAGGGCCGCGGGATCGCCCGGACGGGCGTCACGGTGCTGGATCTGGGCGGCAACTTGTTCCGCAGCCCGGTCCCGGCGGGCGGCGCGGTGCTGAACGGGGCCGGCGAGTGCACCGGCTTCCTGGCCGCGGCCGAGTGGGGACTGGCCGAGACGCCGGTCTTCCTGACCTCGACCATGCAGGTGGGCCGGGTCTACGACGCGGCCTGCGAGCTGCTGATGGCCGAGGACCCCGGCATCGGCGCCGACGACGTGATCATCCCGATCGTGGCCGAGTGCGATGACAGTTTCCTGTCCGACGCGCGGCGCATGCAGGTCGACGCGGGTGATGTGCTCGAGGCGCTGGAGGCCGCGCGGGCCGGCGCCGGCGGCCCGGCGCCGTTCGAGGGCGCGGTCGGCGCGGGCACCGGGATGAGCTGCCTGGGCTACAAGGGCGGCATCGGTACCGCGTCCCGGCTGGCCCGGGCGGGCGAGGCCGCCGACGCGCCGCAGTACACCGTCGGGGCGCTGGTGCTGGCCAACTTCGGCGAGCGGGACCGGCTGACCATCGATGGCCGGCCCGCGGGCCGGCTGCTGGCCTGGCCGCCGCCGGGTGAGCCGGGCGTCGTCGATGGCGTCGCCGCCGAGCGCGCCACCGGGACCGACGGCCCCGGGACCGGCGGCCCGGGGACCGGCGGAACCGAGGGCGGCGAACCAGCGGCGGGCGGTGCCGGGGCGGTGCCGCGGTCGGCGCCGCCGGCCGGGTCGTGCATCGTCGTTCTGGTAACCGACGCGCCGCTGGACTCGGCGGGCTGCGTGCGGCTGGCCCGGCGGGCCGGGCTCGGCCTGGCCCGGACCGGCTCGACCGCCAGCCACGGCAGCGGCGAGATCTTCCTCGGCCTGGCCACCGGGCTGCGCGCGCCGCGCGGCCAGGTCCCCGCCGTCGCGCCGGTCACGGGCGGGGATCTCAACGAGCTGTTCGCGGCCGCTGTCGAGGCCACCGAGGAGGCGGTGCTGAACTGCCTGCTCGCCGCGCCGACGGTGACCGGGCGGGACGGCAACACCTCCTACGGCCTGCCCGCCACCGGGGTCGCCGGCCTGCTGCGGGAGGCGGGCCGGAGCTGATCGGCGCGGCACCGGGGGCGGTCAGCCGGGCCTGGCCGCCAGCGCGGCGGCCAGGTGGCAGGACACCAGCGGGTCGGAGCCGGTGCCGGCCGCGGGCAGCACCGGCAGCGGCGTCCTGCGGCAGTCGCCGGCCACGCCGGCGCGATCGGCGGCCCCGCTGGCCAGCTCCGGGCAGCGCGGGTGGAACCGGCAGCCGGCCGGGATCCGGGTCGGGTCCGGCGGCTCCCCGGTCAGCACGATCGGGTCCGTCTTCGACTCGGGCAGCACCGACATCAGCGCCCGGGTGTAGGGGTGGCCGGGGCTGGAGAACACCTGCTCGGGCGTGCCCACCTCGACGATCCGGCCCAGGTACATGACCGCCAGCCGGTCGGCGATGTTCCAGGCCAGCCCGAGGTCGTGGGTGACCACCAGCGCCGCCAGCCCGAGCTCGTCGCGCAGCCGCAGCAGCAGGGCCAGGATCTCGCCGCGCACCGAGGCGTCCAGCGAGGCGACTGGCTCATCGGCCACCAGCACCTGCGGGTCCAGCACCAGCGCCCCGGCGATGACCACGCGCTGCCGCTGGCCGCCGGACAGCTCGTGCGGGTAGCGCTGGAAGAACCGCTCGGGCGGGCGCAGCCCGCACCGCGACAGGGCCCCGGCGACCCGGGCCTCCTCGTTGTCCAGGCCGTGGATCCGCACGCCCTCGGCGACGGCCTCATAGACGGTGTGCCGCGGGTTGAGCGACCCGGTGGGATCCTGCAGGATCAGCTGCGCGGCCCGCCGGTACTCGCGCAGCGCGGAGTTCCGGTAGTTCAGTGGCTTGCCGCGGTAGCGGACCTGGCCCTCGGTCGGCCGCTCCAGCCCGAGCATGGTCCGGGCCAGCGTGGTCTTACCGCAGCCCGACTCGCCGACCAGGGCGACAATCTCGCCCGCCGCGATGTCGAGGTTCACCCCGTCAACCGCCCGAGCGCCCTTGCCTCCGCGACGGCCGGCGAACCGGACGGAGACCCCGGCGGCCGACAGCATGGTCCCGGTGTCCGGTGTCGCGGCCCCGGCTTCGGGCTGCGCGGTTCCGGCGGGAGCCTGCGGCGCCCCGGCTTCCGGCTCCGGCTCGGCCGGTGGCTTGGTCGGCTCGGCATCCGGTTGAGCTGTCTCGGTCGTGGCCGGTGGTGTCTGCGCTCCGGGCGGCATGAGCGGCGTAGGCTCGCTTGCCGGGCTGGTCATCGGATTCGCGGCGTTGACATGTCTGCGCATGGGCGGGTGAGGAAACGCCGCTTCCCCCTTTCGGGAATGGTCGATGTTATTATCGAATTATCGCCCGTTACCGGCTTTATCCATCGCCTGTTCAGGAGCGGGTGATGCGGGAGCACTGTGCGCACACACGGTATGTCTGGAATCTCGCCGTCGAGCAGCAGTCGTGGTGGAAGCGCGGCCGCAGGTCCGCGCCGGGGTATCTGGAGCAGTGCCGGCAGCTCACGGCGGTGCGCCGGGAATGGGGCTGGCTGCGGGCTGGGAGCCAGATGGTGCAGCAGCAGGCACTCCGCGACTTTGATCAGGCCATGCGTAGCTTCTTCGCCGGTTCCCAGGGGAAGCCACGCTGGCGCAAGGCTGGTCGCCATGAGGGCTTCCGTATTGTGGGCGTCAAAGGGCGTCAGTGGGATGTCCGCCGGCTGAAC
This sequence comes from Streptosporangiaceae bacterium, assembly GCA_036490755.1. Classification (GTDB taxonomy): domain Bacteria; phylum Actinomycetota; class Actinomycetes; order Streptosporangiales; family Streptosporangiaceae; genus DASUBV01. Next base: position 37,069 of record DASXDJ010000021.1, read on the forward strand.
CGGCGAGCGGGAGAGGTCTGGGTTCCGGAGGCTGGCTGGGTCCGCTTCCGCTGGAGCCGGGCGGTACCACCAGCGAAGTCCTACCGAGTGACCCTTGATCGCGCTGGCCGCTGGCACGTGGCGTTTGCCGCGATCCCATCCGCAGTCCAGGGTCCGGGGACCGCCGAGGTCGTTGGTGTCGACCGCGGCGTAGCAGTCTCCGCGGCCCTGTCCACCGGCGAAATGCTGTCGGTCCCGCGGCTGAGTCCCGGCAGGCAGCGGCGCCTGATCCTGCTGCAGCGCCGGCTGGCGCGGGCGCAGCGCGGATCGAATCGCCGCGCGCAGACCAGGCTGGCGACCGCCCGGCTGAAAGCGCGCGAGGCTGACGCGCGCAAGGACTGGGCCGAGAAGGTCTCCACTGACCTCGCCCGCCGGATCGAGAAAGTCAGTGCGGCGTTCACCAGTCAGCGGTGCAGTGCGTGCGGGCACGTCGCGGCGGAATCGAGAAAGAGCCAATCCTGGTTCCGGTGCGTTGCCTGTTGTTTCGCCTGCGACGCTGACACCAATGCCGCTATCAAGATCGCCGCAGGGCATGCGGTGCATGCGCGCCGAGCCGACCGGGCTTCCGGGGCTGTGAAGCGCGAACCTCAGCACAACGACCTCCAAGTCGCGTAGCTGGAATCTCCCGCCGCCAGGCGGGGTGAGGATGTCAAGCGGATGCCTCCGTGGGGCGGACCCGGATGCAGGCGGCGGTCCGGGCGGGACCGGCGGGCCACAGCAGCGTCTCCAGCGACGCGCACTCCGGCTGGGCCACCGCGCACCGCGGATGGAAGGCGCAGCCGCCGGGCAGGTCGGCCGGGTCGGGCGGGTCACCGCCCAGCCCGCGCGGCGCGCGCCGCGAGCGGGGGTCGCCAATCACCGGGAACGCCCAGGCCAGCGCCTCGGCGTAGGGGTGCCGGGCGTCGGTAAACACCTGGTGCGCCGGGCCTTCTTCGACGATCTGCCCGGCATACATGACCGCCAGCCGCTGGCAGGTGGACTGCAGCACCGACAGGTCGTGGCTGATCATGATCATCCCGATGCCGCGGTCCGCGGCCAGCCCGGTGATCAGGTTCAGCACCTGCGCCTGGATCATCACGTCCAGCGCCGTGGTGGGCTCGTCGGCGACAATCAGGTGCGGCGAGCAGGCCAGCGCCATCGCGATCATGACCCGCTGCTTCTGGCCGCCGGACAGCTCGTGCGGGTAACCGGAGGCCCGCCAGGCCGGCAGGCCGACCTGCTCCAGCAGGGTAGTCACCCGCCTGGTCGCGGCGGCGCTGGTTACGCCCGGCTCATGGAGCAGGATCGGCTCGGCGATCTGGGTGCCGATGCTGCGCACCGGGTTGAGCGAGTGCATCGCGCCCTGGAAGACGATCGACGCCCCCGCCCAGCGGACCGTCCGCAGCCGCCCCCAGCGCATGGTCAGGACGTCCTCGCCCTCGAACATCACCTGGCCGGCCACCCTGGCCGAGAGCGGCAGCAGCCGCAGGATGGCGGCGGCGAGGCTGGACTTGCCGCAGCCGGACTCGCCGGCGATGCCGAGCGTCTGGCCGGCGTCGACGGTGAGGCTGACGCCCCGGACCGCCGGCACGTCGCCCGCCGCGGTCCGGTAGGTGACCGACAGGTCGCGCAGTTCGAGCAGCGGAGCCATCAGCGCTCCCGGAGCTTGGGATCGAAGACGGACTCCAGCGCGTGGCCGACCAGCGTGAAGCCCATGACCACGATGATGATCGCGATGCCCGGCGCGATCAGCCACAGCTGGTTGCCGGTCGAGCCGCCGCCGGTGAAGAACGCCTCGTTCAGCATCTGGCCCCACGATGGCCGCAGCGGATCGCCCAGGCCGAGGAACGACAGCGTGGTCTCGGCCAGGATCGTGCCGGCCACCGTCAGGATGGTGTTGGCCAGCAGCAGCGGCATCACGTTGGGCAGTACGTGCTTGACCATCTGGTGCCAGTGCCCGGCGCCGAGGGCACGGGCCCGCTCCAGGTACGGCCGGGTTTCCACGGCCAGGGCCTGAGCCCGGATGATCCGGGCGGTGCCCGGCCAGGACGTCACGCCGATCACGAAGATGATCACGCCTAGCGAGGGCCCGAGCGTCTTGGCCAGGACGATGGCCAGCGGCAGGAACGGGACGACCAGGAACCAGTCGGTGACGCGCATGAGCACGTTGTCGATGATCTTGCCGAAGTGGCCCGACACGATGCCGATGAGCGCTCCGATGACCATGGACAGCAGCGTCGCGGTGAAGCCGATCAGCAGCGAGATGCGGGAGCCCCAGATCAGCAGGGTCAGTACCGACCGGCCGTCCGCGTCGGTGCCCAGCGGGTAGTGCCAGCCCGGCCCGGCGTTGACCGGGTAGTTCGAGTACGCCGCGGACAGCCCCTTCGAGCTGGCCAGCAGCGGCGCGGCGACCGCGACGAAGATCAGGACGACCAGGATGATCAGGCCGGCCATCCCGCCGCGATCCTGGCGGTACTCACCCCAGAACGTGGCCAGCGCCCGGCGCCGCCGGGCCCGCGCGATCTGCCGAGGTGACGGCGGCGCGGCCGGCTCAGACGACACGGCCGTCATGCCGTGCCTCCCGCTCGCCTGCCGCCGGGTCGGGGGTACAGCACGCTCATGCTGACCTCACCCTCGGGTCGAAGGCGGTCAGTAGCAGGTCACCGACCAGGTTGGCGGCGATGACGGCGGCCGAGAACAGCAGGAACGTGCCCTCCAGTACCGGGTAGTCGGGGGCGTTCAGCGCCTGGTACGACAGCTGGCCCAGGCCCGGCCAGGAGAAGACCGTCTCGGTGGTGATCGCGCCCGAGATGACGAAGCCCAGGTTGAGCATGATCAGCGTGATCGACGGCAGCAGCGCGTTCGGTACCGCATGTCGCCGCCTGACCATGGAGTCACGCAACCCCTTGGCCCGCGCGGTCTGCAGGTAGTCAGCGCCGAGCTCGTCGATCAGCGAGGACCGCATGACCAGCGAGTACTCGGCCAGGTAGACCAGCGTCAGGACCAGGCACGGCAGCGTCAGGTGCCACAGCAGGTCGCCGAGGCTGCCCAGCCCGGACCCGGCGCCGGCCGGGTTGTGCATCCCGGCGTCCGGGAACAGCGCGATCTTGGAGGCGAAGGCGATCAGGAACACCATGCCGAGCCAGAAGTCCGGCATCGCGTACAGGATGTTGCACACCGCCGTGGAGGTCCGGTCGAAGCCGCTGCCCCGGTTCCAGCCGCCGCGGATGCCGATCCAGACCCCGATGACCGTGGACAGCACCGTCGAGCTGCCGACCAGCAGCACGGTGGGCCACAGCCGGGCGGCGATCAGGTGGGCGACCGGCTCCTGGTTCACGAACGACCGGCCCAGGTTGCCGTGCGCCGTCTGGACCAGGTAGTTCCAGAACTGCTGGGGGAGCGGCAGGCCCAGCCCGAAGGTCTTGTTGATCTGGGCCAGCTGCGACGCGGTCAGCGCATTGTTCCTGGTCAGGTTCTTGGCCGGGTTGGCCGGCAGCACCCGGAACAGGAAGAAGTTGCAGACCAGCACGAAGAACAAGGTGGCCAGGGCACTGCCGATCTTGACCGACAGCGTCCGGGCCAGGCCCCCGGACCCGCCCCGGCGCCGGCCTTCAGCGTCGGGATGAGCCGCCGCGGCGACCGCGGCGTGAGTGAGGTCGGCCACGGCGTTATTCCCGGTCGTCGGCCGTGGTCACCCGGCGGCGCCGGGCGATCAGCAGGCCCGCCGCCGCGAGCACGACCACGACGGCGGCGATGCCGCCGATCAGGCCTGCCCCCGGCCCGGAGCTGGTGGCGCCTGCCTTCGTGGTGGTGCCCAGCCCGGTGATGTGCTGGCAGCCGATGTTGTGGTCGGTCAGCGACGGGCTGGTCCCGACCGGCCGCAGGCAGCGGTAGCTCCACCAGGAGATCTCCTGGTAGAGCATCAGCCCGTTAGGGGTGTCGGGCTGCGGCGCGTAGCCGGTGAACAGGTCACTGCGGTAGGCCTGGGTGTCGTTGTAGAAGTACAGCAGCGAGTACGGGTCGTTGACGTACAGCTGCTTCTCCATGGCCTGGATGACCCGGGCACGGGCCGCGCCGTCCAGGCTCTTCTGCTGGCTGTACATCTGGTCGTAGGACTTGTTGCAGTAGAAGCTGTCCGACCAGCCCGGCGTGATGTGGCCGGGGCTGCCGATCGAGCGCTGGCCGCAGGTGAACACCGACAGCTGGAAGTCCGGGTTGGGCTCAACGCCCCAGCCCCAGACGAACATGTCGTAGTCGCCGTCGCCGACGACCTGGGTGAGCTGGTTATCGGACATGAAGCTGGTGTCGACCTTGACGCCGATGGCGTTCAGCCAGCTCTTCAAGTACGGGGCAGCCTGGGTCTCGGTCGAGGACTGGCTGCGGATGAACAGCCGCAGGCTCAGTTTCTTACCGTTCTTATAGCGGAACCCGCCGGCCCCGACTTTCCAGCCGTCGGCGGTCAGGATCTGCCGCGCCTTGGCCGGGTCGTAGTGGTACAGCAGCGACTGCGGCGGGCTGTAGTGGAACTGCTGGTAGATGGGCGGGATGATCGAGGTGCCCGGTGCTCCGTAGCCCAGCAGTACGCGGCTGACCAGCTTGGGCAGGTCGAGTGAGTAGCTGATGGCGTGCCGGACGTTGACGTCCAGCAGGGCCGGGTTGCCGTTGCCGATCTTCTTGCCGCTGACCGTGGCGGCGCCGTTGTTGAAGGCCAGCTCGTCGAAGTTGCCGGACGGCGCGTTGTTGAGGGTCACGCCGGGCGCGCCCTGCAGCGACTTGAACAGCTGGTTGGGCAGGTCCTCGGCGAAGTCGATGCTGCCGTTCTTCAGCGCGAACGCCTCGGCGCTGGGGTTGGCGTAGTACTGGAACACCAGGTTGGAGATGCCCGGCTTGCCGCCCCAGTAATGCGGGTTGGCCTTCAGCGAGATGGACTGGTTCTCGGCGAACTTGGTCACGATGAACGGGCCGGAGCCGATCGCCTGGCTGTTGGTGAAGGTGGTGACCTGCTTTTCCGAGACGTTCTTCCAGATGTGCTCGGGCAGGATCGGGATGATCAGCTTCGCCATGCCCGGCGTGGGCTTGCTGACCGTCATCACCACGGTGTACGTGCCGGTCTGCTGGACCTTGGTGATGTTCTGGATGTAGCTGAGGCTGCTGGCCCGCTCGGCCTCGCCGTGAATGTCGCGGTTGAAGGTATAGGCAACGTCGGCGGCGGTCAGCGGCACGCCGTCGGACCACCTGACCCCCTGCCGGATGTGGTAGGTCCAGACCAGTCCGTTGGCCGAGTGCGACCAGGAGGTAGCCAGCCGGGGCGCGGGCGAGTAGTTGAGCTGGCCGTAGTCCATCAGGTTGTCGTAGATCAGCCCGTAGACCTCGTAGTCCTGCGAGGTGACCCCGACGAACGGGTTCAGCGTGTCCACCGCGTCGGTGGCATCGCCGACCACGAAGGTCGACTTGGGGTAATGCGTCGGGGTCGGGCTGGCCGAGGCGGAGGCACTCGGCGAGCCGGTGGCCGGGGCCGCGACGGCGGGCAGGGCCAGGGCCAGGGATGCGGGCAGGCAGACCGCCAGGGCAGCCGCGGCGACGCCGAGCCGCCGTCCGGCCGGGCGGCGGCGTGCGGAGGTGGCCGGCCGGGCGGGGCGGCCGGCGGAGGCGTGCGATCGAGGCAAGGGGTCTCCCGCGGTTCAGGCGGTCCGGCCGGCGGTCGGCCCGCGGTGGTGCCAGGTGCAGCATTACCCACGTATGCGGATGAAGCAGCATAAACAACTTATTTGTGCACTCTGGTCCCATCTGACTCACGCCGGTAGGGTCCAGCCATGCCGCCCCAGCCCCCTGCCAGTGCTCACCTGGATCTGCCCGGGCCTCCGCGGGCACCGCGCGTACCGTCAGCGCGGGACCTGCACGGCGTCGTTGACGTGGACAACTACGCCTGGATGCGGGACCACGCCGCGCCGGACCTGCGCGACTACCTTGTCGCGGAGCGCGCCTATTACGACGCGCACAGCCAGCGCCTGGCGGGCCTCGCAGGCGAGTTGTACCAGGAGGCGACCGGGCGGACCGCCGACCGGTCCGAGGATTCGGTCGGATGGAACCTTAAAGGATTTGTGTACCGCACTCGGACACTAGAGGGAAGAGAGAATCTTCAGTTTCTTAGGTCACAATCCGGAGAAAGTTCCGATCTTGTCCTGCTGGACGAGAACATCATCGCGGCGGAGACGGGCTTCGTGGACGTCGGCGTGCGCGAGCCGAGCCCCGACTCGGCCCTGCTGGCCTGGTCCTCGGACGTGACCGGCGCGGAGATCTACGCGCTGCGGGTCCGGGACCTGGCCACCGGCGCTGACCTGCCGGATGTCATCGAGCGCAGCTACCCGGGCAGCGCCTGGAGCGCGGACTCGCGGCAGGTGTTCTACCTGGTGCCGGACGAGCTGAACCGGCCCTGCCAGGTCTGGCGGCACCGCCTGGCCACCGATCCCGCGGCTGACGTGCTGGTCCTGGAGGAAGCCGACGCCCGGTTCGAGCTGACCCTGGGCACTTCCCGCAGCGGCGAGCAGGTCATCATCACCGCCGCGTCCCGCGACACCACTGAGGTGGCGCTGATCCCGGCGGCCGCCCCGGACCGCGACCCGGTGGTGGTCTGGCCGCGGCGGCGTGGCACGGAGTACCGCGTCGACCACGCCGCCGACCCGGGTGGCGGGCCGGGCTGGCTGTACATCGTCACCGATGCCGGGGCACCGGAGTTCACGCTGCTGCGCGCGCCGGTGCCAGCCGGGGCGGCGCCGCACGGCCCGGCTCCGGCCCGCGATAGCGCGACGTCCGATAGTGCGAATTCGGATAATCCGATCACGGGTGGCCTGCGGGCGGGAGCGGCCGAGCCGGTGCCGTGCCCGGCGGTCGCCCCGCAGCGGTCCGATACCCGGCTGATCAGCTGCGACGTGCTGGCGAGCCACCTGCTGCTGACGATGCGCCGTAACGGGTCGCCGCTGCTGGCCATCACCGGCCACGATGGCGGCGCCGTGCGGGAGATCTGGCCGGCGATGCCGGCCGGGTCGATCGCCGTCGAGCACGCCGAGGACTACGACGCCGGCTCGGTGATCGTGGTCGAGGAATCCCTCATCGAGCCGCCGGCCTGGTCCCGCCTCGACCTGGCCAGCGGCCAGCGGACGCTGCTCAAGCGCCGCGAGGTGCCCGGCTATGACCCGGCGGGCTACCGGACCGAGCGGCGGCTGGCGCCCGCCCCGGACGGCGCGGCCATCCCGGTGACGCTGGCCTACCGGGCCGGGACCCCGCTCGACGGGAGCGCCCCGTGCCTGCTGTACGGGTACGGCGCCTACGAGTCCTGCGAGGATCCGGCCTTCGACGTCAGCCTGCCGTCGTTGCTGGACCGCGGCGTCGTCTACGCCATCGCGCATATCCGCGGCGGCGGGGAGAACGGCCGGGCCTGGTGGCAGCAGGGCCGGCTGCGGGCCAAGCCGACCACCTTCAGCGACTTCATCGCTGTCGCCGACTGGCTGGCCGGCGACGGGCCCGGCTCCCCGGCCCTGGTCGACGGCGACCGGATCGTGTCCCGCGGCCTGTCCGCCGGCGGTCTCCTGCAGGGCGCGGTCTACTCCCGGGCGCCTGGCCGGTGGCGCGCGGTCATCGCTGAGGTCCCGTTCGTGGACTGCGTCACCACCATGCTCGACCCCGGCATCCCGCTGACCATCAACGAGTGGGATGAGTGGGGCGATCCTCGCGACGCCGGCGACTTCGCCTGCCTGCGCTCCTACTCGCCCTATGACAACCCGCCTGCCGGGTCACGGCCGGACCTGCTGGTCACCGGGGCCGTGCACGACCCGCGGGTCCTGGTGCACGAGCCGGCGAAGTGGGTGGCCCGGCTCCGCGAGACCGACGTCGCGGGATCGCGGATCCTGTTCCGGGTCGAGCTCGGGGCCGGCGCGCACACCGGGCCGTCCGGGCGGTTCGGGCACCTGCGCTACGAGGCTGAGGTGCACGCGTTCGCCCTCGGCGCCATGGGCCTGGCCGCAGGCTGAGCTCCGCCCCCGGCCCGGCCATACTGGCCTGCGGGCCACCGCGAACCACCGCCCGCGGCCCGGCGGGAGGAGAGCCTCATGACCGACGACCGGCTGGTCCAGTACTCGGCCGACCGCGGGATCGCCCGCATCGCGCTGGACTCACCGCGCAACCGCAACGCCCTGTCCGCCGCGCTGATGACTCAGCTCGAGCAGGCCCTGGCCGGCGCAGCGGCTGACCCGGCCGTCCGGGCCGTGGAGCTCACCCACACCGGCTCGGCGTTCTGCGCGGGCGCCGACCTGGCCGAGGCCCGCGCGGGCGGGATGGCCAGCGGCACGGCCCGGCTGATGGGGCTGCTGCGGCAGATCCTCGAGCTGCCCAAGCCGGTGGTGGCCAGCATCGACGGGCACGTGCGGGCGGGCGGGATGGGCCTGGTCGGTGCCTGCGACATCGCGATCGCGGGCCCGGCTTCGACGTTCGCCTTCTCCGAGGTCAAGCTGGCGCTTGCCCCGGCGATCATCTCGCTCACCACGCTGCCCCGGCTGTCCCCGCGGGCGGCGGGACGCTATTACCTGACCGGGGAGACCTTCGGAGCGGCGGCAGCGGCCGCCATGGGCCTGATCACCGAGGCCGTGGACGACATCGACGCGGGGACCATGACGGTGCTGGACGCGCTGCGCGGCGGCGCGCCGCAGGGCCTGGCCGAGACCAAGCCGCTGCTGACCGCTGCCGTCCTGGCCCGGTTTGACGCCGCCGGCGACGAGCTCGTGGCACAGTCGGCCCGGCTGTTCGCCTCCGCGGACGCGGCCGAGGGCATGGCGGCGTTCCTGGCCAAGCGCCCGCCCTTGTGGGCGGGCTAGCGCCGCCGGGGAGCTGCCCTGGCCGCCCGCCGTCCGCTGGCTGGCGCCGGGCCGGGACCCTTGATGCCGGCCCGGCTGCTCGTAGGATGACGCGATGAGCGATGCTCCCGCGACTGATTTTTCCGTCACCACCGCGCTGGGCCTGCCCGGCATGACGATCGAGCGTGACCTCGGCCCGGCGTTCGGGCTGGTAGTCCGCAGCATGGGCCTGGCCAAGTCGGTGGGCGCCGGCTTTTCCGCGATGCGGCGGGGCGAGGTGACCCAGTACACCGAGCTGCTGGAAGACAGCCGCCGCCATGCGATTGACCGCATGATCGAGAACGCCCGGCTGCTGGGCGCCAACGCGATCGTGGCTATGCGGTTCGACTCCTCCGAGCTGGGCCAGCAGCTTACGGAAATCGTGGCCTACGGCACCGCCGTCGTCGCCCGCCCGGCAGGCTAGCGGCGGACTGGCGGTGACGAGCACGCCGCGGTTCCCGGCTCGCGAGACCGACCGGGAGCACGTCATCGGCCTGCTGCGCGAGCACTACGCGCATGGCCGGCTGGACGCCGCCGAGCTGGACCGCCGGGTCGGGATCGTGCTGTCGGCCGAGTTTGCCGACGAGGTAGCGGTGGCGCTGGCCGATCTGCCGTCCCTGGTGCCGCCGGGCCGGCCGCAGCGCCGCGGCCGGCGCGGTCACGCCCACGCCGAGTCGCCGGGCGCCGGGTGGGTGCCCACCCGGGAGCGCTTCCGTGACCCGACCTCCCGGCTGATCACGCGGGTCTGGCTCGACCCGGCCGACGGCACCCGGCACTACGTGCCTGAGCCCGACAGCTGAGCCACGCCGCGCTCGCTGCCCCATCGGCAATTTGCCCTCTTTCGACCTGTTGACTTCCCTTCGTTCCCGTGGTGCTGTCGAAATGACATCGTTGTCAAGACGTGTCGCCCGGAGAACGAAGGAAGGGCAGATGAAAGGCAAGCTCACCCCCCGCAGCGTCTGGCGCCTGCCGACGTCCGTCGCGCTGGCCATCGCATCCGTGACCGCCATCATCGTCAGTGCCGCGGTGCCTGCCGCGGCCACCGCCGCGCCCCGGCCCGCCAGCCCGAAGCCCGCGGCCAGTCACCCGGTGTTCCGGCACCACCGGGCCGCGCGGTGCACCGTGACCAAGGCCGGGCGGACGGCGGACTGTCACGCCCGGCTGCCGGTCTCCCAGCTGCCGCGCGGCGCGCGCGACAAGACTAAGGTCAGCCAGCCGGTCACCAGCCCGGCCACGATGGTGGACACCCGGACCTGGACGACCGGCGGCGGCAACACCTTCCCCGGCGCCGAGGTGCCGTTCGGGATGGCCCAGTGGAGCCCGGACACGATGCCGGACAACAACGCCGGCGGCGGGTACAGCTACGGCGATGAGGAACTGTGGGGCTACAGCCTGACCCATGTGTCCGGGCCGGGCTGCGGCGCGGCGGGCGACGTGCCGGTGCTGCCCATGACCGGGGCCCTGCCCAGCGGCGACCCCAGCCAGGCCACCACGTCGTTCACCAACACCGGCGAGGTCGCCCAGGCCGGCTACTACTCCGCGCAGAGCGACCTGCCCGACGCCATCACCTCGGAGTTCACCGCGACGCCGCACAGCTCGATGGGCCGGTTCACCTTCCCCGCCACCACCGCGGCTGACCTGCTGATCAAGCTGGACGCCAGCCAGAACGGCGACGCCGCCACCACCGCCACCGTGGTCAGCAGCACCGAGATCCAGGGGTCAGTGACCAGCGGCGACTTCTGCGGCGAGAGCAACAACGACGGGCAGAGCCAGCTGTACACGGTCTACTTCGACCTGGTCTTCAACCACCCGTTCACCGCCTCCCAGATTGTCACCGAGCCCGGCCAGACCGACCCCGACTCGGTCTTCCTGACCTTTGACACCACCGCCGCCCCGCAGATCGAGGCCAAGGTCGGGATCTCCTACGTCAGCGCCGCCAACGCCCGGCTGAACTGGCAGACCGAGAACCCGGGCTGGAACTTCAGCGCGGTCAAGTCGGCCGCCCAGCAGGACTGGAACACGCTGCTGGGCCGGGTCCAGGTCTCCGGCGGCAGCTACGCCCAGACCCAGGAGTTCTACAGCCTGCTGTACAAGGACTTCGTGCAGCCCAACATCACCAGCGACGTGAACGGCCAGTACTTCGGCTCGGACTCCAAGGTGCACACCCTGGCCGCCGGCCAGCACAACCAGTACGGGATCTTCTCCGGCTGGGACACCTACCACTCACTAGCCCAGCTGCAGGCCATGCTCGACCCCCCGGCGGCCAGCGACATGGCCCAGTCGCTGATTAACTACTACGCCCAGAATGGGCTCCTGCAGCAGTGGGGTTACCTGAACCTGGACAACTACGTGATGGTCGGGGACCCGTCGGACTCGATCATCTCCGACGTCTACGCCTTCGGCGCGAAGTCCTTCGACACCAAGACGGCGCTGGCCGACATGGTGAAACAGGCCACCACGGTCAACGACGTGCGGCCCGGCGAGGCGCTGGAGCAGAAATACGGCTACCTGCCGCAGGACGGCAGCTACGGCTGCTGCAACTCCCACGGCCAGGTCTCCACGCTGCTGGAGTACGACAGCGAGGACTTCGCGCTGGCCCAGTACGCCCGGGCGCTCGGCGACACCGCTGATGCCACCATGCTGCAGCAGCGCGCCAACAACTGGATCAACGTCTTCGACAGCTCCAGCGACCTGCTCACCCCGCGCAACGAGAACGGGTCGTTCCTGACCGGCGTCACCCCCACCACCACCTCGAACTACGTCGAGGGCGACGCCTATGAGTACCTGTGGAACGTGCCCAACGACTACGCGGGGCTGTTCTCGCTGCTCGGCGGCAACTCGACGGTCGTACCTGAGCTGCAGAAGTACCTGTCCGAGCCCAACGGCTTCGGCAGCTACGCGCAGCTGACCAACGAGTTCGATTTCGGCGAGCAGTACGCGCTGGATTACGCCGGCGACCCGGCCGGTACCCAGCAGGCGGTGAACACCCTCCGCAACGGCCTGTACCTGCCCGGCCCGAGCGGGCTGCCCAATAATGACGACCTCGGGGCCAACAGCTCCGCTTTCGTCTGGTCGATGCTCGGCATGTACCCGGAGAACTCCGGCAGCGACACCCTGGTGTTCGCCAGCCCCGGCTTCCCGCACGTGACGATCACCCTGCCCAGCGGGAAGAAGATCGCCAGCACGGCACCGGGCGCGTCGCCGACCGACTACTACGTCGACTCGCTCAGCATCAACGGCAAGGCCGACAGCCAGCTGTCGGTGCCGTTTGCCACCCTGGCCAGGGGCGCCACGCTGACCTGGAAGCTGGGCACGACCGCCACCTCGTGGGGCAGCGCCGCGGCCGACGCGCCGCCGTCTTACGGCCCGGTGTTCGCGGCCACGGCGTCAGCCAGCCCGGCGACGCTGACCCTGCCGCCCGGCGGCTCGGGGACGGCGACAGTCGCCGTGAAGTCGCTGACCGGCAGCGCGCAGACGGTGAACTGGACCGCGAGCGCTCCGTCGGGGATCACTGTGAGTCCGGCCAGCGGCTCAGTCCCGGTGCCCGCCAGCGGCACGGGAACGGTCCCGCTCAGCGTCACCGCCGGGAACACCGACGGCGCGTACACGGTGACGGTGAACCTGACCAGCAGCGCGGGATCCATCATCCCGGTGCAGGTCGCGGTGATCGTCGCCAAGCCGGGTGACCTGGTGCCGTACTACAACGTCACCGGGATCAGTAACGATGGCTCCGGCGCGACGGCGGACTACGACGGAGACGGGTTCAGCTACTCCGAGCAGGCGCTGACCGCGGCCGGCCTGGCACCGGGCGCGACGCTCACCTCGGGCGGCCTGAGTTACACCTGGCCCAGCGTGCCGGCCGGCCAGCCCGATGCCATCGTGGCCGGCGGCCAGACCATCCCGCTGACCACGCCGTCCGGGGCGACCTCGATCGGGTTCCTGGGCAGCGCGGTCAACGCGGGCAGCGACGGCGCGAGCGGCACGGTCACCATCACCTACACCGACGGGTCCACCTCGACGGCGACGCTGGGGATGAGTGACTGGACGCTGGGCGGTGGCGGCGGCTCGCCGCAGTTCGGCAACGTGGAAGTCGCGGCCACCCCGTACCGGAACGGATCGGGCGGCAGTCAGTCGATCACGACCTTCATCTTCGCCCAGTCCATCCCGGTTGACGGGTCCAAGACGGTCGCGAGCATCACCCTGCCCGCCAGCGTCGACAACGGCTCGATCGGCATCTTCGCCATCTCGGCCGGCTAAGTCCGCAGGTCACCTGGGGAGGGAGCCGCGTGCGCGGCTCCCTCCCCCTTCATTTCCTGATGTCCCGGAACCGGGACACCCAGCCTGTGCGTCCCAGTAGTGCACGCGTCGGAAGGGCTCGATGACTGGCAGCAAGGCTCGGCCCACCATGAAGGACGTCGCCGGGCGGGCGGGCGTCGCGGTGAAGACCGTCTCGCGTGTCGTCAACGGCGAGCCCGGCGTGCGGCCCCAGGTGGTCGAGCGGGTCCGCGCCGCCATCGGGGAACTGGGCTACCGCCGCAATGAGAGCGCCCGGCTGCTGCGCACCGGCCAGGCCGCCTCGGTCGGGCTGGTCCTGGAAGACATCGGCGACCCGTTCTACGCGACGCTGTCGCGGGCGGTCGAGGACGTGGCCCACCAGCACGGCACCCTGCTGGTGGCCGGGTCCAGCGACGAGGACCCGGACCGGGAGCGCGAGCTGACCCTGGCGCTGTGCGCGCGGCGGGTGGACGGGCTGATCATCATCCCGGCATCGGCCGATCACCGGTACCTGCTGCCGGAGCTGGCGGCCGGCACCGCGGCGGTGTTCGTGGACCGGCCGCCCGGCCTGATCGAGGCCGACACCGTGCTCAGCGATAACCAGCGCGGCGCCTTCGAGGGCGTGACGCACCTGCTGCGCCAGGCGCACCACCGGATCGGGTTCATCGGCGACCTGCCGCACATCTACACCGCGGCGCACCGCTACCGGGGGTACCTGGCCGCGATGACTGCCGCCGGGCAGCGGGTGGAGCGATCCTGGGTCACGCTGACCCGGCCGGACACGACCGCGATCCGCGAGGCGCTGACCCGGATGCTCCGCGGCCCGGTGCCGGTGACCGCGCTGTTCTGCGGGAACAACCGGGCCACCGCGCTGGTGCTGCGCGAGCTGCGCGCGGCCCGGATCCGGCTGGCCCTGGTCGGGTTCGATGACCTGGAACTGGCCGATCTGGTCACGCCGGGCACCACGGTGGTGGCGCAGGACGCCGCCGGGCTGGGCCGGATCGCCGCCCAGCTGCTGTTCCGGCGGCTGGCCGGCGATCGCGGGCCGCCGCAGCGCGTCGAGCTGCCGACCCGGCTGATCATCCGCGGATCGGCCGAGTTCGCCCCGCGGTAGTCACCGGACCGTGAGCGCTGAGCCGTGTCTGCCGGCCCGGCCCGCGCCCGGCCCGGCAGCCGGGGCCGCGGGTCAGCGCCTGCCGGTCAGGACTGCCGGGCGGCCAGGAAGACCGGGATCAGCCGCTCGGTCTTGACCTGATAGTCGGCGTACGGCGGATACGCGGCCACGGCCCGCTGCCACCAGGCGGCGCGCTCCTCGCCAGTGAGCTCGCGGACGTGCGCGTCGAATGGCTCGGGGCCGTCCTGGATGGTGACGGCGTCCGGATCGGCCATCAGGTTGTAGTACCAGACGGGGTGCGTGGGCGCCCCGCCCTGCGAGGCGACCAGCAGGTACTCGCCGTCATGCTCGACCCGCATCAGCGGCGTCTTGCGCACCTTGCCGCTCTTGTTGCCGCGGGTGGTGACGATGATGACCGGCAGCCCGGTATCGGCCAGCGTGTTGGCCTGCTGGCCGCCGGAGGACTCGTATTCCGCGACCTGGTCCCGGACCCACTGGGACGGACTGGCGACGTACTCTCCCTCAAGACTCATAGGCACACCCTACGATCTGGCCCGGTGCCGCCTCTCGCGGGCGGCCCGCCGTTCGCGGCGCCGGTGCGTAGGGTGTGGCTGGACACGGCAGCGGCGGGAGTGACGTCATGGATCCGGTGCTCAGCAGCGCGGCTAACCCGCTGATCAAGCGGGTCCGGCTGCTGGCTGACCGGAAGCACCGGCGCCGCGAGGGCGCGTTCGTGGTCGAGGGCATTCAGCCGGTCTGGCAGGCGGTAGAGGCCGGTGCCGACATCGAGGTCCTGATCGTCGCCCCGGACCTGCTGCGCCCGGCGTCCGCGGCGGCCATGGTGGCCGGGCAGGAGAGCCGCGGCGTCCGCGTCGCCCGGGTGAGCGCGGAGCTGTTCGCGCGGATCGCCGGGCGGGACGGGCCTACCGGGCTGGCCGCCATCGTCCGGGCGCGGCCGCTGGCGCTGGCCGAGCTGCCGGTGGCGCCCGGATCGGTGTTCGTCGCGGTGCACGAGGCCGCCAACCCCGGCAACCTGGGCACCATCATCCGGACGGCCAGCGCGGCCGGGATGGCAGGGGTGATCCTGGCCGGGCCGGCCACTGATCCCTACGACCCGGCCGCGGTGAAGGCCAGCATGGGCGCGATCTTCGATGTCCCGGTCGCCCGGGCCGGCGCGGCGGAGGACCTGCTGAGCTGGACGGCGGAGCGCGGGATCACGGTGGCCGCGGCTGCCGGCCGGGCCAGCCGGTCGTGCTGGGACACCCAGTTCCCGCTGCCGCTGGCGATCCTGCTGGGCAGCGAGGGAGACGGCCTGCCGGAGGCGCTGCTGGACCAGGTGCGCGAGGCCGGCGGGCTGGCCGTGAGCATCCCGATGACCGGGACGGCCGAGTCGCTGAACCTCGCCGTGGCCGCCGCCGTCCTGATGTACGAGGTCCGGCGCCGCACCGGCCTGCCGGCCTAGGCAGCTCGGCTGCGAGGCGCCGCCGCTGCCTGGACTGACGATCTTGCGAGGAGGGAAGGCAGCGCCACTCAGGCGCCGCGTAGCCGAGCAAGCAGCAGAGCCTCTGGACCTGACGCCGCCGACCGGTAAGGATCAGGACATACCCTGCCATTCGCGGGTGGCGGCCGCCGCTGCGGTGCTGCCCGCGGCGGACTGAGCAGGGACATGATCCGAGGGAGGCGGTGCGGGCATGACCGGGCTGAAGGCGGAGGTAGACCCGGCTGAGGTCGGGCTGGACCCGGAGCGGCTGAGCCGGCTGGACCGGCACTTCGAACGTTATGTCGAGGATGGAAGGCTGCCCGGCTGGCTGATCACCGTCAGCCGCCGCGGCAAGCTGGCCCACGTGTCCGCCTGCGGGTCACGGGACATGGCGGCCGGCCTGCCGGTCGAGACCGACACGCTGTGGCGGATCTACTCGATGACCAAGCCGGTCACCTCGGTCGCGGCGATGATCCTCTACGAGGAAGGCGCTTTCGAGCTGACCGACCCGGTCAGCCGCTACATCCCGTCGTTCGGCGACGTCCGCGTCTACGCCGGCGGCTCGGACCTGAAGCAGGTCACTGTCCCGGCCGCCGAGCCGGTGCGCATCTGGCACCTGCTGACCCACACTGCCGGCCTGACCTACGGTTTCCTGCGCACCCATCCGGTCGATGCGGTCTACCGGGCCCGCGGGTTCGAGTGGGGCGCGCCGCGGGGCATGGACCTGGCCGGCTGCTGCGACGCGTGGGCGCAGATCCCGCTGCTGTTCCAGCCCGGTTCGGAGTGGAACTACTCGGTGGCGACGGACGTGCTCGGCCGGCTGGCGGAGGTGGTGTCCGGGCAGAGCCTGGACGACTTCTTCCGCGATCGCATCCTGGGCCCGCTGGGCATGACCGACACGGCGTTCTGGGCGAGCGAGAGGCAGGCGCCCCGGCTCGGACCGCTCTACGGCCTGGCCCCGGACGGCTCGGTGGTGCCGCTGGACGCGATGGGCAATGCCGCCTTCCGCAAGCCGGCTTACCTCAGCGGCGGCGGCGGGCTCGTCTCCAGCGCCGCCGACTACCACCGCTTCACCCAGATGCTGCTGCACCGGCCGGACAGCCCGGCGGGCGAGCTGGACGGCACCCGGCTGCTCGGCCCCCGGACGGTCGCCTACATGACGCGTAACCACCTGCCCGGCGGCCAGGATCTGGAGACATTCGGCCGGCCGCTGTACGCCGAGGCGCCGCTGCGCGGCAGCGGCTTCGGGCTCGGCTTCGCAGTCGTGCAGGATCCGGTAGCCAGCAAGAACCTGACCTCGGCGGGCGAGTTCTCCTGGGGCGGCGCCGCGAGCACGGCATTCTTCGTGGACCCGGCCGAGCAGCTGACGGTGAGCTTCTTCACCCAGCTGCTGCCCTCCAGCGCCTACCCGATCCGCTCGCAGCTGCGCCAGCTGGTCTACCAGGCCGTCGCCGGCTAGCCCGGGCCGGGGCGGGGACCCGGCGCTCAGCTCAGCGGCGGTGCGAGCCGCGCCGGTGGGTCGAGGCCGGCGGGCGGACGGTCAGCTCGTCTGCGCTGCCTGTCTCGGCCACGCCGGCGGCAGCCTGCCCGGCCCGCTCCCGGCGGATCTCGCGCAGCCGCAGCAGAACGACGGCCGCCATGGCCGCGACCACCAGCACCACGATGACGTAGCCGCCGATGGACATGTACTTCGAGACGGTGTCCCAGGCACTGCCGACGGCGTAGCCGATGCTGGTCAGGGCGGTGGCCCAGACGACCGTCCCGATCAGGTTGAAGATGGCGAACTGCGGCACCGGGACCTCGACGATGCCGGAGACGATGCCGGTGAAGGCGCGCAGGACCGGCAGCAGCCGGGTGATCAGGACGGCCCAGGCGCCGCGGCCGGCGAAGAACCGCTCGGCCCGGTCCAGGTCGCGGTGGGTGATGAGCACGTACCTGCCCCATCGCTCCACGGCGGGCCGGCCGCCCGCGCGGCCGACGCCATAGGAGGCGAATGACCCGGCGTACTCAGCGGCCGAGCCCAGGATGATCACCAGGGCCAGGTTGAAATGCCCCTGGTAGGCCAGCACGCCCGCGAAGCCGAAGGTGATCTCGGAGGAGATCGGGATGCTGCAGGCCTCGACGAACCCGAACAGGATCAGCGCGAGGTAGCCCGCGTGCGTGAGAAAGCTCTCCATGCCCACTGTTTCTACAGCACGGCGGCGGATGGCCTGACCGGGCGTGGCAATTTCGCGCGGGCGCGTCGCGCCGCGGCGGCGGTACCGAGCAGGACGCCGCCCTGGTCCCGCGGAGGGACGGGGACCAGGGCGGCGATCTTGGGCCCGGCCGGCGAGGGAACCGGCCAGGGTTCTGGGCGCCGGGCTCCGGTACTGATGTCCGGTGCCCGGCCGGGGGTCAGCCCAGGTGCGAGGCAACCCGCTGGACCAGCTGGGCGGCCTGGGCCTCCCACTTGGCGTACGCGTACGGGAAGCCGGACTGCTGAACGGCCTGGGCGGTCGCCCACAGCGGCTGGCTGGCCCACTCCGGGTCCGCCGACTGGTGGGTGTGCAGCGCGCTGAGGAAGGCGTTCGCCGCGTAGGCCGGGTTGGTGATCTGCGCCGCGGAGCCCCAGCCGCAGGACGGGCGCTGCTGGAACAGGCCCAGCGAGTCACGGTCGCCGTAGGTGATGTTCTGCAGCGTGGACTCCTGCATGGCGGTGGCCACGGCGATGACGGCCGACCGGACGCCCATGTGGCGGTTCAGCGCCTGGTGCACGATGGTCGTCGCGTTGGCCAGCCGGGAGGCGGTGATGGGCAGGTAGGTCTGCGCGCCGCTCGGCGAGGCTGGCAGCAGCCGGTCCGGCAGGGGCAGCTTGTGCGGCGCCGGCTTGGGGTAAGTCTGCGCGGCCAGCCGGTCGCGAATCTGCTTCCAGGTCAGCGGGTGGCTGGAGCGGGCCTTGACGGCGTGCTTGGGGGCAGCCTTGCGGGCCGCGGGCTTGGCCGCGGCGGCCTTGTGCGCGGGGGCCTGGTGCGCGGCGGGCTTGGCCGGGCCAGCGGTGTGCGCGGGAGCCTTGGCCGCCTTGGCGGCCTTGGGCGCCGCCGGCTTGGCCGCCGCGGCGCTGTGCGCGGGAGCCTTGGGCGCCGCCGGCTTGCTGGTCTTGGCCGGTGCGGCCGGGCGGCTGGCCTGGTCGCCGACGCTCACGGCGAATCCGTGCGCGGCGGCGTGGTGACCGGAGCCGGCCGCGGCCGGGACGGCCGCCGGTGACGTGGTCGCCGCGATGACGGCGATCCCGAGGCCGGCCAGGGCCATGGCGGTTCCCGCGTAAGCCGCGGTCTTGCCGCGGCCGGTGAACAGCGCGGCCAGCGCGGCGGCGGCCCGGCGCAGGCTGCTGAGCACAGGGGTGAAAATGACGGCCAGGGACTTGCCGCGGCCGATGACGAACTCGGTGAGGGCAGAGCGGAACAATGGGTTTCCTTCCCTGTAGCTCCTCGCCGCCCGGCCGCGGGGGGCGGCACGGGGATGAGCCGCCCAATCGTTTGCAGGCGGGCTCGCGCACATCGGGGGGAGGTGCGCTTCGCGGGTTCAGGGCGGGCCAGCTCGGTCGGCAGCGCAGGTACGCTGCCGCGGCGGCCGCAGGCGCGGAATCCAGTAGCCCGTTGTAATCGCGGGCTTGGCTCCCAGCGAGGATCGCACGTATAACGCCAAGGTCAGGCGCGTGTAATCCCGAGGATGCCTGGTATGGCGTATGTCACTATGAGTGACCAGAGGGAATAAAACGGGCAGCGCTTATTCCACCGTGCGCAACCTACGGGTAGCTACTAGTGACCGGAAGGGCCCAAGGTCCCGGAGTTCAGCGACTCCGCAGCGCGCTGGCTAGGTGTACTGCTAGGCCGCTGACCGGTTGCCGTGCACTGGCTCGTGCAGCGGCGCGCTGCCCTTCGGGGCCGGCAGGTCCGACGGGCTGACGAACGTGCTGCCGTGCGGCCCGGCCATGACGGCCTGGCCCAGGGCGCTGCCGCGCAGGTACTTCGGCCAGGACAGGAACCAGTCGGTCCAGCCGTTGCCCCAGGCGCCCGCGCGGGGGCTGCCGGTCACCGTCACCGGGTCGCCCGGGTGCTCCATCTTGTAGTAAGCCTCGGCGTTGGCCGGGGCGAGGTTGACGCAGCCGTGGCTGACGTTGGTGAAGCCTTGCTCACCGACCGACCAGAACGCGTCGTGCAGGTAGTCGCCACTCCAGGTGAACCGCACCGACCAGGGCACCTCCAGCTTGTAGCCGGGGCCCTTCATCAGGACCGGGTTGCCCTTGTCGATGGTGAGGTACGTGCCGTCCGGGGTGTTATCGCCGGGCTTGCCGGTGCTGATCGGCCAGCGCTTGTAGAACTTGCCGTCCCGGTACAGATTCAGGTGGTGGGTCGCCGTGCTGGCGACCACGATGAGCGAGCCGCCGATGGTGAACGACTGGGTCAGCGTGTGGTACCCGTACATTCCGGGCGCGCCCTGGACGCCGTCGAGGTGCCCGGTGAAGGTCACCTTGGTGTGAGCGGGCCAGTACTGGCGGGGCCGGAAGTTCAGCGTCTGGTCGCCGTTCCAGTACCAGGTGCCGACCACGGGCCTGGAGGTGCGGACCTGCAGGGCCCGCTCTACTGCCGCCTTGTTCTTGATCGGCTCGCTGAAGGTCAGCATGATCGGCATGCCGACGCCGTAGGTCTTGTGGTAGCCCTCGAAGATCATTGTCCGGAACGTCCGGGGCGGGGTCAGGGTCTTGAAGGTGCTGGTCGTGGTGACGGGCTTGCCGCCCGAGCCAGCCGCGGTGGCCGTGACGTTGTAGGTCGTCGAGACGCTGAGCGCCCACCGCGAGTGCCAGGATGTGCCGGCCGCGTTCATCTTCCCGGTCACCGCAGTGCCGCCGGCGTGCACCGACACGCTGGTGAGCTTCCCGCCTGCCGCGCTCACGGTGACACCCTGGCCGGGCTTGACGTCGCGGCTGCCGTTGGCCGGGCTGATGGTCACCTTCGGGCCGGCCGGCTGGCCGGCGGCGACGCCAGTGGTGCTGCCGGTCCCGCCGCCGGTGCTTCCCGAGCAGGCCGCGGCGAGCAGCCCGGCGATCACGCATGCACAGGCCGCGGTGAGCTTTGGCGAGCGGCGGACGGGCACGGGGGGCCTCCTCAGGGATCGGCAGGCGGCGGGTCGCGATCGGGAGCGGGCTCCGGCACGGCGGCCGGGTCGGCCGGCCCGGGGCTCGCGGTGTCGGCCAGGACGGGATCGGCAGTGTCGGCCAGGACGGGATCGGCGGGCCGGGGGGCGGAGTCGGGGCGGGCAGGGTCGGGGCGGGCCGGCACCGGACCGGACGGCACCGCGGCATCCGGTACCCGGATGCCCGGCATCGGCGAGGACCCGTCAGGTGCCTTGCTGTCGGTCCAGACTATGCGCGCCGGGGCGGCGCCGTGGCCCGGCTGCCCCCGCCGGATACCGCCGCCGCGGCCGCGGCGGGCCACTCCGGTCAGCAGCGCAATCGCCACGATCGTCATCGCGGTCAGCGGCACGTACTCGCCCAGCCGGTCAAAGGGGGTCTGGGCCGTGCCGGGCGGTAGCGCCAGCCGGACGGTCGCCGCGCTGCGGTCGCCGGCGTTCAGCCAGGCCAGCACCCGGCCGCGCGGATCCACGGCCACCGAGTCGCCGGTCAGCGCGGCCTGGACCACGGGCCGCCCGGTTTCCGCGGCGCGGACCGCGGCCAGCGAGGCATGCTGATCCAGCGCCCAGCTGCCCTGGAAGGTGGAGTCTGACGTCTGGTACACGATGACCTGGGCGCCGTGGTTGGCGTCATACCGGGACATGTCGGGAAAAGCCGATTCAAAGCAGATCAGCGGCCCGAAGGTCAGCTCGCTGCCATCGCGCAGCGTGGTCCGCAGCACATGCGCCCCGTGCCCGGCGATCATGTTCTGCGGTGCGGCCCGGCTGACGGCGGTCAGCCAGCCCAGCTGCGAGCGCAGCGGGATGTACTCGCCGAACGGCACCAGCCGGGACTTGACGTACCGGCCCTCGATGCCGCGCAGGCCGATCAGCACCGCCATCTTCGACTTAACCCCGGCCGGGCTGACGGCGTCCTGACTGGCCAGGATGGGGGCCCCGGCCGATGCCGACAGCGCCTGCAGCCGGGTCAGCAGGGCGGGATCGCGGGCCAGGTCGAAGCCGACGCTGCTCTCGCCCCAGACGACCAGGTCAGCGCGTGAGGCGGGCCCGGCAGCGGTCAGCCGCTCGCTCGCGGCCACGCGCGCGGCGGCCCCCGAGATCACGCCCGGCTGGACCAGGGCGACGGTGACCTCGCGGGCGACCGGGCTGGGCGCGGTCATCGCGAATGCGGCCGGCCCGGCGGCAATGGCCGCCAGCGCCCCGCCGCAGCCGATCAGCCGCAGGCCCAGGCTCGGTGCGGCCATCGCGATGAGGATCCCGGTGTTGGCCGCAACGAGGGCGAACGACACCAGCCACACGCCGCCCACTGCGGCCAGGGCCAGGATCACCGGGTGCTGCCACTGGCTGACCCCGAATACCGCCCACGGGCCGCCGAGACCCTGCCAGGACCGCAGCCACTCCGTCACCAGCCAGGCACTGGGTACCAGCAGCAGGGCGGCCACCGCGCGCCCGGCCGTCACCCGCGGGCGCAGGGTGACCCAGACGGCGATCCCGACTCCGGCCCACAGCGCGCCGAGGACTATCGCGATCAGCAGCAGTCCGGGACCCAGATTGGGCGCCAGCCAGTACATGGCGGCCAGCAGGTAGCCGGCCCCGAACCACCAGCCGCGCACCCCGGCCTCCCGCCGGGTCGGCGCGGCGAGCATCAGCATCAGGCCGGGGACCAGGCCCACCCAGGCCAGGAACTCCAGGTTGGGAGCGGGGAAGGCCAGCACCGGCAGGGCACCGGCCAGCAGCACGGCATACCGGACAGGCTGTCCGAAGCCGTGCCGCAGCGCTGTCCATGCCCGATGTGCCACGGTTCTATTCTGCGACCAGTGCAGAGCGCAGCGTGCCCGGACCGCCCTTATGGCTGGCCGCCCGGCCGGGCCGGCTCAGGCGGCGCCGGCCCGGCGCCGGTCGGCCACCACGCTGATGATCATCCAGGCCAGGGCGACGATGGTGCCGCCGGTCAGGATGCCTTCCGGCCAGCCGCCGAGCCAGTCCGCGAGCGTCGTGCTGGTGCGCAGCGGGACCCGCTCCTCCAGGACGGCCCGGTGCCACAGGCCGGTGCGGGCCAGCATCTTGCCGTCCGGCCCGATGATGGCGCTGACCCCGGTCGTGGAGGCCACCACGACCGACCGGTTGTGCTCGGCCGCCCGGACCCGGGCCATGTCCAGCTGCTGCAGCGTCTCGCCCGTCTGCCCGTCCAGCTCGAAGTCGGCGTCGTTGGTCTGCACGGCCAGCAGGTTGGCGCCGGCGGCTACTTCCGAGGACACCAGGCCGTCAAAGCCGACCTCGTAGCAGATCACGTCACCGAGCTGAACCTGGCCCAGGTGGAAGACAACAGCCCGGTGGCCGGGCGTGAAGTTGACCGGCTGCAGGTCGGGCAGCGAGGTGAACAGGGTCAGGAAGGAGCGGAACGGGATGACCTCGCCGAACGGGACGAGCTGCCGCTTGACGTAGGACCGGACCGGGCCGACCCGCGGCCGCCAGAGCTGGCCGGCGTTGCGGACCGGGTTCTGCAGCACCGCCCCCACCAGCACGGGCCGGCCGATCGCGTTCACGGCCTGGGCGATCGCGGAGTAAATGTAGGGGTTCAGCCGCGGATCCTGGTCGGTGGAGTTCTCCGGCCAGATGACCACGTCAGGAGCGGGGGCAGAACCCGCCCGCACCCGGGCCGCGAGCGCCTTCGTAGCGGCGGCATGGTTGGTCGTGACTGTATTCGCGCGCAGCAGGTCGGGCAGGTTACGCACGTGGGGGACGTTGCCCTGCACGGCCGCTATCACCGCGGACGGCGTCCGGGCAGTTCCCTGGTCGACGGGCAGCAACGGCCCGGCCAGCGCGAGGCCGATGACCGCCGCCAGGCCGAGCGCCGGCCCGGCCCGCCGGAGCACCGCCGTGGTGGCCCGCCCGCGGCCGGGCCGGCTGCTGCCCGGGCCGTCGGCCACCTCTCCGGGAGTTTCGGGACGAGCCGGGTCAGCGCCCGGGGCAGCGGCGGCCGGGCCTGCCATGGTCATGGTGTCGCGGGCGGGAGCGTCCGGGCTGGCGCCGTCCTGGACCGGGCCGCCCGCGGGGTGCCTGACCGACGCAGCGGTGCCGCGCGTCTCCTGGCCGGCTGCCGGGGAAGGGGTGGTCTCGGCGGACGGCCGCGGCTGCCGCCGGGTCAGGGGGCACCCGCCGGGTCCGAGCACCAGCCAGGCCAGGCAGGCCCCGGCCAGGGCGACCAGGAAGGTCAGCGCCGACGGCCCGGCCACGGCGACCCAGTGCAGGTCCGGGCTGCTGGCCTGGCTCATCGCCAGCCGTCCCCACGGGAAGCCGCCCCACGGCCAGCGGTCCCGCAGCGACTCGGCGGCGACCCACCAGCCCGCTGCCGCCAGCGGCCAGGCCGGTAGCCGCAGCAGTAGCCGCTGGCCGATGGCGAGCACGGCGAAGATCAGGGTGTCCGCTACCGCGAGCGTGACCCAGGCGTACCAGGCCACGTTCACGACCCAGGACAGCAGCGGGAAGAAGAAGGCGGCACCAAAGAGCAGCCCGGTGCCGAACGAGCCGCGCAGGCTGCGCCCCCACAACGCCAGCACCAGCAGCGCGGGCCCGGCCGCGGCCAGCGGCCAGAACCCGCCGGGCGGGAAGGACAGCGCCAGCCCCAGGCCGCCGGCCACGGCCAGCACCGCGGATGTCCAGGCCGACGGCACCCGGGTGGCGGGAGCACAGGTGGCCGGGGCACCGTCAGTGCGGGGCCTCACCAGCATGTCCCCTCCTCGGCTGTCACATCAGGGCCCAGCCGCCGCGCGGCAGTTCCTGCTCGGTGTCCAGTTCGCCGGCCCGGCGCGCAGCCCCGGGCCGGCCAGTCCGCATGTGGTGAGCGTAGCCGCGGCGCGCAGCCTGCCGGGCCGCCGGCATAGCCGCGGCCAGCTGCGATCCCGGCCGGAGCCCGGAACCGCCTTGTCCGTGGAATTGCAGCTATCCACAGTGATATGGTCGTCACGGATTGTGTGATTGTTGCGTCCGGATACCCCCTTGTTGAGCGTGTCGCGAGGTTTTGCTCTTGATCAAGATCAGATATGCGGAGCTGCCCGCCGGGTTACACGTCCGTACCGAGGCTCATGGCCGGAGCACGATCATCTACCTGCTGCCGGGCCTGAGCCCGGCCGAGCGCCGCGCCGCCCTGCTGCGGGCCCGCCGTGGCGCGGACCTGGGACACGGGCCGCCGCTGCCGGCCGCCAGCGTAGCCATCGCCGTGATGCGGAACCGGGTCAGGCACACGCTGCGCAACGGCGCGCTGGCCTTCCGCGCGCATCCCTTGCTGCTGGTTCCGCCGCTGGTCATCGTGGCCAGCGCCACGCTCGTTTACATCATGATGTCCGCGGTGACCTTCACCATCCGGTCCCCGCAGGCCAGCGGCCCCTTCCCGCAGCCGGGTCCGGTGCTGGCCGCGCCGCCGGGCACGTCGACCACCGCGCCGGGGTCACCGGGCCACCGGGCCGGCGGTTCGGCCGGCCCGCCGCCGCCCGGGCCGAGCAGCCCGCCGGGCGGGGGCCGGCATGGCCGGCATCCGAAGCCGTCGCCCCCGCCGGGCAGCTCACCGTCGCCCGCGCCGTCCGGCTCATCGTCAGTCACCCCGACCGGGCCGCCGACCGCGGGCCCGCCCGGCAGCCCGCCGGCTCCGCTGCCCACCGGCTCGCCGACGCCCACTCCGTCCCCGTCGCCGAGCTGCCTGGACATCGGTCCCCTCGGCATCTGCCTCAAGCTCTAGCAGCACGCCCGCCCCGGAAGGCAGGACATAGGGGGAATGGCGGGCCGGGGCGGCGGGTTTCCTGAGGGGCGCAAGACCGTTCAAGACGGGCGGCAGCACGCGCGCAAAGCTGATGGCATGGCGCGCGGTGCAGCGTGCCCGGGAGGAGTGGTCGTGAGCCGCCGAGGCTGGGTGATGTTCGCGGCGATGAGCGTGATCTGGGGCATCCCCTATCTGCTCATCAAGGTGGCCGTGGGCGGTGTGCCGGTGCCCGTGCTGGTGCTGAGCCGGGTAGCTATCGGCGCGGCGCTGCTGCTGCCCGTCGCCATCCGGCGCCGCCAGCTCGCGAGCCTGCTACCGCACTGGCGCTGGCTGCTGGTGTTCGCGCTGGTCGAGATCGTGATCCCGTGGCTGCTGCTGTCGGAGGCGGAAACCCGGCTGTCCAGCTCGCTCAGCGGGCTGCTGATCGCCTCGGTGCCGATCCTGGTGGCGGTGCTGGCCCTGGCGACCGGCGGGACCGACCGGCTGTCGCCGGTCCGCTGGACGGGCCTGCTCATCGGCCTGGCCGGGGTCAGTCTGCTCGTCGGGCCGGGTGTGTCCGGGGGCGATGCGCTCTCGGTGGGCGAGGTACTGCTGGTTGCGGTGTGCTACGCAGCCGGGCCGCTGGTGGCCAGCCGCAAGCTGGCTGACCTGCCGCCGCTGGCCATGACGGCGGCTTGCCTGGGCTTCGCGTCGGTTGTGTACGCGCCGCTGGCCGCGGCGACCTGGCCGGCCTCGCTGCCGTCGGGCAAGGTGCTGGCGGCCATCGCCGGGCTGGCCGTGGTCTGCACTGCCGTGGCGTTCCTGATTTTCTTCGCGCTCATCGCCGAGGCCGGCCCGGCCCGGGCCAGCGTGATCACCTACATCAACCCGGCCATCGCGGTGGCCGGCGGTGTCTGGCTGCTCGGCGAGCGCCTGACTCCGGCCATGCTCGCCGCCTTTGCGCTGATCCTGGCCGGGTCGGTGCTGGCCACCCGGTCCGGCCGGCGGGCTGTGGCGGACGCCGCGGCCGGGGACCTCGCCGCCGGGCGGCGCCCCGATAGCGGCCCGCCCGTCCCGGTATCGCGGGCCTGACAGCACGACCGCGGGCCGTAACTGAGCTGCCGCGGGCCGGCGTCGCCGATAAACTCGCGCCCGTGATTGACCTCAAGGCTGCACGCCAGGAACCCGACGTCTACCGGGCCGGGCTGACCCGGCGCGGCGCGGCGGAAGACTTCGACGCGCTGCTGGCGGCTGACGCCAGCTGGCGGTCGCAAACGGAGCGCGCGGAGTCGCTGCGCGCCGTGCAGAAGAAGTCATCCAGGGGGCGCCCGCCAAGCCCGGCTGAGATCGAGGAACTTCGCCAGCTCAAGGAGGAACTGGCCGCGGCCGAGGCCGATCAGGCCGCGGCCGGGCGTCGGCGCGACGAGCTGCTGGCCAGGATTCCTAACCTGCCCGACCCCACGGCCGCTGACGGCATGGATGAGGAAGACGCTGAGCTGGTCCGGACCTGGGGGGAGCCGCCGCAGTTCAGCTTCGAGCCGGTGGATGCCACCGAGCTGGCCTCGCCGCGCGGCTGGATCGACATGGCCAGGGGCGCGCGGCTGTCCGGCTCCCGGTTTGCCTACCGCATCGGCGACGTCGCGCTGGCTGAGATGGCGCTGTACCGGTATGTCATCGACAAGCTGACCGGCCTGGGATTCCTGCTGGTCCTGCCGCCCGTGCTGGCCGGCGAGCGGGCCATGTACGGAACCGGGTTCCTGCCGACCGAGGAATCCAACCTGTACCAGCTGGAGAAGGACGGCCTGTACCTGACCGGGACCTCCGAGGTCGCGCTGGCCGGCATCCACGCCGACGAGCGGCTCGAGGAAGCTGACCTGCCGGCCCGCTACGCCGCGTTCACCACCAACTTCCGGCGGGAGTCCGGCGCGGCCGGCAAGGACACCAGGGGCATGTTCCGGGTGCACCAGTTCGACAAGGTCGAGATGTACGTCTACTGCCTGCCCGAGCAGTCCGCGGCCCTCCACGACAGGCTGCTGTCGTATGAGGAGGAGATCGCCCGGGAGCTGGGCATCCCCTACCGGGTCATGAACATCGCGGTCGGCGACCTGGGCGCCCCGGCGGCCAAGAAGTACGACATCGAGGCCTGGTTCCCGGTGCAGCAGCGCTACCGCGAGATCACCTCATGCTCGAACACCACCGACTATCAGGCCCGGCGGCTGAACATCCGGTTCCGCCGGGACGGCAAGCTGGAGTTCGCGCACACCCTGAACGGCACCGGGGCCACGGCCCGGGCGCTGCTCTCGGTCATGGAGAACTTCCAGGACGAGGGCGGCCGGGTGGCCGTGCCCGAGGTGCTGCAGCGCTTCGGGGCGCCGCAGCACCTGGGCCGCGGCTAGCCCTCCGGCGCGCTCAGCCGGGCCAGCAGCGCCGGCCCGTCGGGTACCCCGAGCCCGGTGCACGGATCCCAGCCAGGCCCGGCCGCGTAGGCCCCGTTACTGCCGCTGGTGATATCCCGCAGCCCGGCAGCGGGCTGGCCGGCGCCCGCGCCCGCATAGAGGGTCTCCTGCAGCAGCCCCGGCGGGCGGCCCGCGGCCTGCGCGAGCCGGCAGGCCAGGGCGGCCCACAGCGGCGCGACGGCGCTGGTCCCGCCCACCACGGTGTCCTGGCCGTCAATCCGGACCTGATAGCCCGTATAGGGGTCGGCGTTGCCCGCCACGTCGGGCACCCCCCGGCCGGGCTGGCCGTTCTTGGCCGGTACCCCGGACCCGGCCTGCCAGGGCGGTAGCGCGAAGGTATCGCTGATGCCGCCGCCGGTGGCGCCGCCGCCGCGCTGCGGGCCGTCGTTCCACACCGTCTCCGCGGTGATCACCCCGGCCTGCGGGTCGGCCTGCAGGCTGGTCCCACCGCAGGCCAGGGCGTGCGGGCTGGACGCCGGGAAGTCGACGTGCTGGGCTCCGTCGGCCACGCCGTCGGTGCTGCCGTTATCGCCCGAAGCTACGCAGACCGTGATGCCCAGGGCCGCCCCGTCGGCGATGGCGCTGTCCAGGCTGGAGCGCGCCTGCGCCGTCCAGGAATCCTCTGAGCTGCCCCAGCTGATGCTGATCGCCGTCGGCGAGGGCGTGGCGTGCACCGCGGCGGTCACCGCCTCGACGAAGCCTCGCGAGCTGTTCGGCGCGAAGTAGACCCGCTGCGCGGCGCCGGGCGCCGCGGCGCCGGCCACCTCGATGTCGAGGAGGACCTCGCTGTCCGCGCCGGACGGGTCCTGGCCGGCGACGTTCTTGCCGCCGGCGACGCTGACGGCAGTGACCGACGGGGTGGCCAGGTCCAGCCCGGTGAAGTAGGCGTCCAGGTCGTCGGACCCGAACCCGCCGCCGAGCTCGACGATGGCCAGCTGCTGGCCGCTGCCGTCGGTGCCGGCCGGGAATCCGTACAGCGCGGCGAGCTGGGGCGGGGTGTAGGAGACCGACTCGGGGGCGTCCGCGGCGCGGCTGCGGAAATGCGGCCGGGCCTGCGGGCGGTCATCAAGGCCCAGCACGGCCTCGACGATGCCGGCGAGCCGGGCCGGGACCCGCAGGCCGCCCTCGCGGTACCGGTGCGTGACCGCGACGCCGCCGGGCCCGGGGCTGGTGACCAGGCTGAGCGAGGTGCCGAAGACGGCGGATAGCGCGGCGACCGTGCCGCTGAGGGTGAGCTGACGCGCGCCGGGGTCGGCAGCGAGTACCTCGATTCCGGAGTCCGGCGCCGCCAGCGTGCTGGTCACGAGGGCCTGGTCGGCCGGATCGGAGCCGTAGCGCTCGCGCAGCTCGTCGCGGGATATCCGGGCCGGCCCGCCCGCCGCGGTGCGGGGCAGCCCGGCTCTCCGGCGGATGATCACTGTGACCTCGATCCGCTCCGTAGCGTCGGCCGGCCCGGCCAGCCGGGCCGCGGCCAGCGCAGCGCGCTCGCTGCCGGGCAATGGCACTGATGATGGGTGAGTCATGGTCTTCCTCCCGCTCCCGCGGATGTGCCAGGCGGAGCAGGCGGCATGGCCGCTGCCCGCTAGCGCTCAGGCTGGCGGTGGCCGATTGAGGGGCGATGAAGCCGGACGCCGGAATTGCGCCGGGTGGCCGCGCGGCGGTTACGCGTTGCCCGGCCCCGGACGCCGCGTCAGCATGACGGGATGAGCGAGCTGACATTTGAGGCACTGATGGACGAGGCGCTGGCCGCGCCGATGACGGGCTGGAGCTTCCGCTTCCTGCGCGGCCGGTCGACCGCCGCGCCGCTGCCCTGGAACTACGGGGCGGTCGCGGCGGGCCTGGCCGGTGACCGGCCGCTGCTGGACCTGGGCACCGGCGGCGGGGAGGTGCTGGCCGGGCTGCCCGCCCGGCCGGACCGGACGGTGGCCACGGAGAACTGGGCGCCCAACGTGCCGGTCGCCGCGCGCCGGCTGCGCCCGCTGGGCATCCCGGTGGTCCACTACCAGGCTGCGCCGTCGAATCTGGCCCAGGATGCCGGGCCCGGCCCGGCGGGCCTGCCCGTCTGGCTGCCGTTCCGGGATGGCGCGTTCGACCTGGTGCTCAGCCGGCACGAGGCGTTCCGGGCCAGTGAGGTGGCCCGGGTGCTGGCGCCGGGCGGGCACTTCGTCACCCAGCAGGTCGACCTGCATGACGATGACGACTACCGGGCCGCCCTGGGCCTGGCGGCCGGCCCGGCGACGGGGCAGCCGGCGGCCGAGTCGTGGCTGCCGGCCGCCCGCCAGCAGGTCCGGGCGGCCGGCCTGACCGAGCTCCGGGCCGAGCGAGTGGTGCAGCAGATCAGTTACGCGGACGTGGGCGCGCTGGCCTGGTACCTGGTGCGGGCGGTCCCGTGGCTGGTGCCCGAGGCCGGGCTGGCCGCGGTCCGGCCGGCGCTTCGGCGGCTGCATGACCAGATGCGCGAGGCTCCGCTGACCGTGCGCGCCCACCGGTTCCTGCTGGTCGCCCGGAAGCCCTGAGCTGATTGCCAGTTGCGGCCGCGCGAAATTGGCCCTAAGCTGCTTCTATTCGACCGAATCAACCTCTGGTCAATTCTGGCCAGGGCGGAGAGGAGAGCAGCGATGAGGGCAGCAGAAACGACGTCCGAGGCCTACCTGGTCCTGCAGCGCATGCTGGAGGAAGGCTTTGCCGCCGGGAACCCGGCGGTGGCCGAGGAACTGTGCGCGCCGGACCTGGTGGAGCATCAGTTCGGCCTGGCCGGAGCGCCCGGCGAGGCTGTGCGGCACGTGAAGGACGCGATGCGCGACGTGCACGCGGCGATACCGGACGCCCGGTTCACGATCGAGGACGCGGTCGAGTCGGGAGACATCATCTGGGTCCGTGCGCGCGTGCAGGGCACCGCGACCGGGCCGTTCTTCGGGCCGCCCAGCGGCCGGCCCGTCGACTTCACGGTGATCGACGTCGCCCGGGTCGCGGGCGGCCGGATCGTCGAGCACTGGGGCGTGCCAGACCGGTTCGCGATGCTGGCCCAGACCGGTGTGCTGGACCGGCTAACCGGACCGTGAGGGCTGCTAGCGTCAGCTATCGAAGGGCCGCCGGATCACCGCTGAGAGTAGATGACTGCCGATCAGGACCGCCCGGCAACACGGGGCTACCACTCGCCCCGGCGTGCCGAGCAGGCCGCCGCCACCCGCGCGGCGGTGCTGGCTGCCGCGCGGGAGCTGTTCGTGACCCAGGGCTACGCCGGGACGACCGTGGCGCAGATCGCCCGGCAGGCGCGGGTGGCGGTCGACACCGTGTACGTGACGGTTGGCCGCAAGCCCGCGCTGCTCCGGGAGGTCCTGGAGACAGCGATCTCGGGGACCGGGACGGCGGTCCCGGCCCGGCAGCGCGACTACGTCGTCCGGGTCCGGGCTGCCACGACTGCCCGCGACAAGATCACCGAGTACGTCACGGGCCTGGTGGATATCCAGGGCCGGCTGGCGCCGGTGGTCCTGGCGCTGCGGGACGCGGGCGGCACTGATCCGGAGTCGGCGGCCCTCTGGCGGGAGATCACCGAGCGGCGGGCCCGCAACATGCGGGACTTCGCCGCAGATCTCCGGTCCACCGGCGAGCTGCGCGATGACCTCACCGACAGCGACGTGGCCGACATCATCTGGAGCATGAACAGCTCGGAGTACTGGGTCCTGCTCGTCGGCGAGCGGGGCTGGCCGGCTGAGCGATTCGGCTCTTTCCTCATCGACGCCTGGTGCCGGCTGCTGCTGCGCCAGGCCTGAACCCGGCTGGCCCGGGCCCTGCCCGGCGTCCCCAGCCCCGCGGCCGCGGACGCGGCTGCGCGGCCGTGCGGGCGGCTTCTCGTACCGTCCCCGGCTGCCGCACACCTACCAAAGGAGAACTGTCATGACTGACCTGACCGCGCCGGACGCCGGCGGCATGGCGACGATACGAGCAGCTGGCGATGCCCCGGCCACGTGGGCGCTGGGCTCGCTGTTCGAGCGGCTGGTGACCGCCGGGCACACCGGCGGGCTCCTGGACGCCGCCATCGTGACCCAGCCGCCGGGCCTGGCCCCGCCCGAGCACGTGCACACCCGCGAGGCCGAGGCCTGGTACGTGCTGGACGGCTCGCTCATCTACCGGGCCGGCGATCAGGAGGCCAGCCTTACCGCGGGCGACTTCATCTACCTGCCGGCCGGCGTGCCGCACGCCTTCCGGATCACCGGACGGAGCCCGGCCCGCTGCCTGGCACTGGTCCTGCCCGGCTCGCTCCTGGACATCTACGACCAGGTCGGCAGGCCGGCGGCGGCGCCCGGCCTGCCGGATGGCGGCCTGCCGGCGGCCGAGATCGCGCGCTGGCTGGAGCTGGCGCCGGGCTACGGCATCCAGGTCACCGGTCCGCCCATTCCCGACCCCGACGCGGCCTGATCCGCAGCCTGGCGGCCTGGCCGCCCCCTGGCTGAGGCGAACGTGACTGGCGGATACGTTAACCACCGCTCCGTCCACGAGCCGCTGCCCGCGCGCGAGCAGGGGCCAGAGGCGCTGAAAGCCACCGCCGCCTGGCTGCGCCGGGCCTTCAGCGAGCTGCGCTTCACTATCGAGGACGTGGCCGTCACCGGCGACCGCGTCGTCGCCTGGGTCACCCTGCACGGCGTGCATACCGGCCCGTTCGTCGTGCACGAGTCGCCCGACGGCGCTGTGACCGGGGTCTTCCCGCCCACCGGCCGGAACTTCGCGACCCGGCAGGTGCACTGGGTTCCGGATCGAGGACGGGCTGATCGCCGAGCACGACGCCGTCCGCGATGACCTCGGCCTGGCTAAGGAGCTCGGCTGGATCCCGCCGCGGCCCGGCTACCTTGTCAAGATGATCGCCGGACGCCGCCGGGAGCGCCGCCGGGCTCGGGGTCGGTGACGTCGGCCAGGCTGGCGCTGAGCGTGCGCACCACGTCATCGGCGCCGGCCGCGATGGCCACGCCGTGCTCGCCCGAGCCCAGCGTGATCAGCCGCCCGGCCAGCCGCTCGTCCGCGATGACCGGCCAGGCGGTGGTCGCGCCGAGCGGGGTGATCGTGCCGCGCTCGTAGCCGGTCGCCTCGCGGGCTACCGCGGCGTCGGGCAGGGACAGGCGGCTGACCCCCAGCAGGGCGCGCAGCTTGGGCCAGGAGATGGTGCGGTCGCCGGGCACCAGGACGAACAGGAAGTCCTCCGGCCCGCGCCGCACCACCATGGTCTTCACCACGTCGGCAGGATCGACGTCGCGCGCCCGGGCGGCCTCGGCCAGGCTGCGGACGGAGCCGTGCCGGATGATGCGGTGCGGAAGGCCGGCCGCCTGCGCGGCTGCGATCGCGGGACTGGTCATGGTCCAGTATCGGCCGCCGTCCGCCCGCCGCGCCGCGGTCCGCCCGCCGCGCCGCCAGGCGCCGCGCCGCGCCGGGACGCGCGGCCGCGGGCTGCCTGCGCGTCTCATGCCGCCGGTCAGCAGCGGCCAGAACTTACCGTCTAGTAAATCCCGGTGCACTGGCGCGGGCTCGCGCACGGTCCTGGTGTGGCGCCGGTTTGACAGCCGATGCCAGGAACATAGATTGTGTACTTAGCGTTTAGAAATTCGCTGGTGGCGTCGCTGCCAGCGCGGCCGTCGCGCCGTGGCCGCGACCGCCGCCAGCACTGCTGTCAGGGGAGCGTTCGTGACCGCGTCAGGCATCACCCGGCCAGCCGGTACCGAGCAGGCCGGCCGGCCGGTGCCCGGCCGCCGGGCCGGCGGCGGGGCTGACCGCCGTCCGGCCGGGCTGAACCTGGTGATCACCGTCATGGCGGTGGCCTGCGGCGTGACGGCCGCCAACATTTACTACGCCCAGCCGCTGCTAGCGCTGATCGCGTCGACCTTCGGGGTAAGCCAGGGCTCCGCGGCGATCGTGGTGACGGCCACCCAGCTTGGCTACGCGGCCGGCCTGGCGCTGTTCGTCCCGCTGGGGGACGTGCTGGAGAACCGCAAGCTGGCCTGCCGGACGCTGCTGGGCACCGCGGCGGCGCTGGCCATCGCGGCGTTCTCCCCGGACTTCGTCCTGTTCGTGCTGATATCGGTGTGCATCGGCGTAACATCCGTCGTCGTGCAGGTCCTGGTGCCGTTCGCCGCCCACCTCGCGCCCGCCGCCCAGCGCGGCAAGTACGTCGGGCGGGTCATGAGCGGCCTGCTGCTGGGCATCCTGCTGGCCCGCTCGCTGGCCAGCGTGACCGCGGCCGCGTGGGGCTGGCGCAGCATCTACCTCATCTCGGCGGTGGCGATGGTGGCCATGTCGCTGGTGCTGCGGCGGATCCTGCCCGAGCGCCGGCCGGGCGCCTCCGTCCGCTATGCCAGCCTGCTGGGCTCGGCGCTGCGGCTGGTGCGTGAGGAGCCGGTCCTGCGCCGCCGGGCCGCGTCCCAGGCGATGATGTTCGGCGCGTTCTCCTGCTTCTGGACCTCCATCGCCTTCGAGCTCATCGACGCCCATCACCTGTCGCAGCTGCAGATCGCGCTGTTCGCGCTGGTCGGCGCGGCCGGCGCCGGGGCGGCGCTGGTCGCGGGCGTGCTCGGCGACCGCGGCCGGGGACGGCTGGGGCGGGGCATCGCCATCATCGTGGCGGTGGCCGCGATGGTGCTGGCCGGCGCGGGCGCGGGCAGCCTGGTTCTGCTCGCCGCCGCCGCGGTGCTGCTCGACCTGGCCGTCCAGGGCCATCAGGTGCTCACCCAGCGCGATGTGTACGCGCTGCGCGAGGACGCCCGGGCCCGGCTGAACACGGTCTACATGACGTCGGCCTTCATCGGCGGGTCCATGGCCTCCGCTGCCTCGGGCTGGCTGCACGAGGCCTACGGCTGGACGGCGGTGACCGCCTTCGGCGCCGCGCTGCCGGTCCTGGCCGGGTTCATCTTCGCCTACGAGGCCGTCCTGCAGCGCCGCGGCGGCCGGCGGGCCGCGGCGCCGGAACACGACCGTGCCTGACAGCGGCGGGCCGGCCCCGCGGCGGCCGCGTGGCCGGCCCCGGAGCGAGACCGCGCGGCAGGCCATCCTGGCTGCCGCCGGCGACCTGATGCTGAGCGGCGGGCTGGGCGCCGCGACGATGGACGCCATTGCGGCGCGGGCCGGGGTGAGCAAGGCCACGATCTACAAGTGGTGGCCGTCGCGGGGCGCGGTGGCACTGGACGGCTTCCTCGACCGGGTCGTCGGCACGCTGGCCATCCCCGAGAGCCTGTCCGCCGCGGAGTCGCTGACCTGGCAGATCAATGCGCTGGTCACGCTGTTCCGGGATACGACAGCCGGGCCGCTGATGCGGGCGCTGGTAGCGGCGGCCCAGTCGGATCCCGACATCGCCCGGTCCCTGCGCGAGCGGTGGCTGGCGCCGCGCCGCGCCGTGTCCCTGGCCGTCTTGCGAGCCGGGATGGCGAGCGGCGAGCTGCGCCCGGACATGGACGTCGAGGCTGTGCTGGATGAGCTGTTCGCGCCGGTCTACTACCGGCTGTTCTTCGGTCACGGCCCGCTCGACGACGACCTGGCAGCCACCATGGTCGCTCAGCTGATCAGCGGAATCCGGGCGTCCGGCTAGCTCCGCCGCCGCCGACGGCCGGCTCGCTGCGGCCGCCGGGCAGCAGCCGCCGGGGCGGCTAGCGCCCGGACCACCGCCACC
This sequence comes from Streptosporangiaceae bacterium, assembly GCA_036490755.1. Taxonomy (GTDB): domain Bacteria; phylum Actinomycetota; class Actinomycetes; order Streptosporangiales; family Streptosporangiaceae; genus DASUBV01. The sequence goes on from DASXDJ010000021.1 coordinate 72,849, forward strand.
AGTGCCGGCTGCCGTGGTCGTCTCCCCGGCGCCCGGACCCCTGGCCGTGCCAGTCCCGGCCGCCCCAGGCCCCGCCGTTCCAGTGCTGGCCGTTCCAGTGCTGGCCGGGGCCGGCTGACCCGGCCGCGGGCTGCCGCGCTGCGGTCTGCTGCGCGGCAGCCTGTTGCGCAGCCCCCGGCCGTGCCGCCGCATGCCCGGACCAGCCGCGGTGCCAGCGGGAGCACTGAATGGTCCCGGCCGACTGCGCGCTGGCGGTCGACGCGCCGCCGCTCACGCTGACCTGCACCGGCTGACCGCAGGCCCGCGACCCGGTGACCTGGACGGTGAGGAGCCCGCCGGTGCGGCCCGCCGCGCTGATGGGTGCGTGCGCGCAGGACACGCCGCCGGGCCGGGCGCTGCAGTTCCAGCCGCCTCGATCGCCGCCCCAGTGCCCGCCGGTAACCAGCGTCGCGTCGGGCGGCAGGGAGACGTAGGCGCTGAGCTGCGCCGTGGCCTGCGGGCCTGCGTCAGCAATAGAGAAGGCGACGGCGGCGACGCTGCTGCGTCCCCACGGTCCGAATACGCTGACCTGTGTCGTGATCTGGGCATGCGGTCGCCGCGGGCCCTGCGGCCGGCCGGGGCGGCGGTGCGTCGGCGGAGGTGGCGGCCCGGCGGCCGGGGGGCCGGGCGGCGGGGGAGCGGCGATGGGAGTCGCCGAGGTCGGCGGCAGCTTGCCCGGCGTGCCGGGCGGCGTGGTTCGGGGCCCGGCAGCGGGATGGCTGGGCCGGGGCGCCGGGGACGTGCTCCGCGTCGGTGCCGGGGACGCCGGGGAGGTGGCCGTGTCGGCCGTCTGCGTAGACGCCGCCGGCGTGCTGGCGCCGGATCCCGTGCTGAGCACGTAGCCGCCGATGGCGAACATGGCCAGGACAGCCGCCACCCCGGCGGCGATCGCTCGCTGCTGGCCGCTCGTGTGCCGCAGCCAGCCGGCGGCGACAGCAGCAGGAGGAGCAGCCGTCGAGCCCGACCTGGCGCTCCGTCGCGCGGCGGCGCCGGCGGCACCGGACCGGGACGACCGGGCCGGGCGCGCAGTCCGCCCGGCCCGCGCGGGCCGCGTGGCCCGGGTTCCGCCGGCCCCGGCCACCCCCGCCTCGGTGAGCCCGGCCAGGTAGGCGGCCGCGGCCGCGCCGAGGACGGCGGGCGCGACCGCCTCGCGCAGCGCACTGCCAGGGTCAGCGAGGGCAGCGGGATCCGGTTCGCCCGCGCTCTGCCGAAGCTGAAGATGCGCGCGGGCCAGTCCGTCGCGGGCCCGGCGGGCCAGGTCGAGGACACCTGCCGCGGTCAGGCCGAGGAGCGGAGCGGCCTCGGCCGGGGTGGCCAGCTCGATGTCGGTGTGCCATAGCGCCGCCCGCCACCGCTCGGGCAGCGACAAGAACGCCTGCAGAACCGGTGCGCCGTCCGGTCCGGTCGCTGCCGTCCCGGCCAGCAGCTGGCCGGGGTCGGGAAGCTGCTGATCGTCCACCGGAACCGGCGCGCTGCCAGCAGCGGCCCGCCGGACGGCCGTCAGCAGGTACGGGCGGAACGCGTCGGTCGGGCCACCGCCGCGCCGGATCGCGTCCAGCACCCGGCTGAAGGCCAGCTCGACGGTGGCATCAGCCGCAGCGGGCTCGCTGAGCAGCTGCGCGGCCAGATACCGCGCCGCTGCCGCATGCCGGGCCCGGAGCAGGTCAAATGGCGCGGAATCGCCGGACCGGATGGTGTTGAGCAGTTCCGCGTCGCTGCCGGGCATGCGGGCGCCGGATGCCTCACTCATAACTCAAAGCCTGCCGCTCCACGTGCCCCCCGATGAGATCCCGTCCAAATCATCTCTTGTATGACGCGGCAGGGGGTGCATTCCCTTACAGAAACCGGTGAACAGTGACAGGTCGGCAGGAACAGGCGAGCGGTGGCGGGG